>QBVD01000050.1 GCA_003058525.1 gamma proteobacterium symbiont of Ctena orbiculata | reverse complement strand
TGAAGCCCTGAGACTGGTCTGGTCCGATGCGGCACTGGAGGATATCAACGAAATCGCCGAGTACATCCATCGGGGCTCGCCCCACTATGCACAACGGGTGGTCGAGGAACTGTTTGCGGCGACGGACCTGTTGCCGGAGCAACCTCGCATGGGCCGGGTTGTCCCTGAACTAGGCCAGCAGGAGATCCGTGAACGCTTTGTCTACAGCTATCGTCTGATCTACGAAATCCACTCTGCCGAGTTGCATATCCTGGCGGTTATCCACGGTAAACGCTTATTGGAATCCGTTGAGGACCGCTTCCCCGACGACACACTTTAATCCCCCTCGGATCGCCTATCACGGCGTCGGTGCGCCCCCAACCCCCGCGGGGGCTAATAAGGTGGCTTCGCACTGTTCTTGATCCCCCGCCCGCCAGGGCCATCGTCTAAAAGCGGCTCCCCGTCAAGGTGTGCTGCGCACCACTTTATTAATGCGCTCAAATGGCGCGCTAAAAGGAAAAACCGCTGCAACCCCCAAACCCTGTGCAAATCCAAAAAGTGTCTCTAGGGGCAAAATCTGGCAAAATCGTACTCCGGTAGGAAAAGCTCTTTAAAAAGTGAGGCGGTATCAGGGGTTAGGCGCGTCGGTTACGATGATCGCGTCGGGGTCACTTGTTGAGCCAAACAAACCCATCACGGTATGGGAGCGAGGCGCAACTTTCTGCGGCGACCAGACCCGAGTCAGAGTCTGAAGCCATACCATTAAGTCAAATAATACCGGCAGACTTTGCTGGGTTAGAAGTCGATGAGGTATCGACTGTTCCAAGTGATGCAGATCTTGATTATGCGTCGCGGGGTGATGCCTATGGATTATCTGCTTCTGCTGGGCCTGATGATCTCTATACCCTGAGTCCTGAGTTCGAGATGGTCGGTTCGGGCAGGGATACCGGACTGCAAGCTAATTACGATTTCTTGCATTCGAATGATCCTCGCATCCAGTCGGTACTGGATACGGCAATGGTTAATTCAGTATCCATAGATGGCTCTTGGTTGGCTGGTTCTGCACCAATGAGCAATGGGGATGATCTAAGTTTCATTGACGCGGGTAAAAACCTGATTGGTGAGGGTATCAAATCCTATGTAGGTGATATGGAAGCCCTCGCTGCCATTGGTAGTCGTTCAGTGGGTGAAGTTGTCAGTGGTCTTACAATGATAATGACCGGTGGCGATGTTGGAGCTGGTAGAGCTGTAGGAGAGGCTTTCGCCTATATGCCTCGTACCGAGTACGGACAGCAAAGACTCCAAATGGTCGGTGAAGTAATGGAGCCTGTCGCTCAAGGGCTGGAATGGACCAGAACGACACTGGGCGATTTCGGCTATGATATCGGAGGCGCGTGGCTGGGGGCTGGATTATCTGCTGTTCCGGATGCGCTTCTCGCATTTGCAGCGCCACAGGCTAGAGGTGCTTTTGGCGCAGTTGGTAGCAGTGCTTACAGTGGTTTGAAGGCAACGGGTCGGGCTTTTGCTCCTACGGCCGGTCGAATGACTGAGTCATTCTTGGATAGTCAAGGGTTGGTATTCCGAGTTGTGCCTGATGGTCCAGGCAATATACCTGTTGGTTGGAGTAGGGCGACAAGTTCGGCTCGTGAAGCCAACATATCGCAGTACTCAAATCTTAAGTCGTACTATCACAATCTTGACGAGGGACTCCATCAAAGAGCTGCTGCAAAGGGATACCCAGGCATTAGATTGTCAGAGAATGGTAACCCAGATTTTAGAAGTTCTAATTACCTATACCAGACATCTAGCGGTCAATCGAATATTGTCAACATTAAACTAACAGGGAGTTATTACCAGGATTTCAAGGATGCCAACGCATCTGCTGGTTTTAGCGGGGCAAAGGCACCTTCTGGGTATACTTGGCATCATCTTGATAACTTTAACCCAGAGTCCGGCTATGCAACTATGCAGCTAGTTGAGCAGGGAGCTCACAGGGCTACGTACACCCATTTTGGATCCGTATCCCAATACGTAAATTACTTTGGCATACCATACAAGTAGAGTTAGCGCAATGGAATACAACGATTTTGTAAATTCACAACACCAACTTAGCGAAACTGACTTTGATTGGCTATATAAAGAAACAGATATCGTTCTTCCTTCTGAGGTCCGGTCTCACTATTTGTTGTTTAATGGTGGTGAGCCTGAGCAATATATCTACATAAAGGATGGTGACAAATATGTTGTTCAGGAGTTTTTTTCAATTAGATACGGAGAGGCAGGGCGTACTATTGAGAACAACTATCGAGATTTGGTACTGAATGAAAAAGTAATACCATCCAACATGGTCCCATTTGGTCGCGATCCAGCTGGTGATTTTTATTGTTTTGATGTGGCCACTGGTTCGATAAGTATATTTAGAAGCGAGAGTCTGCCAGATCTGAACAACTGTATAACGATGCTGGCGAGCTCTATGACGGAGTTTGTTTATGGATTAGTTGAAGACATAGAAAACTAAAGCATTGTAGAGCCAAACAACTCCAGCGACAGCAAGGACGTCCGTGCTAGCCAGCAGTGGCGATTCCATATCGAGTATCCTTGGCTCTTCAGATCCCATGGCGGTTGAGGCCTTCATGCGGGCCAATGGTCTGAGTGATTCGACGATCTACGCCGGAGAGCAGTATGTCATGCCGAGCAGCACTGACTCTGCCGCTTCAACAGGAGAGATGGGGCAAGCGGCGTTGAATCAGGATAATGCGCGGATAGCAGGTAATCGTACCGATCAGAATCTATCACCTTTGCCAGATGTCAGTGCTGACCTAGAAGTAGATGTGAACCTTGATTTCTTGCATCCGAATGGTCCAGGCAGTAGATCTGAATCATTACAAATGATGGACCATGGGCTGATGGATGCCCAACGTCAAGAGCAACTGAAGAACATAGCGCCTATAATGGAACCCATCAATGAATGGTGGGGAGGTGTAAAGGACAGGGGAAGTCTTCTCGTTAATGATCCGTTAGAGGCCATAGGTCAAGGGATATCTAATACCTATCCGTTTAATGATCAAATTACGAAGGAAGACGTTTTACAAGCGCTTAATCGGGCACAAGAAGGCGGAAACCTGGATCCTCAGGCATTCGATGAATTAATGGGCAGTCTGCCTCTGTCTGGTGTCGCTGGGACAACAGGACGTATCACTAGTAAAGCTTCAAAGGTTGCTCCAAACAGGCAATCAATTCGAGTTTCCAGAGATCAAGCGGTTTCGGATGTATACGCAGATGCAGAGGTCCGAGGAGTTGAAATTAGATCAGGCGCAGAGGCTAATGAGTATTTAGACTACGCCGCACGGCAACAAGGAATTCCACCAGAAGCTATGCACGCGACAAACTTAGGGGATGACTTAATCTTCGTGAGAGAAGAATTCGCAAATAATCCAAGAGTTTTGCGTGAAGAGCTTGTTCATACTCAGCAGCAGCAACGCATTCAAGTAGGGGCTGGTAATTCAGGTAACAGGCCTGCTCTTGAGATAGAGGCGCGTGAGGAATTGATCAAGAATCGTCACCAATGGGGCATTACAAACGATGAGATTCGTGAGGCAATACAAGAAATTAGAACCATAAGAGAAACGGGGAGATATTAAAATGGAAGAAGAGTTTCCAAAGGTTGTATTAGAAAAGCACCCCGAAATGGTTGAGGTATTTGAGGCCATTAGATTATTTAAGTCAGGCAAGGAAGTTACAACACGCTGTAGATATTGCGGAGAACTATTGACTATAAACGAATTGCCTGATGTAGGTGTGTTAAATGTGAATTGTCCTTGCGGGAAGACGTCATATAGATCTAAATGGGACCCTAAAAAAGTGTAGAGCCAAACAACACCAGCGGAGTTTGGTGGGTTCGAAGTAACTGGTGAGCAACTACCAGCGGGTTTTCCGGTAGGTGAGGCGTCGGATACTGAAATACAAGATGCGCTTTTAGGGCCTGTACCACCCAGAGCTGATAGCAGGAATGCAGGTGGTGTCAGTGCTCGTAATGGTGAATTTTCGGCTGCTAACTCATCTATCGACTACATGCAGCCAATCCCGGGCTCAGAGCAGTCAAATTTAGGAGCTTT
>QBVD01000013.1 GCA_003058525.1 gamma proteobacterium symbiont of Ctena orbiculata | reverse complement strand
TGCGCCATCATCATGACCACAAACTGCGACCATCGAGAGGCCGTTCTGAAGGAACGGCCTGTGTGGTGCTGTTTAGCGAGAGTTTCAAATTCATGTCTCGACACAAGTTTTAGTAATTGCAAGAAGATCGTATTACAATGAGCCATGGCCTGATTATCTTTTGTTTTTTCAATGTTTTATGGTGAAACTATTGTAACAAAAACAATTGATTATCAGGCCTCTTTTCTAATCCTTAACGGGACAGCAGTGGTGCGGCAACATCATATGCGTCTAGTTATGGGCTCTGGTATGCGCAACAAGATCACAACTATAAGGAAGGGGTAAAGAAATCTAGGGAGGAATTAATAGTAGAAGCAGCCGAACTTTTCGCCTATGCCCCAAGAATTGATGGAATTGTAAAAGCAGCGCTTCTGCAATCCGTTGTAGGGCAAACAATACAAAATGTTTGTCTCTCAGCAAAAATGAGAGGGGAAACGATTGAATCATGCAACAAAGATATTGATTATTCAGTCATAAATGAATTTGGAGACAATGTATTCATATACAACGCGAGATTCGAAAAATTAAGAAATTTGACTAATTTATACTTCTGCAAAAAAACAAAATTACAATTTGAACGATTAGGAAAAAGCAAGGCTTGGTGGGAAATTAAATCTAATGAAGTTAATGATATACTGGCAACTATGCACTCTGAGTATAACTGTAAGCTCTAACCACTGGCTACAGCGGATGCTCGCTTCCGCTCGCGCCGCTGAGCCTGACTGTTAGAAGCATATATGAAAGCATGGATCGGAATATTAGCTGTAATCTTGGTGTCTGGATGTGATTTGTTATCTGAGTCGGTTAGCTGTAAACAGCCTCAGTCACAACTATTTGAATTGGCGTGGACAGAGCAGTTAAAGATAGCTGATGTAGAGTTCAAGCATCAAAATGGGCGTCTGTGCTATTCAGAGAAAATGTTACTTGAAGCACGTAGGGCAGAAGCCGCTGCAGAGCAGATTTATAGGGGAGCAGCAAAGCATACAAAATCAGCATCCCATCGAGCTAGAGTTATGAGGTGGATTGAAAAAGATAGTCGTTTATACGATGAAAGTAATCTCGGTGAAGACGAATATCTCATTGTTGTGTATTCGGGAAGTAAGGCTCAGTTTGAGGCCACTCAAGTAATGCTAAATTGCCTTAAATATCAAAATGAGTGCATTGATTAAGAGGGCTGTTTCTAACAAGGCAATGTTGCTGAAGGGCAACAGCTTGGCTGAGAATCGCCAATCTGCCGCCTTCAGCAAATCGCAGCGTTAGCGATACAAATGATCGAAGAAAAACTGCATAAAGGAATAGCACTTGTAATTGCGGTATTCTTCAATATCTATTGGTTCGCTCCGTTTGCCTATCCCACATTGTCAGATGAGATTCAAACCTTGCTTTCCTGGAATACTTACGGCGCTATTTTTCCTTGGCCTGAATGGTTTGGGTGGGTATATTTCGTTGTATATTTGGCTTCATTACTCGGAGTCGTGCTTTTTCGCAGAGCCTTTACCCATCTCTTTCTAGGTATTGTTATTTTCGGGCACTTTTCATGGGTTTTTACTGGCGCAGTAGTTCTAACAAACATAGAAATGTTAGTATTGTCCGTGCTGAGCGCCCTTGAGGGTGTTTTGTTAAGTCTTATATATTTCACAAAGTTACGGGTACGGCTGTATTGAAATCGCTAACAAGTGCGCCAAGAATCGCTCCCTTCAGTCGCTTGGGCTGCTTCGCTGTCGCTGCGCAGCCCCATGCGCTAATCGTTAAGTGTCAGGAGACAGCATGAACAAAATAGGGATTATCCTTCTACTTTTATGTTCGTCAGCACTAACCCAGGCTGAGTCCATTGCCATTGAGAAGAAAGATTATTTAGCCCTTGTGGTTGGAAACTATGTCCATGGTTTCAAAGAATTCGATACATCAGTAACAACCTTTGATGATTCCGTTAGCATTGGTATCTACTATGATCTTTCATCGCAATCGGAAGCTCGTGCCAACCAATTAGCCGAAAGGATTCGAAAGCAAATTCCCTCAAAATTGGCTGCCTACGAATGGGCAAAAGGAGTAAAGGTTGTCGTCAATATTTATTCAGAAGATCGAGCCAACCGTGGGTACTAAAACACTTAACAAATCAATCAATGGCACCCCTTCGGGGCTGGACCTCTGAACTGCGTGCTCCGGCCCATTATTGAGGCGTTATACCTCTGATAAATAGAAGCTTTTATCCACATTGACATGTACACGAGTTGTGCATACAATTAACTCATGGACTTTGAGTGGGATCCAAGGAAGGCTGCTGAAAATCTCCATAAACACGGAGTCGATTTCGCTGATGCAGTGATTGCCCTGGAGGACGAAAACGCCCTCACGATCGAAGATCGCGATCATCCAGAACAACGCTTTAAAACATTGGGATTAGGACCAGATCTCAAAGTTCTTTTTGTTGTTCATGCAGAGCGTAACGAAAATTTAATTCGCATTATATCTGCCCGGGACGCGGATCGCGGTCAAACCAAACAGTATTATCAAGGCCTGAACTATGAGTGAAGATTTCAGTAAAGGAAAGCGTGGTGCAATTATCAAACCCGACCCAAATAAGGTTCGTATTACTATTCGTTTGGATGCCGATATTATCGGACACTTCAAGAGCCTGGTACATGCTGCAGGAGGCGGGAACTACCAATCTCTCATCAACGAAGCATTGCGTGAGCACATCAAAGCACACGATAAATCTCTGGAAGATGCGTTACGTAAGGTCATCAGAGAAGAATTAAAGCAAGCGGGGTGAAAGGTATAACCATGCGACCCAATCCGACGCGGCAGAGCCGCACGGCTGACCTTAATCGTTGGATTGCTTTTTGGCAGAATTTGTAGGAATCCCGGCCAACTCTCAATAGGAAAAGCCACCGACTACTTGAATGCCGTCCGGTTATTGTCTAAAACTAAAACACCTCGATTGCGGCAAAAGGATTGGCAGGAATAACAGGAAATGCAGAGTGTTTGGTCAAACACTGGGAGCTTACCGTTTGCGTCGGAGGATTGGATGGCGCCAGTGGGACAGACGCCAACACAACGTTTCGAGCGGGTGCAATCCGACGTGAAGGATATTTTCCCGAATAGCTGATCTCTGATCGTCCGGTAGTTTGCCACCGGCGATGCCTCTATGGCCTTGAGTAACAAAGCCCGCGTTGCCGGAACCCGTTTGTTCCCGTACGGCTGCTGTTCCGCGCCGTCCTGCAAGCGCCTCACCATGACTGCGGCGGCAGAGGCCGAGCGCTCTCGGAATAATGTAAAAAACTGGCGACGAGAAAGCGATGGCGCCTGATATTCGAGTTCTTCCCTGTTCTGTATCAATCTGACGGCGTGGCCGGGGACAATATCCTTCAACCGGTCGTGAGCGGCGACAACGCTGTCCAGGATATGGCTGTTCGCGCATTCGCTACAAGCAGTCAAGTTGATGTGTAACCCGTCAGGGATAACCAGCGCAAATAGCACCATCACCTCCGGATGGGCCAAGTAGCCGAGGCATGAAAGCCGCGCATGGGCATCAGTATCCGGCTGTCCCTTGCATCCGAGTACGGGAAGCGGATGGTTGGCGAGGTCAGACAGGAGGCGAGGTAGGGAAAGACCCGGGAAAGAGAGTGCTGCTGTCGGGCAAACCGAGAGACACGCAAGGCATTGAGTGCAAGTGCCGGTGTTGATGTGCAGACCTCCTTGGCCCCATGAAATGGTATCCATCGGACAAATGTCCATGCACTTGGTACAGCGATTGGCAGTGCAGCGATGACGGACACACCGTGATCGGTCGACGGTGACTGCCGTCTCGGGGGCTAGCGTCTTCAAGGCGTAGCCGCTCAGGGGCACAATCATGGCAGCAATACCATGCCCGGCTGCCGCAGGGCATCAAGGACGAAGCGCCGGGTCAGGTCGGCGAGCTTCCTGTAAAATGCTGTGCACGAGCCCTCTTTCATAGCCTCTGTAAACGGAACTATCCACTGACCCAGGTGTTCATCGAGCAAGCTGCGTTCCAACTCGGCTAAGCGGTTCCGTTCATTGGATTCAGTATGACCGTTGCCTAGGCGGGCATTTAACAGATAGAGGAATTCCAACTCCACAGCCACATGGTCGGGCATCTCGGTGAACGCCTCGGCGACATGGAATCCGCCTTCGCGGTAAAGGGCCAGCACCGCCATGGTCGTATTGCCCATAACGACGTTTCCGCGGTCCAGGTAAACCGATCCGTAGGGTTTGGATCGGATATTGAAAGGACCGAGGAACAGGCGGG
Organism: gamma proteobacterium symbiont of Ctena orbiculata; assembly: GCA_003058525.1. Lineage (GTDB taxonomy): Bacteria > Pseudomonadota > Gammaproteobacteria > Chromatiales > Chromatiaceae > Thiodiazotropha. The sequence goes on along the minus strand of QBVD01000013.1, from coordinate 34,910 downwards.
TGTAATCGATCCGTAGGTCCTCGTAGCTGATCTCACGGAAGCACGCACCCATGACTTGCGCTTCCGCGGCATATTCAGAATCCAGGGCCGACAAGGCCTGTTCCAGCTGGCCAAAGATGTCCTCTTCCAGAAAGGCTTCCTCCGGCTCGTAATAGCAGGCGCTGAGCATACGGCAGGCGTCAGCTTTGGCTTGATGTCGGCGCTGTACGTCGTTTTGAAGGTTTTCCATGGAAATCCCTTTAAAGCAAAGGGCTGGGGCCAACGACCCCAGCGCCAATTCATCGTGCGTGCGATCCTCAAACGGTAGGATCGTTGTAACTTCGGATATAGAAGACGTTGGGTTCGGTTCCTTCCTCTTCCTTTAGCCGAGTCGCTTTCTGAGCGGCGAGGATCTTGGCGATCGCGCTATTGGGATCATTTTGATCACCGAATATCCGGGCGTCTGCCGGGCACGCCTCAACACATGCCGGTAGTTCACCGACGCTTGTTCTGTGATAGCAGAACGTACACTTCTCGATGATACCCATGTTGCGCACTGGCGGATAATCGCCTGAATTGAACCTGTTCTCGCTGGGCGGCGTCGCACCGGCCGTCTTGGCTACTTCGGCTCCCGATGCCGTGCATCCGGCGATGGCCGGGTTCTCATCGAGCCACTCCGGATGGACCGGAAAATCGAACTGATTGAAACTGATGACACTGTAGGTTCCGCCGTCGAGACTGGAATCGTCCAGCTCCTGAGAACTATAGGGGCAGGCGTCCAGGCAGGCCCCGCAGCCAATGCACCTTTCCTGGTTGAAGAGCGTCGTATTGTCGGGCGCCTTGAACATGGCTTTGGGCTCGGTGGGACATTCTTCGATACAGGGAGGATTGCTGCAATGATTGCACAGCACTGGCATTTGCACATAGGTAGTGTTCGGAAACTCGCCCTCTGTCTTCATGGTGAAGTCGGCCCAGTTGAAACTCTGGTTGTGGGCCCGCGCCTGGGTGTTGTTTTCTGCCTTGCAGGCCAACGCACAACTGCCGCAACCTGTGCATTGGTGCAGATCGATTACCATTCCATATTTGACTGACATGATCTTATCCCCGTTAATTAATTCGGTCGATGGCTAGAGCTTCTGGATCTTGACGCGCGACACGGCATGACGGGCCGTCGAGCCGCTGAGACGGTCGTAATCGGCCGGCAGCAGTTCGTTGTTGTTGAACCCACGCGGGACATGCTTGCCGTAATCCGCGCTGGCCAATCGGCCGTAGGCCCAGTGGCCCATGCCGAAGGTCTTGTTGACCGTGCCCGGGCGAACGCCTTCCCAGAGTTTGACTTGAATTTTCACACTCTTTTCTGGCGATGTTACCGTTACCCAGTCTCCGTCTGTCAGCTTCAGTTTCTGGGCATCCTTGGGATTGATCTTGAGGACATCTGTGTGACTGATATCGCCCGGATCGACCTTCTTGAATTCATAGAATTCGTTTAAGTTCTGTGACCGACCCTCGCGGCTCAACCGGCTACGGCTGTCCATGAAGACGAAAGGAAATTCGTTCTCGTCGCCATGGTATTTAGCCGGTTCCCAATGCGGTACAAAGACCTGCTCGCCGCGACCCGCGTATTGGGTGACTTCCATGACCTTGTCGATGCTGACCTCGTATTTCTCGGCGTGCATGCCGAGCACCTTCTTCAAAGTCTCGCTGTAGAACTCGAACTTATGGGTCTCTGTTTTGAAGCCCTTCTCCCACTTTTTCTTGAAAGGATACTGGTCGGACTGCCACAGACCGAGCTTCACGAATTCCTGCCATCCGTTGATCTTCTCGCCACTATGGTATTTGGTGGGATTCCATTGCTTCTCGGTCATGACCTTGACGACGATTTCGGCGAACTGCGCCTCGTTTTCAGCTGCCTTGCCGGTTTCAGGATCCTTCAATTCGGTTTGGAAGTAGTCGAACAGGTTCGGGAAGCCTTTTTCCTTCAGCTTCTTGGCCAGCATCCAGACCACTTCGGTCTCGTCGATGCGGGTGTCCCACAGTGGCTTGACCAAAGGTTGCTGCAGGCCTATGTAACTGTAGCGGTTGTACTTGCTCGGCACCAGGCCCCAGCGTTCGAACATATGGAACGATGCCGGCAGCACGATATCGGCAAACTGGCTCATCTCCGAGGGATTGGTCACGATGTGCGCGAAGAAGGGAACTTTCTCCAACGCCTTTTCCCAACGGGTCGCACCGGTGCACGAGAAGGCGAAATTGTTCCAATAACCGATGGCCACTTTGATTTCGTAAGGATCTTCGTCGAGGATCCCGTCGGCCGCCCGGTTGGTGACCACGCCGCCGCCCGGTTTTTTCTTGAGTGAGGGGAATTCAAGGGTGCCACGCTGGTCGATCTTCTTGTGTTTCACTCCTTTTTGGGCGATTTCGTCCAGGTATGGCTTGAATTTCTCCTTGTAAAGCGGAATGTGGGTATAGGGCGCCTTCATCTTCTGCAGTGTGCCACCCTTGTTGTCGGCGCCGCCGACCAGGCCGTTGAGGGCATGGGCCGCAAGGGCGCCATAGGCGCCGCGTGGCTGCATGGCGGCACCCGGCGCCATCCATACCATGACGTTGGGCGCTGCTTTTCCGAATCCGATCGCCACGCGCCGGATCTGTTCCGCCGGCACCAGACAAATCTTTTCCGCCCATTCGGGAGTCCGGTCCTTAAGCTCGAGGTTCCACCACTTGACAACGCCATGGGTGAGTTTTTCGTCGAACGCCGCCTCGTCCACCATTGCGCCGGTCTTGAAGGCGTTGACACCGTCCTTGAAGTCACCGACGAACTCCCGGCTCCATAGCCCTTCAGTCAGAATGACATGTGCAAGTGCGAGGGCAAGCGCACTGTCTTCCCCCGGTTTGACCGGCATCCATTCGTGGGCCTTGGATGCGGTCGCCGAAAGGCGTGGGTCCACCGCAACAACGGTCGCCTGATCGAGAACCTTGCCCCATTGGCGGATGGCGTTGGGTACCTGGCGGTTGGAGGCGATGGGATCGCCGCCGAAGCAGATCACGTATTTGCTGTTCTCCAGGTCGTAATCGCGGTAGTCCCAATAACCTTCGGTGTAGTAGGAGCCGAATTTTTCCGCCTCGGCGCAGATGGCGCTGTGGGAGATATTGTTGGGAGAGCCGAAAATCCTGGGCAGCGCACCATAGATGACGTCGCGGCAATAGGTATAACGGCCGCGCATCAGCATAAATTTTTCCGTTTCGTTGTTTTTACGCAATTCCATCATCTTGTCGGCGATAGTATCCAATGCCTCGTCCCATGAAACCGGCACGAACTTGGGATCGACGCCGCGCCCCTTCTTCGGATTGGTGCGCTTCATCGGCACCTTGATGCGGTCGGGATCGTACATCTGCCCGATAGCCAGATGCCCGCGTGGACAGACGTAGCCATTACTGCTCTTGGAAAGATGATGGCCGCGGACCTTGACCACCCGGCCTTCCTGAACGAAGGCCTCGGCAGCGCACCAGGAGGTACAGCCCTGGCAGACGGTCGGCACCCATTTGCCTTTGCCGGGAGAGGCGGGCTTGGGTGCGGGGCCATCGGCCGGCGGATCTTCAGCCATTGCCTCGCGCACCATGGCGGAGGTCGCGATAAGGCCACCAGTAGCGACAGAACTCTTGATAAAATCTCTACGATTAAGTTTCATGCTCCTCCTCCTATTTGGTCTTTTCAGGAAAATCCTGAGTAGTGTTCAATGTTCAAGAATCGATGACATGGTGGAAAACCAATTGTCGGTTCTCCACGAGCCGGATAATCAAGTTCTTAATTGTTCTTCGTTTTCGTCTTCGACTTCTTCCCAACCGGTAATCATCGCTTTGATATGGGCGGTCGGGGTATGTCCGGCGGTAGCCAGGTAGACATGGACGATCAGGAAGATCAACATCAGGTAGGCAGCACTGGCATGCGCCACGGCTACCCACTCCAGTGGCAGATTGGCCAGTCCGTACTCAGGCCAGACATCGTAGAACAGGTAGAGCCAGCCGCTGAACCATATGGTCGGTCCAATCACCAGCAACACGAACAGGTAGGCGAGGCGCTGCAGCGGATTATGCTTGTGCCGCGTGGTCTGCCGGAACGGGTGCGGGGCATTGGTGAAGATGCCGACTGCGTAGTACTTGATCATGGCATCGGCCTTCTCCAGGGTAGGCATGTACTGCTTCCACTCCCCTGTGGTGAAGTGCCAGAAGATAGCGAAGATCCAGAGGCCGACCAGGGTCCAGGCAGCGATAGTGTGGTAGCCGACCACCTGCTCGAAGCCGAACAGGGAGTAGATACCGTGCACCTCGAAGCCGGTGACCAGCAGGGTAATGATCAGCGCCGCCTGGGACCAGTGCCAGAAACGCTCGAAACGTTTGAACACGTAGATTTTCTTTGGCATGACTTTATCCCTTCTTTTGGCTTGAGATAACGCGAATCGCGCCGTGCAAGAGCACGCCAATCAGCGCCAGCAATGCCATGGTCAAGAACAGTTTATCGAGTATGGGCAGGCTGCCAATGCCCGGCATATAAAGACCTTCAACATCTTTCATGCGGCCATCCCTGCTGTGACAGGACACGCAGGCGAGAGCATCCTCGGCTGGCGCGACCATGTGATTGACGGGGATGCGCATTTCGGTTTCGACAAAACCGACCTGACCGCTGAACTCCCTGCCTGCCACCTTCATTGCGGCATCGATGGATGCCGGCCAGTCAAAGGTCTTCCAGTAGCCATCGTTCTTCTTTCCGAACAAGCTCGCCGGCACGAGGGTCGCCTTTTCCACATCGATGGGTTGTTTCCCACGCAAGGTCTTGACCGGCCATATGCGGGCTTTGGGATCATCAGGACCACCCGCGAGAGTGTTGAGCTGCACGACCCCGGTGGGATCGATGCTGTCATCCATGGTTGTGAATTCGATCTGGCCACTGAACCAGACGTATTCCGGCACCAGGTTTTCGGCCCACTGAGCGCTTCCCCGTTGTGATGAGTACGTGATGCGCCCCTCGCCATCCTTTTCGACGATCGCCTTGCCCTTTTCATTGAGACGACCGGCCGTCGACCAATCCCAATAGGTTTTCGTCGGCAGGCCGCCACGCGCCAGAGCGGGGATATGGCATGTCTGGCAGGCAATCCGGTCTACGTGATTGTTTAGCTTCGGGTTGGCGCTTTCCGGGTGGGGCGTCAGGCCGTGGCAGGATTCGCAGGTGGCGCGGCTGCCACCAACGACGTCTATGCCGTGTTCATCCTTGCTCGCAGGCTCATACTGGCTCCCCATCATCTGGTGCCATTCGGTTTTGTGGCATGTGGTGCAGCTATAACCGAGCCCGTCTTGCGCCATGTGCACGTCGAGGTGGCGGGGGGCTGTCGCCAGCGATGAATCGAGGTCGCCTTGTTTGATGCCATCACCCCCGTCACTGTAGAAATGACACCCACCACAGGATTGCACGGTTGGCTTGCCGACCTGTTTCGCCAGTTCGGATAAGTTCGGTTTGCGGACCACCTCGCGCGCCTTGGACTTGTCCCATTCCACATGGCAGGCCGAGCACTTGACACGCAGCTGATGCATTTTGTTGGACGCATAGGTCCCGGTGGTGTCATGACAGGCGAGGCAATCGACCTGCTCTTCGGCCGTGAAGTCGAAACCTTCGTCTTTCCATTCGTTGCTGATATGACAGCGGGCGCAATAGGGTCCGTTCGACGAGGTCGCAAACATCGTGCTGTTCAGGACGTTCCTTTTGCCGACCAACTGTCCCGTCTTGCCGTTCGGAATTTCCCAATTCCAGTGACTGGACGTATGCACCTGCTTGGCAGCCAGGTTATGGCAACTGAGGCACGCCTTCGTCAGCTCCATGCCGGACTTAAATCTCTGCTGCAAGACCTCGAAGCTGGAATGATCGGCGGTCGACTGTTGCAATGGCGTTGGCGTGACCGTTTCCGGCTTTATTTCAAAAGCCCCGTGGGAGCTGTTGATAGTCAAACCTATAAAAAAAAGCGATGCCAAGCGCCCTAGTTTCCCGATCATTTTGCGTAACCTATTATTTTTGGTAATTAGACCTCTTCCCAAAATACCTACACTCTCTTGGGATCCTGGTCCAGGCCTTTCTCCCGATTGGAGGGTGTCAGTGGTACTCCTAACCAATAGGGTTATAGGCCGTTGAGCGGCTCGATGCGGCAGCGAGCATCGCCAATTATCCCGTCTCCTTGAGAAAGTTCGGGCGTGAAACGTGCGCACCCCTCTCATCCGCAGGTGATAAACAACTGTACAGCGACTACTGGAAAAACCGAAAAGTGACTACAAGAAACTGCAGAAAGACAACGATATAAATCGGATTACATTCTTATTGTTAGAGCACAAGCTACCATCATTGATATATATCTTGAATGACACAGATCAACGAAAACAATTGATCAGCCAATACGGTACAAACCAGGTCAACTTCGCGCAGCTACACCTGTTCGGTTATCGGTTTGAGTTTTGGTATCGGGACTTTCGAAGTAAATTCCAGACCGGGCTTTACGGTTTCAGGCATCCCAGCGCTTGTGACGGTTATCCACTGAAGCCGGTCTGATGTATCCGGGAGAATCTGATCCTATCGGAGTGGTCGATCATTGAGCGGATCCTATTGCCACTTGATTTAATGACCACCACGTAGTGTGTGATCGTCTCCAAGCTCAGCACGTATCGGCGACAGAATCGCACCAACAAAGCCTTGTGGGAGTTCGACAATATCACTAAGAGCCTTTACTTGCTCGACTACGTCGACCTGCCGATGCGTAGGAGTAATGTCCACAAGGCGCTGAACCGTTACGAAGCCTGCTATTGGTTGGGCGCGCCATCGCCTATGCACCCTAGCGTTAAAATACAATCGATAAAGTAATTATTGTTAAGTTAAACATCAGCATGATGCTCTCGCAGAGATAATTATTTATCTCAAATTTTCAATATGGAGGGAATAAATGGGGACATCCATCACATGTATTTTCTTAAAACACATACAAATCAGTAAGATGGCAAGAAATGGTCCAGTGTGATTATTGTAATATTGCGTTGGGTGTCCCGGAAATTGGCACGAGCAACTTCATATGCTCATCGTGTGGATGACGACTATATCAGTAAAACAATGAAAGAGTACTGTCGAGAAGCATGTAGCAAGATATCTGTTGCACTAAATCAAGTTATTCGACAGGCTCGTTAGGCGTAATAGAAATGCGAAGATACATTGTATGGAGCTGTGTATTTATTCTTTTGATTATATCGGGCTGCTTTTACTCTAATACTGATTTTGTTCGCGTTGAGCCAGGTAAGCATGTACCAGTTCCAGAGAATACGAAGCCGAATACGACTTATGGATGGGTAAAGGTAAATCGAAGTGAAGCGAAAGGTTTTATGGTTCGTGTAGGAAATTTAACGTACAAGAGGATAATAAAGTCACACATGGTTAACGGCGATATAACTTTTGAGGCTGCTGTGTCTGCGTTTGCTGCTTTTGCAGAGAAAGAAGTAGAGCGAAGAGACTATTGTGAATCTGCATTCGTTCCGGAGAAGGCAAGAAAACTATATGGCTCAAATACTCAACCAGAAATGAATATTTATGTGGAATGTAGGCGCTAACAATATTTCGCCTAACAAAAACTTCAACTACGCGCCTATCGGCGCCGGACGCACTAACGTGCGGCGGTTAAGTTGGCGTTCGGGTCACTTGAATAATGGCGATAATGTACATACAATGTACGTATAATAAAGTTTGAATGGAATTCAGCTAAAGCTACAGCGAATATAAAAAAACACGGTATATCCTTTGAAGAAACTAAGTCTGTGTTTTATGACGAGTTTGCTGTTCAATTCTATGATTCTGAGAACTCCGAGCTGGAAGAAGACCGTTTTCTCATGCTTGGTCTTAGCAGCGAGTCAAGAATCTTGATTGTTTGCCATTGCGAAAGAGATTCCGGTAATACAATTCGGATAATTTCCGCTAGAAAGGCAACGAGTAGAGAGCGTATATATTACGCAGGTGACTCATCATGAAAAAAGAATACGATCTTTCTAAAATGAAATCTCGAAAGAATCCTTATGCTTCGAAACTTAAAAAGCCAATTACTATGAGGCTTAGTGAAGATGTAATAGAGTACTTTAAAGACATGGCTGAAGAGTCCGGAGTACCTTATCAAAGTTTAATAAATCTATATCTTCGTGATTGCGTGGCCCATAATCGAAAGGTGGATATTTCATGGAACAAACAACCCTAACCAGTCCATAAAACCGACGCGAAAAACACACTCGGCTTATGGAGACGTCAGGCGACAGTAATGCACCCAGATAATAACCAGGCATCAGCGGTAGAGTTATCTTCTTTCAATCCCAAAGGCGATTTGCCTATGGTCGAAAAATGGCTAAGGTATCCCCATGTGGCGCGCTGGTGGGGCAATCCCAAGGAGGCGATTGCTGCGATCCGAAACCACGACACTTTGGCTTCAGCTATTATCTTGGTCGATAGCACTCCAATCGGCTATCTTTGTTGGCAGACACCTACCCACAAAGAGCTTGCGGGTGCAGGACTCGCTGACCTACCCGCAGATTTGGTCGATATCGATATCATGATCGGAGAGCCGTCTGCCTTGGGACACGGATATGGTCCCGAGGCTTTGTCCCAACTACTTGCAAAGTTACACGATGATGGTGTCAAAATTGTCGGCATGGCCACCGCTGAATCCAATCAACGTGCCAGGAAAGCTTTTAAGAAGGCTGGGTTTAGATTATTCCGAACCTTTACCGAATCAGGTGAGCAAATGCGTTACTTAACCAGAGAACCCGATACTGCCGCCTAACAAACGCATGCAGACTGACCGCTTCAGGCACCACGCGCTTTCCGCGGCCGCTGAGTTGGGCATAAGCCGACAAGAGAGGAGTCACACATGATCGAACCAAAAAGCTCATTTCCTGTATTTACGGTTAAGAACCTCGATGCAGCGAAATCTTTCTATACAGAGAACCTTGGCTTAGATGTTGTCTTTTCGGGTGATTGGTACATTCACCTGGTTTCAAAGTCGGGCGTTCAGGTGGGTTTTCTGCTGCCAGATCAACCTACCCAACCCCCAATATTTCAAAAGCCATACATTGGTGAAGGCGTTATTTTCAGCTTGGAAGTGGAAGATGCAGATACCGCTTTCGCAGCAGCAAAATCTAGTTTACTCAACATCGTGCTTGAGTTGCGGTCCGAGGATTGGGGGCAACGTCACTTCTGCATCCAAGACCCGAACGGGATTTATTTAGACATTGTTCAGTCTTTTGAACCGACCGAAGAATATCAGGATGATTATGTCTCGGAATAATAGCCTCGCAGACCTAAAAAATATCGGCAAGAAAATTGCCGGTAGGTTGAATGAGGTTGGGATATTTTCCGAAGACGATTTAAGGCGAGTCGGTGCTGTTGGCGCACATCGTTTGATCAAGGAGAGGTATCCAGACGAAACGCTGGCGGTCTGTTACTACCTGTATTCATTTGAAGGGGCTTTGACTGACGAGCACTGGGGTGAAATCGGTGAACAGAGAAAACAACAGCTCAAGGCACAAATCGGCTAACAAGGCTCTGTGCTTCATTGCCGTCGGTGAGCTTTGTCGTTAAGCCCCAAAAGCATCGTAGTGACCGCCAATGGCAAAAATATAGATAAGAGAATCGTCAAACTTAAATATGAGCCTGTCTTTTTGGCTAATCCGGCTACGTCGATGCGCTTGTAATGTACAAAGAACTTAAAACATAACAATTAGGTCGCCCGGGACGTTGGTTCGCTTTGGGTGTTTCCCCCTCTTGCATGGACCATGGAAAGGGACGCGATTACCGGGTGACTCGATGAAGCACGAAGCCATCCCGTTCCCGATCTGATTCCAACACCCAGCTGGGAATGTGATGCTAAATAAGGTTCGTACTGCCAGTCACCTCGTGAATAGATCCACATAACCGGTTAACATGGTGCTATCTGAATCCCAATTTAGGCCGGGATAGCGAATTCTGTTTGAGTCCCATATACTTGGCACTTCGGTTTTCTTCGGTCTATTCAGATTTATTCCATTGTCTGAGTAGAATGCGGGCTATAAACAATCAAACCTGAGAGGTGGATTTTCATCATGACCACGAAACATGACGGCGCCGTTCGCACAAGCAATCGTAAACTTTTAGCTTGGGTTGATGAGATCGCTCGGTTATGTGAACCGGACCGTATTTACTGGTGCGATGGTTCCCAGGAAGAGTACGACCGCTTGTGTGACGAGATGGTGAAAAGCGGTACCTTGATTCGCTTGAATCCGGAGAAGCGGCCCAACAGTTACCTGGCCCGTTCCCATCCGAGCGACGTGGCTCGCGTTGAGGAACGAACCTATATCTGTTCTAAAAGTGAAGAGGATGCCGGGCCGACCAATAATTGGATGGATCCCAAGAAGATGAAAACGATCCTGAATGGATTGTTCAAAGGCTGCATGCGGGGCAGGACGATGTATGTGATCCCATTCAGTATGGGACCGCTCGGCTCTCACATCGCTCATATCGGTATTGAAATCTCCGACTCCGCTTATGTCGCGGTGAACCAACGCATCATGACCCGCATGGGGCAGAAAGTGCTCGATGTGCTGGGTGACGAGGGTGAATTCGTGCCATGCGTGCACTCGGTTGGCGCACCCTTGACACCGGGGGAAGAGGACGTCCCCTGGCCCTGCGCCGGCAACATCGAGGACAAGTACATTACCCATTTTCCCGAGACCCGGGAGATCTGGTCGTTCGGAAGTGGTTACGGTGGCAATGCCCTGTTGGGCAAGAAATGCTTTGCGCTGCGAATCGCCTCGGTGATGGGGCGGGATGAGGGCTGGTTGGCCGAACATATGTTGATCATGGGTGTGGAAACGCCCGAGAAGAAGAAGTTCTTCGTGGCGGCTGCCTTCCCCAGCGCCTGCGGAAAAACCAATTTTGCAATGCTCAAGTCGCCAGAAGGATTTGAGGGCTGGAAGGTCACCACCATAGGCGATGATATTGCCTGGATAAAACCCAATCCTGAAGACGGTAAGTTTTACGCCATCAATCCGGAGTACGGGCTGTTCGGCGTTGCTCCGGGCACCAATGAATCATCCAACCCCAATGCGCTTGCCGCATTGCGTGAAAACTGTATCTTCACCAACTGCGCCCTGACGGATGATGGGGATATATGGTGGGAGGGGCTGACGGAAGATCCGCCAGAGCACATGATCGACTGGCGTGGGGATGATTGGAACATAGGTTGCGGTCGCCCGGCGGCTCATCCCAATGCACGTTTCACCGCCCCCGCCGCCGCTTGTCCTTCGATTGATCCGGAATGGGAGAATCCTGCCGGTGTTCCAATCACCGCCTTTCTGTTTGGCGGGCGTGTCAGTCACAACTTTCCATTGGTATTTCAGAGCTACAACTGGGAGCATGGTGTCTACATGGCAGCGACCATGGGCTCGGAAGCGACCGCCGCCTCCATCGGTCAGGCCGCCATGCGACGCGATCCCATGGCCATGTTGCCGTTCTGTGGTTACAACATGGCGGACTACCTGAAACACTGGCTGCGTATCGGACGTAAAAACGTTGCGACACCACCTGCCATATTCCGGGTGAACTGGTTCCGCAAGGATGAACACGGCCGTTTCATCTGGCCGGGCTTCAGCGAGAACATGCGAGTGCTCAAGTGGATAGTCGACCGTTGCAGCGGCTATGGCCACGCCGTCGAGAGTCCCTTGGGCTGGGTTCCCTCCCATGGTTCCCTCAACTGGGACGGGTTGGAATTCGACAAGGCCGATTTTTTTGAAATCATGAATATCGATCGGGAAGTGGCGCGCCATGAAACCATTGATCAGGAAGAGTTGTTCACCCGTTTTGGTGATCACCTTCCCCGCGAAATGGAACTTGAACGCGAGCTTCAGCTGGCGCGGTTGTATCACTCTCCAAAATATTGGGATTTGTCTGCAACCTGTGATTGAGCAATGTGAGGTATAGGCCACAGAAACATCTTGGTCCTCATCGATAACCTGTTCTCACCCCTCCGCATGACCGACAGCACCGCCCTTCGGGGCGGTGTCGGTCGGCATCCTCATTCCAAACCATTATTTTTTTATATAAAACCATCTCCGTTATTTGTCTGAGGTGCGGCAAGCCGCACCCTACATGCTACGATCCCGTCATTCCGGCGCAGGCCGGAATCCAGGGAGGCGGTATGAAGCGACAACCGTGCGTGTATCTATTAGCCAGCAAACGAAATGGAACCCTATACACGGGTGTGACTTTTAACCTGCTACGGTCGACAATCGTGTGGAGCATCTGGATTCCGGCCTGCGCCGGAATGACGGGATCAGTGAAGTCTACCCACAAATTCTTCTGTGGATTCTTATTTTAGAACCATGTCTGCTTTTTCTCTGAGGTGTTGTTTGCCGTACCTTACTTTAGATTGAAGTGGGAACCATTTAGATCTGGCCGAACAGGGTCATGATAAAAAAATAGATGACGAAGGCGGCCCCGACGATGAGCCAAAACCTGTTCCATTTTTTATGGCGCAGTTTGAATTTAGCTGTCTGTGTATCGATAACGGATCTGTCATTCTCGCCCAGTGACGGATCGATCCATACCCGGGCATGGTTCAGGTCATCAGCTTCGACGGCGGCGATCGCCTGGTTCAGATCGATGCGATAGATGTGGTTGTCCAGATCGACCAGGTTGTTGTGCAGCATGTTGTGCAGATGCATCTGGCCCGCATCGATATCGTTGAAGCGGGCGATATAGCGGATTTGTGAGCCATGACTGGCTTCCTGGGTGTTCGGCAGTTGATCCTTGACTATTACACGCACCAAATCCAGATGCTCAGGGTGAGTTTCCAATGTGAGATAGCCGGTCTTCATAGGTTTTTATCTGTTTACCCGCATTACTCAACCATAGTGTAAGCAACACTTTGAAGTTTTTAGTTTTTAGTTTTTAGTTTTTAGTTTTTAGTTTTTAGTTTTTAGTGGATGGGTTTGCTTAGCTCACGACTTTTTTAGATTATCTTTTCCTAATGCGCTTGCCGCTGAAGATGTGACGAGTGGTCAAGAAAGAGGAGTGTGGTCAAACAACTCAAAACTCAACACTAAAAACTCAAAACTTCTCAGCAGCTTTTGACTGACATGCTCCCATCCCATGATTGAGCATGATGGGCAATCAGGTAAGTTTATAACATCTACTCATCCCCCCATACCAGTTCTCCCGCTTCGCGCAGGTCATAACCGGACAGCTGTTTTGCCATGGCTTTGCATTCGGTTGAACGCAGACGCGCTATGAGGTCCTGAAACAGGCGCCGAAACCAGATGCTGCGGGGTAGTGTCAGATCGAAGGACTCCCAGCCGAATGGGATGAATGCCAATCCATATTCATTGGCTGCCGCGCGTGCCCCCGGGGCTACGTCCGCCTGGCCCATGGCGATATTGGCGGCGGCCTCACGTTCCGAAAGGGCGGTGGCGACACAATTCAGCTTTTCCGTGCTGGTGCCATAACCGCTGAGCACTTCCATCAGAAAACGCTGAGCGCCGGCGCCGCTTTGACGCATGGTCCAACGGAACTCGCGGTCGAAGAGATTCTCCGGCTGCAGTTTCCGTTGTTCGATCCGGCGGCTGACCATCAGTCCCTGTTCGCGGCGAAACAGGCGTATCAGCACCCACTGGCGAAATTGCGGGTATTGGCGCAGCAGTGCCGGGTGGCGCGTATGGCTCTCCTGATTCGGCCCCCAATGGATACCACAGGCGTCGATACGATTGGCCTGCAGCAGTTCCAGGCCCAGCCGGGTGCCGGTGGGGGAGTAACTGATCAGGGCATGGGAGCCGGTCTCATCGGCAAAGGTCATGATCAACCGATAGAGCAGGGGGTCGTCGCTGCCGGCGATCACCAGCCTGTTGGTCATCAATCCACCGTGGGCGGAGTCGAGCATCCAACGATCGACCAGCTCTCTCGGAAACAACCACTTGCCGGTTATCTTGGTGGCGGGGATGCGCTCTTCGTTGACCAGGGCATAGATCTTCTTCTCATTCAGATGAAGATATTCCGCAACCTGTTTGACGTTCATAAAGATATGTTGATCCTGGGACATCACCGCTACCATAACTTCCCCCCGTTATCGGCTTTTGCTCTGACCGGCCTGTCGAACCCCGGACTTTTGCGGGCGGACCTCCGGCACGGCATCGAAACTGACCTGTTCCGCCCCGTTGTAGACCAGGAAGTGCCTGCCCTTGGCGCGGGCGATCAGGGTGACGCCGACCTTTCTGGCCAATTCCAATCCCATTTGCGTGATACCTGAGCGGGAGAGCAGGACCGGTATCCCCATCTGTGCAACCTTGATCACCATCTCCGAGGTGAGCCTGCCGGTGGTATAGAAGATCTTGTCGCTGCCATCGGTTTCTTCGAGCCACATATGGCCGGCGATGGCGTCGACAGCGTTATGCCGCCCGACATCTTCGATGAAGAGGTGAATCCGCTCTTCACTGCACAGGGCACAGCCGTGTACCGCTCCAGCCCGTTGATAGACCTGGTTGTACTCGTTGAGTGTCTGCAACAGTCTGTATATCTCGGATTGACGAATACTCCTCCGGGGCAGTTCGATCTTCTCCAGGTCATCCATCAGATCGCCAAATACTGTCCCCTGGCCGCAGCCGGTCGTCACTGTTTTACGCGCCATCTTCTCTTTCACGCCCTGTACGCCCTCATAGGTGGTGATGGCTGCGGAGTCGGTCTCCCAGTCGACCTGGATCGCTTTGATCTGTTCGATATCCAGGATCAGTCTTTGATTGCGCAGCCATCCCAGCACCAGCATCTCGGGACGGGTGCCCAGGGTCATCAGGGTGACCAGTTCCTGTTTGTCCAGATAGAGTGTCAGAGCACGTTCCGCGGCAACATGGCCGTTTCTGATATCGCCATACTCATCGATCGCAACAGCCTCCACCGCGGCACTGAGTCCCGCATCAGTCATCAGGGGCCGTTTTGTATCAGAGAGGGTGTCCATGGGTCCCACCTAACCACCGGTTACATTCATATGGCGGAACAGTACCGGTTTGGCCGTAAGATCGAACTCGTGGCCCTTGGGCTTGATCTCCATGGCATCGATGATCGCCTGGCGCAACGGCTCATCGTCCAGTGGATTGGCACGCACTACCCGGCGCAAATCCATGGAGTGTTCCTGACCGAGGCAGAGCAGCAGGCGCCCTTCGGCGGTGAGGCGCACCCGGTTGCAGTGATCACAGAAGTTGTGGCTGTGGGGCGAGATGAAGCCGACCCGGGTGTTGCTGTCGTTGATACGGTAGTAACGCGCCGGTCCGCCGGTCGTATCCGTGGTGGCTATCAAATCGTAGTGCGGTTGCAGATCCTGCAGTACCTGTTGGCTGGAGTAGTAGAGTTCCGCCCGGTCGTGATCACCGGTCTCTCCCAGAGGCATCTCCTCGATAAAGCTGATATCCATGCCGCGTTTTTCGGCGAATTCCACCAATGCGGGGATTTCGTCATGGTTGCGGTTTTTCAGGATCACCGAGTTGATCTTCACCCGCTGAAAACCTGCCTCGAGGGCGGCATCGATTCCGGCGAAGGTACGGCGAATGTCACCGATCCTGGTTATTTTCCTGAAACGCGCTTCCTGCAGTGAATCGAGGCTGATATTGACCCGCGTCACGCCTGCACGCTGCAATGTCTTTGCGTAGCGATTAAGCAGAGTGCCGTTGGTGGTCAGTGTGAGATCGTCCAGTCCATCCAGCTGGCCGAGGGACTCAAACAGCTGCATGACACCGCGTCTGGTCAGGGGCTCACCGCCGGTGATGCGGATTTTTCTCACCCCCATCTCTACGAAGGATTTGCCGACCCGAAACAGTTCTTCCAGGGTCAACAGCTGAGAACGGGGTACGAACGTCATATCTTCCGACATGCAGTAGACGCAGCGCAGGTCGCAACGGTCGGTGACAGAGATCCGCAGATAGTTGATGCGGCGATTAAAGCGGTCGACCAGGGATGATTGGGTCTGATGTTCGGGGCTCTCTCTGTTCACGCGCGGTCTCTCGGGTTGGATCTCCTGTCTGATGAGCAATTACCGTACCCGATGAAACCGATCACCAGCGGGTAAAGACCGGGAATAGTTCAGGTTTCACTCAACGGTTACCGTTCAAGGATCGGCATATTGACGCTAATCCCTTGTCTGGTGGGGGCTGGCGGCAAGTGGCGCTGCATCTGCGGTGGAACAACATGGGGGGATCAGTCCTTGCGCATCCGTCCCATGGCTGGGCAAGGCATATGGGGTTTCGCTCCCGTTTCACCCATCGTGATGCCACGGTGGTGTAGCAATATGGTAAGAAATGTCCCACCTCAGTGATTCTAAACGGGACATTTTGCCCTGTTTTTCCGCTGATCCGTTTTACCGATTTTTTTCCCAATGCGACTCTCTTCTGATTTTACTGCCCTGATGATCGTTTGGTATGCAACTTGCGATACATGAATTGGATAAGCACCGGGTATCAAACCATGACGGCAACGAATAGCGACCATACAAGGGACCATAACCCTTTAAAATTCAATGTTTCTGTGATCATCCAGCAGTCACCCAGTGATTCCCGATGGCTGGAAGACCGTTGGGAGGCCGTTGGCGTTGTAGCCGCCCTGGAAGAGGAGAGGGTCGATAGGGCCGGGCCGAGCCTGATCCACCAGGAGGGGCCGGTCAGTCACTATCTCTATCCGGGATTCACCCTGCGCCTGCATGAGGATGAGTGTGAAAGCTACTACTACAATCTGCTCTCATCGCAACCCCACTGTTATGTGGTGGCGAATTTGGACGACCAGGGCAAGCCGAACCCCTTTCTCGTCAGCCTCAGTTATGACGAGGCCCATGCCTATCTCGAGGGCGACGATACCGTCTACACCGTACCGGTACCGGCCGAGTTGTATCGTTGGACAGAGGCCTTTGTGCTGGACCACTACGCGCCGCAGAAAAGGACCAAGCGCAAGCGTGCCGACTGGAAATCTGCAGCCCGCGAGCCCGGCGATCATGAAGCCTGAGGATTCCCCGGAAACAGCCGTTCAGCCAGACGCCGGCTTCTATCGTCGCTGGTCTGAAAAAAAACAGGCATCCCGGCAGCCCCTGGCGGAACAGGACGAAACGGTCGAAGAGCAACAACAGCCTGGCGACGAGGATATGCCTTCGTTGGAGAGCCTGGATGAAAACTCCGACTACAGCGGTTTCCTCTCCCCCCGGGTATCCGATCAGCTGCGCCAAGTCGCATTGCGAAAGCTCTTTCACAGTGCGGCATTCAATGTCTGCGACGGCTTGGATGATTACGCAGAGGATTTCACGAGTTTTGAAAAACTCGGGGATCTGATGACAGCGGATCTGCGTCACCGGCTTGAGCAGGAAGCACTCAGGCAGCAGCAACAAGTGGATGAGTTGGCCAAGCGCGATGCACGGGAGAGTGACGCATCAGACGATGAGGCGAGTGATGAGCCGGCGGCAGCGCAGACCGGGCAAAACGAAGATCCAACCGACGAGGCGGAAACATGAGTGAATCGAACACCACGGCCGTATCAATGGTCAACCGCCGGGCGCGGGATCTGGCATTGCAGGCGATGCGGGAAATCGGCGTGGAGGCGACCAGTCTGGTCAACTATCAGTCCCGCGGCCGGGTGGCGGTGATCGGGGATCAGACGGCGCTGGAGATCGCGCCGCGGCTGAACGATAAGCTCAGTCCGATTGTGGTCTTGACCCGGGGTGCGGAAGAACCGGGTGCTCCGGTTGTCCCCGTGGGTGGACGTGACCTTCGGATAGAGGGGTATCTCGGGGCTTTCAAGATACATCTCGGCGAAGCCGGCCGCGCCAATGCGGAGATCCTTGCGGTGGATCTGATCCTGGATCTCTCGCACACGCCTTTGATGGATCGGGTGATGAATCCTCCCGGTTACTACCACTCAAGTATCGAAGAGGATCAGCTCTCACCGGTACTCGACGAAATGGCTCAGATGACCGGTAATTTCGAGAAACCCCGCTATTTCGACTACGATCCGACGATCTGTGCCCATGGCCGTTCGGGTAAGCATGCCTGCACCCGTTGCATCGATGCCTGTCCCGCCGATGCGATCACCAGCCTGGCCGAGACTGTCGAAGTGAACAGCTATCTCTGCCAGGGAGGCGGTGCCTGCGCCAGTGTCTGCCCCAGTGGGGCGATGCGCTATCTCTATCCATCGGTCAGGGACACTTTGCAACGGCTGCGTAAATTGTTGCATACCTATCTTGAGCAAGGAGGGTGCTCTCCGGTGGTGGTGTTTCATGCCGCTTCGGATCAACCGTTGCCGAACGATATGCCCGCCCACTATCTGCCGGTAGTGGTGGAGGAGTTGGCCAGCACCGGCATGGATGTCTGGTTGACGGTTCTGGCTTATGGCGCCAGGCAAGTGTTGTTGGCGGATGACGGCGGCATGCCGTCGGCCGTGAAGAGTGCGATGCAGGAACAGTTCGCCATCGCGGAGGAGATCCTGCGTGCGATGGGGTATCCCCAAACATCGATCCGGCTGATTGCACATGCTGAACTGCTGCGGGATAGCGGTGAGGGCATGCCTGAGATCCCGCTGGCGGGATTTTCCGGGATCGGCAGCAAGCGGCAATCGATCTATCTTGCCATCGACCACCTTTACGACCAGGCCGAGCGGCCCAAACCGATGGCCAGCCTTCCCGCGGGCGCTCCCTTTGGGACCGTCTATGTGGAGGAAAAGGCCTGTACCCTCTGCCTCTCCTGTGTCGGCGCCTGTCCAGGCAAGGCGTTGCAGAGTGGCAGCGAGGGTATGCCTCAGCTTCGTTTCATCGAGGCCAATTGTCTGCAGTGCGGACTCTGTACCCGCACCTGTCCCGAGGACGCAATCTGGATTACGCCGCGGTTGTTGTTCGAAGCAGAGAGTCGTAACCAGACCCGTACCCTGCGCGAAGAGGAGCCCTTTCGCTGTACCGCCTGCGGTAAACCCTTCGCAACCCGTTCGGTGATCGAAAAGATGCGAAGCAGACTTAAAGATCACTATATGTTTCAGAACGAAAGGGCGCTCAAGCGGCTTACCCTGTGCGATAGCTGCCGGGTGGTGGATATTGTGCAGGACGCGGAGGCCATGGGCGGGGATCTGGATGGACGGTTGCAACAGTAGATCCCCATTTTGACCAACCATTGAGAGATGCCGATTCTGCGATTGGATCCGGGGGGAGTGAAGACTTGGTCGATTTCAGTCCAATTTGTCATTTCTTTCCCATGAGAGCTGGTCCGGTGCTTGCAAAGAGTATTTGTCTGAGGAGAGTGTGATGACCGAAATGAGCCAAGCCGTCCAAACTGACAATGAGTGCGCGGAAAACCCGTTGCCCGGTTCGGTGACTGACACCGCACCTGCTGTCGATCTGGATCGGGAACAGCACTATCGAATCGGCGCCTACGGCATGTTGGCTCAACTGTTGCGGCAATCCCCGGATCAACTGATGCTCGAAAAGGTCACCGGTTTTGCGACCGTGGAACCGAGCAGGGACGAGTTGGCGTTGGCGATGTCCATGT
The DNA here is from genome assembly GCA_003058525.1 of gamma proteobacterium symbiont of Ctena orbiculata. Classification (GTDB taxonomy): domain Bacteria; phylum Pseudomonadota; class Gammaproteobacteria; order Chromatiales; family Chromatiaceae; genus Thiodiazotropha. The sequence continues at coordinate 15,344 of QBVD01000013.1, read as the reverse complement.
TGGGTCTATCCGCATCGGATTCGCGGCCGCAAGCGGTGGAGCTGGAGTTTCACGATCTGTTCATCGGTATGGGTCGCGGTGAGTTGGTGCCCTATGGCTCCTGGTATCTCACAGGGTTCCTGATGGAGAAACCCCTGGGCAGGCTGCGGGACGATCTGGCGATGTTGGGATTTCAACGCCAGGACGGTGTCACTGAACCGGAGGATCATGTTGCCGCACTGTGCGAAGTGATGGCAATGATGATCGGCGAAGGCGTCGGTTTCCGTCAGCAATCACACTTCTTCGAATCACATATGGCTGGTTGGCTGGAGCATTTTTTCGCTGATTTGAGTGAGGCGAAAGCTGCTGTCTTCTATCGTGCGGTGGGGCGCTTCGGCGCCGCATTCGCAGCGATGGAGAAACGTTACCTGAGTATGCCCGTGTAGCGCTCTATGTATGTAGCCTGACCGATTGTTACATGACTGAACTGTGAATCCGAGTGGAGGATGATTTCATGAAAAAACAGCTTAAGCAGAAACCGGATCCGAAACGCAGGGCGTTTCTGCGCGGCACTGCGAGTGCCGGTGTCGGCGTCGCCGTCGCGGCCAGCCTGCCCGGTCTGACAACGGCCTCCACGGATGAAGCTTCAAGCGAGTCGGCCAAGACAAAGAAGGGCTACCGCCTGACACCCCATATCGCGGCCTATTACAAGTCCACCGTGAGTTGAGTTTTTCGAGGATACCTGAATGAAACTGCATAAAACCTCCGATCTGGTGAACGACAGCAGTAAAGAGTCGGTTGAACCCGAAAGATCATCCGCCGGTCAGACCATGAGCCGTCGCGACTTTCTGCGTAACTCCAGCCTGATGGCAGGCGGCGCCGCATTGGCCACCGGATTTGCCCCGGGCATGATGAAAAAGGCCGAAGCGGCAACAGCCGAAAAAGGTCAGGCGGAGCAGATCAAGACCATCTGTACCCACTGTTCGGTCGGTTGCGGCATCATCGCCGAAGTCCAGAACGGTGTCTGGACCGGCCAGGAGCCCGCCTTCGATCATCCCTTCAATCTGGGCGCCCATTGCGCCAAGGGCGCCTCGGTGCGTGAGCACGGGCATGGCGAAAGACGGCTGAAATATCCCACCAAGCTGGTGGATGGCAAATGGAAACGCATCTCCTGGGAACAGGCGATCAACGAAATCGGCGACAAGATGCTCGAGGTGCGCGAGCAGTCGAGCCCCGATTCGGTCTACTGGCTGGGATCGGCCAAGCACAATAATGAACAGGCTTATTTGTTCCGCAAGTTCGCCGCATTCTGGGGTACCAATAATGTGGACCACCAGGCCCGTATCTGTCACTCCACCACGGTAGCCGGTGTCGCCAACACCTGGGGCTACGGTGCCATGACCAACTCCTATAATGACATCCATAACTCCAAGTCGATTCTGATCATCGGCGGCAATCCGGCGGAGGCCCACCCGGTCTCGCTGCAGCATGTGTTCAAGGCCAAGGAGCAGAACAATGCCCAGTTGATCGTTATCGATCCTCGATTTACCCGTACGGCAGCCCATGCCAACCAATACCTGCGGCTTCGTCCCGGTACGGATGTGCCCGTTGTCTGGGGCATGCTCTGGCATATCTTCAAAAACGGCTGGGAGGACAAGGAGTTCATCCGTCAACGGGTTTACGGACTGGAGGAGGTGAAGAAGGAGATCGCCAAATGGACGCCTGAAGAGGTGGAGCGTGTCTCCGGTGTACCTGAGAACCAGGTCTACGCAGCCGCCAAGACTATGGCGGACAATCGCCCCGGCACTTTCATATGGTGCATGGGGGGTACCCAGCATACCATCGGCAACAACAACACCCGGGCCTACTGCGTCTTCCAATTGGCCCTGGGCAACATGGGCACATCAGGAGGCGGGACTAACATCTTCCGTGGCCACGACAACGTGCAGGGCGCCACCGACTTCGGTGTTCTTTCCCACACACTGCCGGGCTATTACGGCCTGTCTAAGGGGGCCTGGGGACACTGGTCCAAGGTCTGGGGTGTGGATTATGACTGGCTCGCCGGCCGCTTCGAACAGGCCAGCTACGAGCAATCCAAGGGCAAGGATGCAATGGTGATGAACACCAAAGGTATCCCGGTATCACGCTGGATAGACGGCGTGCTGGAAGAGAAGGCGAATATTGCGCAAAAGGACAATGTACGGGTGATGGTGTTATGGGGGCATGCACCCAACAGCCAGACCCGTGGCCAGGAGATGAAGAAGGCCATGGAGAAGCTGGATATGATGGTGATCATCGATCCCTATCCGACCGTCTCGGCGGTCATGCATGACAGGACCGATGGTGTCTATCTGCTGCCCGCCGCCACTCAATTCGAGACCTATGGTTCGGTTACCGCCTCCAACCGCTCACTGCAGTGGCGGGACAAGGTCATTGAGCCGATATTCGAATCCCTGCCGGACCACACCATTATGTATCGCCTGGCGAGCAAGCTCGGTTTCGCCGACGAGTTGTTCAAGCAAATCAAGGTCGAGAACGACGAGCCCTTGATCGAGGACATCACCCGCGAATTCAACAACGGCATGTGGACCATCGGTTATACCGGTCAGAGTCCGGAGCGCATGAAAAAGCAGCAACAAAACTGGGGAACCTTCGACTATACCAGCCTGTTGGCGGAGGGCGGTCCCTGCGACGGTGAATACTACGGTCTGCCCTGGCCCTGCTGGGGTACCGCGGATATGGGCCATCCCGGCACACCGAATCTCTACGACACCAGCAAACCGGTGGCCAAGGGCGGCCTCAACTTCCGTGCCCGTTTCGGCGTCGAGCGCAATGGTGAAAATCTGCTGGCAGAGGGATCCTACCCGGTCGGCAACGAGATCAAGAACGGTCATCCGGAGTTCACCGCCGACCTGTTGAAAAAACTGGGTTGGTGGGATGACTTGACTCCGGAGGAGAAAAAACTGGCGGAAGGCAAGAACTGGAAGACAGACCGTTCCGGCGGTATCCAGCGTGTCGCCATCAAGCATGGCTGCGCGCCCTTCGGCAATGCCAAGGCCCGGGCTGTGGTCTGGACCTTCCCCGATCCGGTACCGGTCCATCGCGAGCCTCTTTATACCAACCGGCGTGATCTGGTGGAGAAGTATCCCACCTACGAGGACCGCAAGTCCTTCTATCGCTTGCCGACCCGCTACGGCTCGATTCAGGCCAAGGACTACTCCAAGGATTACCCCATCATTCTCACCTCAGGCCGCCTGGTCGAGTATGAAGGCGGTGGCGATGAGTCCCGCTCAAATCCCTGGTTGGCGGAGCTTCAGCAGGATATGTTTATCGAGATGCATCCGCGCGATGCAAACAATGCCGGCGTCAGGGATGGCCAAGATGTCTGGGTCGAGGGCGCCGAGGGTGCCCGCATCAAAGTCAAGGCGCTGGTGACACGGCGGGTGGCGGCTGGTGTGGCCTTTATGCCGTTCCACTTCGGCGGCCACTTTCTGGGTAAGGATCTGCGCGGCAAATATCCCGAGGGCGCGGATCCATACGTTCTGGGCGAAGCCTGTAATACAGCCATGACCTATGGCTATGACTCGGTCACGCAGATGCAGGAGACAAAATGCAGTCTCTGTCGCATCAGCAAGGCGTAACCGGGTTTTAAACAGAGGACACTAACATGGCACGAATGAAATTTTATTGTGATCCGGAACGTTGCATCGAGTGCAATGCATGCGTAACCGCCTGTAAGAACGAGAACGAGGTTCCATGGGGCGTGAACCGCCGCAGGGTGGTGACCATCAATGACGGCGACGAGGGTGAACGCTCCCTCTCGGTGGCCTGCATGCACTGTTCGGATGCGCCTTGCGCCACGGTCTGTCCGGTGGACTGTTTCTATACCACCCAGGACGGCGTTGTACTGCATGACAAGGATATCTGTATCGGATGCGGTTACTGTTTCTATGCCTGCCCCTTCGGCGCACCGCAGTTTCCCGAGGATGGCGCCTTCGCCACGCGAGGCAAGATGGATAAGTGTACCTTCTGCGCCGGCGGGCCGGAGGCCGACAACAGCTCCGAAGAGCATCGCAAGTATGGTTCCAACCGACTCGCCGAAGGCAAGCTGCCGCTGTGTGCGGAGATGTGCTCAACCAAGGCGTTGCTGGCGGGGGATTCGGATACCATCTCCGAGATCTATCGCAAACGCATCATCAATCGCAGTGCGAGTGTGATGGCGCGGGGTGTCTCCTATCGCGATGCCTCGTTCCGCGCACCTTACAGTGCCGCCGGCAAGAGCAGTGCTAAAGAGTGATTGCGGTCTAAAGGGAGAGCTGACGTTCCATGTACAGGGTAAGCAACCTTTCTCAGGCCGGCCTTGGCCTCAAAACAGGGGTTTTCCTGTGGCTGCTGTGGTTGCTTCTCCTGCCGTTGGAAACTGTTGCTGATAGCAAACAGCAGAAAGGCATGCCATCGACGATGGTGCTCAATCCTGCCGCGGAATTGTGGCGGGATGTGCGTCAGCGGGATATGCCCATATCAGGTACCACCCAGGTGAAGGGAGTGGATTCGGGTGTGCTGATCAATGCCAATGGCGATAAGTGGCGTAAATTCCGCATGCAGCAGTTGATTCCCATCGGCGGTTACCTGCTGCTGGGTATCGTTGTCGGTCTGGCGTTTTTCTACATGCTACGCGGCAAGGTGAAAATCGTCGGCGGGGCATCGGACAGGAAGCTGCCCCGTTACACCAGCTATGAGCGATTGATCCACTGGTTCATGGCATCGATTTTCCTGTTTCTCGCCATCACCGGCCTGATCATTCTATTCGGCCGCCCGCTGTTGATACCCATCTTCGGCAAGGAGATCTTTTCCATCATTGCATCGGCCAGTAAGGAGGGCCACAACCTGATGGGCCCGCTGTTTATGGTTGCGCTGATCCTGGTGTTTGTGAAATTCGTCCGACGCAATATCTACCAGAAGGGGGATATGAGTTGGCTGTTACGAGGTGGAGGCATCATCGGTAAGAAGCATGTTCCGTCCAACTTCTTCAACATGGGCGAGAAGAGCATGTTCTGGATGCTGGTGCTGGTGGGCTCGGTGATCGTCGTCTCCGGACTGGTATTGATATTTCCCGTTTTCGGTCAGAGTCGGGAGTGGATGGAGCTGGCCCATGTGGGCCACGCCATCGGCGCGATACTCATGATCGGTGTGATCCTCGGCCACATCTATATCGGCAGCATCGGCATGGAGGGCGCCATCGACGGTATGACGACCGGTTACTGCGATCTTAACTGGGCCAAGGAGCATCACGATCTGTGGGCGACACAGATGGAAAAACGGGGTGAAGCGATAGCGAATGAAGAAGTGAATCGATTCAGCGATCCCGATACCAACGAATACCTTGGCAGAGAGTTACGGGAGGCCGACAAGTGATCGCTCAATTCATCGATGGTCCCCTGTGGATCTTCTCCCTGAGCGTCTTTTTGATAGGCGTCACCTGGCGTATCGTGACGATACTCATGGCGGGCAACAGAAAAGATCTGGCCACCCCCAGGGGAAGCGCTTCCACAGGCGCCATTCGCACTGTCTTCACCCGCTCTGTATATGAACGCAGCGCAGCCACACGTGGACGGCTTCTGCTGATCGCCGGTTATCTGTTCCATATCGGACTCTTCGTGCTGCTCTTCTTCGCGCAGCCCCATATCGATTTCATCGCCGAACGGATCACCGGTCTCAGCTGGACCGCGATACCCCATTGGGCCTTCATCCTTTCCGCCGAACTTGCATTTCTGGGTCTGCTGTTGTTGTGGATACATCGTCTGCTTAGTCCGGTGACCCGTCTGCTCTCCGACCTGGATGACCACTTGGGCACTCTATTGGTGTTTTTGGTCATGCTGACCGGCTGTCTGGCATTGGCGCAATCATTCGAAAGTCTGCGCCTGATTCATCTGCTGCTGGCTGAATTGCTGCTGATCTACTTTCCCTTCAGCAAGCTGATGCATACTTTCACCTTTATTTTGAGTCGCGGTTATACCGGCGCAACCATGGGGCGCAAAGGTGTCAACGCATAGCCCGCATTTCTCACGCCCTAGGATCCTCCCGCTACGATTGGGTGTGAGTAATGCGATTAGGGGGGGTTATGAATGAACAGTTTGAGCAGGGCGTAGAGGCGCTGCGCCAGCAGATAGACGCAAGGATCTCATCCTACTTCTCCAGTTGCGTCCACTGCGGACTCTGCGCCGAGGCCTGTCTCTTCTTTACAGAGACGCAAGATCCCCGCTACACACCGATCTACAAGGTGGAACCGATGAAGAAGCTGTGGCGGCGGGAGCATACCTTCTGGGGCAAGTTGGGATCTGTCTTCGGATTGCTTGAATCCCTGACCGAGAAAGACTTTGCCGATTGGGAGACGCTGGTCTATGACAGCTGCACCTTGTGCGGACGCTGCTCCATGGTCTGTCCGGTGGGCAACGACATCACCTACATGATCAGAAAACAGCGGGAGGGTTTTTCCGTTGCCGGTTATGCGCCCGACGGTATGAAGGAGGCGACCCGGCGGGCGTTGAGGATCGGCAGTCCCATGGGTGTTACTCTCAAGACACTCAAGGCCGTTCTGGCGCATGTGGAGAAGGATACCGGACTGCAAATTCCGATAGACAAAAAGGGCGCTGACTATATGACCCTCTTCTCCTCGATGGAGATAGTCAATTTCCCCGAATATATCGAGAGCATTGCACGTATCTTCGATGCGGCGGGGGTCTCCTGGACCATCAGCAGCAAGGCATTCGAGGCCACCAACAGCGGTATCCAGATCGGCAACAAAGAGGCGGCCGCAGAACTGGTCAATCGGGTTGTGATCGCCGCTGAAGAGCTGGCTGTCAACTATGTGATCAGTCCGGAGTGCGGGCATGCCTATACCGCAATACGTTGGGAGGGGCCGAACCTGGTCGGTCGCCACTATCCCTTCGAAGTGATCCATATTCTGGAATTGCTGGAGCAGCTGAAAGCCGAAGGACGTCTGCAACTGGAATACAGGGACAGCACACCGATGACGCTGCACGATCCCTGTCAGATCGTTCGGCGCGGTGGCGTGGTGCAGCAGCCCCGTGAATTGCTCAACAGCGTGGCGGAGAACTTTGTCGAAATGAAAGACCATGGCGTGATGAACTGGTGCTGTGGTGGTGGCGGTGGCGTGAGTGCCAATGAACGTGCCGAGCCATTACGGCTGCATGTGTTCGACCGCAAGAAAAAACAGCTGCGGGAGACCGGAGTAAATACCATTGTCACAGCATGCGCCAATTGCCGCATCATCCTGGAGGAGGGCATAGAACACAACGATATGGACACCGAAGTGATCAGCCTGACCGAATTGGTTGCGGATCATTTGACTGCTTCGTCTGAGAAGAAATAGCAGTCCGCAAATGAACGCGAATGAACGCAATTTTAAGAGAATACTTTTTTTAAGTTATCTCAATGGTATTTCTCGTTCCCACGCTTTCTCGTTCCCACGCTCCAGCGTGGGAATGCATACATCAGTACAACAACAGAACAAGATATGAATTCCCACGGAGGACCGCGGTAACTAGAAAATTTTCTTAATTTGCGTTCATTTGCGGACTATTCCAGCCAATCTTCTACGGTGGTTTCCGCCTATGAATTGCCCTTTTTTAAAGGGTTTTCTCGTTCCCACGCTCCAGCGTGGGAATGCATACATCAGTACAACAACAGAACAAAGTATGAATTCCCGCAAAGGACCGTGGTAATCAGAAGAATATAAGTCCGCAAATGAACGCGAATAAACGCAAATTTAAGAGAATACTTTTTTAAGTTATCTCAATGGTATTTCTCGTTCCCACGCTCCAGCGTGGGAATGCATACATCAGTGCAACAACAGAACAAGGTATGAATTCCCACGGAGGACCGCGGTAACTAGAAAATTTTCTTTATTTGCGTTTATTCGCGTTCATTTGCGGACTATTTCAACCAATCTTCTACGGTGGTTTCCGCCTATGAATTGCCCTTTTTTATAGGGTTATAGATGTTCAACATATGCTGTACTTGAATTGTCTTACATCACAAGGGAGTCACTTGGCTGTCTGCAGCGAAACCGACGAGGGCTTCCGGTCAATAAGTTAAAATGCAACAATTTCCTGGGGGTCATCATGTCTTCTCGTATCAATAAATTTTTTATTGCCATGCTGTGGCTTGCACTCTATGCGCCGCAGATCAATGCCGGCACACCGGCGCCTGACGGCGTCATGCTCTATATCATCTCGCCGGCCAACGGTGAACAGGTGAACAATCCGGTTACTGTGCGCTTTGGATTGAAAGGTATGGGTGTCGCACCCGCGGGTATCGAGCGCGAGAAGACCGGTCATCATCACCTGTTGATCGATGTGAAAGCGATGCCGGCCATGGACAAACCCTTGCCGTCGGATGAGAACCATCGCCATTTCGGAGGCGGCCAGACAGAGGTCACTCTCGATCTTGCCAAAGGTACCCATACCCTGCAGCTGGTGTTGGGCGATAAGGATCATATCCCGTTCGATCCGCCCATCCTTTCCGAAAAAATCACTATTACGGTGAAGTGAATAAGGTTTGCAGTTAGTGGTGAAAGAGTAGGAGCCGCAAATGAACGCGAATCACCGCTAATTTACGCCAATAGTATATTGATAAAACAGTTGTCCTCGTTCCCACGCTCCAGCGTGGGAATGCAGACATCAGCGTAACAACAGGACATGTTATGGATTCCCACGAAGGACCGTGGGAACCAGAAGAAAACCTTTCTACCATTCGCGAATATTTGCGGTGATTCGCGTTCATTAGCGGCTAATCTCTTAAAGCAGAGCCTTTTCCCCGTTACGTCTTCGTAGATATTCAATCGCAATCCCTACCAACAATCCCAAGGCAACATTCAGCAGCAGGCAGACCAGTCCGGTGATGACAATAACCGGCAGGTTTGTCCTCGTTCCCACGCTCCAGCGTGGGAATGCAGACATCAGCGTAACAACAGGACATGTTATGGATTCCCACGAAGGGCCGTGGGAACCAGAAGAAAACCTTTCTACCATTCGCGAATATTTGCGGTGATTCGCGTTCATTAGCGGCTAATCTCTTATAGCAGAGCCTTTTCCCCGTTACGTCTTCGTAGATATTCAATCGCTATCCCTACCAACAATCCCAAGGCAACATTCAGCAGCAGGCAGACCAGTCCGGTGATGACAATAACCGGCAGGTTTTCCCGAGAACCTTGTGTCAGCTCCTTGCTCATTGCAAGATCCAATCCGGCGAAAACCAGCAGTGCGCCAACCGCGGCAAGGGGGATCAACAACAGCAGTTGCAGGGCGTTCGGCCCCAACAGCAGGCCGATGGAGAGACAGGTGATACCGAATATTGCCGGTGCCAGGCCGGTGCGGGCACCGAACCTGTGCTGCACCACCAGGCCCCCCGCGCCATGGCAAATGGGAAAGGCGCCCAGTGGGGCCAGAAGCAGGTTAAGCACACCGGTACTCATGCCAAGCTGCTGGGGGGTGATCGGTCGCGCTTGATCCTCAAAAAGACGTCTTGCGATAGCCGCGGTTACGATCATTGCGTTGGTCAGGGTCAGGGCGAGTTGTGGCAGCAGGATCGTTTCAGCCGATGTCCAGGCATCGGACCAGTCGATACTGACCCATTGGGGCAGATAAAAACCGATGGTAATCTCCGGCATCTGGCCAGGTCGGTCAATGCCGCTCCAGATGGTGCTGCCTAGAATGACCAGGATGGCGGCAACGGGTTTGAACCGTGTCGGCAGCAGCAGGAGTAATAGAACCAGTGACATCAGGCCGATCATGGGCTCCTGCAGTATCAACTTTGCCCCGGCCCAGGCAAGGATCAAACCGACACCCAATTGAATCCCGGTGAGTACCGATTGAGGTATCATTTTACCGATACGCGAGACCAGTCCCGTGAGCGTCAACAGGAGAACCGTTGCACCCAGAAGCAGGCCGGTGACGGCGATGGTGCCGGCTGTGAGGTTGTCTGCGATGACAACGGCCGCTACCGCTTTCATCGGTTGTACAGGGATGGGACGACGGTAGATCGCAGCGACCGCTAGGGCAAACAAACCGAAGCCTATGAACAATCCTGACGGATCCATCAAGTGCAGCGTGAGCACGGCGATTACAATGGGCAGGAAAGTGCCAAGATCGGCGAATGCGCCGGATAGTTCAGCGGCTACCTGTTTTGTTGTAAGCGTCTTCAATGTGTTGTTGCTTTTATAAAAACCGGTATATTTTGCTCATTAAAATATAATCGTAGCAGTTGTGTCGTGAAACGCAGCCTTATCGGATTCAGGTGGATTCAAAATGAGCAAGGTGCTGTTGTATAAACCAACGACTTGTTCCAGGTATCCTCAATATCAGGTTAGGATTATCCTATATGTATCGATGTAAAATGTTGGCCATAGCACTCGTCACCCTGGCGTTTTCCGGTTTGGCCGAGTCGGATGGGAGTGATGGCTTCAATTTCATCCCCCTCGACGCGTCCGCCATTTCCGCCGATTGGATACCGGCTTCTCCCTGGAAAGTGCCAAAGGGCTTTAAGCAGTGGGTGGTCTCCGACGAGACCGACCTGAATATCTACGATGGCGGCCGCAATGACTGGCATGACATGAATACGGTGAATGAGACCGGACCTGAGAAGGGCCGTTATCTCTACCGGACCCATGAACTGCGCAGCCCGAACAACCAACCGCAAGGCGGTTCCGTCAGTGTGGTCGATCTAAAGACCGGCGAGACCCGCATCCTGGCACAGGCCCCAGACTATGACGCCCTCGACGGTATCCGCTGGACTCCCTGGGGCACCATCCTGTTTGCCGAAGAGGTTACCGGCGGCAGCCTGTTCGAACTCTTTCTGGAGGATGACCTGACAACGGCCAGGAAGGTTGTGGACAGGCCCCTTCTAGGTCGCCTTGCCCATGAAGGTATAGACCTGGACCGCGACGGCAATGTCTATCTGGTGGATGAGTATCGTGGCCGTACCTCAGGTTGCAGCGGCGTCTCGCCTTGCGGCGGAGGTGTCTACAAGTTCGTGCCCGATGTTGCGGGTGATCTCAAAGCCGGTTCACTCTATGTCTTGAAGGTGAACGGCATGGATGGTGTTGGTCTGGGCGAGTGGGTTGGTCCCATCGATCCCCTGAATGCCAGGGAATCGGGCAGCCTCGCGGGTGGTCGGAGCTACCAGCGTCCCGAGGACCTGGAGATCATCGGGGATACCCTCTATGTCGCCATCACCGAGGGGCCCAGAGATACGAAAACCGATAGGCGCGGCCGGCTCGTCTTTACCTCGGAACTCTACGAGGGGCGCGTTATCGCCATCGATCTTCGCACCATGCAGGTGACCAATTTCGTCAAGCCGGGTGTGAATGCGCCGGTGGAGATCGGCAGGCCGGGCGAGCCGGGCCACCGGTCGGGTTTCGACAGTGTGGATAACCTCGCTGAAGCGCCGAATGGCGACCTTGTGATGATCGAGGACAACAATCCATCGGATATCTGGTTCGCCAGCCAAGTGACCAATGAGTTCGGGGCATCCCGGTCCGTCGCCCTGTTTGCTTCCCTGACCGATCCCGATGCGGAGGGCACGGGTATCTACTTCAGCCCCGAAGATCCCGGCACCTTGTATGTCAATGTGCAACATTCGGCCGCGGACGATGGCGACGGCACCTGGGCTATAAGTCGTGAAGAACGCAAGGGAAAGTAGGCAAAGAATGTACAGCGCAGGAATAGTCAAAGAGATGATAAATAACAGCAAATGACAAGGATGTGCGTTCTTAACTGAGTGAAAACTCCATCGACAGGACTGGGGAATTGATTTAGCCGCGAATGGACGCTAATCACCGCAAATCGACGCCAAGAAGATATGGCTTATTTGCTCCCATTGATTCATCGCAGCAAACCGAACTAGAGAGGGATTACAATTTAGATGAATATTAAAATTGTCCCTTATAAATTTGCGTAATTTTGCGGTGATTAGCGTCCATTCGCGGCTTTCTTCATCCCAGTTCATAGCCGCTTGATCAGAGGAAGAACCGTTGGGATCACGACTGGAAGAGGGCTCATCCACCCATTCACACTAAATTTCACACTGCCGTCATAAAGGTGTGGTAGTTAGCCAAGGCGGATTCGCTCCTGCTGACGTTGTGATGGGATTCTGATTGCATAGCCCGCATGATGAGGCTTATATTAACTGTCAATATCTACCCGACTACCCATCAAGCTCAGCCATGTGATGGCGGACAAGACTAATGGGATTAGAGAAACTAAACAGACTTGAGCAAAGCGAACCCATTAACTCAAAACTAAAAACTCAACACTCAAAACTATTGAGAAGTCGCTAATACGATGGCTGAGTAAGGTGGGTAACCAGGAAAACTCTGACAAATCTTACCAAGGGGGCTTCTTTTGAAAGCGAAGATTGGCATAAACGGCTTTGGCCGTATGGGGCGTCTCGCGCTACGAGCCGGCCGGGATGAGGATTCGCTGGCGTTCGTACGCGTCAACGAGATCGCCGGAGATGCGGTCTGCTCGGCCCATCTGCTGCAGTTCGATTCGGTGCATGGCACCTGGGATGTGGCGTGTGCCGCCCAGGGGAGTGAGCTTGTGGTGGGGGAAGATCGCCTCGCTTACAGCTCGAACCCGGATATCGCCACTACCGACTGGTCAGATTGCGACATCGTCATCGAGGCCACCGGCAAACACCACAAGCAACCGGAGACCCTGCAGACCTATTTCGATCAGGGCGTGAAAAAGGTCATCGTCGCCGCGCCCACCGAAGGGGCGCTGAACATCGTCTACGGCATCAACGACGATCGTTACGAGCCGGAAAAGCACCACTTGATCACCGCCGCGTCCTGCACCACCAACTGTCTGGCGCCGGTGGTCAAGGTGATGCATGAAAAGGTCGGGATCGAGCAGGGCTGCATGACCACCATCCACGACATCACCAACACCCAGATCATTGTCGACAAGGGGCACAAGGACCTGCGCCGCGCCCGCGCCTGCGGCCAGTCCCTGATTCCCACCACCACCGGCTCGGCGAAGGCGATCACCAAGATCTTTCCCGAACTCGAGGGCAAACTGAACGGCCATGCGGTGCGGGTGCCGCTGCTCAACGGCTCCCTCACCGATTTCGTCTTCCATGCCGCCCGCGATGTCACGGCGGAGGAGATCAACGGCTATTTCAAAGCGGCGGCGGAAGGCGAACTGAAGGGCATTCTCGGTTACGAGGAGCGGCCCCTTGTTTCCGTCGACTATGTCAACGAGGCGCGTTCATCCGTGGTCGACGCCCCCTCCACCATGGTGGTCGACGGCTCCCTGGTGAAGATCTACGCCTGGTATGACAACGAGTGGGGCTACGTCAATCGGCTGGTTGACCTCACACGCAAGGTGGTGGGCCTCCTTTGATGGAGCAGGGACTGCGCAACTACCTGGTCGTCACCGGCGGCTACTGGGCCTTCACCGTCACCGACGGCGCCATCCGCATGCTGGTGGTGCTCTACTTCCACCTGTTGGGCTACTCACCCTTCGAAGTGGCGATGCTGTTTCTCTTCTACGAGTTCTTCGGCATCGTCACCAACCTGGTCGGTGGTTGGCTGGGCGCGCGAATCGGTCTCAACCTGACCATGCACATCGGCATGGGGCTGCAGGTGGTGGCGTTATTGCTGCTCACCGTGCCCGATCCCTGGCTCTCGGTGCCCTACGTGATGTTCGCCCAGGCCCTCTCGGGCATCGCCAAGGACCTGAACAAGATGTCGGCTAAGGCATCGGTGAAGACCATGGTAAAGGACGGCAGCGAGACCAAGCTGTTCAAGTGGGTGGCGGTGCTCACCGGGTCCAAGAATGCCCTCAAGGGCGGCGGTTACTTCATCGGCGCGGCACTGCTGGAGCTGGTCGGTTTCCGCGGTGCATTGGCGATACTGGCGGCGATGCTGCTGCTGGTCCTGATCGTCACCGCCTTTCTCCTGCCCAGCGGTCTCGGCAAGATGAAGTCGAAGCCGAAATTCACCCAGGTCTTCTCCAACATCGCCGCCATCAACTGGCTCTCGGCGGCACGTTTTTTCCTCTTCGGCTCCCGCGATGTCTGGTTCGTGGTGGGCCTGCCGGTCTTTCTCTACCAAGTGCTTGGCTGGACGTTCACCCAGGTGGGCGGTTACATGGCGCTCTGGATCATCGGCTACGGCATCGTCCAGGCCAGCGTGCCCAGGCTGGTCAAGCGCAGCCACCATGGCCAGGGCCCGGGCGGCGGCACGGCAAGGCTCTGGGCCTTCCTGCTGGCCCTGTTCCCCATCGCCATCGCCGCCGGATTGAACATGGGCTGGCCCGCCGACTATGTGCTGGTGATCGGCCTGATCCTCTTCGGCGCGGTCTTCGCCGTCAACTCCGCCGTCCACTCCTATCTGATCCTGGCCTACTCCGATCACGAAAAAGTGGCGATGAACGTGGGCTTCTACTACATGGCCAATGCCGGCGGACGGCTGTTGGGGACGGTGCTCTCGGGGCTGATCTATCAACTTCACGGACTCACCGGCTGCCTCTGGTGGTCGGCGGCCTTCGTGCTTGCGGCGGCCCTGCTTTCGTTTGGGTTGCCGGAGATTAAAAGGGAAGTGGCCAGGCAGCAGGAATAATATCCGGATGGCGTGATATTAAATATCGGGGAAGCCTCCCAATTACTACATGTGGGCATGCATATCTCTACTTCATGACTTTATTCAGAGGACAAGTTTGTCGGCTGACTTCACCCTGTATAACCTCAAATACTTCCTAGGGATGAGAAGTATTTTTATTCCTAATACGACTTAAAGAATTGCTGAATCGCGTGATAGGAGGCAACTTGCCCAGAAACCCGCGATGGCCATTTCCCGACTTGATGAGTAAGTCGCGGGATAATGACTGGCAAGCTGATGAAAATTAGTGTAGAAAATTAATTAAACAGGGAGGTTGCTCATTTCTGATCCCAATCTTCCACACCTAGATAGCAGGCAAGTTGCATGTTTTGTTTCGTGCAGGTTGCCTTCTATCCGACAGAATTAAGTGGGATAGCGGGCAGATTGCACGCCTAATTACTTAAATAGGTGGGTTATAAGGCAAATTGCCTTTTACTTAAATGTTGCACAAATAGAAGGAAGAGAAAGCTCGATACATTACCTATAAAAAGGCATGCCATTTAAGTTTATTATTATGAAGGAGATCGCATGGAAGCGACACTACAAAGTATATTTCGTTCGGAGTTTGAAAGCTATAGAAAGATGCACGGCCTGAGTATTGATCAAATTAAAGCAGCACAAGCGATCATGGATTGTCAGAGTGATGAACTGGGCCATGAAGAATGGTTATGTCGTGATGATG
>QBVD01000014.1 GCA_003058525.1 gamma proteobacterium symbiont of Ctena orbiculata | reverse complement strand
CCGGACAGTCCACGTGCGCATAGTGGCGCGTCTCCGACTCGTACTCCACGTGCGAGGTCGCAATCGTGATGCCGCGCTCTTTCTCCTCCGGCGCGTTGTCAATCTGGTCAAAGGCACGTTGCTCGCCGCCAAACTTGGCCGCTTGTACCGTGGTGATGGCCGCCGTCAGCGTGGTCTTGCCGTGGTCTACGTGACCAATCGTGCCCACATTGACATGCGGCTTTGTGCGTTCGAATTTTTCCTTGGACATGAGTGCTCTCCAGGTTCTCTATTGTATAAAGATAAATTCGCGCGCTTCCGCACGCCGTCGTCAAATGGAGCCCAGAAGCAGATTTGAACTGCCGACCTCACCCTTACCAAGGGTGTGCTCTACCAACTGAGCTATCTGGGCAAAATTCTCCGTACAATCCCTTGCCACCCTCAGGGGCAAGCCCGCCGGGATCACAACGTGCGGCAGCACTGCAACCACAGCACTGCCGCTACCTGCACAATGAAGTACAGAATCATATTGGAGCGGGTGATGGGAATCGAACCCACGTATTCAGCTTGGAAGGCTGAAGTTCTACCATTGAACTACACCCGCGCAGCCAAGCGACGCTTCGCTCACCACAACCGCTAACCCTAATTTTCTTAGCCGGAGAGGCCGGAGGTTGTTCACGGCCTCCTGTTTACCTCTCCGTCAACGCCTTGACGCATTGTTCGAAGCCGCTTTCAGCGCCTTCGTCGAACCTCTTATCGGTCCGCATCCTCCCGCTGAAAAGCAGTCTGGAGGACACCTCGAGTCACCTGGTCAATACCGCCAATTTCCCGATTTCACCTAGTGGAGGGGGGAGGATTACTCCAAGCCTCTGGCTTTCCGCCCTCCGGGCCAACGCGCCTTGCGCGTTGTTCGAAGCCGCTTTCAGCGCCTTCGTCGAACCTCTTATCGGTCCGCATCCTCCCCCTGAAAAATAGTCTGGAGGACACCTCGAGTCACCTGGTCAATACCGCCAATTTCCCGATTTCACCTGGTGGAGGGGGGAGGATTACTCCAAGCCTCTGGCTTTCCGCCCTCCGGGCCAACGCGCCTTGCGCGTTGTTCGAAGCCGCTTTCAGCGCCTTCGTCGAACCTCTTATCGGTCCGCATCCTCCCCCTGAAAAATAGTCTGGGGGACACCTCGAGTCACCTGGTCAATACCGCCAATTTCCCGATTTCACCTGGTGGAGGGGGGAGGATTCGAACCTCCGAAGGCGGAGCCGTCAGATTTACAGTCTGATCCCTTTGGCCACTCGGGAACCCCTCCAAGCGAGAGCCGGGCATTCTGACGCCTAGACCGAGCAAAGTCAATACAACATTCCAAACAATTTTTTGTCTATTGCATAGGCCCGATATGGCGTAACCATGTCGATATGATAGATCCTCGTAACGGGATTCCAGCTGGGCATCCGGTGTGGCAATCGCAGCCTGCCTGCTTGATGTACTTCAAACTACGGTTTGACGACACAGACACAAGGCGCCGGAAGCGCGAGAGAACACTTGCAGTGAGCGCGAATTACCTTTATTACTACTAAACATATGCATATCAACCAGCAAATTAAGCAACTTCTGATTGTACCGAGCCTGCTGCTCTCCGCTTGCGCCAACAATCCGACCAGCACATCGGGACTTCCGGTCACAACGGATGAAGCGATAAAACGGACTCCGCAGACCTATGCCACAGATGGTCTCAGCAGGGATCTGATCTACAACACCCTCACCGGTGAAATCGCCGCCCAGCGAGGACACGGCAAACTTGCCTTCGAGCACGCATTCCAGGCTGCCAAGGAGTCTCGGGATGAGGGTGCCGCGGAACGTGCGACAGGTCTTGGTCTACAGTCAAATATGCCGGACGCCGCACTGGAGGCAGCAACGCTGTGGGTTGAAATCTCACCAAACTCTCTCAAGGCCCGCCAGATCGCATCAGTCCTTTATATTCGCAAGGGTGAGCTTAATAAGGCGATTCAAAACCTGCAAAAAGTGGTAGAAATCGCAAACAGTCATGGGCATTCCGGATACCTCCAGGCAGCCGCCATTGCCGAAAAGTCTGCAGCGCCTGATCAGGCGCTACTCATCATGCAGCAGCTCGTCAATGAAGAGAGCCAGGACCCGAAGGCGTTTTACGCCCTCGCCTTGACCGCCAATCGCGCCAAACAGAACAATCTCGCACTGAACTACATCGATCGCTCCCTCGCACTCGATCCAGCATCCACCCAAAGTCTGGTGCTCAAAACACAAACCATCATCTCAATGGAGCAAAAAGAGCAGGGACTGGCGTTTATCGAGCAGGCATATCTCAATGCACCTGAAAATACTCAATTGGGAAAAGCATACGCCAGATTGCTGCTTGAAATGAATAAGACAGAAGCGGCTCTCGGCATTTATCAATCTCTCTATGAACAGGCTCCCGATGACAGCGACATCGCCTTTTCCCTTGGTATCATCAATCTACAGCAGGAACGATATCAAGAAGCAAAGACTTATCTGAAATCACTGGTCGATAAAAGGAAGAAGCGCAACCAGGCCAGCTTCTACCTGGGGATGATCGCCGAGGAGGAGGAGGAACCAGGGCAGGCATTGGACTGGTATAGCCGGGTGGAAGGAAAAAATGTAATCGATGCACAGATTCGAATCGCCAAAATTCTGGCTGACCAGGGAAACCTGAATCAGGCCCGTGAAACACTGCAACGGCTTCGCATCACCCAGAGCGCACACGAGGTAAGATTCTATATCATAGAAGCTGAGCTGATGCGCGAGGCGAGGGATTATGAGACCGCCCATCAGATATATACCAAAGCCCTGGATTTGTTTGAGGACAACACAGACCTGCTCTATGCCCGGGGTTTGAATGCGGCCGATTTGAAACGGATCGATCTGCTGGAGAATGATCTGCGTAAAATCCTCGCGTCCCAGCCGAAACACGCCGATGCTTTGAACGCTCTCGGCTATACCCTTGCCGATCAGACTGATCGTCTGGAAGAGGCCAAAGATTACATAGCGCAGGCCCTGGCATTGAAACCTGAGAGTCCCGCCATACTCGACAGCATGGGATGGGTCGAATTTCGCATGGGCAACCTGGAATCTGCTCTGGAGTTCCTCAACAAGGCTGCCACAATCAGCCCCGATGCAGAAATCGCTTCCCATCTGGGAGAGGTATTATGGCATTTAGGTCAGCAACAGCGCGCCATTGAGGTGTGGAATGCAGCCAATGAGCGCGATCCCGGTAATCGGTTTATCAATCCGGTCATGAGGCGCCTGGGCGTCAACAACTGACTCTTCCCATGTCGGTACGCAGTAGGTCTGACCAAAGCTCCGTCTATCTTGCACCTGCGAAACTGAACCTGATGCTGCGTATCACCGGCAGGCGCAGTGATGGCTATCATCAACTGCAGACCGTATTCCAATTTCTCGATATTCATGACCGGCTCCACATCAAAAGACGTGATGACAGCCAGATCATTCTACATGACGATGCAAGTGGTATTTCACCGGCGGATAACCTCATTTATCGCGCGGCCCGACTACTGCAATTGACCAGCGGTTCA
Organism: gamma proteobacterium symbiont of Ctena orbiculata; assembly: GCA_003058525.1. Lineage (GTDB taxonomy): Bacteria > Pseudomonadota > Gammaproteobacteria > Chromatiales > Chromatiaceae > Thiodiazotropha. The sequence continues at coordinate 35,827 of QBVD01000014.1, read as the reverse complement.
GATCAAGGCGCTGAAATCACATTGGAAAAACACCTCCCCATGGGTGGTGGACTTGGCGGGGGCAGTTCGGATGCAGCAACGACATTGATGGCCCTCAATCGGTTGTGGGGACTCTCGCTCAACCAGTCGGAGTTAACAAAACTCGCCCTGACCCTTGGCGCGGATGTGCCCATATTCATCCATGGCCATGCAGCATGGGCTGAAGGTATCGGTGAGGAATTGACCGATATCGATCTCCCGGAGAAGTGGTATCTGGTATTGCAACCGCCATGTCACGTCTCCACCGCAGAGGTATTCAACCAACCTGATTTGACACGCCACTCACCCCGGATCAAAATACGCGCCTTTCTGCAGGGTGATTGTCGGAACGATTGTCTACCCGTGGTACGCAGACGCCACCCTGAAGTGGCGGAAGCATTGGATTGGCTGAACCAGTTTGCAGATGCCCGGCTTACCGGCACCGGCGCCTGTGTATTCGCCGCCTTTGCTGATCAGCGGTTGGCTCGCAACCTGCTTCAAAGGAAGCCGGCGAGTCTGAATGGTTTTGTTGCGCGCGGGATCAACCGTTCCCCGCTATTGGAGTTACTCCAACCCGAACTGAGTTAATTGGGGCGTCGCCAAGCGGTAAGGCACTGGGTTTTGATCCCAGCATTCGTAGGTTCGAATCCTGCCGCCCCAGCCATTTCATAGCAATCCACTGTTTGATAAAGGGGATCAAAACCGTGCCTGCCACTGCCATGATGGTCTTTTCCGGAAACGCCAACCCGGAACTGAGCGGTGAAATCGTAGCTCACCTCAGCCTCCCACTTGGAAAAATGCATGTCGGTCGCTTCAGCGACGGCGAAGTCATGGCGGAGATCCATGAGAACGTACGTGGTCGCGATGTCTTCATCGTCCAGCCCACCTCAGCGCCAACCAATGAAAACCTGATGGAGCTGTTGGTGATGATCGATGCCATGCGCTGGTCATCCGCCAAACGCATCACAGCAGTGATCCCCTACTTCGGTTATGCGCGACAGGATAGGCGCCCCCGCTCCGCACGCGTGCCGATAACCGCCCGACTGGCAGCCAAGATGATCGGTGCTGCGGGCGCTGACCGGGTGTTGACCGTGGACCTGCATGCCGACCAGATCCAGGGCTTCTTCGACATCCCGGTTGACAATGTCTACGCATCCCCGATCCTGCTGGGCGATGTATGGCGTCAAAAACACCCGGATATCGTCGTCGTTTCTCCCGATGTAGGTGGCGTAGTCAGGGCACGGGCGTTGGCAAAAAGGTTGGATGATGCGGAATTGGCGATCATCGACAAACGCCGACCCAGGCCCAATGAAGCCAAGATAATGAATATTATCGGCAATGTGGAGGGACGCAGTTGTATTCTTATCGATGACCTGGTGGATACCGCGGGGACTCTCTGTCAGGCCGCCACTGCCCTGAAAGAGCACGGTGCAGCCAAGGTGGTGGCCTATTGTACACACCCGGTACTCTCCGGACCTGCCGTCTCCAATCTCAGCAACTCCCAGCTGGATGAACTGGTGGTAACGAATACGATTCCTCTCTCCGAAGATGCCAAACTCTGCACACCCATCCGCCAGGTGAGCATTGCGGAACTGCTTGCGGAGACGATGCGCCGCATTTCGAATGAGGAGTCCGTCAGCTCTCTGTTCATCGACTGACCATGCACCACACAATTCAAGCGTCACATGGTCCTCAGAGGCAAATCAGTCCATTTAATAGGCGCTGACAAGTGCAACAGATCCTGGCGGTCATAGACTAAGCGCCCTTGAATCGCCGTTTCGACAACCTCGCCGGCTTTCCATTCATTTGCCTTTCCAAAAGACAGCCACCTTTCACCGTAGAGACAATCATGACCGATCACCAAGAACCTGTACTCGCAGACGGGGCTGGAAATAAAAGCAAATTCTGTTAGAATCGCGCGTCCGCTGTGATTCAGCGAAATCGCGTCGCTTTGGTCGCGAAACGACGCATCCACACACAGAAAACCACAGATACGGAGTCTGCCATGTCTGCCAATTTTGAAATTAACGCTCAATCTCGGAGCGATTCAGGGAAAGGTGCGAGCCGCCGCCTGCGTCGTTCCGGCCTGGTGCCTGGCATCGTGTACGGTGCCCACAAGGATCCGACCATGATCAGTGTCCCCCACAATGAACTTGTTCATTCACTGGCGAACGAAGGGTTCTATGCAAACCTTTTAAACCTGAAACTCGGCGGAAAGACTGAACAGGTGGTGCTTAAGGATCTGCAACGCCACCCGGCCAAGCCTTTCCTTCTGCATGTGGATTTTCAACGGATCCAGGCGGACGAGAAGATCCGTTTGCATGTCCCGATCCATTTTATCAACGAATCGGCCTCTCCCGGTATCAAGGCTGGTGGCCAGGCGAGTCATGTAATGAGTGATATGGAGATCACCTGTCTGCCTAAGGACCTGCCGGAGTTCATCGAGGTCGATCTGACCAACCTGGAGATGGGCACAATACTGCACGCTTCCGAAGTGAAACTGCCCGATGGCGTCGATCTGATCACCCATGAAGGCAATGAGGATCCAATCGTGCTCACCATCCACACGGCTCACGCTACCGAAGTCGAACCGAGGGAAGAAGAAGAAGAAGAGGCCGGTGAGGGTGACGAGGAACCGGCGGAATAACTCAGGTCGAAGGGGGGACTTAAACATCCCCCCTGTTCGCACACGACCGGCACCCTACTCTGCCGCATTGCAGTAGTGGACCGGTCAAGCGAATAGTATAGTGGTACACCACCCCATCAAACTTATCGTCGGCCTGGGGAACCCCGGACCAGACCATGAGGAAACCCGCCACAATGCAGGTTTCTGGTTTGTGGATAGGCTGGCCCGGCAACACAATCAACCCTTTCGCAATGAGTCGCGCCACCACGGATTGGCGTGCAAGCTGAATATTGCCGGGAAAGAGGTACGCCTCTTAAAACCCATAACCTATATGAACCGAAGCGGTCAGGCGGTTTCCAGTCTGGCCAACTATTTCCGTATATCTCCCAGCGAAATACTTGTGGTACACGATGAACTTGACCTGGAACCGGGGCAGGTACGCCTCAAAACAGGCGGCGGACATGCAGGCCACAACGGTTTAAGGGACATCATGAGCGCCCTTGGCAGCAGGGATTTCCATCGTCTGCGTATCGGTATCGACCATCCCAACGACCGAAACATGGTGGTCGACTATGTCTTGGGACGCCCATCAAAAATTGACCGTGAAGCGATCGACGGCGCCATCGATGATGCCATCGAATGTCTCAATGAAGTCGTAAAAGGTGAATTGAGCAAAGTGATGAATCGCCTGCACGGCAGCCGTTAGCAGTCACTCCTGCCGCATCGGAAAAAATGTGACGGATACCCGAGCAGAGCACCTCATCTATCATGAAAAAAATGTCGGACTGGTATTATATTAATAATTACTTATAATCTAACATATATATCCGACTTCAGGAGTGAGTTTTTTCATGAAAGGATTAATTCAGGCTTTGTGGTTCCTGATCATCTGCAGCAGCGGGAGCCTGGCGGGTGAGACCGAACAGGAGGCTGTCGATCTGCTGAGAAAGACCGAAACATTGATGCGTTCCAGCGGCACCGTCGCTGAGTATCAGGTCGATATTATTCGGCCTGACTGGCAACGCACGATGTCATTCCGCAGTCACGATGACATCGACAACAACCGCTTCCGCATGGAAATCCTCTCCCCGCGCAAAACAAAGGGTACTGTCTACCTCAAGGTCAACAATATCCTCTCCATGTACCTGCCCAAACTTCGCAGACAGATCAATATCTCACCGGCAATGATGCAAGATCCCTGGATGGGTTCCGATTTCCTTAATCAGGACCTGCTGGAGACAGATTCGCTGGTCGATCAATACAGTCACCGTATCGTTACCCGTGAAGGGGTGGGTGAACAGGCTATTGTGACAATCGAATCAACCCCATCTGCCACAGCTGCGGTGACCTGGAAACGGTTGATCCAGCGCATCCGCGCCAATGGCATTCCGTTGGAGATGGAATATCAATGCGAGAAAATGGCAAACCGACGCATGACTTTTGACCAGATCAGGATTATGGACGGTCGACTCATCCCAACCCGCTGGACCATGGCACCCCAAGATCAACCTGGCAAAAGAACCGTCATCACATTGAAATCAATCCAATTCAATGTCCCACTGGCGGACGATATCTTTAACCCGGCCAAGAGAAAATAGCGCAACATCGCTTCGAAAGTATTTCCGATTATGCTATATCCTTGATCGCAGGGATCTCTTTTATTTCTTCCTGGGGAGCTGATGAGCCTGTCGACCACAACAGTCGTCCACACCATCCTGACTGTGGCGCTGAGAAATCTGCTCACACACAGACGACGAACGCTCTTGACCATCGGGGCAATTGCAGTAGGCCTAGCCTCGCTGATCTTTCTCTGGGGATTCAACGAGGGCCTGCATCGCAATATGCTGGGGAACTTTCAGAAGGCCATCATCGGCTCCATACAGATCCATCGCGAGGGTTTTTTTCAGCATCCCGAACTGTCAAAGTCCATCACCAATCCAGGCAGGGTCGTCGATTCACTGCATCAGGCCGGTATATCTGACTACAGTATGCGCCTTGAAAGTTTTGGTCTGGCCGCTTCCGATTTCACCACCCAGGGAGTGATGCTTATCGGCATGGATCCTGTCCGTGAGGGACGGGTCACCGAACTTGCCAAACGGATCGGCATAGGCCGCTTCCTGGCGCCGGAAGATGAATATGCGCTGATTCTGGGCGCCACCACGGCCAACAACCTGCAGATCAGACTTGGCGATGAAGTAATCATTATCGGGTACGATCGCTACGGCGCAATGGTGGCGGAGTCTTTCACCCTGGTCGGTATCATCACCAGCGGTGAAATGGGATTGGATAAAGGCATGGCGATCACCAGTCTTGCAACACTTCAGGAGATGATGGATTTAAACGACCAGGTAACCACTTTTGTTATCAGCAGTGATGAGGGAAATATTCCTTCCCTGGTTTCAGAACTCGAGCACTCCCTGCAAGACGAATCACTGGAGGTTATGCCCTGGTACACGATGTTTCCCGTTATGAAAGAATGGGTGACTCTGCATAATGGTTTTCTCTATCTTTTTCTCGGTGTGGTGTTGTTCATCGTTCTGGCTGGCGAACTGAATACCATGCTGATTTCCATGCTGGAAAGGACCAGGGAGTTCGGCGTTTTGATGGCGATCGGCACGACAGGTTATCAGATAGCCGGGATGCTACTGATTGAAGCGGCGGTAATAGGCATTGCAGGCATAATCTTCGGCATTATTCTGGGATATGCCAGCGTATTTATCACCGGCCTCTACGGTATCGATCTTTCGATCCTGCTCGGTTCCACGTCTCGCTTCTATGTTGATCCGCTGATCCACCCCCATCTCAAACTCGATCACCTGGGCATTACCAGTGGTATTATTTTTATCGCATCGTTGATTGCGGGGATTTATCCCGCCTGGCGTGCCAGCTTGCTGCAACCAGTCGAGGCGATAAGAAATGGCTGAATCATACCGCCTCAATCTGCTCACCTATTTACAACTGGCATCACGCAATCTTCTGCGTAACCGACGCCGCACCTTGATCACCTTGCTGACGATGAGCTTCGGCATTGCCACATTGACCCTCCTCAGCGCCTTGAACGACGGCTGGTTGAGCCAGATGAAGACTAATTTCATCCTCAGCTATACCGGACACCTGCAGATCCACGCCAAGGGCTTTGAAGCATCACAGAATCTCAATGACCGGATTCTGGAACCTGAAGAGATTTCAAGATTGATGCAGGGTTACCCGGAAATCGTAGGTTGGACACAACGCATCCGCACCTCAGGTCTGGCTTCCGTGGGAGGCAGCAGTGTAGGCCTGCAGATCATGGCAACCGACCCGGAGCAGGAGACATGGGTCACTTCCATGGATCAACGTGTCACTGAAGGTGTATGGCTGAGACCGGGGATGAGCCACGATCTGGTACTCGGACATACTGTCGCGCAGAATCTTGGTGCGGAACTCGGCGATAGGGTCATCTTGATGGTACAACGCTTGAATGGCGAAATGACCTCGGAGGTCTTTTTTCTGCGCGGCATTCTCGAAACCGGCGCACCACAAATAGACAGAAGCCTGGCTCTGATCACCCTGAACAGCGCACAACAATGGCTGCAGATGGAGGATTCTGTCACAGATATCGTCATCCGTGCAGATATACATGACAATACCGACACCCTTTATCGCCTGTTTGCTCAACAGCTTTCTGAGAGGAAATATGAAATCATGCAATGGCAGGAACTGGATCCTATGGTTAAGCAGTGGCTTGAGTTCAGTGATGCCTACGGTTTTGTAGTTCTTCTGGTGGTCATCATCCTGGTACTGATTGAGATCCTGAATACCATGCTGATATCCCTGCATGAGAGACAAAAGGAATTGGGTGTCATCGTTGCCATCGGAACCAAGAGATCACAAGTCTTCTCCATGCTGCTGTTGGAAGCCGTCATGCTGATATTCATTGGAGCGATTCTAGGTTATTTGGCGGGAAGCTCGATCGTCTACGCACTAGCCGACAGCGGTATAAATCTGACACATTTCGCGAATGCATTCGAGTTTTTTTATATGGACCCAATCATACATCCGCAATTGACTCAGGGCTCTGCAGTAAAAATTCTCGGTGCGACACTTATTGCGGCACTGCTGGCAGGCATCTACCCTGCATGGAGAGCTACCCACTTATCTCTAAGTCAGGCACTGCGCATTCAATAACCCTTGATTATACGACACACAACTTATGCTGTTAGATTCAACCACATTTCGAAATACAAGAGGACTGCTTTTCTTATACCTCCCCAGTGGGAGACAGCTTTATCACCTGTCAAAACACCTGATACAAGGCTCGATATAACTTATGGTCAAGTACCAGGAATCACCGATCATCGGTATCCGTGAACTGCATAAGTGCTATTGGGTCGGCACCATGCCTTTTCCCGCACTCCACGGCATCAATCTCGATATCAAGCCCGGTGAATTCGCAGTGGTTGCAGGACGGTCCGGATCCGGTAAGAGTACGCTACTAAACATCATCGGTGCACTGGAATCCGCTGACAACGGAAATGTTGAGGTCCTTGGGCATGATATTCTCAACATGAACAGGGATCAGCGTACACAATTTCGCTTACGCAATATCGGCTTTGTATTTCAGGCCTATAATCTCATTCGTGTATTCACCGCCCGTGAAAATGTCGCTTACGTCTGTCAATTACAGGGTAAGAGCCGGAAGGAGAGTTTGGATATAGCGAATCACTGGTTGCATGAAGTGGAGATTGGTCATCTCGGGTATCGTCGGCCGGACCAGTTATCCGGCGGCCAGCAACAACGTGTCGCTGTTGCCCGTGCACTTGCTTCCGGCCCCAAGCTGATACTTGCCGATGAGCCTACGGCAAACCTTGACAGCATGACCGGTAGACACTTGATCAACTTGATGCATGAACTAAACCAAAGACTTGGTACAACATTCCTCATCTCCTCACACGATCCTGACGTAAAGAGAGCCGCTGGTCGTCTGATCAAACTGGCTGATGGCCAGATCGTCGATTCCTGGGAAGAGGTACCGAAGACACCTCAATCTTTGGCATCAAGTTGTCCGGTCAGCCATCTCCCGCTCAAGGAGCGTCTGAGAAAGTTGCTATATCAAAAAAGGAAGGTTCGCGCCAACAAAAAGAAGATCAAACCCCGGTAATGATGCATATTGGTGAAGCAGATCGATTATACCTCAAGGTTCAAATCCTGTGCTTAAGTTTAACCTACTTCAACTTGTCTTTGTTCCTCTTGGTATTGTCTACAGATTGCCGTGAATAGCCAGTGATCCTTTATCTTCTTTGCACCGATGCAGATTTCTATCTGTATCGTCGTTCCATCACTCTTTACACCTGTCACACGCCCAGGCTTTCCCACAAACTTACCAACACCGGTATCGATATAGTTCAGGATATGCAGGTCATGGTATTCACGATCCGGGGAGGCCATTAAGATGTTGACCTTTTCCCCAATTATCTCATCCACAAGGTAACCGAACATTGTGCATGCAGCCGGATTGAAGGTTTCAATAACACCACGTTCATTTATAGTGATAATTGCGTCAAAGGCACTATTCACGATCTCACTGATTCTCTCTTCCTTTTCATGCAGCTGCTGTTGCGCATCAATCTTGAACAATTTAGCACGACTCAACAGTAGAGCCACGACACCCAAGATCGAAACCAGCAAGGCATTCACTGCAAGATACCGCTTGCCTAATGTAATGGCCGGTTTATCGAGTTCGGCGTCTGTGATGAAACGTACAAGTTTCCAGTGAACAGTACCGGCTACTGCGCTGTTGATTGTCTCTTTTTTTAGATCCAATTTATCGAGCAACTTTTCAGGTTCCACTGTTGTATAGCTGAACAAACCATCAGCTGTCGTGAACTGTCCCGAATCGGCACTTGTCATCTGCTTCCAGGCATCAGCGTAGCGGTTTGATATCTTAAGTCCCTTCTTGTCCGGAAACATGAAGCCCCATTCATCGGCTTTTGTTTCTCCTTTCAGCCAATACCCTTCTTTGTTAAGCAACATCTGACTGCTCGAAGGCGATAAGCCCTGATCAAGCAAATTGATCAGTTTATCGGCAAGATAGTTGATTATCACCATGCCTCGCTTGTTGCCGGAAGCATCAAAGACAGGCGTCGCCAAACGTATCATCGGCTTGAATGGCATCTCTATTTCGCCATGCTCCATGTTGAGATCAAGCGGAGACACGAAGACCTCATCACGGCCCTTACTCATTGTTTCCGTGAAATAGTACCTCCCACCTTTGTCCTGCAATTCAGTATCAGGAACGATGACACCCATTCCGTTTCGATAGTTAACCCTTACCACCTCCTTTCCCTCGGCATTGAGATACCGGATCTGGTCAAATTGCCCTTTTTTCTCTGCCATTGACTTAAAATCAAGCGCCAAAAGCTCAGTGTATCGATCACTCGCGGATGGAATTGCAAGCTGACGAAGATCATCGACAGCGGCGATAAACATGAGGTCCTGTATAGCACCTTGCAGCAATTGCTCGAACACGCTCTTGCTCTGATTCAGGCTCAGCATCTCCGATTGTCTTGTTAGTACTGCTCCATTTTCGATATCTGTGTTATAAAGCCAGGCGGATACGCCAAAAAGCAGCGCAACCGGTGGCACGAACATCAAGGCAAATATTCTACCGTATTTACGAATAAGTGATCGTTTCACTTTCTTAATCCATTAATTGGCAAAGATACAATTCATAAAACATCTTTTTCCACAAGTCTGAAAAAAGCATCTACAACATCGGGATCGAAGTGTTTTCCCCGCTCACTTCGTATGAGACCCATTACCTCCTCATTCGGCCAGGCGTCTTTATAAGGCCTTTCATTGGATAGCGCATCATAAACATCCGCCAATGCAGTTATCCTGCCACTTAGCGGTATTTCATCCCCGGCAAGGCCGTTTGGATAACCTGATCCATCATAGTGCTCATGATGTGTTCTTGCGATTTCACTGGCTAATTTGAAATGTCCGTGACCCGCAAGTATTTTCTCTCCATTAACTGTATGTAACTTTATTGCATCGAACTCCTCATGGGTCAACTTACCCGGCTTTTGCAGAACACTGTCAGGCACCGATAGTTTGCCGATATCGTGCAGTGTCGATGCCTGCCCCATCTGCACAGCATCTTCCTTGTTCATACCAAGTTCTTGTGCAAGCATACAGGTTATCATTTCAATTCTCCTGATATGCTCTCCCGTGTTTTCATCCTTATATTCAGAAGCAACCGCGAGAAGATTAATCGTCTCCTGATGCTCTCTCGATATCAGCTCAAACAGATCGATATTCTTGAATGCAGAGCTTGCCTGCATAGAAAGAATGTTCAACAAACGTTTGGCATGTTCACTGATATGCCCAAGATTTTCCAGCAATATTGCAGCTACGATCTCATTCTTATCCTTTATCGGTATGGCAAACGTCCCCTCTTCCACGTTGAATACACCTTGAATACTGTCGAGCTGAGGATGGAGCCTGTGGAGCATTACGGCAATCTTTTCTTCATCCTCCTCCCAGTTCCCCTGATTGTTTATTCCATAACAGATCTTGTACTCGCCATCCTCTGTTATCGGGTAAGCAATGAAACCAGTGAGTGAATCCACTTTACTGTGACCCTCGGAGATACCCAGCAAATCGATAATGGCATTCAATATGGAGCGGAAAAAGTCTTCAAGCGAGGTGATTTTGAATATCGCTGGAGCGGCCTGAACGATATACTCCAACGATCTTTTCTGACTGTTCAGTATACTGATAAACTCATATGACTTCAGTCCCATGCGTACAGCCGTATAAAGCTTTTCCTGGGTAAGTTCAGTCTTCTCCTTATAATCGTTGATGTCGTAGTGGTCGATCACATATCGCTCAGGCGCATACCCGGGCTGTCCGGTTCGCAGGATGATCCTCATATGGTTGTTGCCTAGGATATTCCTGATGTACTCGACCACGTCGAAACCTGCATTCTCAGTCTCCATCACCACATCAAGCAAAACGATTGCAATATCACGCTCCTTGCGCGCAATTTCCATCGCTTCCTGACCCGAATAAGCGGAGATAAAACTAAGTTTGCGTCCCTTATAATCAAAGTGCTTCAAGGCAAGTTCTGTAACCTGGTGTACACTCTTGTCATCATCGACAATGAGAATCTTCCATCCTATTTCAGAAAGCCTCTTCTTTTTTGATTTTTTAGCAAAAAACAGTTTAGCCATCGCTTGCTATTCCAATGTTTCCACCACTAACGATATTTTAAAGCGACTTCCCTTTCCCGGTTTGCTCTCGACCTCAATCTCGCCGCCAAAGCGCTGGGCAACTAAATTATAAACAATATTGAGTCCAAGACCGCTACCGCCCCTGTTTCGCGCCGTGGTTATAAATGGTTGAAAAATACTCTCTTTCAATGACTCGTCCATACCCTTGCCATAGTCCTCGAACACCAAGTTCAGGCGATTCCCTTTTTGCTCGATTTGAATATGAACGATACCGGATTGCTCCGGCTCATAAGCGTGATTGATAACATTTGAAAGCAGATTATTCATAATTTGCGACAGCGATCCAGGATAAGTCTTTACCATCATTTGTTGTGGACAATCCAGTTCCACTTGTATCTTTGTTTTCTTCAATTGATTCTTAAAAGTACGGATGATATCCCGCAGGTAATCGCACACATCGATCGTCCGAATATCGTCGATATTCTGATCGACCGATATCATTTTAAAACTGCTTATCAACCTTGCCGCCTGATCGAGACCCGTCTTAGCCAGACGCATCGACTCGTCAACAGTTTCAAAAAACGCATCCATATCACTTTCGGAAAGCTCTTCAGCCTCATACGACTTTTTCAACTGCCTGATCTCTTCACTGCAGGCAGATATCGATGTCATAGCGACACCAATCGGTGTATTTACCTCATGTGCCACACCGGCTACGAGCGACCCCAATGCCGCTAATTTCTCCTTTTCAACCAACTGCTGCTGCATTGCTTTCAACATTTCGAGGTCCTTCTCGATCAACTTTTTACTCTGCTTTAATTCCAAGTCCTTCTGCTTAAGGATCGAGAGCGCATCCTGGTAACGTTTGCGCACTAGATCGCTTTGCCGTGACGATTCCTTAAACAACTTGAGCTGCTGTTCAAGCGCCTCAATTCTGTTATCGGTGTCAATGACCATTACGTCGACAAATACGGATAAATGATGTCAGTGCCGCACACCAGAGACTCAAGATAGTGCAAGGCATGGTCAACATTATTCGAATCAATAATCGAACCATGTTGTGGCAATATGGCATTTATCCGGTACTGGCGGATCTTTTCAATATAACCGCGACAAGCGATATTTGAAGCCATATAATCCACATGAAACAAATCCAGTACCGACTCATGCGCTTCGAAATCATCCACAATCAAGCGCCATTCAAGCTGGATGGCCGCCCATATATCACCGGAAAACAGGAACCCGCTCGATTCATCGAAACTGGTAAATGCGCCTGCAAAATGTAGATAGGGCGCCTCGGTAAAATGGATTCTCTTTCCACTTTTGAAAGTGAATGAAGGCTCTTCAACCACATCATGCCAGCGATATTCGCCTACTCCGTAGTAGGGCAGAAGGACTTGCGTTCGCGGCGTGGTGAGGATTGCCATCTTCGGATTAACTTCCAGCCATTGCGGCATCGATGCCGCAACATCTGGATCCTGGTGGCAGATGATGAGGCCACTGACCATTTCAGGGTCCATTACCTGGGCTACGCGTTCCCTGGTCTTTTCAAAGTATGCCTGATGTCCCGGGTCAATGATTATCGCTTCATCGCCGGACTTTATCAGGTAGATATTGCTACGAAACGCAGTGTGCTCGGGAATACCCAACCAGTAGATTTCATGCACTTCATCGCAATAGAGAAGCACAGGGTTCTCAGTATCGGGGTCGACATCCCGATATTCCGCAATATGATTTCCTTTCATTACTCAACCCCGAATTACCATCAAAATATAGACGAAATAGGAGAACCGACAGCTCATCTACACAACGCCTATACTGTTGTCGGCTCAGGGGAAATTCACTGAAGCAGAGATAGGAAATTAATTCTCAAGCAATACCGAAAGTTATAAAATATTTCCTAAATCAAGGCCAATGCGCTTAATCCAGTCAAATTTCTGTAAAGAAAAAAAGCTAGTTGCCGACAGTAAAGCTACATGTATCATCAAGGCGTTATATTGCAAATAACTCAGGGATGAATCTACTTCCCGGGTAATTGCGTGACCGCACAAACCTTATCAAGAATATTTTTCAGGCTGGCTGCTCCTTGGTCTGTCGTTCTGTTCCTAGTAATTTACCTCGTCTATTTGTGGCAGCTTGATACAAGATTCGAGCAGCTCGAGCTCCAACAGGAGCACAACGTCAGATTGGCATCATCGACGCTCATCAATATTTTTCATGAGCCGATAACAGATATTTTACTTCTCACTCAAAGCGAGGGGTTGAAACAATGGAGACCAGGGCAAGACAACCAGCAAGCAGCGATTGCGATTACTGAAAATTTCACGAACCAAATTGCAATCAAGGAACGCTATGATCAAATCCGTTTTCTTGACAACAGGGGAATGGAGAGGATCAGAGTCAACCGGGGTTCAGAAGGACCACAAACCACCCCGCACAGAGAACTGCAAGACAAATCGAACCGTTACTATTTCTACGAGGCGAGAAACCTGAGTCCCAAGGAGATCTATATCTCGCCCCTCGATCTGAATAAAGAGCACGGCAGGATCGAGACACCCGTCAAACCGACCATCAGGCTAACGACCCCGGTTTTAAACGGGTTGGATGAGCCAATCGGCTTTTTAGTGATCAATTACCTGGCGGAAGCGATGCTGAATGAGTTCGTCGCGCAATATAAAGACCGCCTCGGTAATATCGCGCTGCTCAATGACGAGGGATTCTGGCTCTACCACCATGACCCTTCCATGCGCTGGGGATTCATGTTCGACAATGACCTTTCACTGGCCAAGAACCTACCGAATGCATGGCATCAGATCAATAGTGCGGACTATACGCAACAAATCACAGAGCACGGCATGTTGACCTCGCTCAAGACACAACCCTATCTACTCAATATCACTCAAGGCAATCGCCATGTCTATGAAAATGTCATCTATAGCAGCGGGTACCCGTGGACCGTCGTCTCACATATAGAGGCGACAGAGCTGGAAACTGTCAAAGCCGGGATCTTACACCCTCTGCTGTTAATCGGTATACCGTTGTTTCTGATTATCCTAATCACTTTCTATGTAATCGCACGCCATAGAACACAGGCCGCTCGACAACAGAATCGCATCACTGAGAGTGAAATGCGAAACCGGTCGCTGTTGGAATCGGTTGCCGACGGCATCATGATGTTGGATTCAACCGGTCGGATTCTCGAGGCCAATCCTAGTGCCGAATCAATGTTCGGGCTCACCTTGAACGAACTTCAATCGAGCGCCATATCAGATCTTTTGACCTCTTCGCATGACGCCATTCGTCTCATAGCCAGGATGCAACAGTTGACACAACCTATAGCGTCAGAAGAGGACCCACAAACTGACGAGTACACCGCCAAGCACGCCGACAACAAGGAGTTTCCACTTCAAATAACCTTATCACGGTTTTCCATCGGCAATGAACTTCATTTCACCGCATCGCTTAGTGATTTGACAGAGCAGCGCCTTGCCTATCAGGAGATGATTTTGGCAAGTGAGGTATTCGACACCGCGTCTGAAGGTATCCTCGTGACCGACAACAACGTGATTATCCAACGCGTCAACCCTGCTTTTACGCGCCTGACCGGTTATCAGCCAGACGAATTAATCGGGAAAAAACCATCCATCTTACGCTCTCACCTGACCGACAACTCCTTCTACCGCATGATGTGGCAGTCCATAGACAATACCGGCAGATGGAAAGGAGAGATTAACAACAGGACTAAAAGCGGTACGAACCGGATTTTCGATCTCTCCATTTTCTCCATTCGTGACGGCAAGGGGAATATCACCCATTACGCCGGCATCTCAAACGATATCACTGAAGAGAAGAAAGCGGAGGAACAGATTCACCGGCAAGCCTATTATGACGGATTAACCGGTCTGCCGAACCGCACACTTTTTCTCGAGCGACTGCAACAGGCGATCAATCGCGGCAGCCGCTACCATGAGCGTTTTGCACTTTTCTTTATCGATCTGGACCGCTTCAAGTCGGTCAATGACAGTCTCGGCCACGATGCAGGGGATCTCTTATTGCAGCTCGTCGCCGGTCGTATCAGCAGCCTTATTCGAGAAACCGATACACTGGCCCGCCATGCGGGTGACGAGTTCAGCCTGCTGCTGCACAACATCAAGCGTGATGATGACCTTGCTGTTTTAGCACAGAAGATCATCACTGCTCTCGGCAAAACATTCATGATAAAGGAACGAGAGGTGCACATAGGCGCCAGCATCGGCATCGCGGAATACCCCGATGACGGACGCGAGGCTGACACCCTGCTACGCAATGCCGATCTGGCCATGTACCAGGCGAAATACAGCGGCAGAGAGACCTATCGATTCTTCAGCGAAGAGCTGAATACCGCAATACAGCAACATGTCCGTTTGGAGGCTGACCTGCGCAAAGCAATCAGCGGGGAGCAGTTCGAACTCTACTATCAACCTCTGGTGGACTATCAACGCTGCATGATTGTCGGTACGGAAGCATTAATTCGCTGGAACCACCCCGAACATGGGCGTATTCCACCTGACAAATTTATTCCTATCTGTGAAGAGACAGGCCTGATCCGCCCATTGAGTGAATGGGTGATCCATCATGCAGCCATGCAGCTGGCTGAATGGAGAAACACCGACCTTGCCCACATGACAATTTCCATCAACCTGTCCGCCTATCGCAATCGGCACGCCGTGGACAAAGATTTTATCAAGGAGACGATTATCGAGACGGGCGCCCCTCCCACCCATATGACATTTGAAATCACCGAGAGCCTGATGATGGAAAATACAGCAGAATCGCTGGAATGGCTCACATTTGCCAAGGAGCTGGGAATCAGTGTCGCTGTTGATGACTTCGGTACCGGTTACTCTTCATTAAGCTATCTGAAGCGATTTCCCGTGGACATACTCAAGATCGATCGCGCCTTCATTGCCGATATGAATGTTAATAGTGAGGACGAGGCCCTGGTTATGGCTATTATCGCGATGGCAAAGAGTCTTAACATGAAGGTTGTCGCCGAAGGGGTTGAGAACCACCAGCAACTGGATATGTTGAGAAACAGACAGGATCACTGCAGTATCATCCAAGGCTTCCTCTTCGCCCCGCCCATGCCGGTCGATCAGTTTCAATCATTCTATAGGGATTTTGATTACAACAAATACTGCCAGCACATTTCCAGCCTATTCCTTAAACACTCAGAGGGTTGATAAAGACAAGCCGATACACCTCTCAGTCTCCCACTGAGAGAATGTTAGCGCTGATTTCCCGGGCGACGATATTCTGTTCACTGGCAGTGGCGGTCACTATCTGGTTAAGGTCGCTGATCTCCTTAATCATGCCCGAGATCTCCTTCAAAATATCGACAACCAGGAAGATACCATTTATGCCGCTCCAGTGGATGCGCAGGTCCATGTTCAGGAATAAGATGGGAGTGTCAATCAATTCAGGGTAGAGTAAAAGCCCCCTATCCGATCTACTGAAATTCAATCTCACACACTATCCCATCAGGCCAATAAAAAAGCCGGCGTTAAACGCCGGCTGTAGCCTGTACTGAATCTGCGATTCAGTACAGTGGGTCTTTTTTAGTTTTTATATCTACCGAAAACAAATCTGGGTTTCAGCCATGCAACCATCATCGGCAGGATCGTGAGGGCGGTGACCACGTCGATCAACAAGGCCTGGCTGATATAGACCCCCAAGCCCCAGGTGTTGGCAAGATCGGTATTCAGCAAGGGTATGAAACAACCGAGTAGCACGATCACGGAAATGATTACCGCCGAGCCGGTTGTATTCAAGGTATTGACCAATGACTGCTGCCAATCCCCCGCGGTTGCCACCATCTCCTCTTTAAGTCTCGACATCATATAGATGCCGTAGTCGATACCAAGCCCCATGGCGATACTCAGCGCCACCTGGAGATGGAAGGCCAGGTTGCCCGACCAGTTCTGGATACTGGTCATATAACCGCCAAGACCGTACTGGGCAAATAAGGTGATGAACAACAGCACCATGAGGATTACCGGGACAACAACGGAGCGGAATATCAATGCGGCGATGAGAAATACAGCCGCTGCCGTCAGCAGAGGCCCGGTGAGCCAGTTGTCCACCGCCACCTCGCGGGTGGCCTCGGTGGCGCCAAGGAAGCCACCCACGCCGGGTCTGACATAGTCCGTGCCATCGACAGACAGCTCGTTGCTGTCACCGGAAAGGTCTTCGACCGGACCGGAGCGCAGACCGAAGTTGACTTTGCTGAAACCGGGATCGTTCTTGTGTTCCTCGATATATTGCTGGATGTCCATGGTAACCACATGGGCCTCTATCGGATCCATGGTATTGATGAATCCCATCACCACCCCTTCATTCCAGTTCTTCATGACGAAGGAGTCCATGTCGCCCTCCTCGGTCATGGTTTCGAGCAGGCCGTTGTAGAGCTGAACGATATCGTCACCGCCCCTGTCATCGTCGGGATCGATGGAACGCAGTTTCTTGGAAGTGGGGATATAGAGATCGCCGATATCCGGCTGTTCACCCGGTTCCGCCGTCAGCAGCATATTCACCAAGCGAATGTATTGCGCATAGGAGCCGGTAAAGCCGATGAACGGGTGGGCGCGCATCCACTCCTCCATCGCCTCGATGTCGGCAAGCACATCAGCCTCGTTGAAGATACCCTGGGCGCCACAAGGGTCGGGATCCCAACAGCCCAATTCAGCCTTCGCCTTTTCACAGGCGGCAACCTTTTCCAATGGATCCTCGATATCGTAGATATCTTCAGAAAAATAGGTATCCACGCATAGCTCGACAACGGGTTCCTTGCCGCGTACCGGGATCGATACCGATATCACTCCGGGCATGATCGTATTCAACCGTTCGATATGCTGGATGGTGATCGATTTTTCCTTGAACGCGGCGCGGGAGTAATTGATACCCTTTTCAACCCCCGGCATGATATCGAACTCGTCCTGTATGCGAGCCACCTCCGGATCGGCTCTGCCGGCCTCACCGGCCATCAGGCCCGAAATACCCCGGCCGATTTCGGTATAGTAGATAGACCAGGCGAATATTGCGATCACAAAAAGGATCGGAATCGCCTTGCCGGGACCATTCAACATACCGGTGATCACCCCACCCACCTTGGTTTCCCACGATTGCTCATGCCCCTCACCCATATCCGTCCGGCTGCAGGGGAAGGTCATCATCAGCAGCGGAATCAGGGTGGTGGTGGTAAACAGCAAGGTCAGCATGCCGAACATGCCGAAGTAGGCGTATGCCTTGTAGAATGAGATATCCACTGTAGCGAGGGTCGCAAAGCCGACCATATCGGTTACGATCGAAAGGGTGGCCGGGACAATGGTATGGGAGATCGCGACCCTGGCGGCCGATTCACAATCCCCCGAATCGGCCTGCTCCTGCATGAAACGCCGGGTCACCTGGACCGAGTGTCCGATACCGATCGCCAGTAACAGCATCGGTGTCAATACCATCATGGTAGTCAGCTTGAAGGCAGAGAATCCCATCAATCCCAATGTCAGCACAATCGTTGCACTGACACCGATGATCGGAAACAGGGAACCGCGCCAGTTGCGGAACTCAAACCAGAGCGCGGCAATCACGATGGCGAATGAGATGACGAACAACCACCACTTGTTGACCAGATCCGCCAGCATCCAAGCCAGGAAGTAGGGCTCACCCGCCACCAGCAATTCGAAACGGTCATCCTGACCATACTCATCCATCATCGCCCTGACCTCCCTTACCCAGGGCAGGTAGATCTCTTTTACCTCATCGGTATAGTCGCCGATGATATAGAGCGACTTGGCAGTACAGTTTTTCTCGTCCTTCTCCTGAAATTCACATTTATTCCCTTCGGCATCCTCAAATCCGACCAACATCGGGCCGATAACGGGGTTCGTCTCGATGCCCTCTTTGAGAAACACCAGCTGCTGTTCCGCGATACCAGGATCACTGCTGATCCCTTCCGTCGGTATCAGGCGTTTGAACACCAGGCCGTTCTCATCCGCCCCCATATACTTTATCTTCTTCGCCGCGATATCGATAAAATTCGATTCCCGCGCCTTCTCCAGGGAGACCAGCCGATTGTGTATCTCCTGGACCTTGTTGACGAACCACCCCTTATACACATCCCCCTCATTGATGCGCAGGGTAAAGACCATCAGATTACCCATACCGAAATTGTATTCGGCATACAGGTTGGTCGCTACGTAGCGATTGCTTGGAGGCAGCAGTGTATCCGGATCATTGCGCATATCCAGATGTTTGATCTGCAGGGCGGCCACGATGGTGACCACCAGCAAAATCAGCATCAACGGCCAGCGGAATTTGATGACAAAGTCCGCATAACCCTCAGCCCATCGATTTCCTGATCCATTGGTTGACTCAGAACCACTCATGGCTCAATCCCCGTGAAAGCGCTGTTTGATGAGGGATGCCCGGTATCTCACCGGACATCCTCTCTTGGTTAAGATGCTCGACGTTGGTCGGTGGTTTTTGGCGTTATTCGAATATCCACTTCAGACCGACCTGGAAGTTGGAGCTATTCTCGAACTGACCGAAGGTGGTGTTTTCATCACCCCAGTAATTGTTCCACTCCACTGAGCCGAGAATGGTGTCGGTAAAGGTGTACTCGACATCGAGACGGTTCCATTTGCCGCCACCCTCTTCGTAGATAAAGATATTGTTCCAGCGGTGTTCCTGGGAATCACCGAAGGGCTTGGAGAAAAAGAGCGAGTAGAACTCCTTGTCCTCATACCCTTTCATCAGGCCATTGCTGAGACTCATGGTGGGGAAATCCGCGGTATAGCGGCTGCAATCCACCATCACGCCGGTCTGGGTCATACAGGTGTCTTTCTCATCCACAAAATCGAGATTGCGGAACTGGATAAACTGACCGCTGACAAGCAGATTGGTGGCCACTGTGATATCCGCCCCCAGAACATACTTGAAGTAGTCGGCATCCTCCATTTTCAGTGCATTGGACAGATCGCCGATCGAAAGCAGAAACTTATCGATAACCGGCTGCTTGTCTCCCTCGTCATAGAGGAACTCGCCTCTGAGCACCAGCGGGATATCGCCCATATCGAGGGCATAGTCGAAGGAGGCGCCCACGCTGTTGACCCGATGCAGTGTCTCGGTGAAGCGCAAGATCGGTGCACCCGCACCCATCGCCGGCGGCTCATTGAATGGACTGCCGTCAGCCAATGCCGGCAACACGGCGCTTGGATCCAACGCACCATAGTAGGTGGAACCGGTTCCATCGTGGACCAGAATCGTGGTGGCATTGCCCATGTCCCAGTTTGCCCTGGCTTCGTCACGAGTCAAACTGGTCGCCACATCGGGGATGAAGGTATCGTTCTGCTGTGGTCCAGGCGTACCGTTGGTATCGAAAAACAGGGTCGGAGCACGTTGCACAGTCAACTCATCCCCGGCAGCATTTCGCCAGCTGAGATCGAGATCCGGATTGGCGCCATAGTGGTGGAAGTAGTTGAAGGACCAGTTGAGGCCGCCGTCGGTAGAGTTGCGAAAACGGAAACCGGCATTCACGTCGCTGTCATCCGGATAGTCGCGCACCCATTCGCTGGTGGTGCCGGTCAGGCCGGTCGGCGCCGTCGGACTGAAGCTGGTGAAGGTGTTGAATGTGGCGAAGGTCGCATTCGACATGAATTCGAAGGCTGAGCTTGCCTCCCCCGGCTGCCAGGTTACATCAGCCGGCGTCGGCGGGGCGTTGAAAGCGGTAATCGGCATCAGGTTGGTGGTGCCGAAGTTACCATTAGGATCGTTGAGACCTGCGGGAAAACCGGGCTGACCAGTGAAGCCGAACTGGGTAAAGGCGTTCAACAGGAACCAACCGGGTGCAGCTACCGGGTCGGTGGGCACCGTCGGATTCAACAATCCCGGTGTGGTTACCGCATCCCAGAAGTTACCGGCAAATCCGTCTACGGTCAGGCCGGCGAACAGATTCAAACCCACGGGTAGCATCATGCCGCCGGTAAAGCCACCGCCCATCGCGGCACCATTGAACGTGGCCGCCACATTACTTAGCGCTGGTGCGACATTGAAAAAGCCGTTCACCTGTCCGCTGATCGTCTCGACCCCCTTCATCAGGAAGGGATGACCGGCATCGCCATCGGGATTGAGACCGGGGATCTTGTTCTCTTCCACTTGCGAGACAATAAGCTGTATATTGCTGTTATCGCCGATATTGCGCTCCGCATTGATCATCCAGATCGGAATCCGCGAGTCCTCCATGGCATTCTGATTCAGTTCGCGGAAATCGGTGGGATTGATGATATCCAGCAGCTTGATGCCGTCGGCCGTACCCCAAACGACCTGCTGTTTGCCCAAGCGCAGATCCCAGCCAAACAGGGAAGTATCCACATAGAGCTCTCTTACGTAATCGTGCTGGGAATAAAGCTCATGACCCTTGTAGGTGTCATTGACCCCTTCTGAGTCATAGATAAAATTCAGATCGGCATGCCAGGAACTCTCTTCACCCAGGTAACCATTCATGAAAACTCGGGCGGAGTTTTCGAATTTCAGTAAATCCCCCTTCTCATGGCCTCTCTCATCGACCATCGTATCCGCCTCGCCGGTCACCTGGCCATCGCGTGTAAAGACGGATGTTTCGTTTTTCAGATAACCAGTAATCTCGACTTCAGCCATGGCGACACTGGGTAAAATCAAGGCAAGCAGGATCGATTGATGCATCTTACAGCGTTTGAACATGAATGGTTCCTCCCGGGTTCAACGATAGCCGGCAGCCCTCATTGTCACTCTTTGCCGGATTCGATGATGTGTATGGCCGCCAATTCCAGGCAAGCCGGTTTTTGTTGGGTGCGCCCGCACAGCGGGCACACCCGTTTTATGTTTAGCGTTTTATTTTTCTCAAGGTCTTCTCTGACCAAAAATCGGACTGCCATCCCTGGTCATACTGTACGATCTCCTTGGGGATCACTGCCCAGGTTTCATGACCTGTTGAAAAGGTCTTACCGTACCAGTAACCCCAGAATTGGGCACGTGGATCATCCGTATCCAGAGATCTCCAGTCACGATCGATTACTTTAACCTTCTCATCCCCTTTGAAATATTCGGTTCGATAGTCGGCGAAGGTCTTGGCATCGACATAGCTCACACGATGGTCGTACCACCAGTTCTCGCGCTTGGTGGTACTCTTCAGCTTGTAGACCTCTTTACCCTTGTGGTCACAGGCCGCATCTGGCGGGTTGGGCAGATACTTGTTCTTCGATTCCGCCTTATCGATGGCGCCAAGACAATCATTGAAGGTTTCAGTACCCAACAGCTCATGGGTCTCGTCCTTGGGCTTGCGCAGGGTCACGTCACCGAAAGTGAAGTCGGTGCCGCCCCAGGCATCGTCGTGGGCCGGTTCCGCAAAACGGCGTATCTTGCGAAGCGCCGGCAACCAGATAGAGTAGGACTGGCTCTTGCTGTCATCGACATAGTCAGTGATCAGCATGCCGGTGCCTTTCAGCTTACCGGAGCGAAAGATAGCGATGTCCTGCGCGTTGGTGGAGCCATCGCCGTATTCGTTATTCAGATAGCGCTCTACGGTGATGGTGGTCGGCTTGCTGCCGGCCGATTTATTGACGATGACCGTGATCTTGCCGGGAATCGCCCGGTTACTCCGTTTCGGATCCTTGTTGTTGTTGGTGATACCGAAATTCTTCAGGGCATAGAAATGGTTGACGAAATAGACCTGATCCGCAATCGTGTCGGCGTCCGGCGTGCCACTGGGCAACGGCAGATCTTTAGCCACCCCCGCTATGGCACTGCTGGAAAATAGTAAACCGCCGGTGATTGCCGCGGATACGAACTTTTGCACCTGCATAGTGATCCTCCTGTAATGGACGGTTCTTGTGGGATAGATCCGCCCTAAATATTATTGAATTAGGTATTTCTTATTCAGCGTATTATTGTTTTGATGCCACATTAATAACAGAGAACCCGGTCATTTAGCAATCGGGGTTAACCTTATTTGTCATCCTCAGTTGTAATCTCCGATCATTTAGTACCTGTCAATCATGGACGTCAAAGATTAAGATCTGCTTAATTCCGAACTGTTCAAAAGAGCGCAATTCTGAGACTGCAGAGAACGGGAGAATTGATTTTAACTTGAATTCAACTCCTTGATATAACAAAATTTCCTTTTTGTTTAGAAACTACCCCCGGTATCGGATGTCGATAATCGCACTAGGACTCAACCACAAAACCGCCCCCGTGGACATCCGCGAGAAGGTCACCTTTGGGCCCGATATCATCGTCGGCGCCTTGCGCAGCCTGCAGGAAAATCCGGCAGTCGAGGAGACAGTCATACTCTCCACCTGCAATCGCACCGAGGTCTACTGCTCCATCAATCAAAAGGACCATGAGCCTTTGGCTGATTGGATCAGCCGCTTTCACGGCATCGGTGAGGATCGTGTCTCCCCTTATCTCTACAGCCATTTCGGGCTGGATGCCGTCAAACACCTGCTGCGGGTATCCTGTGGCCTGGATTCACTGATACTGGGCGAACCGCAGATCCTGGGACAGGTCAAAGCCGCCTTCCAGACCGCCACCGATGCCGGAACCACCGGGAAAATGTTGTTCAAACTCTTCCAGCATGCCTTCTCCGCCGCGAAACAGATCCGTACCGATACCGCGATCGGCAACAGCCCGGTATCGGTAGCGTTTGCAGCGGTCAGCCTGGCCAAGCAGATATTCAGCGATCTGTCGAAGCAGACAGCCCTGCTGATCGGTGCGGGCGAGACCATCGAACTGGCTGCCCGTCATCTCAATCAGCACGGAATCGGGCGGATCATCGTCGCCAACCGCACCGTGGAGAGGGCACACAACCTGGCGGCACAGTTCGACGGCTATGCCATTGCCCTGACCGAATTGAGCAGACACCTGGCCGAGGCGGATATCGTGATCTCCTCCACCGCCAGTCCCCTGCCGGTACTGGGAAAGGGCAGTGTCGAAAGCGCCCTCAAGGAGCGCAGGCACAGCCCGATCTTCATGGTCGATATCGCCGTGCCTCGGGATATCGAGCCGGAAGTGGCGGATCTGAGCGATATCTATCTCTACACGGTGGATGATCTGGATGAGGTGATCCAGGAGAACATGCGTTCCAGGGAGGAAGCAGCCGAACAGGCGGAAGAGATCATCGATCACTATGTTGGGGAATATATGGGGTGGCTGCGCTCTCTGGATGCAGTGGGCTTGATACAGGATTATCGCAGCTATGCCGAACGGTTGCGGGATGAAGTGATGCAGAAGGCCCTGCAGCAGCTTGCCAAGGGCAAGTCTCCCGAGGAGGCGATGCAATTCATGGCGCATACCCTCACCAACAAATTATTGCACAACCCCAGCGCCCAGATGCGTCAGGCCGGATTCAATGGACAGGTGGAGTTGCTCGAAGCGGCGAATACGCTTTTTCAGCTCAATAAATCAGAAAACAAATCATGAAGCCTTCACTGCGCGGCAAGTTGGACCGGATCGCAGAGCGCTTCGAAGAGATCACCGCACTCCTCGCCGATCCGGAAATCCAGAGCGATCAGAATCAGTTTCGCGATCTGGGGCGGGAGTATGCCCAATTGGAGCCGGTGGTTGAGGCCTATAAGGGCTACGTGGATGCGGAAGGGGATGTAGCGGCCGCCCAGGAGATGATGGACGACCCTGAAATGGCGCCGCTCGCCAAGGAGGAGCTGGCCGCGGCACAGGAGACCAAGGAACGCCTGGAGCCGGAACTGCAACTGCTTCTGATACCTGCCGATCCGAACGATCAGCGCAATGTTTTTCTCGAGGTCCGTGCCGGTACCGGCGGCGCCGAGGCGGCGCTGTTTGCCAGCGACCTCTACCGCATGTATCTGCGCTATGCGGAGACCCAGCAGTGGCAGACCGAAACCATCAGTGAGAGCCCGGGCGAACATGGCGGCTACAAGGAGGTGGTATGCCGTATCAGCGGCAATGCCGTCTACTCCCGCCTGAAGTTCGAATCGGGGACCCATCGCGTGCAGCGGGTTCCGGAGACGGAATCCCAGGGACGCATTCACACCTCCGCCTGTACCGTGGCGATCCTGCCCGAGGCGGAGGAGGTTGACGATGTGGATATCAACAGCAGCGACCTGCGCATCGACACCTTTCGCGCCTCCGGCGCCGGCGGACAGCATGTCAACAAGACCGACTCTGCGGTACGCCTGACCCACCTGCCCAGCGGCATCGTGGTGGAGTGTCAGGACGAACGCTCCCAGCACAAGAACAAGGCCAGGGCCATGTCACTATTACAGGCGAAGCTGCTCTCCCAGGCCCAGGAAAAGATCGTCAACGAGCAGGCCAGCTCACGTAAACTACAGGTCGGCAGCGGCGACCGCTCGGAACGCATCCGTACCTACAACTTTCCTCAGAACCGACTCACAGACCACCGTATCAATCTGACCCTCTACAAGCTGGATGAGGTGATGACCGGATCCCTGGACCAGGTCATAGAACCCCTGCTGCGCGAACAGCAGGTGGAGGCCCTGGCCGCCATGGGCGAAGCCTGAAACGGCCGGGACACGCCATGACCACCCTGCAGCAGGCTCTGCAAACGGCACAACAGGCCCTCAGCACACTTCCGGATACAAATCCCGAGCTGGAGGCAGCCCTGCTGTTATGCCACATCCTCGATAAACCGCGCAGCTATCTGTATGCCTGGCCGGAATTGGAACTCCCCTCCGATCAGTATCAACAATACACGAAGCTGGTGGAACGGCGGCTGTCTCATGAACCGATCGCCTACATTACGGGAACGCGGGAGTTCTGGTCCCTGTCGCTGGAGGTCAATCCCGACACCCTCATACCCCGCCCCGAAACGGAGTTGCTGGTGGAGCGCTCACTCCATCACCTCCAGCATATATCCCGGCCAAGGATTGTTGACCTAGGCACCGGTAGCGGCGCCATTGCCCTGGCGCTGGCACGCGAACTGCCGGATGCGGGGATGGTTGCCACCGATATTTCAGCCGAGGCGCTTGCGCAAGCCAGAGAGAACAGCCAACGGCTAGGGATTGACCGGATCACCTTCCTCCATGGCAACTGGTGCGAGGCACTGCCGGCAGATGAAACCTATGACCTGATCGTAAGCAATCCCCCCTACATCGAGGCCGGTGATCAGCATCTCCACCAGGGGGGTTTGCCACGGGAACCGGAGCAGGCTTTGGTCTCGGGTAGTGATGGTTTGAATGCCATCAGAACCATCATTCGCCAGGTCAGCGCCGGCTATCTGAAACCAAATGGCTGGCTCCTGTTGGAGCATGGCTATCAACAGGCGGATGCGGTGCAAAACCTGCTGCAATCCGCAGGTTTCACCCACATAGCGACCCATCCGGACCTTTCCGGACACCCTCGAGTCACTGAAGCTCAGCTATTAGGTATCGAGAAGGACGGACACAACTGGTACCTGACCCTCAGCCATCTCATTGGTCAAGATCAAAATGATTAGATAAACGGCGCGGCGAGCCAAACCGTACCCTCTGATCAAATGATTGGCATGGATCTGCGACGATGAGCGCTGGTATGTAAATCTCTTTCGTAACTAGGCGTAGAGCGGGGACGAGACGCTTTGAGGTATGGCGGCGTCCAGTCCGCCTGCTTGATTATTTCAGCGCATTAGTTAGGATTGCCATGTATGGGTGACAACCCTCACGACTTAGTGAAAAACCGGGACATTCACTTTGCCGAACTCCACCCGGACCCCAATCAGGCTGCGACTGCGGCTTTGCTGCTTGCGGATGTGGAGGGTATTCTGAACGCCACTCCCTACTCCGCAACCCATCTACATGTCAGCTATCAGCTAATAGAGGTCTCCCTGGAGCAGATAGAGACAGGGTTGACGACAATGGGTCTGCATATCGACAACCGCCTGCTCTATCGACTCAAACGCGCCCTCTATCACTACACGGAAGAGACCGAACGGGTCAATCTGGGTTGCAACCGAAGCGACTCCAAATGCACCCGCATGATCTTCGCCGACCGGTATCAACGCATGAATCATAAACTACGGGATCAGCGCCCGGAACATTGGCGTAAATACCTCTGACCGATCCGGATTTTATACTTTCGGACTCGACAGATGGTCTATATCCCTGTAACTATTCAGCTGCCACACTAGAGCCTGGACCCATTCACAATGAACGATGACCAATTGCTGCGTTACAGCCGACAGATCATGCTTCCCTCAATCGGCATCGAAGGGCAGGAGAGACTCCTCAATGCCCGGATACTCATCGTCGGCCTGGGCGGACTCGGCTCCCCGGCCGCCATGTATCTGGCCGCAGCGGGTGTGGGAACCCTGGTGCTGGTAGACTTCGACCAGGTCGATCTGACCAATCTGCAACGGCAAATCGTGCATACTACCGCCCGCATCGGTGAATTGAAGGTGGATTCGGCCCGTGAATCCCTGTTGGCCCTGAATCCGGAATGCCGGGTGGAGACCATACCCAAACAACTGGATGAAGCCGACCTAAGGCAGCAGATAGAAAAGGCCGACCTTGTACTCGACGGCACCGACAACTTCGCAACCCGTTTCACCATCAACAAGGCCTGTTACGAGACGGGAACACCCCTGGTATCCGGCGCCGCGATTCGCATGGAGGGCCAGATCAGTGTCTTCACCGGCGAGCCGGGAGGGCCGTGCTACCACTGCCTCTATCCGGATGAGGGAGAGATGGATGAGACCTGTTCCGCAAACGGTGTGCTCGCCCCGCTGGTCGGCGTGATCGGCAGCCTGCAGGCCATTGAAGCCATCAAGCAGCTGACCGGGGCCGGCAAGACGTTGTCTGGCAGGCTGCTGCTATTGGATGCCCTTGAGATGGAGTGGCGCACCCTGCGCCTCACCGCCGATCCCGCCTGCCCGGTTTGCGGAACGGCAGGTTGATCAGGGGTGAAGGCTGGCCCCATCCTTTTGCGACATATCTGTGCAGTGATTTTCAGCCTTGTCTGTGTGCTGATCGCCATACTGCCGGAAACCATCGCAATCAAGCTGCAGTACCATCGTATCCACATCGCCGATGGTGAGTTGTGGCGTGTTTTCAGCGCCCACCTGACCCACCTTGGCTGGGGGCATCTGATCATGAACCTGGCCGGTTTCTGGCTCATCCTGGCCCTGTTCCCGAAAACACAACCGCCACAACGCTGCCTGACCCTGCTTTTTCTGCTGATTCTGGGTACCAGCGCCGGGCTCTGGCTATTCTCCCCGGAAGTCGCTTGGTATAGAGGCCTTTCCGGTATGCTGCATGGACTATTGTGTTGGGGTATATTGAGTCAGCTGAGGGAGCAACCCGCAGTTTCGCTGCTGATCCTGGTCTCTGTCGTCATAAAGCTGATCTGGGAACAGTGGCAGGGCCCGTTGCCGGGCAGTGAATCGTTGGCCGCGGGAAGCGTAATCGTCGACGCCCATCTTTACGGCGCGGTCACCGGCGTCATACTATGGAGCCTGGAGCCTGTCGTGTTAAAACTCGTAGCTGAGGAGACCGGGTGAAATCAACCATATTGCTGCTAGTTCTCGCACTCGTATTCACCGCTTGCCAGGAGGTGGAGGGTATCGATATGAGTCAACTCTCACCTGAAGAGAAAAAAGCGGTTGAGTCGCTGTTGTGGGTAAAGGACGCCAATCCGGACAAAAGTGCGGCTGAGGCACTGGGCAAGGGTGACAAACGCTTGATGGCCATGGCTTCCCGTACAACCATTCTGCCCGGCATAGAACCGGCATTGATCTCCAAGGCCAAGAGTATCTGTGGTATCCGCTATCTGGATGGCTCCACCGACACCGTGTTTGGCGACACCCACCTGAAACTCATTCAACGCGCATCGGAATACGCTGCGGCCTATAACCGAATCGTCATCGAGCAGTGCATGGAGAAATAGAAATAGTGACGTGACCTGGGCAATTTCTCAGTAAGAGGGCCGGCAGGAATTATAGTCTTTTTACATACACGCATACTTCAGAAACAAAATAATCGCTCTTATCCAAAAACTTCCAGCCTCTTTTCTTCAGCGTAGCTTCGGACATACCCGATGATTTACCGGTGCCAACGTAGATTTCCCTGTATCCAAGCGATTTGGCCAGCTGTTCTATTTTAATGATCAGCTGCACGCCAATCCCCCGATTGCGATAGGCCGGAGCGACAACGAGAGCGGCAAGCCATGGTGAATAGTCTTGATAGGTGGTCACCGACTCCATTTTCAATGCAGCCGTTCCACAGAAAGTGCCATTTTCAACGGCAACCACCGCAATCGGCAGCTGACTTCGATTGGCAGAGCGCCTCAAATCCGCTTCCGCATCACCCGGGCCGGATCTTCCGTAATAGGGTTCCCATTCCGACTCGAACAGATCCTTGAGGATAGGAATAGCATCAGGATGGTCAGCCAGTAGTTCAATATTCAACATGTCAGCAGAATACGCAAATATCGTCCTGATAATAATACAAAGGACTTGTCTTTTTTAATAATACCTCCTGCACTAGGTTACTTGCCGTAAATCTCGGGTTACATATCTTTAGTGGCGCGTTGATATTCGGATTAATTGAATAATCATTTTTATTGTTTGACACCGGTAATTCCAGATAGGGTATCAATTTGGGGAAGTCCGGATGCCCGCTTTTTTGGCTGACTCGTTACGCTTAGACCTTGGTAACGGGTGTCTGGCTGCGTGGCAGCCAGATCTCCAAGCGGAGCGCCGAAGACACGCAACGCAGTTCACCTGTTTGCCAGCTTAACAACAGGGAGTAAGATGGGACACCCGTAAATTACTACATTGCCCCTGACAAGATATGTGTATTAATACAAGCACACACTTACCTGACTGACTTTACGGAGCAACACCTGCTTTGTTACAGTCGATATAAATAGGTCTTTAAGCCATGGCTTTTGGTGCGGCTGGGCCGCACCCTATCTAGCGACCCTGGGTGTAAAGGAGTTTAAATGCATAAGGAGATCATCGCTGATTACGCGAACGTACAGGAGCTGGCGCAGCAACTGAAGCTAAGCGAAGCTGCCTATCGACGGGCGATGACACTTGCAGGTCTGGTACCCGATCAAACCAGCTGGCTGCGTCACATCGATCGCTTCCTGATTGCTCTCGGCGCCTTGTTGATCGTCGCCGGTATCCTAGCCTTCTTTGCCTGGAACTGGGCCGATCTCAGTCACTTAACAAAGTTCGCCCTGGTCGAGGGTGGTATCGTGGGCGCAGCGGTACTGGCCTGGCGTTTCGGCCTCGACACCATTGCCGGCAGGGTCAGCCTGCTGGCAGCTGCGATTCTCACCGGCACACTGTTGGCAGTGTTTGGACAGGCCTACCAGACTGGTGCAGACCCCTATGGCCTGTTTCTCACCTGGGCACTGCTGATCCTCCCTTGGGCAATCATTGGCCGTCAGACGGGTATCTGGATGTTGCTGCAGATCCTCCTGAATCTGACCCTCATCATGTACTACACACAGGTCCTGCACCCACCGGATGGCTGGTGGCAGTTATCGCAACTGCTCGGCCCGCTGGTATGGCTGGGTACTACAGTGATGGATTCCACCCTGGCCAGCTATCTTTTTGTACTGAATGTCATCGCCCTACTCATCTGGGAGGTCGGCTCATACCGCGGCGTCAGCTGGATGCGGGGAATACTGTTCCCACGGGTGATCGCATTTATCGCTTTCAGCACGGTCCTCCTGCCCACACTGGTCATCATCGTCGCAGCCGGTTTTGAGGAACAGACCAGATTGAGCGTGGTCTCCCCCACTCTGCTACTCATCGCAACAGGTGCTGCTCTCTACTACTACCAGTATCGACGACATGATTTGTTCATTCTTACCTGTAGCCTGCTTGGCGTAATTATGGTGATCACTGCGTTCTTCATCCGTCATATGATGTCTGGTTCAGGCAGCCTGCTCTTTCTCGCCCTTCTGCTTATTGCCCAGGTCGCGAGTGCCGCCTGGTGGTTGCGTCAGATTGCGCTGCGCTGGGAGACAAGATCATGAGCGGATCAACCGTTACCCTGAACCATATCGTGAACAACTTGCGGGCGGAGAATCTACTCAGCACAGAGGATGACGCACTCGATTATTTGGAAAACAGACCCAACCCGCAACCCTGGTATATCCGAACGATGGTGGGGTTCGGGGCCTGGCTCGCCAGCCTTTTGTTAATCGGGTTCATAGCCAGTATCACCCTGATGTTTGATGGTGGTTATATCTTCATCGGTGCGGCATTGATCGTGTGTGCAATTCTCGTCCGTCAACGATCCGACAGAGACTTTCTGGTTCAATGCGCACTGGCTTCCAGCCTGGCCGGCCAGGCATTGGTTGCCTACGGCTTTGCTGATATCGCAGGGCATGGGGAGTTCGAGATTTTTCTTGGCTTCGCTCTGGTAATAAGCTCAGCCCTGTTTTTTCTTTTTCCGGATCGTATTCATCGTGTCATCATGGTGCTGCTCGCCACCGGTTCATTGACCACGTTGTTGTACCACTGGGAGGCAAATGCACTTGTACCCCTCCTCGGTCCAGCACTCACCGGCATATTGATCATGCTGCACAACCGAATGCCGACACTTGTTGCAGGCAGGCACAGTGAATTACTACACCCCTTGATGAGTGGATTGATGCTGAGCGCCTTTGGCACTCTGTTGCTCTCTACCGTATATCTGCTGCCAGAACTGGAAGCAGACTTTTTGTTCTATCCCCGACCCTGGATCTCAACGATTCTATTGGGTCTGCTTTTTATATATCTCGGTAGATTGATCTGGCCTGTCGTTGCAGGTACGGAAGACAGAAAGTCATTTCTATTACTGTATGGCATCATGATAGTCATTATCGCCTGTGCCTGGTATGCGCCGGGACTCTTGCTTGGACTTATCGTCATGCTACTTGGCGCTCACTCCAGCAGGGTAACTTTCACCGGGGCCGGTATCGGTTTTTTTATCCTATTCCTAACTGCCTTCTTCTACGGTATAGAAGTCAGTCTGCTAACGAAATCGATCACACTGGTCGCCACCGGTATCACCCTATTGCTATCTCGCTGGATCATCCTCAAAGTCATCCTGACAGATGAGCGGCAGGGAGCTGACCATGCTTAATACAATCATCGGCTTATCTGATAAGACCCGCCTCACCATCATGGCTGTTGTGACGCTATTGATACTCCTCATCGTCAACAGCCAGATCATCATCAAAGAGAGCATTGTCAATAATGGCGACACCCTGCTGCTAAGACTCGCACCACGTGACCCTCGCTCACTTTTACAAGGTGACTACATGGCGTTGCGATATGCCATGACCGGTGAGGTCGCACAGGCCGCAAAATCCGCCAAGATTGACGATGGAAATATCATTGTGAATCTCGACCCGACAGGGGAAGCCAGCTTTGTGAGCCTCTACGAGGGGCAGCAACTCACAGAAACCCAGCACCTGCTGCGTTTCCGAAAGCGAGGAGAATCAGTACGGCTTGCCAGCGACGCCTACTTTTTTCAGGAAGGAGAATGGGAGACTTACTCCAACGCACATTTTGGCGAACTGAGTGTCAACGATGACGGCTTTGCGGTCCTGACCGGTTTGTATGATCAAGATAAAAATCGTCTGGGAGATAAACTGCATTGATTTTCAGAATTTAATCAAGGTTATTCCAGGCTAGATTAATCGGCTGATCAGGACACCCATCGCAAACTTTCAGACTTCCCACGGTACGGATGAAGTTACTGACGGAGATCTTCGCCATCGACATCTACGTTTATGCCGTACTGCCTTACTACTATCAC
Organism: gamma proteobacterium symbiont of Ctena orbiculata; assembly: GCA_003058525.1. Lineage (GTDB taxonomy): Bacteria > Pseudomonadota > Gammaproteobacteria > Chromatiales > Chromatiaceae > Thiodiazotropha. The sequence goes on along the minus strand of QBVD01000014.1, from coordinate 3,170 downwards.
AGGGCAATCTAGTTTTCCATAGGCCTTCAGCCATTTGTATAAGCTTTGGGCTGAGACGCCTAATCGCTTGGCTACATCAGGTACTGTATAGCCTCGATCCAATACTTGTTTGACCGCCTCTTCTTTGAATTCTTGGGTGAAATTCGTCTTGGACATGGATCTCTCCTAGCTGCTTTAATTTAAAGTATAGGAGTATCCGGTAAAGTGAAGGAAGCCCAGGTCCGAGTTAATTTGTCTTGTTATGCCTAATTCATTAGTTGACTTGCCATAATCCCTAAAAGCTCATCAGGCGTATAGACTGGCAACTTAGTATTTTTATAATCTTTTGTATTTCGAGTGACTATGCCATCAACTTCACAGCATTCACCAGAATAGTATTGAACGGCATCCTCAAAATCAGAAAATGTCGAATTAACGGAAAACTCCAACACTTTCGTATTCACTTCAGCTATATAAAAAAGCTCCAATATTTTTTTTATTTCAATTTTAGCCTGATTTTTCGTCAGTGCTTTTGAGATTAAATAATCTAGGGTAGTTATTGTTGTTGCGCATAAACACCCTTCAATCGTTTTGCTTTCAACCATACCTACAAGTCTAGCCGAAACTTGGACAAACTCCTTTCTGGCTAATAAAACATCAAGGATCACATTTGTATCGAATAAGATCTTCAAAGGTATTTTTCCTCTAAATGCCTTTTATAATCATCTTCATCAACATCCTTTATTACACCAATTAATGATTTGGTAATTTGAGGAGGTTCGGGACTTTCCACTCCTTTTGTAAGCAGTTGAAAATAGTCGGCTACAACCTGAGATAATGACTTATCATGTTGTTTTGCAAAGATTTTTGCCTGTTTTATCAGGGATTCGTCTAGTCGAAGGGTTAACTTGCTTTGCATGGCGACACCTGTGACGTATATATTTGTAATGAATATACGTCACGTGTTTAGTTTCGTCAATATGGGATTTTTAGAGATGGAGTGCTTTTGGGCATAACGGCAGCCTCACCGGCCGGGCGTGAAGCATATGTTGTTAAAAGTTATGTCGTTCATTTAAAACCTCAATCCAAAAAAACCGCCGCCAAGCCCGGTCAGGTGGAGGCGTTTGTTGGGCGGCAACGCCCGCACTGTGAAATCAGTGACCTATACCGTTAAAAACCGAAGGAAAACCATAAGCGCTTCTTCTGCAAAATTGCCGCTACGCTTTCCCTCGTATTCTACATCCAACACACTGGCTGGAATAATTTTCCCGGCCAGAAATGCTTGGATTGACTCAACCCTACGCCGATTCTCGTCAGTGCCCGGTTTCAGATTGTTCGGCCCTATAAACATCGCAATCAGAGAAAGGAATTCCTGATTTGTAAGTTCCGATATGCCCTTGCCAAAGTAAATCTTTGAAGCAGAATCAAACCCGTGTATGGGCTTCCCATTTTCTGTCCCAAAGTATGCAATGTTCAAAAACAACCGCAGTTGCTCATTCTTGCTCACAAGTGCGTCAAGGGCATGCTGTGCGATCAAGGTCTGACGGATCTTAGCAAGCCCTTGTTTGAACCCATTAGGGAAGTAAAGAAGTTTGACTAAACCTTGGGTCAAAGTAGTCATCCCAGCCCCAGGCGTACCGAGATCAACCCCGCGGTGTTTAAAGAACGTGGGATCTTCAACCGCAAGCAACAAACCTATTCGTTCTGAACCCACTTCTGAAACATCAACGGTATCGCCCCACTTGCTATACGCCGCAGCAACATAAGACTGCGTGTTACTCCTGGCATCGAATATTGCCCACAGGTAATACAAAACGAGGATCACAAAAAAACCAATAGTAGGAAGCAGCCATAGCGATTTTGCTTTTCTTGTTAAAACCTTCAAGATTATCCCCGATGCATTTTTTCAGCCCAACGATTGAGTTAACGGGCTCGAAAAAGCAGAGCGAAGCGCCGCTTTTGAGAGTCCGGCAGGTTTGAAAAACCTGCATAGTTAAACGACTTGTTAGGATTTTTTAAACCCAAAATATTCAAAAGCTTCTTCCTTTGTAAGAGTGTTTGGATATGAACCAGGGTGATACTCCCAAAAAGTTCCACATTTTGTACATTGCTTTAAGCTTGATGTTCTTCTTACTGATGGTTCGCATCGGGTTATTATTATCTCATCGCGATTATCCATAAATGGATGAGTCCAAAACTTTTGGCAATATTCGCATCCATTTTCAGAGTTGATTATTGACACTAAATAATCACTCCTAACGTTGCCTTCAGCGGTGCAGTCGCGTACGCGACTGCGTCCAATGTCAGACCTGGTTATGCGCAACAGCCTTCAACTTTGCGCCTGCACTATCAGAAACCACGGAAGGATGGTAATTCCTGAGAGGAACCATAACGTAAGAAATATTGAACCATACCATGACATAAAACCACCCAACTTTCGCTTGACACCTTCATACGATGCTATTTTTCTAGGTTCGAGCTTCCCTTCTGGACCGTACCAATAAACAGCTAAAAGTATTCCCCATGCCAGAATTAGTATTATTAAAGCGATTCCAAATGGCACTTGAAATGGAATTATTGTATTTATTTTCTCAGAAAAGACAGCTGTACCCGTAACAACAAGAAAAGCAACTAATGCAACAAGCCACAGATTGAGCTTCTTAGAATTATATTTGTTACCTAAAGAAGAATAGACATTAGGGCTCATCTACGTTTCCCTTTCGCATAACGCCCCGCATCACCGGGAAATTTGCGGCGCGCAGCAGAGCAAATTATCCGCGTGAATGCGATTGTTATGTTTTATATTTGTATGAGACAACATTTTTTATATTTTTTTCCACTGCCACATGGGCATGGTTCGTTTCTACCAATTTTTTTCTTTTTTGCTTTTGTGCTGGTTTTTGAGTCTTAACTTGATCCTGAACAGCTTTATCAACCAGTTCTTTTACAGTTTTCTCAGATACGTTGTTATTAGAGTCTATAAAATTAAACGTCGTGGTTGAAATATACGTAATTAACGCAAGCACGATACCAATAAACGTATATAGCTCCATCCGCGTTTTTGGCATCCAGTCACTAATAGATTGAAGCTCAGGTACTTCACTCTGCACCCGCTCACTTATCTGAGCAGAAGATAGTTTTTCTTTCTTTGCAGCAAGGAATATTGCTTCAATTGCTTTTAGCTGATGTTG
>QBVD01000015.1 GCA_003058525.1 gamma proteobacterium symbiont of Ctena orbiculata | reverse complement strand
CGCCAATCAAGGCGCACCCCAAGGGCACTTCCTTCGGGGCGCGAGGAGAGAGGTTTGGTCACTTCAAATGAACGACGAGCAACGCCGAGTGGCGCTTTTTCAGGCCCAACCCGAAGGGCTGGGGCTGTTTTTGCACCCAGCGGCGTTATCATTCGCTCATGTAGAATAACTACACCACGCTCATTCTGCCTTGCTGGGCACAAAAACAGCCCCAGCAGAGCACATCTGATTAGTGTTAACAGGCCCTAAAACTCTAATTCGGACCGGCAGACAATACTAGCGAGATTCGCCGGATTACACGGGGCCTTTAACCAAAACGGAATATGTCCTGGTGTTTCTCTCTTCGGCTGCCACTTCGCGAGCATAGATGTCAGCCATCTCCTGCACCACACCATCGGCAAGCTCTTTTTCTACAGCATCGCGCACATCGACCACGATAAGATCGATATTAAGAGACTCCCCCGCCAGGGGATGGTTGGCATCCACCGTGATTTCATCCTCATCGACTTCGATCACGGTCACCGGTTTCCGGTTTGTCGGCGCAGCGGCACTGAAGGTCATACCCACTTCCACCTCGCCATCATAGTTAAAGCGGTCACGCGGGATCACACGAATGAGTTCTTCGTTTCTCGGACCATAAGCCTCATCCGCTTCCAATACAAACTCCCGCCTGTCTCCCACCTGGCAACCCTCAATCCGCTTTTCGATGGCGGGGAAAACCGTCTCGCGTCCCTGGATGAAGGAGAGTGGATCGCTGTAGTCGCTGCTGTCGACCAGCTCAGTATTGGAATCCATCATGCGATATTCGATGGTGACGACCTTATCCCGCTCGACTCTCATCAGTGCTCTCCTTTGGTCCTGCGGATACCGGCCAGGCGATTACCCTGCTTCTGCGGCCCGCCACGGGGAAAAATGTCATGCAGATAGCGGTTGTTGCCTCGCGACGGACCCCACACCTGTTTGAAATGTTTGATCATGTCCCGTACCTGGGCCTGCACCCTATGCATCTGGTAGTAGTTCCGGATGTAACGGATAACGTCCCAGTGATCCTGTGTAATCTCCAAACGCTCTTTTTTCGCAAGCGCGTAGACATACCCCTCTGTCCAATCGTCCATATCCTGGATATAGCCCTCCTGGTCGGTGGCTATCCGTTTGCCGTCGACGTCGAGGTATTCGACTCGGGTAGCGTAAGGGTTGGTACTCATACTGCTTCAAACAACATGGACATCCGCTTCAATAACGCTGCTGATGGATCAACATATCCGTGTTGTGACACCCAGCTTTTTAGTGTTTTGTCAGGATTGTCTTAGCTGCCACGTTTTGGGTATTTCTTGTCGAGTTATCAACTGGCAAGATAGTACCGCACAAGTAAATAACAGCTGCACGAGGCTCCGATAAGAACACGCTCCGCGTGCGATACTTGTATTATTTGTAGGCAGTAACCACGATGGACGCACAACAACCTGAAGCACCCTGGACCAGACTGTTCGAGCTTGCCATTCTCCTCACGTTCGGGGCTCTGATCTTCACCCTTTACAGCCTGGGCTATCTGGACCGTATTCTCGGTAACACCTTAACTCTCTGGTTTTTTGGCATTATCCTGTCCATTGTCTTGCTGGTGGAGGCCTTCGCCTTTAGCGGCCGAAAGACCGATGCGCACTTCTGGTCCTGGTTGACAACCGGTCTGGGTATGCTCGGTACGGTACTGGGCTTTTCCATAGCCCTGGCCGGTATCGATGTCAGAGACCTGCAGGATGCCGCCACCCTCTCTGCTGAGATCGGCCAGTTTCTGAAGTCTGTCTCCTTCGCCATCGACACTACCATGATCGGCCTGTCTGCGGCCATGATCATGGAAGCCATGAACAAAATCCGGGATATGCTCTACGGCCCCGCCAGATCGGAAGAGCCAGTATCTGAGGAAGAGTAAATCATGACCCGTCCACGCGAAGACAGCATGTCCATTGTTTTTCGTGACCTGCTGATTCTGCTGGCACTGCTGATGCTCACTCTGGTTGTGTTGCTGATCCCCCTTATCAAGGTCCAGCAGGAGAGCACCCGGACCGAGATAGAGAAGGCCGCCAGTGACATGATTGCCGAGATCACCTGGGCGCCTGACAGCCCCGCCGATATCGACCTCTGGGCCAACGCCCCCAAAAAAAATGAAAACGTCGGCTATGCCTCACCCTACGGAGAGATATTCAACCTGGTACGTGACGACCTGGGTCGCGATGTGGACTTCTCGGGACTCAACTACGAGTTCATCTTCTCTCGCGGCATCCCGGACGGACGCTACCGTTTTTCCATTGTTTACTACAGCGACAACGGTATGGGCAATACCCCGGTGGATGTCAATATTTCCATTCGATATAGGGAAGGACGTCTTATGCATGTCGTCTACGAAGAGCGGATGACTTTGGAATATCCCGGTCAGGAGAAAGGCGTCATCTCATTTGAGATGCGGGACCGGCAACTGATAGAGGAGAGTAAATCCTTTGAGCCGTTCGAAATCTTCCACGGCACATTGAGAAGACTGGAAAAATAATCATATGTTAAACGATCCACTGACTGCCAAGTACCTGTTTCTTTTTCTCATCGCAATTTGGGGCGTACTGGTAATCATCTCTGCAGGTCGCCGTTATGGTGGTTATATTCTGGGCACCCTCTTTTTCCTGTTGATTGCCTATATCGCTTTGGGTTCCGGCTTCTCCATTCGTATTCCATACCTGCATGACAAGATGGAGATCCTGGTTTACACCATTCACAACGAACGCGTGCATGCCCTCGCCCACCCGCTGGGGAAACCGGGTGAACCCCTGCATATCGTCTTCAGCATCGACCAGGATACGGAAGGCGGCGGGAAAATGCGTAAAACCTTTTTCGACGCGGTTCGTGCCCGCGAGGGTAGACGTCACAAGACCAATATCATCATTGATATGCGCGGCTACATGACGGACCAGGGTGACTACAAATACCAGGCAGCGCCCGCCTTCCCAGACAAGCAATAAAATAATAAGGAATCAAAGTCACTGCTGTTCCCATTAATTCTAGCTTCCCATATCATGGCTCAGGGTAATATGTCAGTTTGATTCACGATGTGAATCATCGTTTTGATTGGCTGCCGCCAAGGCACGTACATGCGCCAGTATCGACAGCTCATCCCAGTCAATGCCTCCCACCACACGTGCCACAATCTGTCCCTTCGCATTGACGATATATGAGGTAGGGAGAGCCAGCACCCGCCATTGCCGCAGCATGTTGGAATCCTGGTCCAGGAGAACGGGGAGTGTAACGGAACGTTGCACTAAAAACTGATCGATGACCTCACGAGTTTCTCCGCTGTTGACTGTAAGAACGGTGATATTCTCTTCATCAAGGATCTCAGCAGCTCGTTGCAGATCCGGCAGCTCTTTGATGCAGGGCACACACCAGGTCGCCCAAAAACTGATGATATAAGCCCGATCCCTGTAATCGGACTTTTCGTGTATCCGCCCAGTTAAATCCGGCAGGGAAAAGTCAGACGCAGATTTTGGATCCGAGTAGGTGCGTATGCCCAATCCCGCAGACCAGGAGGCTGTAGAGGCGAATATGAGATAGAATGCAATCAGTATTGAACTTTTCATTCAAATCCACCTCAAGCAGCTTAAACTGGGTTCAGCTGAAAACTGAACCCAGCACCAATTTCAAATTGGCTTAACCCATGGTTCAATTGACTTTCTGTCCAGGAAAGGCCAAACCATCTCTGTAGAGCGCTTCATATTCGAAATCCGCCTGTTTCTGCGTCCACACCGTGACATACTTACCACCCTTCTTCACGCTAAATTCAGAAACCTTGATGGAATTGAACCTCGGATGTTTTTCACCCTTTACCTGAACGTTATCGAGAACGTATCTGACTTTGATATCTCTTGACAGGTTAGGCATGAAGAGATAATCACCCTCACCTACCATCAAGACAAAATCGGACTCGAGCGCGATATGCGGATCAAGTCTCTCAACTGGACAGGAGACGCCGTTGTGTGCGCACTCATGTCCATTTATCGTACCAGAGAATGTTTCAGCATGAACCCACATGGGTGCAGCAATAAGTGCAACCAGTGGCAATGCCGTTTTAATCCAACCAAATGATAGGGATTTCATTCAAGAACCCTCCTCTGTTGTTAAACAAGTTTGTAAATATAAGAACTACAACCGGGAGCATACTTCTGTTACAGCTTCGGATACTCCCGTCACAATCACTTACGCAGCAGAGGGAAAATCGGTTTCAATATTATTGGAAAAAGTGGCTATATAACTTAATAATGATCTGTTCAGACAGGGATGAAACAGATTGCGAGCAGAGACTATCACACCAAAACATCATTCTCGGTTAAGTGCCGCTCCATTGGCAAAATCAAAATCACAGAGGCGGTATTTAGTTGCCGTAAGATGGCAGTACATGACTCGTACAGAGTTTCGCCAACTCAGAGATTAATGATCTCATTTATTTGATTTTAGTCGGAACAAGAAATACCAATTGAGTGGCAGGCATGCTGTAGTGAGCCGTAATGGCCTCATGCGACCAACTATCGACCTAGCTGCCGCATAACTTTGCCTCGCAATGGGCCATTGCCAAGAAGAGTGCATGGTTTGTCACTAAAACAGATGTATGACCGTAACACGCATCTATGCCACATAGAATAGAGGATCAGGTTGATGGCCTCGCTGTATGATGTGTACAGGCACATGCTGAAAATGTCTCTTCAAAGGACTCTGATCCTTGTCAATTCGATATGACAAATTGTCAGCATCCAGAGTAAAGACTGCCATTCTGTCAAGTATTTTAAAAAAAACATTCTTTTACAGCCGCCTGCCACCAATCATCTCCCACCTTAAACCTCTTGTGTAAATTATTGATAAATCAAGGGCATATCATCACTTTAGTTTCCCAGTGCAGATACCGAATCGTCTCATGGTGTGTTTTTTGCACGCAGCTTATGCCGATTAGGCACATTAAAACAGTAGCTTACAAAATTAAAAAATTACTATATTTGGAGATCGAATCATGAAGAAACTAGCCTCAATCATCACTCTCTCATTGGCCCTCTCAAGTGCATCAGTTGCGTTTGCGGATAAACAGTCAGGTATGAGCGGGATGTCCGGCATGGACGGTATGAGCGGCATGGGCGGTATGAGCGGGATGTCCGGTATGGGTGGCATGAGCGGCATGTCCGGTATGGGTGGCATGAGCGGGATGTCCGGTATGGGTGGCATGAGCGGCATGTCCGGTATGGGTGGCATGAGCGGCATGTCCGGCATGGGTGGCATGTCCGGTATGGGTGGCATGAGCGGCATGTCCGGTATGGGTGGCATGAGCGGGATGTCCGGCATGGGCGGTATGAGCGGCATGTCCGGTATGGGAGGCATGTCCGGTATGGGAGGCATGTCCGGCATGAGTGGTATGTCGGGGATGTATGGTACCTATAAGGTTACACCTCAAGGCGTCCATCTTTATCCTGTTGGAATGTCCGGTATGAGCGGAATGTCCGGTATGGGTGGCATGAGCGGCATGTCCGGTATGGGTGGCATGAGCGGCATGTCCGGTATGGGTGGCATGAGCGGCATGTCCGGTATGGGTGGCATGAGCGGCATGGGAGGTATGTCCGGCCAATAATGGAGGAATACAAAAAACGACCAATAATATCAATAATATTCAGCTAACTGACTGGCGCTTAGCACAAAAAGTGAGCGTATAGAGACACACAGCATTGTTAAAGTCTCTTATTGGTAATGGGTAGATGTGAGAAAAAATAAAAAAAGTTGTGCAACAAAAAACTAGATTAACTAGTCTTGTATAATCGCATATCGCCGATCATTGTGATCGGCTGATATGCGTTTTTTTCCTGAAAATTCAAACTCCTTATTCAAGCATGCTTGAGCGGGTGTTGTTGATCCGGAATTAAGAACTCTCAGCCATCATTTCAAAAAACAGCTTCTGGTATTCTGAGTAGCCTTGCGATTCCATCTGCGCCCTGGGCACAAACCGCAATGCTGCCGAGTTAATGCAATATCGCAGACCCGTCGGTGCCGGACCATCATCAAATAAATGGCCGAGATGGGAGTCGCCGATACGGCTGCGGATCTCGGTACGCACACCAAACAGCGAACGCTCCTCGTTCTCCGTCACCACTTCCGGCTGAATCGGTTTGGTGAAACTGGGCCAACCGGTCCCTGACCTGTACTTGTCGGTGGACGAGAACAGAGGCTCACCAGTCACTATGTCGACGTAGATCCCTTCCCGCTTCTCATCCCAGTATGCGTTATTGAACGGCTGTTCTGTATCGTTCTCCTGAGTCACGCTGTACTGCAGCGGGGTAAGCATACTCCTGATAATTGCTTCAGTCGGTTTGCTATAGCGGGTACTCTTCCCGGCCGGTGCGGTTTCCTCGGCTGGTTCGTCGCGATATTGGGTGTAATCCACAAAACGCTCCTCACCCCAGACCTCATCAACGAACTGATAGCGGCCTGAGTTGAAGGTATAGAAATTGTATCGGATCGGATTTTTCCTGTAATAATCCTGGTGTTTCTTTTCCGCCTTGTAGAACGATTTGAACGGAACAATCTCAATCGTAATCGGTTTCTTGTAGCGTCCCGAGGCGGCCAATTCGTCGCGTAAACGTTCCGCAATCATTCTCTGTTTTTGATTGTGATAAAAGATGGCCGGGCGGTACTGTCTGCCACGATCATAGAATTGGCCTCGGGAATCGGTGGGATCCATCATCCTCCATAGTCCCTGAATCAAGCCCGAATAACTGATTACTTCAGGATCGTAATAGACCTGCACAGCTTCGGTATGCCCGGTGCGCCCTCTTGCAACTTTCCGGTAGGTCGGGTTTTTATCCCTACCACCGCTATAGCCAGAAACCGCCTCTTTGACGCCTGGCAACTCTTCAAATCCCGCCTCGATGCACCAGAAGCAGCCACCGGCAAAAGTCGCGACCGACAGTCCCTGCAGCATCTCGTCAGGCAGCTCAGCCTGCTCAGTCACCGACTGGGCGCAACCGGAAAAAAGCGCCGTCAATGCCAGCAGGCCACTCCACACAGTTAATTTCATTGGTTTATCCTCTGCATAAATTTAGATTAATTCTAAATATGAACAGCAAAGTTCACCGGCCTATCACAATAAAATCACGATTTTATCGCCAAAATAATCTTAGAAAAAACAAGGCATTCAGGTTACTTCCGGTGGTAACCCCCCGCTTCCCCCCTAAAGCCGGATAAAACCGGTTCTCGGATTTACTTAAGTTCTTTGAGCAAACAGGGCAATAACCTAGGTTCAGTTCAACAAGATACCTTCAAAAGGTGAGAAACCACTTTGCCAATCTCGCATATCCATTTGAACTGAGATAAAACGATTACCACCCCGATGAACGCCCAGATGTTGTGGTCGCGATTCTTTCCAACACAATATCTTGTATCTTTAGACGGGTTACGCTATGGTTAGTCGATATAATCTGGTTACGGGGGGACAAACCGACTAATGTTGGCAAAAAGCGGATTATCTCGGCTAATGCACTTGCATCGTAATTCTTGCAGCCAATCGTAATAACCAGAAATATTGCCCATATGACAAGCCTGAAAAAGCGGTATTTCTCTGCAAAGTTTGACACCTGGCTCAAACAGGTAGTGTTCTGGAATGTTGTTTTTCGAGTTATGGAATTTGGCGGCGCTCAAGACCCTAAAGAGGTATGAGTAGAGCGAATTCATTCACTACAGAATTAAAAACTTTTTTATTAGGGGTAAACAAAATGCACTGCACACACTGTTCTTCGTTGATGGCCGAGATCGAGACACAGAAGTATGTGAAAATTGAACAGTCGCGTTATGAGTGCCCGGTTTGTCGACGAACACAGTTGGTGACAAGGACGTTGGATCAATGGAAGGATCATTTATCTTTAGAGTCAGGAAGGTTAGCAAGACAAGCGCTTCGATACACATAAGGTGCTTTCAGGAACACTCCTCGCTACCTGCCATTGCAGGCGGGCGATGTCGCAACAGCACATCGCCCGGTTTTTCCTCTAACAGTTTGTATTTCTCTACTGTTTTCTAAAAATAACCATCCACCAATAAGGGCCAGTATATTTTTTTAGGATCGTGGTCCGATTACCAAAGCAATACATCCCTATAGGCGACATAACATTCAGATGAGATGGGGGAGCTGACTGTTGCAGCCAAATGACAAATAAAAGGAATCTATGGTTCGTGTTATTTTAATTCCTACAATTCCTATAAATATGGGCAGTTTTAATTCGGTTTGTTTACTAATAAAATCATTATAAAACAATTGAGGTATTTGAAATGTCATTTCCCACTGCCGTTAACAGCCAAATCACAGACGCCGTCACACAAGCCCATAGTGCAGGCGGCGATGAAGCGCTCTCAATAATCGCAGAACTGATGGAGAAAATTGCAAAGGGCCTTAACGGCGCCAGGCAGGGAGAAGCCACAATAGATGATCTCTCCGACGCCTTTGAGAACGCTGAGGTTGCGCTACACGGTATTGTTGCAAAACTTGCCACAGGAAGAGAATAAGATTGTCACTAAATGACTTTCCTTTTTTTCCGTAATTTAGCCGGGTGAAGCAATCCTTAACTGTACTCTGAAATATGGCTTTTACCCACACGATTCTGATATCCGGCAGAAAATGCCTGTTCAGGAGTCCAAACAAAACAATGATGGGATATAGGCTTTGAGTCATATCTGTATTCTTGTTTTAATATAAGTTCGTTGTTCGGTACACCGATGATTATATCGGATGTATTTACTGGCCTTGATAGCCTCATCTGTCACACCGCCCATTGTCTCTTTAACGACTGCCAGTACACGTTAGCAACCGTATTTGAGTTCCAGGTCAAATGAGGGAAAGGAGGGTAAGGGTTAACCTGCACTTGAGCCTTAAATTATCCTCTTATATGGGTATGCACCAAAGCCGGTATCCTGGGCTTGGTATTAAATTGTTAAATCGACACCCGCAACCAGCCCATACACGCCGACATTGTTTCAACCAGCTTCAAGCATTTCACTAAAACGCCGCTAAACCACAGAGTCCCTGTAGCAGTTCACCGGGAATGATCATGCACATCAATTGGAGTCCGTTAGGAATTATTTTCTTCCTGTCCTGCCTGTTCGGCTGTGGAGGGGGGAACGGCGGTGATTCAGGTGGTGATTCATATATCAATTCTGTAATCTTTTCAGAGCCATGGCCAAGTGACATCAACGCCGTCTTTACTGCCACCATATCTGAATCATCCAACGATTATGAGATGGCACCAGGTGGCGCGCCTCCCTACCGTACACCAGTACGCTACCCACCGATTGATGTAATCGGACTATCGATGGGGATCGATAACGGCTTTCTCTATATCCGCTTTGATTTTGCCGGCCCTATACCCACTACAGCAGTTCCGGTTACCGCTTCGGGTGAAATCGAAGCTCAGACAGTTACCGGACAAGGCATCAGTGTTAATTTCAATTCTGACGGTGATTTCAATACTGGAGCCGGTGGAGAAGGTATCGATGGTATAGATCTCTTTTTTGCCTTTTCCCTGGAATATGGAGAGCCGCCCTATATCTACACTAACTACGGCTTCCCCGATGGTGATATACATCATCATCTCGGTCACTCAGATGGAGAGATGGGTGAAGGTGGCCCCGGATACGATTATGTTGTACTGCGTTTCCTGATTTCTGATTTTACTGATTATTTCCCTGGTGGTAATACACTTGTCTATGGCGGTTGGTCAGAAGCAGAGAGCAACCTGTATCACCACTACGCCTTCGATCCCATGGCACAAGGCAGTTTCTATGTCCAGCCATGATCAGACGTTCAGGAACATTCAATCAAACAACTGGCAACGGATAGGATTTCAACTGTACACTCTCTTACACCACACTAGGTTACCGGAATAAATTATGATCAGACACTTAGTTCATATTGTCGTTCTGTTTTCACTGGCAAGCTGTGCAACCATGGATAAGGATGAGTGCCAGGTTGCTGACTGGTACGTTATCGGATATGAGGATGGCGCTAAGGGTCATAGTCTCTCTTATCTCGGCAATCATCGAAAAGCCTGTGCAAATCATGGCATAGCACCGGATGCTGAACTTTATGAGCAGGGGCGGCTGGCTGGTCTGAGTGAATACTGCACACGACAAAATGGCTTTGAGCTTGGAAAATCCGGTAGCAAGTTAAATCCCGTCTGCCTCCCACCCCTCACCAGGGCGTTTAAGCAAGCTTGGCAGGATGGGCGTGAGATCTATAACGCTAAATCCAAACTGTTGGCAAGTGAACGCAGATTGAAACAGCAGCAAAAACTGGTCGATACACTATACCAGCAGCTTGAGGATTCTGAGGCCAGATTGATCAGTGATGGAATTAGCAGTAAACAACGCAGAGCACTTTTGGTTGAGGTTAAAGAACTGAGTGACGAGTTGGATATAGCGGAGGTCAAACTGACTGAGCTCCAGGATAGAGTAACGTATGAACGTAACAACTTGGAGGAAGTAGAGGAACGTTACCGCTACTAAACAACTTGAACTGTGAGTGTCGCCGTCTCTCTTTATCACAACCGTGATTGCAGCTCGCGGATGTGGGAAATTTTACCCTTTGAACCTAAACCGCGGCGTTTCAAATCGTCTTTATTCTTCGTATCCAGGAAATAGGTCACGAGAAGACTGTCGATACCACACTTTTTTGCACCCAGGTGTTCATTGCTGCTGCCATCCCCGACAAAAAGGGCCTGGCTCGAATTAATCTCCATTTCAGCCAGAGCCATCCGATAGATTTCCGGCTCAGGCTTTTTCACTCCATGCTTACAACTGAAGTGCACCGTTGTGAAGAGTGGTGCAAGAGGCGAATCAGACCATGCACGCACCTCACCCGTTGAGGCATTGGAAATAAGCCCCAGTGTCAGACCTCTCTCACTAAGAGTCTCAAGGGTCTTTATGATACCTGGTTCTATAGCGGTCAATGCCGTATCAAAACGGATCTGACGCGCTTCAGCTGCTTTGTGAATTGTGGAGAGTGGGATGGTTGGATCGAGACTGTGCGCCATACGCCTAACGGTTTCTAGATGATCGGTTTCGCTCAGTATATCGTGGTGCTCGCTGAAACACGCCTGATTCCATGCCTCGCGATCCAAATCCAAGATATCAGCCGTATAACGGCCACTGTCGCCGGCAGCTTTTGAGACACTGATCAGGGTGCCGAAAAGATCAAATAAAATGGCCTTGTATGGTGATTTCATGATTTTCTGGTTGATTGAGATCTGGAACGCATTCGTATTTATTCCGATCAGACCGCTAATGGCAATATGATTATTGAATTGTCATCTGATTTTACACACATATTTATTGTGGTATTTCAAGTCCCCTCCCATCCTGACACTATACTGACAAGACCGCCTGTCTTGATGATATAAAAAAGGGAGAAACGCATGTCCATCATTGTAAATGGTAAGACGATCAATCTTGACGAGGAAGGCTTTCTCGTTAATCTGGAGGACTGGAACGAAGATGTGGCTGAACATCTGGCTATAAACGAGGGATTGGAGATTTCTACGGAACACTCACTGCTGATTCATAAGGCCAGAGAATTCTACCTTGAAAAGCAGAACACTCCGTCAACTCGAGAGGTTATTCATATGATTGCGGGGAATTTAGGCCAGGACCCGATAGTGGACAGACGCTCGATTGATAAATACCTCTATCAACTGTTTCCGCATGGCCCCGACAAGCAACTTGCCAAACTTGCCGGTCTCCCCAAGCCATTGCCATCAGACACGGAAGCCTAGAACGACTCAGTTAAGTGTAACCCGTAATCACTATATATCGTGTTGGTACTAAAGCATTTCAGACCGGACATACAAAAGCGATCGGGAATGTTATCGCGCTATGCAAAGCAGAGATCAGACCCGGAATCCAGTACACTATTTTGAACTGTTTTATGGATTCCGGGCTGTATCGAAATAGATGCGTATACTTACTGAACCTCTGATCTATTCAAAGGTTCGTAATTAAGTGCCGCCCAGAGTCAGTCAACGTTTTTGATCAGGTTGACGTAACGATGATTGTCCCCGTACATTGTGAATTCGTGCAATCCGCCTGCCAAGACAAAAACATTTTCATAGCCTAACGAGCGGGCTGCCCACATGACGATATTCGACAAACCTTCACTGTCATACACAATGACATGCCTGATGTCTTCCTGCCTACCCGGGTGCCCAAAGTGACTATTAAGCACTTCAGATATAGCATCCGCCGATTGATACCAGGCACCGTCGCCATCCAGAAGATCTGTATATTTTAATGCATTACTGGCACTCAACAGTGTTCCTTGTGCATATACGTAATTTTTGGTTTTTACCCCGGCTGGGTATACTGATTCTCGTATATCCCAGAACCGGGTAGTTAAATCAGAGCGTGTTCCGACGCTGTTCTCCAATGAGAGCTTTATTGAACTATTGCTGATTGCCGAGAAGTTACCAGGCACCAGTTCGTCAGGCTCAACGTCAACCATTGCGTATGGCACCAGTATGTTTTCAGTAGAACTGTTGTTGTAGACAACGGCAGAACCCCCATATTCAACAACCGTTTTGGAAAATCTGGTAGCGAATTCCATATTACCCACTGCTATAACCGTGTCATTTTGGTCGATACCCAACCTGCGCATAGTACCTGTCCACTGCTCCGCAGTTTGCATGGCCTTGGGATATTTTTTTCCATCCGGATAAGACAGCGTATTACTGAATGTGCGAATTGCAAAGGAATCACCCTCACTGTCTGGCTGCCAGGAAAGTACCCGACGAATATCCGTACCAGGAATCACATCAGTGGGTCTGTCATTTGGTTTTTTGACTACGTAAACAACCTTCGCCTGTTGCTGCAAAAGTTCCTTTAGCTGAGCCGAATCCATCAGCCAGTTGTTATCAAACTGGGCTGCCTCTATACTGCTGAAATATATCCATAACAAGACTACTTCCATATACGGGAACAAAACTCTCCTTAAACTCATTAAAGCTCTCCTTTTCAATTTACAATGTGATACACCATCCATTTAAACTACCAAGATCAGATCCGCTTACAACTCACAATTCGCTACTGTAAATGGATATCAACAAATACAACAAACACCTACCTGGGCGAACCAGACAAGAACCCAAGCACAGTACCCGTAAACACGGAGGAATGCGACATTTACAGATCATAATCAGTCAGCCGCCTCATCAAGCAATAAGGGCACCTAATATACGACTCCAAATGAATGCCTTAAACATTGTCTATCAATTGCAATTCCTTCGTACCGGACAATATTTCTTGCTGCTGGCAAAATCGGACAAGACGCTGAACTGGGGTGATCAACCGGCATATTCAATTTCGAATTTTATGCCGGCATGATTATAGTCATTATCCTGACAACGCTTCTCTCACCCTTCGCCATGAAATGGTTTTATGCCAACTATTTTCAACATGCGAGTACCAAGGCTAACCACTATGCAGAAAGCGGACCGGTTATCAGATAGGAAAGGGAGGTTAAGCTTACAACTGAATTTGTTGCATCAGAAGCATGCAATTAATCATGCTTCTGTGTGACTACTATCAACAGATCTATTTCCGGACAGTTTGAATCAATACAGGTATGAACAACGCTTGGGTATGATATTGCAGTAATATCTGATTTTACCCGATCATGTACTCCGCAAACTTCCTATCCTCTTTAACCGTATGACTTACAAACCACAGTTCTAAAAAGTCTATCACCTGAATTGCTTCGATATGTCCCTCCTCAAAAAGCAATTTATTCTTATTCAATCCGTCAATGAGTTTATTGTGTAGTTTCTTGTGCTCTTGCAAGCCCGAATAACCAGAGCGATGCATTAGGTTTTCTTCGCTTACGAAGTGGAAATGGGTATATAAACCCAGTTCGGTGAAGAGGGACTTCTGGTAAGGGAGGTCACTACTGTTTTTTAACTCATCTGCAAGCCTGGTAATCAACTTAAAAAAGTACTGGTGTTGCAGGTCTATCTCTTTGATACCAAGTTCATACTTTTTTGACCAGCCTTGTAGTCTATCTTGCATTATTTTCGACTCACGCTATCCAACAGATAATCTCCGCAACATACCCTGTTTTTCCCAAGTGATTTTGCCATATATAATTTCTCATCTGCCTTTACTATGAGTTGTCTGGCGGATTGGTTAATTGTGGCTTTCATGGCAGCACAACCAATACTGGTAGTGCCTAGATTCTTTTGGTCGGTTTCTTTGTCCTGCCTTGATATACGTTCTACAGCCGAGCGGAAACGTTCAGCTATCTTAAAAGCGTTTTGCAGGTTGCATTCCGGAAGTAAAACAACAAATTCCTCACCACCATAGCGCGCTACTATATCACCCGGCCTCTGTAATAACCCCGACAGACAGTGAGCAACCTTCTTCAGATACTCATCACCTCTACTGTGTCCATACATGTCGTTATAGACTTTAAAACCATCCAGATCGATCATCAGTATCGCAATATACGATCCACCGCGTATTGCGCGTCTCCACTCCAGCTCAAGTGTATTGTCAAACCTGCGACGGTTGGGTATACGAGTCAGCGGATCAATATTTGAGAGTTGTTCCAACAGATCCGCTCTATATTTGGCGGTAAGGTGGCTGTTGATTCTAGCCTTTATAACAGAAAGGCTGAATGGTTTTATTATAAAGTCTACCGCCCCTGAAGATAGCGCCTTAATCTCATGATTTGGATCCTGTCTGTTAGCAATCAGCACTACTGGAATATTGGCAGTATTCGGATTTTCCTTTAGTGTCCGGCAGACATCAAGACCATCATCTGCGCATTTAAACGGATCCAATATAACCAGATCCGGATATTGATGTAGACTTAACAGATATTTCAGATCATCAACGGAACTGGCGCACGTAGTAGTGTAATCGTTCTTAAGTAATCGATTTAGGACTGGGATGTTTTCATCGTCATTATCAATTATAAGCAATTGCGCATTCGATAGTTCATATCCTGATTTTTGTGCTTCTTTAAACACGATATTATATTTCTGCATTTAATTTATTTATTATTTTCACTTCTTCTATCCTTAAAGTATGCACAAACCCATTCATTGTCTTTCGACTGGCGATAGTGAAGTTTAGTTATAGATCGATCCTGATTCCCAGCACAAAAAGGTCCGAGACCTACTCATTGCTTCCTGAACCCTAACCCTTTCTGTCATCTGAATAATTTTATAGATCCTTGCAATTCAACCATAAAAACGGGCATGTGCTGACTTTGAATCAATGCGCCAGTTTTTTTGTCTTTTCCTGAACACTGCTTAACGCAACCTATAAATAGACTGAAAATCGGATTATAACAACCCGATACCTGATAATTGGCTGGTAGATCAGTGAAAGTTTACAATCCTGTAACAATTATACCTTGGATATTCTATAGATAGTCCGGCGAATAGAGGATTTGGAATGGATTCTTTGACGTTTAACGTTCGAGATCCTATTGTTTGGATCTTGCATACCTCAGATCTTTGATTTATCAAACAAGGCGGATTTTGTCTGGATTAGTGTGCAGCATAACAGAATTGAGAATCACATCGATTAGTTTTTTCGTGTGGTTCGCATACGAGAAGCATTCGCATTAGAAACACATCAACAACTTTCAGTAGATGCAGGCATTCGCTTCCACAACAGACTCCATACGCAGCCATGACTGGGCACAAACTGTAGGGTCGTATGTGCTGCCCTCTTTAATTGCTGTGATTAACATTTGCATGTTAACAGCATGTCCACTGTTCATAATGAAAAAGTCTCTCAGCAACCTGTCCAGCACATCTTTACCCAACTTATACTCAAGGTGCTTGAAGAAGAATGCACCCTTCATATAGGGCGCAGCGCCATACAAGCCATCCTCCAGTATATCTATCTCATTACAACCCTCTGGCCAGGCAATCTTATTCTCATCGCTGTTTTGCAATAGATCGAGTTTGTTCTCATACGATACCCAAATTTGATTACCATATTCTTCGCCCGCAACCTCATTGAGAGCCCGAGCCGCAAGATAAGATGCAATACCCTCAGATAACACGAAATCCTCCCAGCATCCGATACGAACACCATTGCCAAACCAGCCATGAGAGGCCTCATGCGCATGTACCACCGGATCGTTTAAGGACTCACCGGCTATATGCCAAAATGGATGATGTTCCAGGCCGCCAAACCCGCCTGCAGGCCATCTGACAGAGACACTAGCGACTTTCTCACCGAAGGGGTATTGACCGTATGTCTGTTCGAACCAGTCGAAAACATCTCTCAGATATCGGGTTCCATTTAAAGCACTTTCTTCCTCATCCGGAAAATAGTAGACACCCACCTCGGTACCGTTTGCCGTTACACCAAGCATGCTGTAATCGTATTCACCAACTGCCCAAGCCAACATATATGACGGGGCATCGGCAGTAATCAATTCGGGATGTATACTGATCTCGCCGTCTGGTATCCCATTAACCACCAATTCAAAACCACTTCCTTCAGCTGGTTGCGACTTGCATGGAAAAATATTGCCGCAGTGATATGGCCAGGTGAAAGTTACACCGCTGGCAAGTATGCCATCAAAGTTATCATGCAGGTTAAAGTAGTACTCTATTGTTATCGTCTGTGGCTCAGCCGACAAAGGTATACCCACATCTAGCTGTCCCTGCGTTACATTAAACTTCAGTTGATCCCCATTTGAAACAATACTAGTGATTGTCAGATCACCAATCTCAAAAGAGGCAGCTGATGATAATAGTGAACCCGACAGTACCAGGTCGGCAATTCCCGTCATTGTTTGCAGATCAATATTCAGACTGGTATGTAAGATGTCCCTGGACCAGTCAGTCGAAGCATCCGGGAGGTTATCGCTGTTTACATCATTCCTATCAGTGACACATGCAGTCAATAGTGAAGCGAGCAATAGAAAAAATGCCGATAATTGCAATGCATGTTCACATACAGGCATCGGTGTGTGTCTTAAAAGTTGCAACCGGCTGATTGATACATCCATGAAACTGTAACTCTTGATTCCCATTCAACAATAAGATATGCCCATGCGTTGATGTAATCAACAGCCGTTTATGTCTGCGATATACTCGTGCACGGCAGATCAAACAGCATTGTCCGGCATTTCTTTGATATAGAGATCCTGTTTCGCAAAGGGAATCTCTATCCCTTCCACTAAAAACCGTTTATAAACAGCTGAATTGAGGGCATCCAGCACACGGCCACGCAATTCAGGATTGTCAACCCAGCAGAGCAGTTCAAAATCCAGGGAAGAGGCGCCGAAAGCCCTAAACCTCACACGCGGCTCAGGTTGATCGCAAACCGTCTCCGACTCATGAGCCACAGACATTAAAACATCCCGCACCTGGTCAATGTCAGAGCCATAGGCGACACCCACCGCAACTCTGATACGGTATTTTACATGCGGCCCACCTGACTCATTGACGACCTTTGAGTTGCCCATAATTGAATTCGGTATCGTCACCTCAACATCATCCCGAGTAAGCAGGCGTGTGCTGCGAATCCCAATGTGGGTGACTTTGCCCCGTATGCCACCCCCATCATCCAGGACAACGTAATCACCGATCTTATAAGGTGAGTCCGCCATAATGAAGACACCGGAAAACAGATTGGCCAGAGTATCTTTCGCTGCAAAACCAATGGCGATACCCGCGATACCCGCAGACGCCAACCACGCCGTCATGTCTACATGCCATGACTGAAACATGAAATAAACGGCGAATACAATAATGGTTATGGCTGCGATATTGGTAAAAAGAGGAAGCGTTTGAGGTCTCACCATTGCATTCGGTTTAGCCCTGCGACTGGCTTCAGACAGCAGCAGTTTTGAAATCCGGACAGCGAACAGCATCCATACTAGTATCAGAACAGAAAGAACGAAGGATACCATTGTACTGCCAATACTCTCTTCGATCCCCACCATTGACGATGATGCCACAACACCGATCAGGGTCAATGTCCAGAACAACGGACTGCGCAGATATTGTACTGTCAGGTCATCGATATGGGTTGAAGTATGGGAAGTAAGCCTTCTGACCAACGGCATCACGATCCACTCAACCACCTTGGCCAAAACAATAAAGATCAGTAATACAATCAGACCCTTTACCCATGGGTGATTGCCGAACAACGCTATTAACGGCTCTAACTGATCAGGTACATCTATCTTATCAACCAGTTGCTCCATGCCAGACTTCAATGCCGACTCCACTGGCTCGCCGGTTTCCAATATCTCTGTATCTTCGTTTTCACTTGCCATGGCCACATTCAATCCTTATTTCGAAACTGTTCATAGAAGCATCATTCGATATTTAATCATTAACAATGACACTATAACAGGACCGACTCAATACACTACAACAAGACCGAGCCTGCTATTGATGATACCTTCAAATTAAAACTTTACGATATAATATTGTCTCATCATTTTTAACTGATATTAACGTTTGTTCACCATTTACGACGGCCTCATCACGGCTGACTGCACCATATTTTCAGTATAAACCTTCAATATCCGCCTGGTCCTTTTACTGGTCTCGATACAGCATAGGACAGGCCTTTTCCCAACCGCATACGCTCAATCGGCACTCAACGCACCATTCCGCTACAATTTAAATCAGATCCGGCATCCCGATTTCCTCTGACGGGTCGCCATCATTGAATTATCGCTCGTGTCCTGACATTTTTTTTGGGAGGAGAGATGAACTGGAAACAGGCATATCGTTCTTTTTACTATGAAGGCGCACCTGACCCTCAGGACCTCGATCTTCGCTATCAAAACACCGCATTGCTGACCATAGACATACAGAATATTTACATGAAACCTGCTGCAGACCCAATTGAACGAGCACGTTGGGCACCGTTTAGAAAACGAATGAATGAGATTGTCATTCCCGCCACCCGCGATCTACAGGACCGCTTTCGCCGAAAAGAGATGGATGTTCTCCATGCCAGAATTGCCTGCCTCCTCGATGACGGGCGCGACCGGTCACTCAGTCAAAAGAAACCGGGCTGGAACTACCTGCTGCTGCCGCTAAACTCGGAAGACTCGCAAATAGTGCCTGAGTTAAGCCCTGCAGCAGGAGAGATCGTGGTAAGCAAAACAACAGACAGTGCACTTACCGGCACCAATCTTAGATTAGTGCTGCACAACATGGGAATCGAAAATGTAATCATGTGCGGTATATTTACCGACCAATGTGTCTCTTCCACTGTGAGAAGCCTTGCAGACGAGAGCTTTAATGTAGTGGTTGTTGAAGACTGCTGCGCGGCAGGTACTGATGAACTGCACTATCGGGAGCTGGAAATCATCAATATGATCTATTGCCACGTCATATCCAGTAAAGAGCTGATAGATATCATGGATCTCGCATAATCAATCTTGGTGCACGCAGATTCTGAAAATACCACTTATATATATAACTTACGGCTACACGATGGATATACCCAACCACTCTATGAATACCTTATTGTAATTATGATCTTGGATTGCATGCTTTACCCCACACAATGGTACAAATATGAAAGCGATATGGAATGGCGGATTACTGGCAGAAAGCAACACAACACTGATCGTTGAGGGCAACCATTACTTCCCGCCTGATTCATTACACCGAGAGTACTTTAGAAACAGTGATACGACGTCACTGTGTGTCTGGAAAGGCATGGCCAACTATTACACAATCTGTGTCGGCGATAAGATCAATCGTGATGCGGCCTGGTACTACCCCTCACCTTCATCGGCCGCCGCGGAGATCAAGAACTATGTGGCATTTTGGCATGGTGTGGAGGTAACCGAGTGATGAAAAGCCGCATGGCCGGACGGTCCCGACCACGGCTTTCCATCGTACATCCACTCAAGTTTTTTCGCCCAAACAGACGATTGCCCAACTGCTGCAATCCGTTTTACGGTCTTATCCGTGATCCATACTGCATTCGCCATATAGCGAAAATTGAACATTGCCGCCAGGTAACCGTCGCCCTCCTCGTCTATCGGGATTACGCGGCTTGGAACTGTAACAGCGGCAGTAACTGATCGTTGCCATCCAGCTTCCGCAGGTCGTCATAACCGCCAATTGCCTGGGAACCCACCACAATCTGCGGGAAGGTCCTGCCGCCGGTACGCTCAACCATTTCGGTGAGAATCCCGGGATCTTCAGTGACATCCAGCTCTTCATAGGCGATACCGCGCGACGCCAACAACGCCTTTGCATAACTGCAATAGGGACAATTCGGCTTGGTGTAAATGGATACGTCAGACATTTAATCTCTCCGCTATTAGTTATCACGGAGGCTATTATTATGCTTACTTACAAGACTAACTATGACTATTTGTGTTTTTTTTATGTCTATTCGTATAAATTTGCTAAATTTACGGGCATGGATGTACTGAGCGAGATATTACAATCGCTGCACCTCAAGGCGAGCGTTTTTCTACATGCCTGTTTTCGTGGAGATTGGGCAGTGGACACCTCAGGCCAGCGTCGCGCCACATTCCACCTGGTGGCCAGCGGAGGGTGCTGGCTGCACATGCCTGATCGGGAGGAGCCGATTGCACTAGCCGGCGACGACCTGATCGTTTTTCCACACGACGCCCAACATATCATCAGTAACAGCCAACACCCGGTTGCCGAGGACTTTCCCCGCAATCAGTTGCCCGATGAGTCATCCACAGGTCCCGGTGTCACTTTGATTTGCGGTTATTTCGACTTTGACCGGGATAGTTGGAATCCACTCGTCGACGCGCTGCCGGCTGTCATGATCATCCGTAATGACGGCACCACTGGCGTTCCCTTCTCCCATTCATTACGGCAGCTGTTGATTCATGAGATCGAGGCCACTCAGCTTGGTGGAGCATTGGTGATCGATAAACTGTCGGAGGTCATGTTTATCAATACGATAAGACATTACTTGAAATACAGCAGCGATGTGGGATTCGTCGCCGCACTGGCCGATGAGAAGATAGGCAAGGCCTTGAGCAGAATTCACGAATCGCCCTCCCATAACTGGAATGTCGAACGCCTGGCGCAAGTTGCCGGTATGTCGCGTTCAGCATTCTCCGGACGTTTCAACCACCTAGTCGGGTTGTCGCCAATCCACTATCTGAGCCGCTGGCGCATGGCCAAGGCTCATCAACTCTTTCAGACCGGTAACCACTCTGTGGCTCAGGTTGCGGCACTCTCCGGCTACCAGTCGGAAGCCGCATTCGCAAAGGCGTTTAAAAGACAGTTTGGCTATGGCCCGGGAGTGGCGCGGAAAAACAAACCGCCAAACCAGAGCGAAACCGGGTCATAGTGCATCACGCACCCTTTCCAGGCGGCTTTTTACATCCCTTGCCATATCCGCAATTTTCTCTCCTTCCACGAGTTGCAACACGGCAACCGGATCCATGAAGGCAACTGTAATACCACCGTTCTCCTCCTGACGAATGACTACATTGCAGGGCAATAACAGGCCGATATCCGGTTCAGCATCGATCGCCTGATTCGCCAATGACGGATTGCAGGCGCCCAATATCTTATAGGGACGTTTATCGATACCCAGCTTCATTTTCATCGTCGCCTGGACGTCAATCTCCGTCAGCACCCCGAATCCTTCATTTTTCAGGGCCTCCACGACCCGAGTTTCAACCCGTTCCAGATCACCTTCAACACTGGTTTTAAAGCTATACATTAAACACCTCTTGTATATATGCTTAGACACATTCGTAGTGGCAGACAATGCTCAGTAAACTACCCGAGGATAGCATTGATAAACGCCAAATAGGCCCCATGAGAATTATGTGTTACCTCCCGTCGTTGGAGCCGTCGACCTGACTTAGCCGATTCATACAGGCAACCTTGACCTATATCCGATCGGCATGGCCATGGGGTGCTGAGTGAAGAAATAGAGCCTACTGCCGACAACTGGAATGACTACACTTGATAATGTTTAATTGAGGGCTATCACTGTGACTCTTGGACCTGTTCGCTATATAAGATACCTGGCACGGAGCCTGTATCTGACGTTCCTTTTCTCGGCCCCCCTCCTGGCCAATAAATTCGAAACCATCGGTGGAGGCGTCTCAGGCTCGACCCGGGTCAAGGTCGAATACCTGCAGGTAATCGGCTATGCCGCAAGCGGAATCTTTCTGATCGCCGGGATTCTGGCGATTGTGATGCACAACAGCAATGCACAGACATTGAACTATACGATGTGGAAACCCTCCGCCGCGATATTCTTTTTGTTGAGTATCGGCGCATTGGCGGCAGCCGTTCTGATGAAATAGGGCCGATACGCTTATGCGCAACAATATCCCCCGCAAGTTGAGGCAAGATCAACACACTGTGTGATAGGCCGTTGATCCCCGGAACTGGAACAACCACCAGACAACCAAACTGTTTTATGTGGGAAAATCACCGGCATATTTATCGATCCATTCCAGGGCTGCCTCTTCTCCCGTGAGATCGCGTCCCTGTGACTGTTTTATGCTTTGCTTATAGTGTTCGATATAACAGAGCTGCTCTACCATGCGTACCGCATAGGCCGTCTCCTCCTCAGAGAATTTGATGCCTACAAGATAATTGTCCCGTTCCTTATGGCACCATACCACGATACCTGTGGCGTGAAATTGGGGCGGTGTAATGGGGATAGCGATATGGATCTCGGTGCCGGCATCTATCTTCACATCGGACATAAAACAGAGCCCGCCTTCACTGTAGTTAGTCAAGGTTTCGCGATTGATGGAGGCCTGTCCACCAATCTGGAAATCGATCGGCACATCAGTCGGATGTCGGATATATAGGCGCATTTCTGTTTTTTCTCACCACAATCCAGGACTGTGGCAAATTCTGATAACACAATTAGCGGGAACAACTCCTGTTATCATAATCCTGGTTATAACAAAAGCAAAGGAAGCGGATTTTTGCAAGTTACGATGAAATTCACTATGACTGTTAAAGTGACTCATCAGATCCATATCCTTTTTTTCGTGAAGTATTGCAGTCAATTCGAAATGAATGGCCTGTCTCCCTGTTTAACCGGGTTGCAAGATGTCATCCATGACCACAGAATCTGAGCCATGAAAAGAATGACATTACAAGATACGCTGAGCCGCCTGATCAACGCCGCTTCAGTCAGCAGCGTCAACCCTGCCTGGGATATGAGCAACCGGGAGGTCATCGAGCACCTCGAGAGCTGGTTCGATGCCTTGGGTTTCAGGACCGAAATACTCACCATTCCCGGTCATCCTGACAAATTCAATCTCATCGCCAGCGCCGGCCAGGGGAATGAGGGTCTGGTGCTTTCGGGCCATACCGATACCGTTCCCTTCGATGAAGCGAAATGGCACAGTGATCCGCTGAAACTGCAAGAAAGGGACGGGCGTTTCTACGGTATGGGAAGCGCTGACATGAAGGGTTTTTTTGCCGTGATAATCGAAGCGATTCGGGAAGTGCCGCTGCAGCAACTGAAACAGCCCCTGGTCATCATCGCCACAGCGGATGAAGAGAGTACGATGTGTGGCGCAAAGTCACTCACCGATCTGCATCGCCGGCTGGGACGTCATGCGATTATAGGCGAGCCAACCGACATGAAACCGGTAAGGCTGCACAAAGGTATCTCCATGGAGTCGATTCGGATCAACGGCAAGTCGGGGCACTCAAGTGATCCCTCCCTCGGAGTGAATGCCCTGGATGCTATGTATCAGGTCCTTGGCGAAGTCATACAATGGCGAAGCGAACTGCAACAGCGTTATCAAAACCAAGCCTTCAAGGTCGCGTTTCCGACGCTCAATCTGGGCCATATCCATGGCGGGGACAACCCAAATCGGATCTGCGGTCAGTGCGAACTGCAGTTCGATCTTCGTCCATTGCCCGGGATGTCCCTGGATAATCTGCGTGGTGAATTGAGACGAAGGCTGAGCAAACGCCTGCATGACGCCGACTTGAACTGGGAGTTGACGCCGGTCTTCGACGGCATCCCGGCAATGGAGACGCCGCGGGAGGCTGCAATTGTCCAAGCTGTGGAACAACTCACCGGCGCCGAGTCGGGAGCGGTTGCCTTCGGTACTGAAGGCCCCTTTTTCAACAGCATGGGAATGCAGACTGTTATCTGCGGCCCAGGCAGCATCGAACAGGCCCACCAGCCGGACGAATATCTGCCGCTAAAACATATTCAACCCGCGATCAACCTGATACAGTCTCTGATCAGGCAATTCTGTTTATAGACAATGGGTTAAACTGTATGACAAAACCCACGAACAACGTTCCAGACAGCTTCGTCGACTGGTTTCGGGGCTCATCCCCGTATATCCATGCCCATCGAGGCCGTACCTTCATCATCTCCTTCGGGGGAGAGGCGGTTGTGGATGCCGGATTCGCCAACCTGATACACGACATCGCCCTCTTGCATGGTTTGGGAATACGCCTCGTGTTGGTTCACGGCGCCCGTCCTCAAATCGAGGAACGACTCAAGACCCGGGGTGTGAAAACAGCATATGCCGAAGGCTTGCGCGTCACCGACAATGCTGCATTGACCTGTGTAAAAGAGGCTGCCGGATCGGTACGGGTGGAGATAGAGGCCCTGTTGTCGATGGGATTGGCAAACTCGCCCATGGCGGGTGTCCGCATCCGGGCTGCCTCGGGAAACTTTGTCACCGCCAAGCCGATCGGTGTCAGGAACGGCATCGACTACTGTCATACCGGTGAGGTTCGTCGGGTGGACGCAACAGGGCTGGAACAACGGCTACAGGCAGGTGCCATCGCCATTGTACCGCCGCTGGGGTACTCCCCTACAGGCGAGGTATTCAATCTGAGTTCCGCCGATGTCGCCGCATCGGTGGCAGTTGCATTGGGCGCCGAAAAACTGATCTCGCTTGTCGAAGCCAAAGGGGTGACTGACTCGCGCAACCAACTGATCACGAATATTGTTCCAAAACAGGTTGATGCGTTGCTGCAACGGCGTAAAAAGTTACCGGATGATCTCAGGCATCATCTCGAGGCTGCCGTCTATGCATGCCGCAGTGGCGTCAAGCGCATCCATATCGTCAACCGTAAGCGAGACGGGGCGCTGCTGAAAGAGCTCTTCACCCGGGACGGTATCGGCACGCTTATCACCGCCGAGCCCTATGAAGAGACCCGTACTGCCCGTATCGATGACGTGGGCGGCCTACTGGAACTGATTGAGCCGCTCGAGAAGACAGGTGTTCTGGTTCGTCGTTCCCGTGAGCTGCTGGAGACAGAGATCGACGGTTTCACCCTAATGGAGAGGGATGGCATGGCGATTGCGTGTGCCGCACTCTTCCCCTATCCCAAGGAGGCGATGGCCGAACTGGCCTGTGTGGTGGTACATCCCGAATATCGGGGCAGTGATCGGGGTGACCGGCTGTTGGCTTATATGGAAAGGAAAGCGCAGCAGAATGGGATAGATAAGCTTTTCATATTGACCACCCAAGCCGCTCACTGGTTCAGGGAACGGGGTTTTGTACAGGCCGATCTGCGTGACCTGCCAATGCGCAAACAGGCACTCTACAACTACCGTCGTAACGCAATAGTCTTCATGAAGAAGATCTGAGCCGGCCATCCTCAGAACGGCCGCCCCGGGAAGTTCCAGGGCGGCCGCCCATTTCCCTACTAAAATACTCTGTTATATTCATGGATCTCCTGCTAATAATAGTTTCGTGATCTGAAAACAAACGAGGAGACAACCATGACAGAGGCAGTAGCGGACCTCCAGCGCCTAACCGGCTATACCCTGCTGTTAATGGGCTTTATGTTGTTGATCATTAACCATGTGAGCGTTGTTTTGGGAGATCCCTGGCTTATACCGGAGTTTCTAAAGCTTCAATAGACAATGGGTTTCTCGCCTCAGCATCCTGCTGCATCAGGCGTAACAACAGATCGACAGACCAACTTTTACGAAAGGATACCAGGCCGCGCGGGGCTAGCTTTGTTGCACACCCGGCTCCGCCGATAAGATTAAAGCCTGATTTAAAGACAATAACCTATTCTGCAGCCATTCCTATTTCTTCATTGCAAATGATATACCGGTCCTTACCTTGTCTCTTCGCGTCATCTCTGCGGTTATCAACCAGTTCCAACATGCCGGACCATTCCTCAATTTCATCGGCTGATCTTTCGCAAACCCCGATACTGGCCGTGACCGGACGCCCATCAGGCAGGGTGCCGAGGCCCTGATTGAGAACTCGTTGCGCAATAATCCTTGCCCCCTTGCAATCCGTGCCCGGCAAAATCATCATAAAAACCTTTTCCCCCCAATGGACCAGCATATCGTTGTGGCGCAGGCCATCGGACAATATATCGGCCGCTTCCAGTACGACATGGTCATAAGTCGCGTAGTCAAATTCAGCGATGATATTCTGCACATTATCGAGATCAACAAGCGCGATACTCAGAAATTCATTTTGTAATTTAGCCTGCTGAAAGGCTTTTGCCAGACTCTGCACTCCGGACTTTCTGGTCTGCGCACCCGTCACGGGATCGTGATCCGTACGTGTTATCATTGAGATCATATACTGCAACTGAATCGTGGATGTGAATAACACAATCCCCAGAATGATTATCAGCAGCCACAAGGTCGGCAATAGCTCCAATGCCGGTACAGTCGCATAGTAACTCCAACCTGTCACAGTCAACATGGCTATCAGCAGTGCCAATACCGCACACTCCAGGAGTGTCAGTGGAAACAATCCCAACAGGCCAACTGCGATGTAGGGCAAGAGTGTATATAGCGCCAGTGGAAGATGATAAACACTTTCCGGTGGAACCATCGCCAAATAGTGAGCCGAGGCGAAGAATGTCAACGGTAGATTGATCAGCATTCCTGCCAGCAGGAGCAGGCTCGTTTTAAGCGTGGCCTGTTCTGTACGATAACGTGCCAGATAGACAAAATGTGCAGTCGACAACAACCTGATCGCCACAATTGGCCAAAACAGATTTAATGGCAGAAGCAAGAAGTCGATGACCAGCCAGAAGGGAATCAAGATTGATAACAGCGAAGCGATAAAGCGTATTCGTTCAAGCAACAGCTCAGCGCGATGCTTACGCATATACGCCGGATGCTCATCCGAGGAAATGAGTTTATCCAGTTCACCTATCGAGTAGATGCGGGAGTTATCACCGAGATGTTGAATAAACGATCTGAATACCGACATGGCCTGTTCCAATGGGTCAGGAGACCCCAATCTTGTTTATTTATACGAGCATATATCAAAGAGCGCATTTACAACAAGCACCGGTCAACAAGCCATACAACCACTAATTACACAGGCAAATACCAAAGCCTTTTAATATTGGCTTACCTGACGCTATTGTACTCGAAAGGAGTTGATCAATGCATGAGCAGTATATTTGCATGGCCTCGGTCACTCACAAAAAAATGACAGCAGACGCCTCTTATCGAAGCATCTGCCGCCAAGCTCTGGCAAAACATTGATACAGTGAAAAAGTATAGGCTAATGGCTCCGAAAAACCTTATCGCTCCAATTCAATCTCTTCGACGGAAGCATCCCCGTCCCGGTCCTTTATCTTGGCCCTTTCGCCGATATTCAACTGACTGAAAAATGAGTCAGCGTCTGTCAGATCATCATCCAGCTTGTATTCCGTAGCTTCATACACAGTGAATACAGCGCCGACCAGGGTAACAGAAACCTGGCTGCTGAATGCATCGATCGGTGCCTCTACTTTTGTCGCTGACGACTCATCCTCCCGCTCTATACTGATGGCAATATACTGATCACCCATGCGCTTAAGCTCCACCTCAACATAATCTCCATCCATCAACTCATCGAGATTGAAGCTGCCATCGTCATCCTGATCAAAATCGGAACTATCCTCAAACAGTGTCGAGTTATCGGTCACAATATTCAGACTCTGACTGTTACCCAGGTCCAGGGTAACCGTACCATTCTTCGCATCGACGCTTTGAACACCGCTCACCCGGGCTTCAATTTCGATCTCGCCGTCTTCAGCCTCTATCTTTTCGGCTATCAGTATGTCGCCCTGCATATGACCTTCGACTTCCACCTCCATCCCTGCATCGAGGTTGCCCTCGAGTGTATCGGGTTCATAGCGTGTATCCGGGGAAATTTCGATCTGGACCCCATTCACTGAAAATCCACCATTTCCGTCGCCTGAAAGAATCCCGCGCAGTGAGACATCCTCGTCATCATCATCGAGAAGATCGCTGTCATCGCTCTCGATGCGAACAACCTCTGCAGGACCCCCGCTGCTGTCAAGCTTCAGCTCAACAAACAGGCCGAGAGGATCTGCGGGTATATCCAAATCGACATTTAAACTGATGGGATACGGCCCGGCTACCACTCCGTTCTGCAAAACCAGCGTGATCTCACTGCCGTCATAGCTGGTGACCGTTCCCTTTATCTCATAATCGCTATCATTATCGTTTTGCAGTTCAAGCCGGGATGCGACAATCTGACTGCCATCGAAAAAGCCACTGACTTCGATCTCTTGTCCCTCGGCAAGGCCTTCAAACGATGCCCCGTCATCGAACACAGTACTGTTGGCATCCACCATGACAGCCATCCTTAAGATGGTAAAAGTGGCCATTTCACTGTTTTTCACAAGAGATCCGCTATCTATCGGGCCCTCCAGGTCATCATCATAGGTAATGACATCGGCAACACCCGTCATATCATCCCGATTCACTGATCCTTCCACCCGCACCTTCATTCCCACCGCCAGCGATGAGTCGTCATAACCCTGTTCGTCGTCGACCCGATATTGGGTATGTGAAGTATCGAACCTGATGCCATTGACATAAACACTGCCAAACCCATCGATCCTGCCAACGGTGATGAAATCACCACCGCTGCTGGTTGCGCTGTCACCGCTTCCACCACCACCACAGGCCCCAAGTAAAGCGATAAAAAAGGTAGAAGCAAACATTACTGATTTAGACTGATTCATTAACATATCCTCCGCTACACACATTCCTAGGCAAATGCGCTGTATATAGTCGTATGTGGATAATTTGGGATATTTTTCCCATTTACAGAAGGAAGTATATGACGAATCCAAAATTATTCAAGTGGATTTTTATTAATCTTTGCTTAAGACGCTACCATGGATAAAAAATATTTAAGATTCTGAATATAAAGATATTATTTACGATTTTCACCCATTCAGGAACGACATGGATGGCGGTGATGAAGGGAAGGTGACTCCCACTTGACAGCCGATGATCTGCGCCAAATCGATGTCCTTTCGTGGTGGCAACACCGCCGCCGGCCCAAATTTCAATCATTGACACCTGTGTAATAGAGAGAGGGAGCGATTAACAGCCTCGATACGGGGCAGTTCTCATACCTCATATCGGGCCTGTGCAAATGCATGGAAACAGCTACATGAACACTCAAACAGCAACGCGACTTAATTTTTTACAGCCGAAAATTTCGGACACATACAGTCGTGCGGGATCGGCTATAATCATATGCATGGAACCGCTTGACACTGGAAAAGTCTCCCTCTGTATAGAAGATGGTCGCTATCTGCATGCTGTCATCTATACGAATGGAGAACTGGCAGAACAGGATATCAAACCCGTCACTGACTATTTGGACAGGTTCACTCTCCCACTTCCCACACTGATCGTAAGAAAGGGGCGCTACGCTATCTCAATTCCAGTGCAGATAGCCATGCTTCAGCAGACAAAACGGCGCTTGAAGGCAGTTGCCTTCATAGAACGGGATCACAAGGATGTTATCATGACGCGCATTGCGGCCAATACCTATTTCAAGGATATCCCGGTAAAGTCCTTCTATGATGAGGAAGAGGCGGTCAACTGGCTGTCCCAACACTTTTATCAGACCCCATTACTGACCGAGGCGCAAAACAGCGCATAGACGAAGGATCAGGTTGTGGGACTCAGCGGGGCAATAGGATGCCGGCCCCATCAATAATTGATTGTAGATCGCCGCCTCAAACCGGCAACGCCCTTTTGTCCACTACCTTGCGCATGACAAAACTGGAGTGGACACCCGTTACCCCTTCGATACGTGTGATCTTATTCAATAAAAGGGCCTGATAGGCCTCCATATCCCGCACTACCACCTTGACTTGATAGTCCGCATCTTGGCCGGTGATCAGCAGACACTCCAGAACCTCCGGCAGGTTTTTGATCTTATGTTCGAAATTTTCAAAACGCTCAGGGGTATGACGATCCATGGCGATGTGTATCAGCGCCATCAGTTTGAGATCCAATTTGCCCGCATCCAGTTGGGCCCTATATCCGGTGATGATGCCGGACTCCTCCAACGCGCGTACCCGACGCAGGCAGGGCGAGGGAGAGAGACCGATCCGTTCGGCCAGGTCCTGATTACTGATACGTCCATCCCGCTGCAGTTCATCTAGTATGTGTCGATCGTAGCGGTCCAGATTCATCAAGTTGCCCTATCGTCAAATTTTTCGCTACTTTATTGCGTTATTTTATATATTTTAGCTATTTTTTTATTTTTTTTGCAAATATTAAAGTATATTTCGCAATCCATTGCCGGTCATTCTGCATTAATCTTTCACCATCGGCCACAAGCCGTACTCATAAGATCCGGAATCACAAGTTCCGGTTACGGGGCAATCACCCCATTAGGGTTTGCACAGGGGAGTCCTCATCGCCATATAAAGACCAGGGATTTGGTTATGGCCGGTGACGACATCCCGGTTGCCAGCAAGAGCTCACATAATTAGCCAATAAATCTGCTGCAGGAGATTCACCGTGAACCGATTTGACCACCGTAAATACCGTCCTATGCAGGCCGTGCCGATGCACGACCGCCAGTGGCCAAACCAGACGATCGATAGTGCTCCGATCTGGGCCAGCGTCGATTTACGCGATGGCAACCAGGCATTGCTTGAACCCATGAATGTGGTACAGAAACGCCGTTTGTGGGCACTCCTGGTGAAGCTCGGTCTGAAACAGATAGAAGTCGGTTTCCCCGCCGCCAGCCAAACCGATTATGACTTCGTGCGCTGGCTGATCGAAGAGGATCAGATTCCACGCGACGTCACGATCCAGGTTCTGGTGCAAGCCCGTGAAACATTGATCCGCAAGACCTTCGAGTCCTTGAAGGGCGTACACCGGGCAATTGTACATGTCTACAATTCCACCTCCACGGTGCAGCGTGAAAGGGTTTTTAACCGTAATCGTGACGGTATCAGGGAAATTGCTGTTCAAGGAGCAGAAATGCTGCAAAGGGAGGCCGCCAACCACCCTGAAACCGAATGGGTGTTTCAATATTCACCGGAGAGTTTTTCAAATACCGAATGGGATTACGCCGTAGAGGTCTGCGCGGCGGTCATCGATGTCTGGCGGCCCTCACCGGATGATCCCTGTATTATCAACCTGCCCGCCACGGTGGAGAGCAGCACCCCAAATCTGTTTGCAGACCAGGTTGAATACTTCTGCCGACATCTGCAGAACCGCGAATCGGTAATCGTCTCTGTTCACACCCATAATGATCGTGGATGCGCGATAGCCGCCGCAGAACTCGCCCTGCTTGCCGGTGCCGATCGGGTTGAGGGTACATTGATGGGCAATGGTGAGCGAACCGGCAATATGGATCTGATTACAATGGGCATGAATCTCTATAGTCAGGGTATTGATCCGGAGATCGATCTCTCCCGACCTGACGAGATTATTCAGATCTATGCTCAGTGCACAGGCCTGCCGGTGCACCCGCGACACCCCTGGGTGGGGGAGTTGGTGTATACCGCCTTCTCAGGTTCCCATCAGGATGCTATTCGTAAATGTCTGCATCGCCAGCAATCGGACGAACCCTGGCAGGTCGCCTATCTGCCGATCGACCCACAGGATATCGGCCGGGATTATCAGGCGGTAATCCGGGTCAACAGCCAGTCGGGCAAGGGAGGGGTGGCCTACGTCCTGGAACGGGATTACGCTCTGATGTTGCCGCGCTGGATCCAGACGGAATTGTCCGCCATTGTGCAACGGACAAGCGAATCATGTGAGGGAGAGGTCGACAGCAAAACCATCTTTGAACTCTTTCAAGACCACTTTGTGGCCGACATCCGCCCCACCAGGCTGGAAGGCTACCGCCTTGACTCCCACCAGGGGAGTGACGTGATCGATGTCAAGCTGTCAGACAACGACCAAGCCAGGACTATTCACGGACAGGGTGAGGGGGCAATCTCTGCATTTATGGACGCCTGGACACAAGCCTTTCACACACAAGCGCGGGTTCTTGACTATCATGAACATGCGATCGGTGAGGGTACCGACGCGGAAGCTGTTGCCTATGTACTGCTTGATATAGATGGCCAATCATTCGCCGGAGCGGCATTTGATCAGGATAGTGTCAGCGCTTCACTTAAATCCCTTATATCGGCACTGAATCTTTATCAGATCGCACAGGAACGCGCGATGAATATCGGCATGACAGGATAGTATTGATCTGACAACTGCTGCATTGTCGCAACCGATACAAAATAACTCCTGATTACTCACAATATTCAGTCACTGAATCGGTGACCTGGCGATAGTGAGTGGTATTAGGGCCTGTTAACACTAATCCAATGCACCCTGTTGTGCCTGAAAAAGCGCCAATCAAGGCGCGAGGAGAGAAGTTTGGTTATTCCAAATGAGCGACGAGCAACGCCGAGTGGCGCTTTTTCAGGCTCAACCCGAAGGGCTGGGGCTGTTTTCACCCCCAGCGGCGTTATCATTCGCTCATGTAGCATAACTACACCACGCTCATTCTGCCTTGCTGGGCACGAAAACAGCCCCAGCAGGGCGTATTGGATTAGTGTTAACAGGCCCTAGTAAACCGCGAATACTCGCGAATGTTGTTTATGTCCGCAAATGAACGCGAATAAACGTAAGATATCTATTTGCTGTACAACATGTTTCAACACAGCCCCTAACCTGCCGCTCCATATGGGATAGATAAAAAACACAAAAATTGTGCTCATTTGCGAACTGATTAAGATTTGCGTCTATTAGCGGCTTGCTTTTACAAGGCCCTCTGCTGGGGAGAGGTAGAGTGGATAGCCGAGAGTGTTCAATCCAGCTTCGACAGCTCAAGTAAATGAGGCAGGGGCTGACCGATATAGAATCCCTGTGAATACTCAATCCCCATTTCGCTGACCCGAGCCTGGATCTCTTTTGAACATACATATTCTGCAACTATCGAAGTGATACCGATTTTATGCGCAAGCGTGGTGATTGCCTGAATGGCCTGCGCGGCATGCGGATCCTCCATGATGTTCCGTATCAGCGACCCATCGATTTTCAGCGTATGAATATTCAGTTCCAATAGATGGCGCAGGTTTGAGTAACCGCTGCCGAAATCATCGATAGCTATCCTGCATTCGTAGTCTGCCGAGCGTCTGACGAAATCCGCTATCGCTTCGTAGCTTTTGACCTCTTCACTCTCCAGTATCTCCAGAGTGAGACGCCGTCCTATACCGGGTGACTGTTCAAGTCGATGGAACAGGAAATCGGTCACCTCCGGATCAAGAATATCCTCAATTGCAAGATTGACCGAAAACTCAAGCTCAGTATCGGCAAATGCCTTAAAGCTCTTTTCAATCATGATCCGTGTCAGATCCGCATTCAGACGCCCCTCTCTCGCAACAGACAGAAATTCATCGGGCAGTAGAAGCGTACCATCCTCGGTCATGACACGAACCAGACACTCGTAATGTTCAATACACTGACTGCGATTATTCATGATCGGCATGAAATAGGGTATGACCGCATCATTGTTGATCGCCTCTTTCAATACGCGGATCATACTCAGATTGTCTCTCATCCTGGCCTTTTGACCCACATCAGGATCGTAGGCAAGAAATTTCATCCGGGTACGTTTGATCTGGTTGAGTGTCAGATTGGCCGTTTCCAGTAGTGGGGCGGTTGTTGACAGGCCGGCAGTCACATTAATCGGTACCGGATTGTCGTCAAAGCTAAAAAGCGTATGTTCCATTGTCCGTATCAGTTTACGAGCGAGCATTTCCGGATCATCCGTTCCACCTTCGACAAGAACACCAAAATCATCACCGCCGAGACGGAACAGTCCATGCTCCGACAGTGCAAGGGCAGACTGTAAAACCGCTGCCATCTGCACAAGAATACTGTCTCCGGCCTCATGACCGTAAAAGTTATTAATATGTTTGAAACCATCGATATTGATAATAATCAGCGCCTGTTCTGTATCCGCATTGAGTGAACGCTCGAAGGCGAAACGGTTTTGTAAACCGGTCAGATGGTCGATGGTTGCACCCTGCTCAAGTGCGGTATGTAAGACCGACAACTCCCTGTGCCGCCTGTCCAGATTGATCAAAAAAACGACGATCATGCCAAGAGAAGCGATGAAAGCAAGCGTGATCAACAGTGACCAAAGATGGACACTCTCTGCCTGCCGTTTACTGATATCGAGAAACAGCTCACTGGCGCCATGCAGGGCTTTATCGATGGGGATATCGAGAATTCCCGTAAAAACCGGTATGTACTGAGCCAGGTATCTGTCGACGATTCGGGCATGCGACAGAAACACTCGATTGAATCGTTTTCTATCCGGATCGGCAAATTCCTTGTCTTGCAGCCTTTGCAGCACCTCCTTGAATCCGGTCAGCAGCTCGGCATCCATAGCATTGCTGGCTAGAAACACAAGGGAGGTCGCTTGCGACAGGTCCTCCACGTACGCCTGGTCTTCATTGACGAAATTCTTTATGTAGCGATGCGTCAGTCCCGGCACATGGGAGACCGAGTTCTTGACCAGGGAATTGAGTGTGGCGTAACGGATGATGGCCTGTTCCTTTTGCTCCAACAGTTGGCCGAATTTGTCTAACTTTTCCCAGAAAGGTTGATATTCCGCTGAAGCAAGGAACTCCAGGAGGCGTATATTTCCCCCCAAATCCCTGATCTCCTTTATCAGTCGGTGCACCTCATCATAATTGTGATAAAGACGGTAGGCGGTGCTCCAGATCTCTTCATCCACACGCTTGTTCAACAGCTCCATCTCCGCCAGATTATGGATGAGCTGATTATGACCTGACAGCAACGTATCAGTTCGTGACTTGGAATAAAAAAAGGTCAATCCCGCCAGCAGGGCGAGAATCAATGCCACATAGATCTTGAATTGAAGCCTCACGGCGACTCCAGTATCGCAGGTCGTTTGCCGGTGAGCGTCTTGAGAAAAGCGGTCAGCAGGCGGTTCTCCTCCGCTGTGAGATCAAACCCCAGATTATGGAAGGCCATGGTCGCCAGCGTTTCGCCCAGCGTGCTTTTGCTGCCGTCGTGCAGATAGGGTGAGGTGAGTTCAATATTACGCAGGCTCGGCACCTTGAACCGGTTGCGATCGAAGGGATCGCCGGTACGGGCATAGAGGTCACCGGCCTCAACGTCTTTCTCAAGCGGATTGACCGCACCGATATATTGATACGAATTCCCGCCCAGATTGATACCGTTATGGCAGGTCACGCAACCCATGGTTCTGAACAACAGATAACCCTCTTTTTCATCCGCCGCCAGTTCAATTTCACCTCTCAGGTAGCGATCGAAAGGGCTGTCCGGTGTAAACAGGGCCTTCTCGAACTCAGCGATGGCATCGGTGACATCTTCGAACCTGACACGAGACTGATGATAGACGCTTGAAAAAAGCAGCGGATATTCGGCATGATCGTTGAGACGCTGCTCTACCTCCTCAGCCGTCATAGCCATTTCTATAGGGTTGTGCAGAGGACCGGCTGCCTGTTCTTTCAGGTCAAGGGCGCGGCCATCCCAGAACTGCCTGAAATTGTAATAGGTGTTGTAAACCGTCGGCGCATTCAGTGTGCCCTTCTGGTTTCCGATCCCAATGGAGACCTCGCGAGGCTCGGCGCCGCCGTGATCGGGGTCGTGGCAGGTGGCGCAGGACACACTGCGGTCCTTGGAGAGCAGGGTATCGAAAAACAGGCGCTTGCCCAATCGTGCCTTGCCTTCGTCATAGGCCACTTCTTGAGGCAATGGCTGCAGGGGTTGCAGGGCCATGGTCTGATTGGGCAGGTGCGATGCCAGTAAAAGGAGACTTAGTATAAATACTCTCGGCATCGAATATTTCCGATCATTGATTGATTTCCCCCCTAAATTGACTATGGGAGTCGAAACGACATACCCAATGGTATCGGCTGAGACTACGGTTTCTTAAACCAGCGGCCACTCTGCTCTTTTCGTAGATGATTGATTTTGTTGGTATACAACCCACTCTGCAAAACCAATTGTAAAATTGTTATACAGGCTCCACATAGTGATTCTATGCACGGCATCTTGCGGGAAGGTATCCAAATGGACAGTGAGCCTCCCCCTGTATTGACGATCTCCGCATTGAATGGAATTTACATACGAAGGTGGGAACTGCGGCAACCACAGCCACAACACTCTGAAAGAAATAAAAAAAGGCCAAGCATCCGATAATACCCGGCCTTATTCATAAAGACAGGTCGGGGTGCTACTTTTTCTTCGAGGCGGCTACCCGCAGGCGCAGGGCATTGAGCTTGATAAACCCCTCCGCATCCTGTTGGTTGTAGGCCCCGGCGTCGTCTTCAAATGTGGCAATCGACTCATCGAACAGACTATTGGTATTGGAGCGACGCCCGACAATGTCCACATTGCCCTTGTAGAGCTTGACTCTCACCACACCATTGACCACCTGTTGAGTGTGATCGATAGCGGCCTGCAACATCTCCCTTTCCGGCGTGAACCAGTAACCGTTGTAGACCAGCTTGGCATACCGGGGCATCAACTCATCCTTCATATGCGCGGCTTCCCGGTCCAGGGTCAACGACTCCATGGCACGGTGCGCCTTGAGCAGAATCGTGCCACCGGGCGTCTCGTAACAGCCGCGCGACTTCATGCCCACATAGCGATTCTCCACAATATCGGCTCGCCCGATACCATTTTCACCACCCAACTGGTTGAGTTTCAATAACAGTGCCGCCGCGGAAAGCTTCTCGCCGTCAATGGAGACCGGGTCACCGTTTTCAAACCCGATCTCGACATAGGTTGTCCGGTTAGGGGCCTCTTCCGGGGAGACCGTCCAACGCCACATATCGCTGCCGGGCTCATTCCACGGATCTTCAAGGTCATACCCTTCATAGGAGATGTGGAGCAGATTGGCATCCATCGAATAGGGTGATTTCTTGCCCTCCCGCTTCATCTCGATTGAGATTCCATTGGCCTCTGCATAGGCCAAGAGCTTTTCCCGGGAATTTAGATCCCACTCACGCCATGGCGCGATGATCTTGATATCGGGCCGCAATGCATAGGCGCCCAATTCAAAACGCACCTGATCGTTGCCTTTGCCGGTGGCGCCGTGGGAGATGGCGTCTGCTCCGGTCTCGTTGGCGATTTCTATCAGGCGCTTGGCGATCAGAGGCCTTGCTATTGAGGTCCCCAGCAGATACTCACCCTCATAGATGGCATTGGCGCGAAACATCGGGAACACATAGTCAAGGGCGAACTCCTCTTTAAGGTCCTCTATGTAGATCTCCCTGATACCTGCCGCCTCAGCCTTGGCGCGCACAGGCTCCACTTCCTCACCTTGCCCGATATCCGCAGTAAAGGTCACTACCTCACACTGATACTCATCCTGCAGCCACTTGACGATAATCGATGTATCGAGACCGCCCGAGTAAGCCAGAACCACCTTCTTAATGCCATCTTTCGACATCTGCTATCTCCCAGAAAAGATGCTTTTGAAACAGCCCATTATAACCCATCTTGAATCAGATGATATGTCGCGAAGCACCCGACAGGTGCGGACGGTGAATACATATTCGACCAAATTACATCTTAAAATTAAAGACTTATTAGCTGCTATACTCCACCTGACTTACCCCTCAATTTTCATCTGTGCACTGAATAGCGCTAACGGCGAAAGCTTTTGAACTCTAAAAGATTAGCTATCATCCTTCTGACCGCTTGGAGCTTGGTGGTGCTGATCTCTCTCGGCTGGAACGTCAAACACACTCAAGATGAACATCACCATTTTCTGAAAGATGCCGCTCGCCTGATGTTTGACCATATCAAGCTGGTCAGAGATTGGAGTGCCAGTCACGGCGGTGTCTATGTGCCCGTCTCCGAATCCACCCCGCCCAACGAATATCTCGATATCGATAACCGGGATATTGCGGTAAGCGATGAACTGACCTTAACCCTGATCAATCCAGCCTATATGACCCGGCAAATATCGGAACTCGCTGCGCATAACAACGGCATCCAGTTACACATCACCAGTCTTAACCCGATCCGCGCAAGTAACCAACCAACCGACCTGGAACGGGAAGCGCTTCTCATGTTCGAGACCGGTGACACACAAGAATACAGCCACTTGATTGAGGATCAAAACGGATTGCGTTTCTTCTACATGCCCCCCTTGGTTACCACTCGCGCTTGTCTTCGCTGTCATGAAAAGCAGGGGTATGAAGAAGGAGAAATACGCGGGGGTATCAGCGTCACAATTCCCGATGTCAATACAGCTCCAATCTGGGGATTGGTTATTGGCCACATCGTTATAGGCATGATCGGCATAGCGTTAATCACCAATCTCTCTCAAAAGCTATCCGCAAGCTACAAAAAAATGCATCAGCAAGCAATCATCGATGCGCTGACCGGCATTCCGAACCGCCGTCATTTTATCGACCGACTACTTACCGAATACCGTCGCGCCAGCCGCAACTCAACCCCATTGACACTGATGATCTGTGATATTGATTATTTCAAGCTTTACAATGACTCCCTCGGCCACTTGGAGGGTGATGAATGTCTTGTAAAAGTGGCGAAAACAATCCATTCGTCACTACAACGTGGCGGCGATCTGTGCGCGCGCTACGGGGGAGAAGAGTTCATTATAATTCTACCCAATACGGATTTAAGCGGCGGAGAAAAAGTTGCCAGGCGCATCAAACAGGAAATTGCCGCCTTAGCCATACCTCATCCCAACTCGCCTGTCGGTGAACATCTTACCCTGAGCATTGGAGTGGCCACCGAGGTTCATGACTATCCATCCCAATATAAATTAATCAAGCGGGCAGACGACGCACTTTACCGTAGTAAGCAGCTGGGACGAAACCGCATTGAATATGACGCCCATGACCATAATGCAAGCACCTCGTCGGAAATAGAGGAGTTACAGGATAAAATCAAACAACCCGGTTAGTAACGGACTGAACTTCCAGTGTTGAGTGATCAGCCACCAATCATCTACGAATCCCTAGGGCCTGTTAACACTAATCGGATGTGCTCTGCTGGGTCTGTTTTTGTGCCCAGCAAGGCAGAATGAGCGTGGTGTAGTTATTCTACATGAGCGAATGATAACGCCGCTGGGTGCAAAAACAGACCCAGCCCTTCGGGTTGGGCCTGAAAAACGCCACTCGGCGTTGCTCGTCGTTCATTTGGAGTGACCAAACCTCTCTCCTCGCGCCTTGATTGGCGATTTTTCAGGCCCAACAGAGCACATCCGATTAGTGTTAACAGGCCCTAGGGTAACAGTACTGAGAAGATGCCTCCGCCAGCATCTGCACGATTTGCCAACTCAACACGGCCACGAACTCCGTCATGCTGATGCAGATCCAGCACAGTCTGGGTAAAAAAGAGTCCTAAGCCGGTATTATTGGTGATAAAGCCCGACTCAGGATTCATGAATCCGCTTTGTTGTGCCAGCATATTACTGGGAAATCCCTCGCCATTGTCCTCGACCCCAATAGTCAAACCATGAGGCGACGCATCCGCAGTCAGTAGAATTCTATCACCGGTATAACGCAAGGCATTGCTGATCGCATTCCCCATAACACCCATCATCAGATTTCTGTCGAAATACCAATACAGGTCGTGGTCACACTCGATATCGCACTCGATCCCCTTTTGCCTCATTATGACAGCATGCTCCAGCAGTGCCTCGTCAAGAAAATCCTTGACTGAATGGGCATCCACATTCAACAGATACACCCCCTCCTCGACCTTGAACAGGGTCAACAACTTAACCAGATTGTTATTGATCCTGCGCACCTCATATTCCATATCAGCGCATTGTCGAATTTCGGCACACCCTGCCATCTCACTGCTCTCTGAAATCGTACCGATGAACTTGAGTAATATTCCAAGTGAGTTTTTTATGTCATGAGACACCATTGCAAAAGCCGATTTTAGATCGACCCCATCCCTGTCACTCTTAATTCTGTCCACCAAGACCCTCCTCAACTGAAACCGGTGTAATCTTATTCAACATATCAAGAAAGCGGCCCGCATCTGAATCCTGGTTATCCCTTTCAAGCAATCGGTTAAGCGAGAATCGGCACCTGAAATGGTAACCTGGATCAATACCGTTAACACGCATGTAATTGATCATTGCACCCGCCGCCATCAACATCAGCGTTCTATTCCTTGGATAACGCTCAATGGTGTCGTTCAGCAAAGTAATCGCCTGCTTCAGCCTGTCTGAACGTAGCAGTTCGGTACACTTTATATGTATCTGCTGCAATTCAGTCCTGGCTATAGAAACCAACTCTTCAATAGCATGATCCCTGCCATGCTGCAGCATCAGTTGTCGAACACGGTCTATCCAGTGTTCATCATCATGGTGATTGCCGAGCAGTACTTTTAACAGCTCCTGCGCCTCATCGGATTTTGACAATTGAAACAGGTCATCGGCAGCATCCAGTAAATGATGGGCTGTAACATCCCTTTTATGCTCATCAACCAGGCGCAC
Organism: gamma proteobacterium symbiont of Ctena orbiculata; assembly: GCA_003058525.1. GTDB lineage: Bacteria > Pseudomonadota > Gammaproteobacteria > Chromatiales > Chromatiaceae > Thiodiazotropha. The sequence goes on along the minus strand of QBVD01000015.1, from coordinate 903 downwards.
TATCTCATCAAGATAGATTTCAAGACCTTTCATCACGCCCTGATGATGTTGCGCCAGCGCCTGGCCGCATAGCATTTGGATACGGTCTGCAGGCTGATGACTGAAGCGTTTACGCCCTTCACTGAGCAACTTTACCATCTTCGGTCTGCGGCCAGTGTTTTGGTAAATATTCGCCAAGCACCTATATTCCTGAGCACTGGCAAAACACGAATTTCTTCCCCAGCGTACGGCAGCCTGATAGGCCCTCTCAGCTCTGACGGCATCGCCGTTGCACTCCGCCAGCTGTCCAAGCTTCCTTTGCCTGACAACCGCTTTGGGGGATAAATCAACCGCCTCTTGCAACAGTTGTTGCGCCTCTTCGGTATCCCCTCTCTTCTCCAACAGCCGTACCAGCCAATCATAGACCTCGAGGTAGAGGTGGTTTTGTTCAATCAGCGCTCTGAATTCCTCCTCCGCCTGGTGATGATTGTCTTTCAGAAAATCGATCTTGCTCAATCCGAAACGAGCCCAGGGAAAATTACGAATCGCCAAAATCTCTTGATAGATCTTTTCGGCTTCGTCAACACGCTTGATATCCAAGCACAGCTCTGCCTGAAGCTTAGCCAGATAGAGTCGCTGTTTGAGATCCTTACCGCAGCGGTCCCGACATAGATCTACCTGATTACCCACTAGGCTCAGCTATTGAGCCTGTGGTATCCGCATAATGGAACCTACTGAATACAGGAGATTTTTCATTATGCCAAAGAATGCCATACAGTTTCAAAAAGGCCTTGGTTTGCACGAATTTCTCGAAAAGTATGGTACCGATGCTCAATGCGCTAAAGCATTGTACCAACTTCGTTGGCCAACTGGTTATGTCTGTCCAGAGTGCGGCAACATAACGGGCTGTAAACTCAAGAACCG
>QBVD01000016.1 GCA_003058525.1 gamma proteobacterium symbiont of Ctena orbiculata | reverse complement strand
TAGCGTCCTTCTCGATCTTTCCTTCGTCCAGCGCTTTCTCATACGCCCCCAGCCAGCTGGGCAAGGATACCGACAGATCGAAGAACCCGATGTGAGAGAAAAAGGTTTTCTCCAGCTTGTCCTTGAGCTTGTCGCCCTTCACCTTGTTGATAGCATCTCGGACATCCCGATCAAAGGTCTTGGCCCGGTTGCGCATCATGGTCGATTTCTCGAACACCATATCGAGGTGTCTTTTCGGGTGTGAGTAAAACCGCTGCAGGCCGATCATCGACCACTTTTCGCCCAACATCTCCAGGGTCTGCAGGTAACCCAGCGGCTGCACGATCGCGGTAGAGAGTTTCCAGCCCATATTCACGATCGTGGCGCCGTGCCGGAAATGCCCCACCGCACGCTCCACAGGATCACCGAATTGCCGCTGGTCCGCAGCGATATTGGCGAGCCATGGGCGGAGCATGCGGTGAACCTCTCGACCACCAGCGCCCTCGATCGCCTTGCGCACCTCGGGGTTGTTGATCAGCCGATCGGTTTGATGGATACCCCGCCGGTGAGTCAGATCATGGACAACTTGGTGGATGTGCTCATGGACCACACTGAGATCCAGCTTGACCTTTTGGCCGGCGCCTGAAGTACGCTCCTTGGTGTGACCCTGGCGTGTGGCCGGTCGTAGGGCGTTACCACCATAGAGATCCTTGAGATCCTGCTTCTCATCACGCTTGAAGGCAAGAAAGGATCGCTCTGTGTCGTACTTCAGCGGGTAATACCCGCCCTTGAAAGTACCCCAGGGCGTCTCGACACTCGCCGGCTTCACCTTCTGCGGTACCACGCCGGTGATCTCTTTTTGCAGTGCAGCAATCTCTGACCAGTAGGTGTCAATGTGATCCCAGATCTCTTGCACCATCTCCCATTCCCGCTGCCCCATGTACTGCTCATTGAACAGTACAGACTGGACGGTCTGCTCATTCCACCCATGACCATTAAGAATGCGATCCCGGTTATCCAGGTTGCCCCAGTTAAGCGCTAACGATACGACCGTGGCCTTGTTACCGGTGATTCCCAGTTCCTTGATATCGAGCTTCTGACTGTACCAGGAGGCACGCTCCTTGCGGTCGAACTTGGCGAATATCTCATTCAGCTCGGCAACAGCGACCTCCACCTTCTCCTGCTCTGCGACCTCGGCGTCGGCCATGGGCTTGAACAGGTAACTCCACCAGACGCCCCCGTGCTCATTGCCGTCAAGCTCATGGAATATAAACTCAGCTTTTTGGTGCGCCGCGAAAAACTTGTCACCCCATTGCTTGAGGCGTTTCCATTTTCCCTCACCATAATCATCAGGCGTTTTCTTGATCTTGTGGTTATCTTCGGCAGCGGTGACCAACTCATCGACCACCTCATCAAATTCACGCTGCTGGCCATCAATAATCAACCGCTGCTTGAATCGGGCAAGGTGCTCAATGTTCGTAATGTAATCGCGCAGGGCCATGAGCTCTTCGAACGGGAGATCGCGGTAGTGCGTACGCCCCGCCTGCTCGATCAGGTTATCGGGGACGATGACCTCATTTCCCTCCTCCCGCTGCTCGGCAATCCACTCGGACAGCCGCTTGCGCTGGTCGATCTCCTTGTTGGTGACCGACTTTTTGAAGTCGTAGGCCTCGAGGATCTGGTCGATCTGGTCGAGGTAATCCCGGGCCAGATTCTTGCGCGTGCCGGGCTTACCGAACTTAGTGAAATACTTCTGTGCACTGTCGATCTTCTTGCGGGCCTCCTTGGCTTCCCGCCATGCGTAGAAGTTCAGGATCTGCCGGCGTTTTTCATTGGCGGCATTGGCAAAATCACCCGCTGCAAGCGCCCTCTCCGCTGCTCTGGCCGCTTTCAGGTGGTCACGCATGTAATCACCTTCCCTAATGTCCCTCGCCCGCTTCATGGCCACGATACGGGCCGCAGCGTTCTTGAGAACCTGCCTCGGGGTAATCTCCAAGCCCATGCGTTTCTCAAGTGCTCGGAGCTCCTGCTCCAGGAATGAGGCCCGTTCGTCCCGGTTGTGGGTCGACTCGATTGCAGCCTCAGCCAATTTCTGCGGGTCTTTCAGGTTCCCGTGCTCCGCTTCCATGCGGCGTTGCGTCTCGGCCTTCACTGCGGCGTTGAACGACCCAGCATCAATCATGGCCTCGATCATCTCTTGGCCAGAGTCGTACCCAAAAAGTGCGGCGACCACATCGGGGTGCACGCCATCATCGGCCATGACGGTATGGCGCCCCACCGGTAGCCGGCGCCACAGGGCGTCCTTAGCGTCACCATAGAGATCTCGCAAGATCGGTTTGGACAACTTCATCGGCTCGACAGAGAGCTCGCGATCGCCCAATGCCCTACCGTGCATCAGGAATTCCTTGGCCTGGTAAACAGGCAGCTTGGCGAGCTCTTCCTCAACCTGTTCGCGCATCGTGTTCCAGGTATCGCGCCATTCCCGTGTGCGCTGGCGTTTCTCATCCTCGACAGCCTTCTGGAGCAGATCACGCTTGGCCGCGGCCGTTGCCTTTACCGCGGCGGTGTTGTAGGACTCGAATTCTGCCGCAGTCATCTGAGCCTCTTCGGCTGACTCGAACAGCGGCAGTAGTCTCGCCACTCGCTCCGCCTCGTCGATCGCTTCCTGCGTGGCCAGCATCCGGTCCATGACACCGCGGACCTCATCTGTCAGCTCGACATCGAGGCCCCGGATGGTTTTATAGACCTGGGCGAGCCAGGCCGCGAAACGGTCAAAAATAGACTGCAGGTCAGTGGATGGCGCCTTGCCTTCTCTGAGGTAGACCTCAAAGCCCCGTGCAAACTGATCATGCTGGTCCTCTCCAATCTGGTCGATCGACTCCACACCAAACCATTTCAACAGTGCTTCCATATCGCGCTGCATCCCATCTGTCGCTTCGCCGGTGCGAACCAGATGGATACGTTGTTGAAGGAAAAAATGCCCTGATTCGTGAAGGAAAGTAGATAAGTTCTGCCTTTCAAGTAACGTTATGAAAGTAGGCGACTTTGTGATGTCACCTAGAAAAGTAATGGCTCCGCGGTTCTTCTGTTGAAACTCAGTATCTTGTGCAGAATCAGTCTCATCTATTATACTTAGGTTGAGTGAGTCGTCAGACTCCTCGAAACGCTCCCCACCGGCAGGAACCGATTCGCTCGGCCTGATTGTTCCCAGGGAGCGTTTCTTTTTGTACCAGAGGTGATAATGAAAGGTCCCGTTATTGTCCTCTCTCAAGTAGAACCCAACTGAATATGTTTTGCCACCCAGTCGCACTGGCGTGACCATACGATGGTAGGCCTTGGTAGACTCCTCATTAGGATCATTTTTTGGCTCAGTATCTACCAAACGACCATTCTCGATAATTCGCTCAATACCGCCGACAAACTTCAGTTTGGTGGGGCCGATCTTGGAAAATAACTTGTCGGCTCCTCTTTTGGAAAACAGGACATCACCCATCACACCGTTCGTTACTGTCCCCTGTTTGACTAAGCCAGAATAGTGTTCCTTTGCCTTGGTGAGCACACCTTTATAGTCAGAATCTGGATCGCCTAACTCATCCCCAGTGAGTTTGATAACAGCTTCCTTATAGGACTGATTCAGGGTGGTCTCACCCTCGACCGCCTGGTTCCGTACCTGCAGCTCAAACATCTGGGCGATCTCTTCCGGTGATTTCCCAAGCTCTTCGGCCAGCACCACGGTGTTCGCACGATGGAGCGCGGCATACCGATCGGCAACCTCCGGCGCCGTACCGGTGGTGACCAGCTGCTCGCGCAATGCTGCCTGTACGTTGTCAGCCTGTTGCTGAAAAGTGACATCCTCTTCATGTTGCTGCAGTACCTGCTCCGCCTCGGTCTGCAGATTTTCTGCGTATTCCTGTGAGGCCTGGACTGCCTCCCTGTAACTCAGGTCCTCTTTGTTGAGTCTGGCCTCGACCACCAACCCATCGAAGTGCTCAGAATCGGCGAACACGGTCATGAAATCCTCAAGGCCGACCACCAGGTCGCCGCCCAGGGCCTTGGCCTCGCGGACCTGATCCTCTACCCCAAGCTGCTGGAAATAGGTTTCCGGGTCTTCGCCGGCGCTCTGAAAGTAGGTGGTTGCCTGATTCGCATCGAGGTAGACCTTGGCGTCCTTCTCCTCAAGGGCCGACTGGGCGAATGTCCTGAACGATTCCTTGTGGCGCTTGAAGGTCTCGGTGTTGGCGATCTGATCACGAACGGCCTTGAACTGCTCCACGCGCTCTGTCACACGCTCTTCGGATGTCATCAGCGACCGTCCCTTGGTCATGCCATGGAGCATTGCCCTAACGATACCGGCCGCGGTAAGTGCAACACCCTCCTCTCGCCCGAAGTTGTAATCGACTTCATGCTCCGGGTCATAGACACCCTTGCGGATCAGATCCTGCAGGATACCCTCAACCCGCTCCTCAACGGCCTCGATGCCGCCGGCGAGCGCTGTGTCGACCAGAAACCGGATACCACGGTGACGGATCTTCGGCGGAATACGCTTCAGGAGCAGATCGATGCCGGTTTTCTCGCTGGCCAGGGTAGCTAGGCCGGTCAAGGTCGCCGCGGCGATCTGCTGATCCTCACTTGCCCCAGCTGCCCGGGCCTCCTCCAGACCATGCTGATAGCCAACAAAACCGAACGACCCCGCGCCAACGGTAGGATTCAGTAGGGTTAGGCCGATCTGTGCGCCCAACTGACCGAAGGCCTCGCCGACCTCCGTGTGGAACCCGCGGCGCTCCTCTGGTGGCCGGATGTCTTCGCCCACACCAGAAACCAGTTCACCCAGCGCCTGGAGACCGCCACCGACATCGACATAAGGCGCTAGTGGTGCCAGGGCTTCATCGAGTTCATCTCGGAAAGGGACAAAGTTCGATAGAGCGCCACCGATATGGGTATAGGCGCTGCCGGCGCCCTGCACAGCCTGACCAAGCCCCTGGTCCGCAGCACCTGACATAACCGATCGACCAACATCGGCAATACCGGTCAGGCCCTTCTCTGCCGCCTCCAGGGCGTCCAGGTCATCACTGGCCAGCTTGGCGTTGCGCTCCTGTTCCAGCCACCGAGCAAGTCCAGGGGACTCCCTGAGAAGCCGGTTGTAGTTTATCCGGCGCCATGTGTCCTCCTGCTCATAGGACTGCAGATCAGACTCGATCAGCGGCTCTGGTATACCTGATCGCTCGGAGAGATCAATGACCTTGGTCTGTTGCTGCGGGGATGTCTGGGTTGCCCCCATCATGTTGGATTTGAGGATCTGCTGGCGCCGGGCCCTCAGTCGTTCACCGATACGGTCAAAGACATCATCGGCCATTTGGTGCCCCCATCATGGCACGGTAGGCCTTTTGGATGTTCTCCTCGCTGGCCTCCATGCCCTCTAACTCAAGCACCACAACGATCTCATCAATCAGAAAATCAGGTACACCCTCGGCCGTGATCTCGAACTCTCGTTTCCTGGCATCCCAGATAAACCCTCTATCGGTCACCACCTCACGGTAGGTATCGTTAACCAACTGCATCTTCTCCACCGGGGTGAGTTTTCGATTGAGTTCAGCTTCTCGCTTGGTCGCCTTCATCTGCACACGCTGGTGCATCTGAATAGCCTCCTCACTTTTCGTGTCCTTAAACAGCTGATTCACCTGGGTGCGTAGATCCTGCACCTCGGTGAAATAGTCACGATCTGTTGAGCTACCACGCAATGCCCGCTGAAGTGAGTACAGTCGATCGAGATCAGGCTTTTCGATCTGATCCTGGAGGGTGTGGAGCTTCACCTTCAGAAATGCCTCGGGGTCGGTATAGGCCATGGACTGGAAGCTGTTCCACAAATCAGGGACCGTCACGATCGGATCACCGGACTTTATCTTCACATAGAGGCGATCCAGCGCCGTGAGACTGTCAGCATCCATCTGGCTACGCAGTGACACAGGGAGTTCACTTGGTTTTGCGCCGTTCCTCACAGCGACCTCACCCTGGTCGTAGGCCTGCTTTTCATTCAGTCGCTCGATGGCCTGCTCTTCAGCTTGGCGTACTTTGATATCTTTGACCACGCCTTCCCTTACCTTGCCTTCCAGGGTACGGGCAGCAGCAAGTTTGTCCTCAAATTTACTGTAGTGCGACCAGATTTGGTCGGACATAAACTGAACCTCTTCCAGCAAAGTCTCCTCTTCAAGCATATCAGCGATCACCGCATGCTCATCAGCATCAATCCTGTCTTCATGCTCCTCAAAGTATGCTCGCGCTTTGCCTGGATTATCATCCGCCATGGCGCCGATGATCTGCTTGTGGATCTGTGTCTCATAGGCCTCGACCTTGCTCTGGATCTCTTCAGCGGATGCACCAGAACGCTCCAGGCGGTCGGCAATGGCATTGGCACCAGTACGGATATGGATCTTCACCGCAGCGGGATCTCGCCATGCGCCGATAGCGTTCTGCGACTCCTCAGTCGCCCTGGCTTCGTCAACACTATCGAGCCACTTCACGCGCTCTCTTGAGGAATGCCTCGACATAGCATTCAGGGAACTCTCGATCCGCCCGCCGGCAACCTGCTCAAACATCCTTCGCTGAGTATCGTTCGCAGCACGCTTCGTGTACTCAGTCTTCAGCTTGTCCATCTCCATTTTTGTGGACTCATAGGCCTCAAAGGCATCCCGGCCGTTCTTACGGTAAAAAGCGTCATCTCGGTGGTGCAGCAAATCACGCACAGCCTCGCTGAACTCATTATCAAGCTCATATGCCGCTGTCTTGTCGTTCTCCTGCTTCATCTCAATAGCGCGACGGCTCATAACATCGCCAGTCCGGCGAAGCTCAGCGCCGATCTGGCCGCCAAAATTATCAGGATTGGTTCTGATATTGATCGCGGTTGAGGGGCCAACCTGTGGAGTGACTTGGTGCGGCTGCGCCTCGGGTACTATTGGCATGGATCACTCCTTGTTCAGTTTGTACCAGCGGTCATGAACGGACGTTGCGCCAGATAGAAGCGTGGCCGCGGCATTGAGGTTACCGGTATCTTCTTCCAAGTCCGCAAGTAGGCGGGCCTGATCCGCATCCGCTTGGTGACCGCGGGCCTGGAGTTCAGTGTTGTACCGGATGGTAAGTGCGTCCAGTTCGCCAAACTTCGCAATATCGCCGACTCGATCGAGAGCGCTGCCGCTACCAACATCGAAGCCATTGGCTGCTATCGACGCCCGGGCCGTACCAAGGGCACGTTTGGTGCTGATCCGTTGTCTCTGCTCCTCTGATCGGCCGGCTGCCCTGGCCTGGGTAACCTGGTCTTCATAGGACTGCGCGTTTGACCGCTGAATGGCCGCATTCATCCTGCCGCTTCGGTTCTGTGCATAGGCCTGCAGAAGCGTGCCACCTACACTGGTTGCGATGCCAGCATTACCTTTGGTTGCGATGCCAGCATTACCTTTGGTTGCGATGCCAGCATTACCTTGGGCTATACACATGTGTCATTCTCCATCGTGAAGAGATAAAACAGCTCACCATCCCTGCCGATGGGTTCTGGATCATGGAACTGAAACCCCAACCACTTGAGCCATAGAATTGATAACCGGTTCCTCGCATCTACCCATTGTCGTAGATGACGGTACTTACTGAGCAAAGGTGTCGATATTTCCCGGGAGAGCCTGAGAAATAATCGGGTGTTTTGTGCGATCAGGTTGGTGCCGATCAGCCATGGCGCCCCATCCTTGTTTAGCCAGGACATGACGCCAACGCCATAAATACAAGCCACGCGCCCCCTGATTCTCAGGGTGTAGGCCTCGAAACTGATGCGCAGTGATTGCCTTAGAACGGTTTTTGGATCTGTCGGTGAAAGCGCTCTGATCTCTTGAAGATCCGCATATCGGATATCCTGCAGGAGCTCATCAATATCTTTGACCTGCGCTGGCTCAATTGTGTACTCACTCACCAAGCTCATAATCCGGTATTAGTGACAATATGGACGCGGGCAAAGGATCGTTTTGTCGTATGAGGACAGATCCATCGCCTTGCCAAGTGTGGCTTATCGTGGTTTCCATAAACCCAGTCTTCAGTGCCGTCGGCTCGCCCCAATCCTCATATTCTCTCTGCTTCAGTTCATACAGGTTCTCTGAATTTGGACCAGCCCATAGACCGCGGGTCTTTTCGACCTGCATTTGCAGTTTGGTCACCGTGCGCTTCTTTCCATAGGCTGCCTGGATTGGCGGGTTAAGCGTCTCGATATCACACACATAGGGCAAGCCTACGTGAACAACGCTTGCCTCGTGTTGGAGTACTACCTGGCCGCCCAAGACTGTCAGACCCTTGATCACGTTGCCGTCGGCAAGTGCGACAACCTCCATGCCCTCAAGGTGTTCAAGCCCAGTGATGGTAGTCGCCGGCGACCCTGAATAAGTCAGGCCAGAGTCTACAAAAAACGCATCCTCAACAGCATCAAATAGGCGGGTGTGTAGTCGTTCGATATACCGCTTGGTCTGGCCCCTGATCGTGCGCTTGATCACCGCATAGACCGCATCCTCAAGCCCTTCAGAGATCGATATCACGTCCTCAAACTCACCCTCTGTCGTGTGCCTGTGCCAAGCCCAGACCTTATGCTCCCGCTGGTATGTCAGGCCGAGCAATACGCCGTCATCACGCACACCCCAGACAATTCCATAGGGGTGCTGCTGGTGCGCCCAGGAGACAACAGAATGATTCTCAAAAAGATGCTTTGACAGGATTGTCAGATCGCTACCCGAATAGACATCGCTCTCCAGCGAGTACTCAAAATCCCTGACTACAGACGATTTCGGTAGGGTGTAGAGAACGGTCCCGCCAATCACCAGTGGCTTGACATCGCCGGCGCCTCGATACCCCTGTGGTTTGCGTCGAATGTTGGAGAACGAAAACGCCTGATCAAATGACGTAATACGCCACTCAGCACCCGCGGTCAAAATCAACAGGTCGTTGAGTGATACCAGATGCTTAATGCGATTGACCTGATTTGCCACAAGCGTGGCTGTTATCGCATCCTCATCGGTCGATGGGCTCGATACCTGCATGTTGTGGAATGATCCTGTGCGCGATGTCCAGAAGGTCTGTGGATCATTATCACTGCCTCCAAACGCCAGGCGCTGCTCATGGTAGGTAACGGCACCCGGATACTTACCAGCCGCATCGAAAAGCACTCTCGTTTTGGGAGGGTTGGACGTTTCGTCAGGTACTATGTTTGAATCCTGAAACTCGTTTGTATCAGTCCGCCCTACATAGCTGTAAAGATTGTTTGTTTCCACGTAGATGTAATAGGACACAGCGTCAGTCACCGCGTCCCAAGACAATAACCCAGCCGATGTCATGTCATATTCAGCGGAGGGCAACGACTCCTCACCACCATCGGATACCGCGGTGACCTTGTATTTTCTGGCATTGAGATGGACAACCCAATAATTTTCCCATTGTGCGCCAACACCAGGCTCACTCAGTGATGATGACGTGTGGACGCTGTAGCACCGGTAATACACCCCATTATGGTTAACGATATCCCCAGAGGCATAGGGCCTAGCCGACAACCAGTCATTAACCACCTGTGTCGATGTGAGATTAATTGGCGCCGATATCGTTGGCGCGAAAGTGATCAAATCAAGCGACCAGCTTGTGTGTGATGTTCTGGATAGCTCTCTTGGGGCGTGATTGGGATGAACGATAGTGATCACATCCGCTGACTGCACGAAGTCGAGTCCTCGGAGCTCACTCTCCTGGTAAGGTGTTACGATTTCAACGGGAGAGCCCGCGCTTTCAACTTGCGCACCCAGGCGGATCACACGCATGTACTCATGACCGAACTCGAGCGCGTATGTATCTTCAGCGTTGAAGGAAAACGGTATTAGGCGGGTAAACCGAGAAGAATCCTTGACCTCGACGATGAACTGAAACCCGGAACGAGTGGACACGCCGCCCTGTGCATGGACAAACCAGTTCAGGCATGTTTTGAGGCCAGTATGGTATTTCGCGAGATCAGTACGCCCATGAAGCGCCGGCGCTAGTTCACCGCCAGAGAATGAGGGTTGAATCGCTGCGGCCATTATTCACGGTCCTTTATCCAGTCGGCGTCCTCCGGTCGGTCCTCCTGTCTCTCGTTGCCGGATGCTGCGGCTGCCCTGATCAAGGCGCCCTGATAAAGTCTTGTCTGTTGTTCAAGCAGCTTCTGCTTCCTCGTCAGCGGCATGGTAATGGCCATGGACAACCGCAGGGCCAGTGCTTCAACAAAGATCGGCGGATACATCCCGGGATTTGTGATCAACCCGGTGTACCGCAGTTGAGCCTCTGCTTCATCTGTAAGGATGACTCGGGAATTCCCATCACTGGCAGACGCTATGGTGAATGGAATAGGGTCATACCCTTGTCTTGATGGTCGGATGATTTCCCTGGCTCGCACACAACCGTTTGGGTAAGCATATTGATAGGCCCAGTCACCTGGTGGTTCGCCCACAAGTGCTAGGGTGTCGTACTGCGTTGCAAAGTTCCAATCGTGATCAGCAAGCGCGGCCTCGACCATATCGTCATACGCCTGTTTGCAGGCCTTCGCCTGTGGGCTGTGCTCGTCAATGGACTGGATGTAAGATTCCGCTCCGATAGCGAGTAGAGCCAGGTTGCAGATCTGGACTTTGCTGGTCACTTATTTTTCCCATATAGCCTTTCCGCGAGACCTTCTCCAGCAGGGAGAGTGAGATCGGTTACCTGCAGTTCAATACTGCGCCGGCTTTCCTTGTCATCCTCGTGTTTGGAATAGCTTGTGACCTTTACCTTGCCGGAGATGTCGAGGATGGAACCGACATCAATTTCACTGATTCCAAGCTTCTCGATCTCTGGCTCCTCAAGATGAAGGCGGAGGCCCCAGGGATAGAGCTCATCCTCGCTTGACGCTTCCCCAACCAGCGTCTCGCGTTCTGACTTACTTCGCTTGAGATTGGCCATTTGCAGAATCGTCGGCAGGTTTCTCGGTCTTTGCCGTTACTGGCACCATCCAGGAGGACTTATCAACATCCTCTTTGGTTTTTACCTTACGCTCTGCTGCAGAAAGCTTTTCGTCTTTCGTGGGCTGGTATTCGTAGTCAAACTCTATGTTTGGGTAACGCAGGCTGGCGCCGTAGTAGCCCAATTTTGTTGCACGAACTTTCATTATTCACCTCTTAAAAGACCCCGGCACAAGGCCGGGGAAAAGTCATCGACCCAACACAGAATTACTTGTTGGTCTGGTTGCCCATGGTGATGCCGGCGTGGATCTGTCCGGTCGTCGGCGCGGTACCAGTCACGGTATAACGCAAACCGAGGTAGCGCTGATCAACACCATTCGGTAGGCACTGCAGATTGATGGTCTTGCCGGCGACCAAATCAGCCAGAAGGATGTTCTGGGTTGCTACCACAGTACCAAGTGATGCAGTGGCGCCGACCTCGATCGCAACATCCAGGGAAGTTAGGTTGTTGAAGTCCTCAGTGACCTGTACGTTGATCGGGACAGGCGTGCCTTTACCAACATCTTGGTTCAGTGCAGCCGCGGCTCTGGGAGGTGTACCAGGGGCACCAAGGTCAATCACGTTCTCCGAGATTGCTGTAGCGGTGATCGCCTGGTTGTCGGAAAATAGCTGTTGTGCTGAAAAAATCATGAGATGTCCTCTTACAATCTTGATCGAAAGAGGCGGATAACCCGCCTCATTGCGGTTTACCGTTAGGTCACCCGGGCCTCGGTGTTCAGCAGTGCATCGGTTTCACGCAGCGGGAAGCCACGATAAGTCAGCACCTCTTTACCTTGAATCTCCATCGGACGGAGACGGGTGAAGTTGTCGGATGCCCCGGAGTTGGTACCGAGTGCATCAAGGGCTTCGAGGATATCTGCATTGCAATAAACCGATACGCGCCCGCCAGCTACTTGGCGAGTTCTCAGCTTGTAGTAGGCTTTCCGCATGAATTTGTAGATATCTACTGTACCTGCCAGGAGGTCTGAGACATCAATATTGGCGATACGTGAAACATAGCGCCAATCCTTGACTGCCAAACCGATATTCCAGCGGAAAAGTTCCTCTTCGACATAGTAGGGATTGCCGTCACCGTCTTGGACTCGCTGCTCACCCTTGTCTTCACGCTTGATACCGGCCTGTGTGCCACGCGGATAGAGCAGATGACTCTGATTGTCACCCCATGCAACCATCCAGATTGAAGTGTTGTCGGACCCGGTGCCGCCCGCATCGATGATCTGGCCACCGTTCTGCGCACTCAGATCATTGAAGCGCGGAGCCAAACCCATGAAGGTCTCTGGTTGTGCATTGAGGTTGCCGTAAAATATCTTTGATGCCATTTCCTGGTTCATGGCCTCCAGGAATGCAGCCGCCTCAGACAAACGAATCCGACCACGATTTGCACCCGCCAGATCCAGAAGACGCTTATCCACCGTCGAAAGGGCCTCGCAGAAACCCGTGGTGTCTTCAACCTGAGCACGCTGGCTCTTGCTCTGCGGGATACCAGAATACAGCTTGCCCCATGTCACGGAAGGCAGGCCGGTACGTACCGTATGAATGTGCTTGGTCCCGTTGTTACATTCCATTGCAATGGCGTCTTCGAGAATGCCATTGGTCTGCTGCAGCATCTCGATGACATCAGCCGCGGTGCCATCGGGCTCTTGCGATTTGTAGAGATCGATCAGATCATAGAAACTATTGCCAAGTGTAGCCATCGATTATTCCTCGTCTTTACCGTAAAAACGCTCTTCTCTCGAAGAATCTGATCTCGAATCTTTTGAGCTACCGAAGCCTTTACTGCCGATAAACCCATCTTCTCCGAGCCTCTTGGCAAGTGAGAGAAGCGCGAAAACAACGGCCGGGTGATTACCCATCCGGGTATCTTCCAGGGCCTCACCCAACGACGGTGCCTTGTCTCCCATGTCTTCATTCAGAAAACCCTGGAGTGTTGCGACCGCACCCTTGGCTTTACCCAAGTTTGCGTCAACACCATCGCCGCTTTTCATGAAAGCGCTGTTTTTGACCTCTTCTACCCACTCTGCCTGCAGGTCCGTGAGCACCTTACTCTGGGCCTCTTGGTCCTGCTGTTGCAGCGATGCGTGATAATCGATGGCCTTCTGTGCTTGTTCTTGGGTCCAGTTGTTCGCCTTTGCAAACTCATTGAAACCCTCAAGCCGCTCGCCCTCTAGGGAGTAACCGTCTGGAAGTTCAAACGCCTCATACGATTCCGGCGCGCCTCCCTCGCTGTCATTGTCCCCGCTACCTGTGTCATCGCTACTGCCTTCGCCGCCACCACCGGTGTCCTGGCCTTCGCCTTGACCCTCTGCTGCGGCACCATCATCTTGCCCACCACCCTGGCCGTTTTCGCTGGCGCCATCGCCGGCCCCCGCGTCACCGCCTATCAGGGTAGGATCGGATGTATCAGTAGCGCCTGTATCGGTGTCAGTCTGTTCAGCCGCATCGCCCATCATCAATCCTCATTGGTTGCGTGTTCTTTCATCATGCGTAGGTAATCGTCCAGATGTTTCGCGTGAAGCCGCTCTATCACCTGTAAACCAACATTTCGTTCACCCTCAAGAAAGAAGGTTTGGCTATTGCCAGTGAAACTGGTGTTGTATACATGGCACTGAGTCAGCAACCACCATATGAACGTCCTACCACGTTCGTCTACCATTATGTATTTGAGGGACTCGTACTCAGCATCGAGGAGTTTTTCAGCCTCTTTCTTGCGGCTCTTTACCTGGTCAGGGTCGCCGGCGTCATAGATTTTATTAGCTGTCATAGAGGGCCAATACAGTTGCTGTAGTGCCGGTTGCAAGCACCCTTTTGACCGCAATTCCGAGCGGGCCTACGGGGACATTCTCGAAAGTAACCGAGTCACCGTTATGCATTGTCACTGCGATATTTCCTGTTACGGACACATACAACGCAACACAGGCACCGCCTGGCAAATCGGTATTGTCATCCGGCGTGACTGTGGCAGCACCTTTTGCTGTTTGAAATTGAAAAAACATCAGTAACCTCCAATGCCTATACCAAGTGTGAGTTTACGATTTGCACCAGCTGAACCTTCAGCTACATTGATCGTAATGGTCGCCGATGCGGTTTCTGTACCATCATCAACCTCGATGGTGAGGGCGTAGGATGCAGTCCTGCTGGGATCGGGGGCGTTTGCCCATGAGAGTTCGCCCGTATTCGTATCGATCGCGAGATCGTTGTCCGTGTTGCCTGCGATTATGGCAAAGGTCAATGGATCTTCGTCTGGATCACTGGCCTGAACTGTACCGACGACTTTTGTGCAGATGGGGCGGATTCGTGAGTTATCGACGGACCCTTCAAACCCGGCCGTGGCGTTCCGGCGTGAGTACGATATGTTATCAACGGCAGGATCAAAGATAACGTTTAGTTGGTACGCACCTGTGGTCAGGATCGTAGTCAGCGTAGACAATACGCTATTAGACACGTCACGCTCATGTGTTATTGCGTCGCCCTGCGTTACGACAGCGTCGAAATCGTACTGATACACATAGTCATGATCCACCGTAATCTGCTGCGTAAGCCTGCGAAATAGCGTCTCCATAGGGTGGTATGCGCGTCCCGCAGACCACACCCAGTGCGTGACGTTCTGGGTCCAATTGGACAGGTCTGTAGTAAACGCTCCATTTGAAAGCAGATCTGCCCCCGGTGATAGCGTAACGTTGAATGTCTGGTCGTTGATTACTGGTTGCATATTGGGCGCAGCCCCTGTTGTTGCATTGACCAGTGTCGGACTGGCCTGGAGATTTGGGGTCGCTTCGTCATCCTCAGCAACCACGTAATAGTCGTAGGCTGTACTCTCTGATCCTCCGCTGAACGTCATGGACGCCTGTACAGATGCTGTTGCCGCCACGCTATCTGCTTCCGGGCCCGGCGACCCCGTACTGTCCTGTCCTGCCTTTACCTGTGCGCTGCTTGGTGCGGTTGCGCCATCGGCCAGCCTGACAGCGTAAATAGTCCCGTCCTCGTCCAGGGTAGCCTGGATATCATGGCCAGATACTGTCTGGTTTGCTGCGGTAGGGCCTGCGGTAAAGGTTGGTGCCGTGGTGTCGCTTGCCGGTGCCTCTCCTGGGTCTGCGGCAGTGAGCATGATCCAATCTTGCCAGATTGTAGCGTTCTGCCCGCCTCCCGCCGTAGTGGTGTATGAGGTTGCTATCAGTTTGTTGGGGTGGACGTAGCCGCCTGATTGGTCTCCGGTCCAGTAAATCCCGGTTTGTGTCAGGACGTTAACCCCATCGACCTCGACATCAAGTTCACCGTTCTGAACCCCGCTGTCGTTATTTCTGATACGAACCTTTATGTATTCCCAGTTTCCAGGAACAGGACTGTGTGTGGTTTGATAACGAGTTGCGCCAGCCCAGACCCCTCCATTGAAGTGCGCCCTGTCAACAATGAGGAGTCCGCCATCCTGAATGGCCAGCATCATCTGATACTGCCTTGTCCCAGTCGTTGGATCACAGAAATTGATCAGGGCGAGTTTCTGGTCGTTCTGTGGGAAGTTCGTGTATCCCACTGATATCTTGTTGTGGAGCGTCAGCCAGACTTCATCGATGGCCGTGTCGTTGCCGCTGGTATTAAGCGGATGATCACCAATGTAGTATTCCTGGTAATTGTTATTGCCTGAGCCATCCGTAATGGTGTGCTGGCAGCACCTACGACCTGTCACCGAATCGGTCGTGACAATGGACATCCCTGTGTCTACGTTTGATCCGTCCCATTTGGAAAAGTCGCCAGTTGAATAGTCCTCAACGAACGGTAATCGACTTGCGTGGCCTACATCCCACGGACACCATGTTGAATCGAAGGTGTCCGCTATCTCAAATCGATCAATATGGAGAATATTGTTCTGACCAGATCCATTGCCGACTATGTAGGACCCAAGTTCTATAGCGCTGACATTCGATAGAAAGTAGTCAATAAGCGCTGACTCACCGTATCTCAGCGGGTCTGAGGTTGCGGTTATGTCGTTGTTATCCAGATACCATCTAAACCGGCCGTCCACAGCAGAAGCAGCTGATTGGTTGGTGATCCGCATCTGCAGGTGATAGGTGCGGTTATTTGCGAGAGGTATCGGCGTTGCGTAATCAGACGTGCCATCCTCCCTCCTCATCCCGAGGGAATGCCAATCATTGGCTCCAAACTCATCGGACGCCATGCCATAGTAAGTCGCGGTGTAGTTGGCACCGGAGTTCTGATCCAGAACCGGCTCGTTCCAAACCTCACGCGGGTACATCTGGCTCACAAACCGATAGCCTGACGACGTATCATCGAGGATATCAATCAGCTTCACCCTGAACTGGTTGCCCGCATTGCTCAGCCAGTTCGCATCAAGCCGGAGTGTCAACTTGATATAGGTGTCGTCCCCGTACCCCCTGGCGGCGAAGTTCTGCGTCTTGTGCCACCCGCACTCATACTGCTCTTGGTCCGTGTAGGTGATCTTGATCGAGTCACTGCCATCAAACGCCCCACTGGCTACCCCCTCATAAAGAGCAGCGGGCGGCGTCTGGCCAGACCCATTGTAGGTGGCGCCATAGTCAGTTACGACACTATCCCAGTTGTAAACCTGGGCCGAGCGAATATCTACTTCAGCATGCATTCCGGTTATGTTGGCGGTGAATAAGATCGCCATTACTTACCGTCCAGTTTTTCCACGTCTTCCCTGCACTCTTTGATTGATTGGTGCAGGTACTTCAATTCTGTCGTTTGTTCGCCGTTAATCCTGGCGATTTGATACATCAGCTTTGTTGTTTCGTTTTGTCGAGATTCCATAACTTTGTCAGCGTTCGATAGCGACTTGATACTAACCGTTATTGACTTAATAACTCGGGCATTACCAAAAGCAACAAACCCAGTATGAATGGAGCCACCAACTCCGAGAACGATAAGTGCCTGTAGGGTTCCGTAAACAAATCTTTGAAACTGATTGACTGGTCGGCCCTTCGGCGTGGTGCTTTCCTTCTCTCTTTGTGCTGCCATGTTCGCTCACTCATCATTCATACTCTGGAATGTTGGATTTGATCCGCTCGCGCTTGGTCTGTTCTTCCTGTTCCTTTTTTTTGTTCATATGCCTACTAACACCCCATGCAGGGAAAGCGCCATCTATCGCAGCGTGAACAGCCGGATCTATCTGGATTTGTTTGTAGTGAGCATAGAGACCGAAGGCAGTCATTAACGCAGTTCCAATAGGTCGCATTAAGGCGACCAGGGCGTAGATAATTTTTACCGTAGCATCTACCCAAGGGACTGTTTGGGTTCTGAGGAGGGATTCAGCAATCTTAAAATTCAGTTCACGCATTTTGTACGCAAACTCAATTTGCTTATCTTTGTCAGTTATCCACTCACTTCCTAACCCAATCAGTCCGTTGATTACCGATTCATAGGGCAACGCCATGGCTTTTTAGTTGGCAGTAGCGTTACGGCATGCGATTTTCACATGAGCCTTGAATGGCTGCCTAGCCGCTTCCCCAGGACGCCAATCAATAATCTCAATACGTGCAGTCCAGTCATTGGTTGTAAACGTAGTGCCGTCATCATTGACTAGATTACATGGGACACCTTCCGAGCCATCGAAACGAAGAAAACCTTCTCGTCCGTTATAGTGAATGACTGTTTCCAGCGTGTTGGTCGTATTGAGGCCAGGGAATACGCCATACATTGCTTCGTTGACATCAAAAATAAGTTGACCACTGGCAGTAGTACCATCTCCGAACTCTCGGATACCGACGTTCGATGGTTTGCATGGGGTCTTGTACTCATTCCCTCCGTTGGTCTGGCTTGCGGGAATATGGCAGGTTGCGCCGGCGGTTTCATTGATCTTCACATCTGCTACTGCAAAAGCACTGAACAGAAGCAGGAACGTAAATGTATATTTCATAAGTAAATATCTCCTTATCAGTTAATTAAAAACACTTCACTTATCAAAAAATCACACCGGCACCACAAGAGTATTTCTCTTCACTACCTAACGTATCGGTGTCTCCAAAGTCTTTAAGGTATAAGCATCCAAATTTGTAACGATCTCTAAAAACCAGATCGAAGCCCAACACAAGACCGGTATTAAAATCTTTAATGGATTCGTGGCTTTCAACGATCAACTCTCGTTTCTCATTGGTCACAAATGAATGGACGTTGTACTCAGAAAATGAGCCGTTTAGGCCAAACTTCGGCTTCGCGGTTACTGATCCAGTTATTGGTATCTTGTAGCCAACTAAGGCGGCATACCCTAACGTGTCGCCTCTGAGCGTGTAGACGCCGAACTCAGGGTGCTCATCCTTAGTCTCAATACCGCCGACAATAAATGGCCCATGCTGAATTGACCATCGATCACCTTCATAGCATTTACCCATGTACGCCCCGACTGTTCGTGCAGGCTGGGCCTGAAACAGCGGAGCTGATGGAGACATACCTCGCCTTATCAGTTCTTTGTCGAATTCACTATCCTTTCGAGCATCCATTTCGATTTCTGACATCCAATAGAGTGCGTCTGCGAAATAGCACTCTTCGGCCACCAGATAATCTGAGTAGAGCAGTGCCGCAGCAAACAGAAACGCCATCACCAGAATATTGGCCAGGAACTTCATACGATCACCTCCTTATTCCACCAGGCTTTCACATCGAAATTCGGGCATGGTTTATTCGGATCAAGTTCATAGTGACCCATGACTTCAGCATCGGGATATTTGTGCTTCCACTCAGTAAGCAACTCCCTGAGTGCGGCGAGTTGCTCATCAGTAAATTGATCCCTACCGATTAAGCAAACACCGAGAGAGCCCTTGTTGTAGATACCAACATGAGCACCTTTCCAGTAGTGAGGCCGACCTCGCTCTACTTCACCGCTGCGCCTGATGACTGCGTTGTAACCGATGCCACTCCAGCCTTTCTCTTTATGCCACCAATGGATATCCTCGGCCGTGACATCGCGGTCATTCGGACTATCAGAACAATGGACCACAAGGCGGGTGATTTTCACTGCATCCCCCCTGCCAAGATATCGCCAAGGGCATTACCTGGCCCTGTGTCGGTCTTGCTCAGAAGCTCAGCGGTCTTTGCCCCCTCGGCAGCTGCAGCCATCGCATCGGCAGCCTGCTGTCGTGCTTCTCGCTCTGCACGAATATCAGCCACTTCATCATCAGATCGGATGATCGTAGGCGGTACTCCGACCATGCCAGCGTACTCATCAACCGCTTGATCCATGTCAACTTTGTCGAGTACATCAGGATTGACCCCGGCGAGATTGCCGACAAAACCAAGGGTCTGTTCGATCGATGTAACACCAACGGCTTTCTGCGCCTGTGCCATGATCGAGATATACTCAACCTTCATTGCTTGGCGAGATATCCGCTCTGGTGGCGGCGGGATAATGCCAGCACGGTTGGCGATGTTGAACACACGCTCGATTACAGGATCAAGCAATTCGGTATTCAGGCGCTCAAGCACAGGACCAAGCATCAACAGCTTCTCCTCGTGCTTTTCCTCAATCTCCCGAGCGGTAATTTCACGGCGATCACTATTGGCCAACATGAGGAACAGATCCTCATAGTAGGCACGTTTGATTCGCTGCTGGACCTCAGCTATATCAATCTGCATGTCCCGTAGCTGTGGTTTCACTTGGTAGATCGCCTCAACCTTTTCACCGCCAGGGGAGACGCCCTTGTGGTAAGTGACGCCTCCTGGTAATGAGCTAACCGGTGTACCTTCCATTCCTCCCGGCGCCTGCAATGGCGGATTAACATGCTTAGCGATCGCCTGGCCTTTCTGTTTCTGCTCAGTCTGTAGCTGTTTCACATCACCGAGCGCGACACTGCCTGGGCCTGAGCCATAGGTGTCACCGGCGAGCAGGTCCCACCGCGGGAACATTCCAGAGAATTCATTGAAACCAGACACACGAAGAGGATTGCGCTGCTCTCTGAGATCTCCCTCAATCCAATAGATTGAAGCGAAGGCAAACCGACGCGCTACGCCAAGGTCTTGCTGAATCTCATTCGATGGCTCGATCGCGTGATAGACGGTGTACTCGTTGTTGTAATTGCTCTTGTCCCAATCTTGGAGAACGGTACGCGGGAGGTTCTTCTTGCCGAACTTGCCGACAATCTGCTTCACCGTCATTGGGATATCGCGGTAGACAGTATCCACGCTACCCTTATCGTTGATATCGATCATGTGACTACCGACGGGCAACTGGTAGCAGTGGATGACATTATCGAAATCCGGCAGTATCAATTTGCCACCATTACCAAAATCCCCGAGCTCGCCATACAGCATGTGCATAGCGTTGTAGAAATTGGACTGGCGAAAAATCTCATAGAGGACGTTCTCAACCTGACTCAGCCAAGTCTTGATCGGCCCGAATTCGTTGAATGAGTCGTCATTAAAGCCCAGCTTGAACCACTTTCTTGCCGGACTGGTGACTCCTGCCATCATGCCAGCAGCCAGGTTGCGGCTGGCCATCGTGCCGGTGTTGTCGATGATGTTGGTGAATCTAGGAGTCCTATTCCTGTCATTGACCAAAAACGAACCACGCCGCGGGGAGATGAACTCCTGGACCTTGCGCCAATGGGGCACCCATCGATCGCGCTCCTGCTTCAGGAGTTCGCGCCGGGTTAGCAGATGGTCGTGTAGATCCATCGTCACTCACCCAGCAGGGTTTTTCCCTGCCCTATTCCGCCCGGGAGGCCCAAGGGATTGGTCAGTCTGGTGGAGGATTGGCTACCGGCTCGTGAGGAAGCACGGGCCCGCAGGGCGGCATTGCGCACAGCGGCATTTGCCACGGTGGGCGCCGGCGGCGCTGGTCTGTTGGCTCGCTTGGCGGCGTTTTGCGCCTGTTTGCGTGCATTGCTCTGTTGAGCAACGGCGAAGACTGTTGCGATTGCAGTGGGTTCACACATTGAATCCCATCTCCAGAGATGTTGCTAGCTGGAGATAGGATATGAGGTGAGATCAGCTACTCAGCATAGGCGAGATACGCACTAAGCGTCTGCGTAGGGGTCGAATTCGTGGATGGCTTCGTTGGGTTTGTGCTGGACCTGGTACCCACCGTGGAGGACGTTGACAGGGTAGGCGAATGTGGTGATAAAGTTGTCGAATCTGTCTGGAGAAAACCCCAGCCTTATTTTGAGCTCTTTTTTGCTTTCTATCTGAATCTTACCATCAATCCTGGTAACCTGCTCGATGGCAATTATCTCCTCATATAGATCATCATCATCGGGGATGGCGCCTCCTTCTTTGAGCCACTGTTTGGCCTTGCCGCACATCTCCGCCCGCTTGTTGGCGTATCCCGCATCTTCCGAAGCAGACCCATACCATACCAACTGCCAATTGTTGCGCTTCATGGTTTTACCGGCAGAATAAATACCTGTCCCATAACCGGCATCGATGAACACCGCATCGGCTTGGTGTTCATCCTCAAGTGTTGCTAGTATGTTCGCTATCTGGATGTCGTTGTCATTTTTTGGGATAACACGCAGGATCTGATAGTAAAGCCCCTGGCGCATGCCGATCACCAGCATGTCGTCACCTTCCCAGGCCGGATCTACTGCGATGATCTTGGCTGCAAAGTTATATTGCTCTGGCCGTAGATGCCTACCTCTAGCTGCATCGATATCTTCAATTGAGTAGAATTGCTTAGCTGACTGCCTTGGGAACATCCCTTTTACACGAATCCTTACGAAGTCACTATCCTCTCCGTAGGCCTCTATCCACTTCTCGATCTGCTCTTTGTTGGTGCCCTCAACATAACGGGTATCAATACGCCATGTTTTCCAGAATTTCTTGAACTTGCGGAAGCACTCACGAAATCTACCTGTGTTCCTTGTACCATTGCCGAAGACAACCCAGATAATCTCGGTGTTTTCATCGGTCAGTGCTCCCTCTGCAACTTCCCATATCTTGTCTGAGATCGCTGACGCCTCATCAAAGATGAGCAAAATCCTTTTGCCTTCATTGTGGAGTCCTGCAAATGCCTCCGTGTTATTCTCAGACCATGGCACCATATCGATGCGCCATGTCTTTTCATGTTCTTTATCAGCTGAGAAAAATGATGTGGCAGTATAGACAAACTTATCCTTGGTGAGAGACATGTTGTGCCATTTTGCTAGCTCAGGCCATGTCTTGGTTTTTAGCTGTCCCTCTGTATTTGCAGTGACAACGCCCCTGGCATCGACCATTGTGTCTACAGCCCATTTAATCAGCCATGCCACAAATGCTGATTTACCAGGGCCATGGCCAGACACAGCGGCTATTTGTATGGCCTCTTGCGTTGTTATTTTCTGAGCTTTTAATTGATCTCGAAGATACTTGAGTATCTTCCTTTGCCATTTTCTAATTCTTTTCTTCTCAAGAGGCGACTCTTTTTCGCCCCACGGAAATATCTCCTCTACATACCTAAGCGGGTCATCCTTTAATGAGAAAATGTAATCTGCAAATGTTTGCTCAGGATCATCTGCGTTTTGTGCTAACAAAGCCACTCACTCACCTTCTTCGTCTCGGTACAGCTTCCGCCTCTTCTCGGCCCTACGCATACGCTCTGCCCAACCCTCATCCTCAACCGCAATCCGCTCCTGAAACGCCTTCACGTCAACGTGCTTTCCGATTAGCTCAAGGCGCCGCGGGTTCTCATTCTTCTTGATTTCCCGGGTAACAGTGACGTTACCCTCTTTGTCCGTTCTCGTCGTGACCTTGTAACCACTGATCATTCGATCCCAGACCTCAGGCCATTCCTCCGGGTCTTTGAAGTCCCCAGCTTTACCAAGGAGATCACTAAATTTTGCATCTGCCTCCTCTACAAGCCGGATAAGCACATCGTCTGATTGCATCCTCAGTCGGTCATTTCGTTCACTGATCAGTTCTACTAGTGCTTTTTGGATGTCAGGTTTTGTCAAGTTTTCATGCGCGGTCTGCCTTGCGGACTTTTTGCTGTACCCAGCAGCAATAGCAGCCCGAGTGCCATTAAAATCAATGACATACTCACGGCAAAATCGCTGCTGCTTCTGGTTGAGCTTACCCAACGCGCTCACTCTTCACCTCAATCTCAAAAAACCCTTCTGGCAGATCTTCTGGTGGATTCATCCACCCTGTTTTGATCGCCGCCTGCTGACAGCCGATCTCGTCGTGGCCCGGCATAGTCTTCTTACTCTTCTTCCGATCCCGTGCTACGCCTATCCTCCTGGCTCTGGTCATGATCGCTACCTCTGACCGCCGCGGCATGTACTGCCGGCAGTAGGCCGCCCCAAAATGCCGGTAGCATGTCCTGATCACGTAATCTTCGGCGCCTGTCCAATCAATTCCATTGACGCCGAGTTGCCCCGCACGCTTGGCAACCCCACCCCTTGTCCTCTCTGGCATACGGTCTGCTACCCACTGTAGGCCATACGCCTGGTAGTGAGCACAGATGAATTCATCCTCTTCTGCAGTCCACCGGCGTTTCACGGTTTAGCTAAGCCTCCTCCCCCAACCTCTCCGCCACACCCCCAAGCCACTCCGACGCCCGTTCCCTGGTTTTTGAGTCCGAGTTCAGGGCGATATCCACAGCTGCACAGATCAGGGCGTTGATGCTGTCCAAAGAAATGCCGTCGCCGTTGCTGGCCTGGATCTGCTCCACGCCGGTCACAGCCTCATATCTCAGGAAGCTGATAAGCTGAGTTGTTTCGTCTGGTGGCTCTGCTGTTGCTTTTAATTGGATTACGTTATCCATTTAACTCTCCGTTGCGCTGGACCTTTGGCCAGCGAACTAGGCGTTAAGAGGCTTTCAGATCTACATAGAGACCCAGCCCTGAGTTCCGCAACGCGGATTTTGCGCGTTGCCCCATGCCCAGCAAAACAACTCCATGGCCAGGCGCTGTACCTATCGAACCGTCAGGGCGAACAAACTTGGTTTTGCCCCTCGGAAATAACATCGCGTCGGCGTGAACCGCCCAGTCATGGAACCACCCTGCGGAGGTGTACGCCCTGACTACTGCAATGCCGTCTGCATGTTCAAGAAACTTTCTCAGCCACGGTACATGGCCGTTTCTTCCGCCAAAAGGCGGGTTCATCCAAACGAACCCATGCCACGGTTGCTCAAGCCCGTTATCTTGCTTCGTGTACACGCTTTTAGCTGGCACCCAATGCCCCGCACCTGGAGAGCATGGGTCTAGATCAAACACTTCGCCCAATGCATCAAGCATGTCTGGCGGTGTGTACCAGTCATCACTAGCGCCAATACTGTTTTCGTGTTCTGCCATTTCGCCTCTTAACCAGATGCTGCAAAATATTCGCTTCGCTCACATTTGAGCTAGGCCGTTATGTTTCTATTCCAGCCTCTTGTGCCTTACCAAGGACAGAATAGTAATGCCCCTCAGCCGCATCGCACTGAATCAGCAGTTCCCGTATTCTTTCAAACGGGTTAAATTTCCCTTTACCATTGCAAAGTCTACAATCTTCGTAGCCTTCATCATCAGGGTGCGATTGGCCTCTATATACCTCGCCCTCGCCTTTACAGTCAGGGCAAAATATAACTAGCGCATCAACAGCGGAAGCGCTACCCTCATCGATGCCTTCCATCATTGGTTTACCCTGTAGTACGTTCTTTCTCTTCAGTTCTGATTTGCTCATTTCGCGCTCCGGGTATGCTGGTACGTTATGTCTCAATGCCATCAATTGCACATTGGTACATCTGGCGAATTATGCGTTCTTGGTATGCTTCGGGTGCAGTCTTCGGAATAAACCCATCCATCCCCGCATATATCTCCCTAATCTCTTCTAGGCTGTTCATGGCTTTGCAGGCCTTATTAAAAAATTGACCGTCATCAAAAGCTTTTTTAGCCCAGTCAGGCATATCGTCAGGTACTATTTCTGTCACTTTAGGCATAATTGGTGTTAAAAATAACTCTCAAACTCTATCCTGCCCGTTACCCCTTCAGCTCTAAGTTTTCGCATTCTTTCGTACTCCTCCCTGTAGTACTTAGCTATGTCCTTTTCCTCGGACTTTGGGATTTTGACGATTGACATAGCCTTACCCCTCACGATTTCCATTCTCGCTTCTCCAAGGTGCTGTTCTATCCAGTCCGCGAACTCAATAGGATTCCCACCTAGTCTCTGGTGACATCCGAAACAATGCGCAGCAGCGTTGTCAGCGTCCCACCTGGTGGCTCTATGCCTGCGGCTCCAGAAGTGCGAACAGTGAAGGCCCTGTGAATTCTCCTCGTACTGTTTGTTGCATACCTCACATATCCACCCAGCCCTCTCCCGTATGCATTTAGAAAACCAAGTATCAGCTGGCTTGAGCTTAATTCCTGCCATGCTCGCTTCCCATAGCCACGCCGTAGATATCAGGGTGGGTGAGTTGTATTTGACGCTGTGCCGCCCAAACATCCACCTTTTCCAGAAACTCGCTCATCTCGTTTACCTTCAAGCCGCTGGTCCCCACTTGCCGGACCTTTGGCTTGCCGTCTATCTCAACCACCTTCTTGGGCAAGAACTCATCCACCAACCAGTCATGAACATCCGTGTCTGATATCGTCTGGTCGCTGTTGTCGGTCAGGAAGTCGGCTATTTCCCGATACCACATCCAGCTAAGCCTGTTTTGGGCCAAGCTTCGCGTGAGCTTGTTAGGGCGGACTTCTAGCAAATACCTACCATCTGCATTAAGTTCGGCTAACCAGCTTACTACGCGTTCCTTTCCCTGCTTGTTTAGGATGATTTCGTGTCTCACTTTAGCCTTTCTCTATCTGCCTATATAACCCTATAAACTGGTTGGGTAGTTATCGGGAAACATTCCCTATAGCACCTGTTAAATACTCGCCCAACTGGTCACCAGTCGGTGCACCACCTTATGCAGACCAGCGTTAAAGAATCGACGCCATAGATAAGATCTGATCACACTCACCACGGTGAATAGTGTGGTCACCCAAAAAGCTGAATCCTTGAGCCAGGGAGTTGGGATGACTATGATTGCATAAACCAGATAGGCCAAAATGAAGCCTGAGAGGTAGTTAAAAAACACCTCGATCATGGATTCAATTTTTGTCTGATTCATAACTTCACCGATAGACTGTAACGATCAGATGTGATATTGAACTTCCGCTTTACGGCGTCCCCAAGATCAATGCCAAGGGATTCCGCTAGACGGTCTGCGCAGATCACCACATCCGCTAATTCTTTCGCTATGGCGTCAACGGCCTGCTCTTGCTCAACTCCGCCTTTCCAGCCATTCAGAAATCGGAGGTACTTTTTGACCGCATCAAGAGCCTCTCCCGACTCTCCACCTAATTCAATGGCACAGAATTCCATATCCTCAATGCCGGTTTTCTTGCCGCACCACTCAAGGCCACGGTTAGCGTTGGCAGTTCTCAATTCGTCAAATCTCAAAGACATAATTTTCCCCGTATTTAACCATCCAGCTCAGCGGTCAGGGCCGCTGGCTTCAATTCGTTAAACAACCCTCTCCCCATCCCGTCTCAGTTCAGATGGCGTTATCGTCGATCGCCACCATTCCTGCATTTCGCTCCACCAATAGAAAACCAGGTTGCCCTTGATCTTGTACCAGGTATGGCCGATTACGTGGGTTGCGCCGAGTGGGCCTATGCGTCTTGCCTGCTTTGCTTTCTCCTCATTCAAGATCCGCCTGACCGTGGGCCTGCATATGCCATATTGCTCGGCAATCGTTTTGACCATTACGCCCTCCTGCCTGGCTGTGTATATCTCTTTCCTGATATGGTCTGGTATCTGAGGACTCCCGCCGTGGGGTGGTAGCTTTCTTTCGTATTGTACTGTTTTCATGCCTCTTTCCTCTCTGTGTTAGGTCGGGGAGACTTCCTGCCTCCCCTGCTTGATGCCAACCAAGCAAATTAGTTAACAGTCCGCTAACCAGACAGAGCTGGTTAGCTCTTTGTTATCTGTCTAAGTACAGCGTGTCTGCTGCCTGGTACTCCCAATACTTCCCTTTGCCATCTGTCAGCCGGTAAAAGGTTCCTGGGTTCATCCTCCCTCTTCGGCGTATCGTCTCAACGTACATGCCGTCACGAATTGGATTGTCTTCACTGGCCCAAATCCCGCGCACCCACTCTCCAAACTTCGGTTTGCGTGAATCGCCAGATAACAAGCCGCTCAACTCAGACGCTTCGCGTCTACGTTTCGCTCTTCTATCTTGCTCCTCGCCATACGTGCTCATATTCAAGTCCTCGTTCGCTCAGCGCTGGTTAGCTGGGCGTTAAGTCTATCTCTCCAACGCAGCCCTGGAATTCTGAAATGCCGTGGCTGCCGCTTTTTCTCTCGCCGCTGTCATATGATCAATCAAATCGTTTTGCTTGTGCTGATCGCTGTGCCTGTACGTGACCTCATTGAACGGCCCGAAATCTTTGCTCAGCCCTGTCAGTGCGCCAAGGAACTCTGTGTCATTCACACTGAGCCATTCCGCAAATGCTCGCTTGCCGACATTGGAGCGAATGATCATCCAGCTTCCTTGACCGGCGCTCTCTGCCGGTAACTCTCACCCGTGAACGCGACTACAGGCGAACCTCCCTCCATCAACCGATCCCATACGCGCTCACCGAGATACGACTGCATTTCTTCCACTGTGAGATTCCCGATAATGATCGTGGGACGGAGGGCGTTGTATCTGGCATTCAGGACATCAAATACCATTGCCTTGCGCTTCTCCTCGTCGCCAATCGCGACACCAACCTCATCGAGTACCAGCAAAGTCGGTTTGACGAACATGCTGAATGCCTCCTCCTCTGTCTGCTTCGAGCCCTTGGCGTATGTGTTCCTGATCTTCCGCAGCATTTCAGAAACTGAAACGAATAGTCCGGTGTTGCCGGAATCAATCACATTGCGCAGAACAGAGACCGCAAGGTGTGTCTTGCCCGTGCCTGGTGATCCGGTCAGGATCATGCAAACACCATTTCCCTTCATGGCCCTAAACTGGTCCGCGTATAGCTCGCAGGTAGACCTCGCAACTTTTTGACTCGTCCCGAGGTTCTGGTAGGTAGCGAAGGTCTTGCCAGCGAACCGCTCAGGAATCCCAGCGCGATTCAACGCTTTCTCAAGATCTCGCTGTCTGGCCTCCTGGCGTTCCTTCTCTGCCTGTTCAGCATCACGGCGCCTGACTGAATCGAAGTCAGCTTTGTCTGAATTGAGCGAGCACCCCGAGTCTTGCGCCATCTTCGTAATTTTTTTCTGCAAAAGATTCTGTGCTTTTTCCATGTCCGTTCCTCTGTCGTGCATTTAGCCTTTTCGTGTTCAGTCCGTCGAATTTTTCCCGCAACTTTGACGGGGATCGAATATTGGTTTTCCAGAAGCTATCATTGTGCGCCCACTCAAACACCGCCTTGATGTCATCATGCGTTCGCTTGTCTATCTCACGCATCTTCCGAATGTCATCAGCCCAAGTATTGAAATTTGGTTTTTTCTGACCTGGAGCCAGGCCGTCAATAAGGCCCCATATCCACATTGCCAACTCGAGGTCCTCGGGATTGGCTGGCTTTTGCTTTGCTGTGGTCGGCTTCTTTTGCCGACTACAGATATTCTTATCTTTAGGTTCTTCTTTAGGTTCTTCTGATGGTTTGGGTGACAATTTGGCACTTTGCCTGGACAAATTGGCACTTTGCCTGGACAGATTGTCACATTGCCCCCCTGACAAATTGGCACTTTGCCCCCCCAATGTGTCAGATTGACACTTTGCCTTTTCAGTCAGTTTCGAGCATGCAAGGCGATAAATATTGCTCTTCCTGCCACCGCCTTCACCAGGCCGAATGATCGTCTGGATATGGCCACTTTCTGACAACTCATTGATGGCCCTGATAACCGACCTCGGTGACATTGCTGTATCTTTTGCCAAGGTTTTTATCCCTGGGTAGCATTCGCTGTTCTCATCGGCATAGTTGCCCAGGGTGACAAGCAGGAACTTGGCTCCCGACTTCAGACCCTGTTGTTTGTATGCCCAAGTCACAGCTTCTAAGCTCACTATCCAGCCAACCGATACCGCGCCAGCTTCCCGACACCTGAATCGATCGTCAGAATGTCGTGGCCCTTGCAGCGCAGGTCATGGATACGGGCGCCGAGGCGGAAGCCTTTGGGGAAATCTAGTGGTGTAATGCCACGGACCGGGCGGCGCTTGAGCTTGGATAGGACTGTTTCGGTTTTGGTCATGACTACCTCGCTACCGCTTTCAGAAGTGCCTCTACCTGGGGCATCAGAGAAGCCAGTTGTGCGACCGCCTGGCGCTGAGTGGTTTCTGAATCGATAAGGAACCTCTCAGCCATCCAAATGACAGGCCTGTTATCGCCTGTTGACTCTATGAAGTCCGGGAGTCTGTCAGCAGGGAAATTGATAGGGTCGTTCGGATTATCCGCCAGCATCCGTGATAGCTTGCTGGCCGTCATGTCGAGATCTGCAGCTATATGCTTGAACGGTCTACCGCATCCGTACGCCGCAGCTCTCAGTACGTCCCTAAATGTCGGAAACTGCTCTAACAGACCGGCCTGAAAGGATAAATCAAGCTGCACCTGAAACCTCCCGAGGATTAGTTTCAGTGAGTTTCAGGTCTAAATTCAGGTAAATTTTTTTCATGGGTTTTACTCACAAAAAAAATAGCGAGGCCCGTGGGGGACAGGCCTCGCCGAAAATAGGCGCTGCAACAGCGCCTTAGGAGGATTTAAACCCCACCCACGGCAGAAGGAGGACCGCAGGCGGGGGCGCTGTCGATAAACAGCATTAACTGGGTAGCCGTCGAGGGTGAGGCGGCTCATGCGGCATCCTTGGGTTGTCCACATACTTGTTCATGGAGGGCCACTAGAGCACTACCAATTTTGTAACTTGTATTTTTTATCTCACCTGTCTTTATCCGGTGAATTGTGGGCTGCGAGACCTCGCCAATCATCTCCGCAATTGCCCCTTCACTCAGACCAGATTCAATCAGGTCAGAAACGATTTCCTGTATGTCCATACGCACAGTATATACGACTTCGTATTACTGTCAATACGATTATGTATTCTGACTTATAGGAATATAATACGGATATGAATAATGGAGAAAAAACCCCTGCCCACCAGGCAGGCGATACCGTTGTCGCAAAAACACTCGCTAAACTAATGCTTGCTGACCCAGATATAAACGGCAGCCCTACCAAGCTTGCAAATGCAATTAACAAGACAGTTCTAAAAAACAGCGACAAAAAAGCAAACCAACCGACGATAGCTAGAATCCTAAGTGGCGAGATTGAAGATCCCAAGCATCCAGTGCTATGGCCTATTGCTGAATACTTCGGGTCGTCTACAGATTTGTTTTACAAAAAAGAAATAGAAAACAAGGAAATAGCTGCGGCGATCGTCAGTAGCGAAATAAAAAGGCTCAAAAGATTTTATTTAGAAGCTGACCCTCGCGGCCGCGACACAATCCTAACCGTCGCCAAACAGCAAGCCGAATGGAAAGAACTGGCCGAAAGCGAACAGGGCGCGGAGACCCCGGGCGATGTTCCTGATAGCCACAAATACAACTCAGACGACCCTGAGTTGAAGCTCAAAGAGGGAGAAGCGCAAGTTGTGGAAGTAGAAAAGAAGAAGCCGGCTGTAAAGAAGGTTGTCAAGAAAAAGGCGGCGCGGACTGTGAAGACGAAGAAATAATTATATTTCAAGGAGAAAGCGTGTAACGATGGTCAGCAAGGATGAGATTGATTTATTCATAGAATTAGATAAATCAGCTTCTTTTTTTGGCCTTTCGTGGCAGACGCAGCCAGGCCATGAAAATATGTGGTTTGTTGAGTCTACGGTTATCGACAATGTTGCTGTTACGACAATACCGGACGCGATATGTGAACTCAGATATTACGCCGACCCGCTACTAGATCGGTGCAAGTATTTATACACTATTTTCAAAGTCTTAGATAACGTTAAGTACCGCCTTATCCAGGTTGAGGTGGTGCCTAAATATGAGGTGGCTAAAAGAGTTCATGGTATATTTATAAATGGTCCCCATTACCACATAGGAGACCCACGGTGCGAGTCCCACGATATTTATGCTATCGACGAGGACATTTCGTGTGATGATTATCAAAGCTGGCTTGAGTTTTTTAGTAAAATAGCCAATATTGAAATTACTGATCCACCTGAATTGCCTGCCATGCAATGGGAAATGCAATATGACTGAATGCCAAAACATACTCCAAGCGATGGGCTTAAGATGCACCAGCATTAAATATAGAAATGGAGAAAACGAAGCCTACCTGGTTCAGACGCCGATTACTTATACGGATGGAGAGATTATTGGCTTTTATATTATTGATGAGGCCACCATATCTGATGGAGGAAACTTCTATTTCCATTTTGCGTCGTTAGGGTTCAATCTTTCAGACTCACGGAATTTTCGCGGCTTCAAAAAGATCCTGTCAAAGTACGGATTTGTTGTGAATCAGGGCGGAGAGGTGCTTCGTCAATATAATACGAATTCATTTGCTGACACTGTAGAAGCATTTGTCCGAATGGCATGTGAAATCAGTGACTGGGAGCAAGATAAGTTACTGGAACCTAAGGAAAAAGAGCACGACCTACTAGTGCGAGAGGTTATTAATTACCACCAGCTGTGGAAACCCGATACTAGGATCGAGACAAAAATACAGCTACGGGGAGCATCCGGCCTGGACTATGTTGCAGATATGCAAATAGAAGGACTAATCACCAATGCACTCAAACCCAACAGGCGAAGCGCAAGCGCCATGATTCACATGGCTATTGATTTAATCAACCTGCCTGAGCCAGTGAGATGTATGGCGGTATTGGATGATCGATACCAGCCCAAAGAGGCTCAACGAGAAAGTACCGTGATGAGTGGTGCGCATATTTCAGTAATGAAGCTTTCTCATTTAATGGATAGGGCAAGTGCGCTACACTAAAGATGTCCCCGCTCTGCTACGGCACCGAGCTTAAGTTCTCCTGGGGAATTAAAATGTCAACTCAAAAGGTAATTCGATTTGAGATGCGCATACCTATAACCGTCGAACAGGACGGTGATTGGTTTATATCCGCGTGCCCGTCACTTGACGTTTACAGTCAGGGAGATACCCATGATAAGGCCGTTTCAAATATCATTGAGGCCTTGCAGCTCTTCATTTCCTCATGCTATGAACGTGGCACGCTGGACCAGGCACTAAAGGAATGCGACTTTCGCCCGCCCTCCCTGGCGGGTTTTGTCTAGAAGAGCTTTCTGATTATCGCAACAAGCTTGGCAATGACTTTTATGCAGGAGCACCAGCGAGTGGGGTCATCCCGGTACATCTTCGCCGCCACCTTCAGTAACCCCTCACTATGTGGAATCAATATTTTCCCGATCAATCTGACCGTTAGCGGTCTTTGAATGGTCTCAAGATTCTCCATTTCCTGCTGCACCATTTGCCCCACCTTGCCTTCCGGATCAGCTGGCTCAAGATTTACTATTCGGCTATCTTGTCGGTTTCCTCCTTTGTCTTGCTCGTTGAGCGAGTCATGCTGCTTGTCGGCTTGGTCTCCAAACAAATCATACTGTTTGTCCTTGTCGCACATGCGTCTTCTCCTTCAATATTGATACACATGTATTAGCGAGCGCTAATACAGGTACAATATCGCGATAATCCAGAGAAGCTTTATTTTCGACTGTGCCCAGTGGAGGCTGACATGCCCCCGTGGTTTCTCTTGTTCTCGTCACGTACATCACCGATCTGCCCTAACTGCTTGTTAATACCACGCATGTTGAACATGCAGAGAGTCTCTAACAAACTTCGTAGAGGCGCGACAGCTTAAACGATTTGTTTACTTACGGGCAATTAGGGTAAACACCATGAGCGTCAAACGAATGCAAAATCGTTTCGTGTACAGACTGCATGGTATTAGTAAACATCCTGTGTTTTCAAAGAGTTATAAGCTTGATTGGTCTCATAAAGACGGGTAATCTGCCCAACTTTTATACAAATACCACAATGGAAGGATCATGGACTCTGAATCAGAGAATAAATGTAAGTTCAACGCATTCAAAAATGCAGAAAGCATCTTAAGAAAAAAGAATAAGACCATGTATTATCTAGCAGATAATATTGGAGTTAAGAAACAAAACATCCCAAACTGGGAAAAACGTGGATTACCATGCTACATGTGGCCGGCGGTCGCAAAGTTTCTAGAGATAAGTATAGAAAAGCTCATTTCCGACGTGAGTCCAGATGATTACGGGAATATCAATTTTGGAAAACCACCGGGCTGTATTGAGTGTGATATATGCAGGAAACGAAAATTTGACAGAGAGAAACCCTTGTATTTCCAAGACTTGGTATGTCTCGCTATAAGAGTCTATTTGTTCTTAACCAGAAAAAAGTGCAAGTATTATATCGATAATGAATGTACTTATGATTTCAATAGACAAGATTAAAGGGTGGAAATGATTTATGAAAACAGTTTTGCAATAGCGAATAACACTATACTAACGGCACCCCAAACGACTAATGAATATATAAATATCTTTAATAGATATTTGACGCCATTGGCATGTACAGTTAGCCCCTTCGACTCTCTGTAGTATAAATTATAAAGCTTCCCATCGCTTGCTTGTGTCAGTATCCCGCCTATTGACGAGCACAAGATCGGCACAACAACAAAGACCAACCCCTTTCCCGACAAGCCTCCGTAAATAGCTAACCCCAGTCCAGTTAATACTAATATAACTCCCACTTCCGCCCCCTTCAAACTTTTCAGTACATGTCGGGACATCTCACAAAACGCGCCCGGTATTTACTAATATCTCCGCTGAAGCTATCCGTTGTAAAATAATAAGGTATTTCATCTGTTCCAGCCGCCACGAACCCCCTACACCCAGCGCCACTACAAGCACCAGTGTCTGAGGTGAAACAAATTTCCTTGTATCGAAATTTCAAAAGCATTGAAGGCCACGATAGGCAATCATACTTTCCGTATGGCGGGCAATCTAATAGCTCTACGTCTCCAGCGTGCAATACAACCATCCCCTCTAGATCTTCCGTTGCATCGAATAATCCGGCTAAGCAAACGCTGGCATAAAAAACCCATAACCCTGCAAATAACAAAAAGAATTTCATTCCAAACCCTCTTCCTTATATGTTACTCCCCAAATGTAAAAATAAACCTTTCCCCGTCAAGATCACCAAAGCCCGTACCTCTATGCCCTGTTGACACGAACTCAAATGGCCCGCTCCTTCCGTCGTCGCACTTGAATACACCTTTTCCTTCTCTGCCTGTCACATATACAAAATTCCCCTTACATACAGCGCCGTTACTGGAGATCACTGTTAACACGCCGCCGCCGTCAGGTGACCCTGTTGCGGTCCCAGAAAATGTTTCTTCTGAGCCCTGAATAGACCCAGAGACCGGCAAAGTCATACTGCAGCCAAATAAAAGCAAAGAAACCAGAATCGTAAAACAGCCCATTTTCCCTATCATTATTATCCCTTTATATCAAACACATAACGTAAACCAATATACTCCTCGGCAAATACAATACATAATTGTATTGACTTTTATGCGTTTTCGTATAGTATGTAATACATACCCACCACACACCAGGGCAGAGAGATGGTAACTAACTACGCACAGCCAACAGACGCATCAGAAAAAATCGAATTACCTGAATGGTGGGATGACGATTTGCATGGAGCTGGATACAGGGCCCTGTCGGATGAGTGGAAAACCATCAGCGATATAAAGCCACTGATTGGCAAATACCGGGACCAGGCGTTCGAGATTTTGCGCGACCTAGTGGAGCTTGGGCTTGCTTCTGTTGAAGTCCGCCGTGCCTATCGAGCCAACGGTTCTTTGGCTGGCGGGAAAGCATATTACCGACTCACGCAGTAACGACTAACCACACACCAGGAAAGAGTAAATGGCATTTGATCTAGGCATGGCTCTAATCGGGTTTTCGCTATACGGGCTGTTTCTTCTGGTTTTGGCCCCGCTGGGGTATTTGGCTGATTGGTATTTGAAGAGGAAAGGAAAATGAATCACAAAATAGTTTGCTGGGGCGATTATGCCATTCCGGTTCCTTTATGGGCTAGGTGGATGGCGATGGATGAGAGTGGTTTTTGGTATTCATATGGTACAAAACCGAACATTCATGGTGATATATGGTGCTGTTCGGTCCACTGGGAAAGAATCACAATTTCTGCCACCCCACCAGAGCCCGGCCCCTGGGATGAACAGCTCTACTGGATAGGTGACTAATGAACCGCCACGAACAAGCCAAGCTTTACGAGGAAACCGGCGACGAATACTGGAATCCCGGTTTCAATGACGATGATGCCGCTGTTCTCGCCGACTATTTCTGTGAGAATGCGAACCAATTTTATGACGAAGTGTTTGCGATATTCGCTGAGGGATATTCCGGTGACGCTGGTCTGTTGGTACGGGATTTAATCAACAAGGTTGAGAGAGGGTTAATTAATGACAGGTCAGTCTGAATACACCCCGGACGAAATCCAGGCCCGGAGAAAGTGAAGGCTGTGGCCGATAATCGGCTTAGCCTTGGCTTTTTGGGTCGTGTTTCTTCTTTCGCTATACGCGAGCGGCGCACTCGCACATATACATGCACTACTGAGAGGCTTTTGATGTTTTACACCAAACAAGATTTTGCAACAGCGGCGATCGATGCGGTAACGGCGTTTAACAATGGCGATATTGTAGAAGCTGACGCCGCTCACAAGCGCATGGATGAGATGTTGTGTGAGGCCGCTAATCGTAAAGCCGTGCGGACGGTTAACGATGATTCAGACTGTATCTTTCTGCGGAGGCAGGCGGAGTAAGTGCTCAGCGGCAAGGGTGGTGGCGCTAGAGTTGGTGTCATAGCGTTGTCGGTAGTCACCATAAACCGTCAGAATCCACTGCCCTTGGCCACTGAGCATAACAGATTGGAGTAAGAGATGAAATTAACAGCAGAAGTAGAAATTGACTGGATTGACGAGGACGGCGACATCAACGAAGAGGTGAGCCGCAAACTAACACAGACACTTGCCAACAGTATCCTTGAAAAGTTTTCTGACGAACAGGCGATGCTAATCGCCCAGCGAGCCAAAAAGCTCATTGAGGCAAAAACAGAAATGGTTATTAATACTCTACTTGAGCAGCCTATCACTATAACTCATGGCTGGAATAAGAAAACCGAATACGACTCAATCATGGATATGGTTGAGCAGGAAATGACCGCCTTGTATCAGGGGAAGCTGAACTCAAATGGTCAATGCAAGGAAGACCCGCTGCTGGCTAACATTAAGAGCTATGTAAAGACCGAAACAGACTCGATGCTCAAGGTAATTGATAAGAAATTAAAAGACCATGCTCACATTGAGGCGAAAAAGGCAGTCAACAGTAACGAGCTTATAAAGGCTATTGGTTACGCTGTAACAGACATCAAAACGCGCCGTGGGACTGAGACCGTTGCTGAAAAAGTAGACGGCCAAGCATAACAGATTGGAGATAGATATGAGCTACAAAGAACCAACAACCGACCCACCGGACGCTCTTTATGTGATCACGGCTGAGCGAGATACATTCGATGTCAGAGAAGACAGCCGACCGATTGTGTTTGAGCAGTATTTAGACCGTGGTGCGGCAAGTCTTGACAATGCCAAAGCATTTCAGCGCAGGCTTGGTGGTAAATATGGCAAGACACGAATAGCCAAGCTTTTATTTATAGACAAGCAAGGTGATTGATATGAGTAACGCGGAAGAGACACAGTTGGTTGAGGTTGACGAAACTCTACCAGAGATCCAGAACAACAATACCACAATGACCCCCGTCAACATGGTTGAGATGGCTGTACAACAAGGTGCGGATCTCGAAAAGCTGGATAAGCTTATGCAGCTTGAGGAACGATGGGAGAAGAACAATGCACGCAAGGCTTACCATGCTGCTGTTGCGAACTTCAAGCGCAACCCACCCAAGGTCATCAAGGACAAGGTAAACAAACAGTACGACTCCAGGT
Source organism: gamma proteobacterium symbiont of Ctena orbiculata (assembly GCA_003058525.1). Taxonomy (GTDB): domain Bacteria; phylum Pseudomonadota; class Gammaproteobacteria; order Chromatiales; family Chromatiaceae; genus Thiodiazotropha. The sequence continues at coordinate 5,045 of QBVD01000016.1, read as the reverse complement.
ATGCCTCAAAGCACTCGCTAGTAAATACTGTTAACGCCGAACTCGGCAAACACGGCCTGAACGCCAGATGGGACATCAACCAAAATGATGATGATCTGATTACTGTATCGTGCATCTTGACCCACGAACTTGGCCACAGTGAAAGTGTGACCATGAAGGCCCCGCCTGATTCTTCTGGCAGTAAGAATCCGATCCAGCAGATCAAATCAACAAAGACCTACCTGGAAATCGCCACATTCGAATCAGTAACCGGCGTTGCAGCAAGCGACGAGGGTGACGATGACGGCAATGGGTTTGGTGTTGAAACAATCAACGACGAACAAGTCGCAGATCTCGAAAGCCTTATTTCTGAGGTAGGTGCTAACAAAGCACAGTTCCTCAAGGTACTGAAGATCGACGACCTCGGGCAGCTTCCTGCAAACAAGTATAACGGAGCAGTGATGCGCCTTGAGCAGAAGAGGAAACAATAATGGAACAGCTTTCGAAAGAATGGTTTGCCGCTCGCTGCGGGAAGGTGACGGCCTCAAAGGTCGGCGATGTGCTAGCTAAAACTCGCTCAGGCTGGGCAGCAGCAAGAGCCAATTATATGGCACAGCTTCTTGTGGAGCGCCTTACAGGCCAAAAAGAAGAGGGTTACACCAATGCGGCCATGCAGTGGGGCGTCGACACAGAACCACAAGCCAGAGACGCCTACATATTCATGACTGATAATGAGGTCGAGCAAGTAGGCTTTATCGACCACCCTATCATCGATATGTCTGGCGCTTCCCCGGATGGATTGGTTGGTGATGATGGCCTGGTTGAAATCAAATGCCCAAATACCGCCACTCACATCAACACTTTTCTGTCCGCCAAGATCGACAAGAAATACATGGATCAAATGTACTGGCAAATGGCTTGCACTGAGCGCCAATGGTGTGACTTTGTTTCGTTCGATCCACGGTTGCCGGAGGAATACCAGCTTTTTGTGAAGCGCTTTGAATTGGATAAAGCGAGAGTTCAGGAGCTTGAAGAGGGTGTCATCAAGTTTAATCAGGAACTGATTGTAATGATTGAGCAGCTAAAGAAGGCAGCAGCATGACAGTAATACCCGTAAACGAACGATATCGGATCGCCGCCGATTCCCATTCCTGGATGATCCAGCAATCTGGCAACAGGAAGAACAAAGACTCCGGGGAAATGGAAACGGCCTGGACTGCAATACGCTGGTACAACACTCTGAACAAGACGGTACACGGCTTAATGGACCTTGCTGTAAGGACTTCAGACGCCCAAGGGGTACAAGAGGTCCTGGAAGCACAGAAAGACATGCTATTGCAGCTCTCCGCAGCGTTAACGCCGGAGTACACGATAGATATTAAGCGAGTATGCAGCCCTGCTGACTTAATGAAACTAACAGGCAGGCCAGAGGCATAACGGTAGAGGTAAGCAGCGATGAGTCTGATAGATTGGAGAAAGTATGATCCGAAATGCAGTACATGCGAACTCTACAAAAAAAGAGCTGTTCCGACTGCTTCACCGGCTGGTTATGTTGCGATGCCGAAAGCATTGACCGCAGAAAATGGAGCCAAAGCATTACTGATTGGTGAGTTTAATGAAAAAATTATCAGCGATTGCCCTGCCTGTTTAAACAAAAATGGCGATATCGATGATAATTGTTATCTATGCGATGGAACAGGCGAGTTCGTGCAAGAAATACAAGTAAGCTGGACAACGCTTAAAGAAATTTACGCTATGGCTGTAAAGCACCTAGCAAAATAACGATGAAACACAGGGGATCGAGCGATAGCGAGATTCCCGCTTAGGCGCTGACTGGACCACAAACCCCATGTCAGCAATGGTGAAAGTTAAAGCGGCTATCCGTAAGGATCTGGACAGATAACAGACGTTATAAAGAAACATTCCCTATAACTACCTGAGTAAACTATATTGGTATTGGGTTTGATAGAGAGAGGGTATAGAGATGGATAAAGACAGATCGGCGATATGCACCATTATCAGCGACATGCTGGACAATCCTGATTCGTCAGGAATCTATCCTACAAGTACATGTTATACAAGGTTAGAACACTACATAGAGAGTCAGCGTATGGAAGCCCTCGGATGGTGTCATGCGGACGCTTGTGTGACCTTGGACCAAGGAGGAGACCCAAGATTAACCGATGTGCCAGCTTTACTGGACCGCGCAAGGAAGGATCTTGACTTCCCTGACCAACAGTAGGCAGTAGATATGAGTAAAAGCTACCCAAGAATCGACGGGTATAGAAGACGGCCAATCAAGGAAAGAGATGGGTCTAAAAACTACGGTAAGCCATGCGTTATTTGTGGCACTGGAACTGTCGGTGAAAAATGGGTCCAGTTCTCATATATGCGCGGAGAAGATGAAACCGTTAGGGTTTGCGCTGCATGCTGGAATGAAAGCGACGAAATTATTCTAAATTGCGCTGAGACCAAACACCAAGAGGCTGAGAGATGAGAATCAAGCAAGACAACCTGGTTTATAAGCCCATCACTATCATCCTTGAGACCGCTGAGGAAGCGAGAGCATTTATTGAAATCATGGATGAGGTAGATGCCAGAACGCCAGAGGCATCAAGGCTGGCGACGACGCTTAGTAATGCTTTCACCAATTGCAGCGTAGAAATACCAGAGCAACGATGCGACGAGTATTCGCTAACAGCGTAGCTGAACCCCCAAAGCCCTGAGAGGTGAGTATGAGCGAAGAGAATACCGGACATGAAGCAGTATCGAACATGCTACAGCGAGCAATAGACGCTGGACTAGAAGTCGAGGTTGTGAATTCCTTCGGTTTATTCAGAGCCAGCGGTTATGAGACTGAAGAGGCTGTTCGGAGCGCTCTTCTTGAATGGGATTGCTAACGCACCTAACTGAAAACGATTATGAGGTGAGTATGAGCCTAGCATGTAGCTGTGATTTCGACCCTGCCGACTTTGATAGTTGGTGGGAAGGACCAGGAAAGTTGCAACTAATGCCTGTGTTAGGCAGGCGCAAGAAGTGCTGTGCATGCGGGAGCCTGATCAATCCAGGAGATGAGGTATTTAAGTTCCACAGGTATCGGCATATCAAAAGCGACATCGAAGAACGAATTTATGGCGACTACGCAGTGCCGCTGGCTGCAGCATACACATGCGAGGAGTGCAGCGACCTAATCAGTGCGGTTGAAGATCTCGGTATGTGCTACTCGCTTGATGAACCGATTAAAGACCAAGTAGCCGAGTACATGGAGGCAGTAAGAGCCTATGAAATGCACATTAAGAAAAACCCGGGAAAGGCAGATGAATGGTCTATCGAAGATTTTATTGGCTGCTGATTAATGCAACCCCGCTACATCAGGCACAAGGATGCCGGGCGATAGTGATAGGTAAGTAGAGATAGGTATGCAACGACTACTCACACAAGAAGACGCCGCCGAGTATTGCGGCATGTCGGTACGAATCTTCACAGAGGAGATCGCGCCGTATGTGAGTAAGCGCCTGATTAAAAAGGGAAACAAGCGAAACATGGTGCGCTACGACATCACGCACCTTGACGATTTCATTAATACTTTGCCTACAATACCCCCTGCGGACGCCCGCCGGGAGGAAGAAACACCATGCAAGACAGACCGGCAGGCCTCACAAAGAGGGGCGAAATCTGGCACATCGACAAAGTCGTCACCGTCGGTGGAATCAGGAAGTCAATTCGAGAATCTACTGGCTGCCGAGAAATCGGCGATGCGGCGCTGATTCTCGAGCAAAAGGTAGCTGAGGCAAAGGAGGAAATACTGAATGGACCGAGGCGACATGAGCACACGTTCAGGGAAGCCGCGGTCAAGTACGTTATATCGATTGAGCGCCGGGGGAAAGACCCGGAGCGGGCCAGACAGGATCTAAAGCTGTTGGATAACTATATAGGCGGATTGCCTATCTCACACGTCCACCAGGGCGCGTTCCTCAGATTCGAAGAGGAACAGCACGGGCTGAGACGATCCAGCACGCTGGCGAGGGCCTACCGGACGGCGGTAGCGGTCTTGAACTACGCTGCCAGGGTTCTGCGGGACGGCAACAAGCCATGGCTGGCCACGGCAGTCCCCAAGATCGTGCCGCCAGACTGGAACGATACCCTGCCACCCTACCCTCTCGGATGGGATGAGCAGGACAAGCTGGTAGCGAAGATGAACAAAACGACAGCAAAGCACCTGATAGCCCCGACACTGTTTGGGGTCAACACAGGGGCCAGAGAGCAGGAGATTTGTTCATTGACCTGGGAACACGAGGTAATGGCCCCAGGGTTGCCCTCCGGGGCGGTCTGGTGGATTCCGCCAGAGATCCGGAAGGGCAACTCAAGGAAACGGGCCTCCGACCAGGTTGGCCGGTATTTGATCTGCAATGCCACTGCGAGATCGATTATAGACGGACAGCGAGGGAATGACGATAACCTGGTGTTCCCGGGGCCCAAGGGCCGGATGCTGAGGATGAACAACAGCGGATGGCGCACTGCCTGGGAGAAAGCAGGACTGCCCACCGAGGGTTTCAAGAAGGGGGTTCACAACCTCCGTCACACCTTCGGGGTACGCATGGAAGCCGTGGCAATCCCCTGGGAATACCGCAAGGCATTATTGGGTCATGAGATACAGGATGTAACGGCACACTACAGCCCGCCTGGACTGGCAAGACTGCTGGAAGAGGCGGAAAAAGTGCAGAGAAACACCACCGTAATTTTACGAACTGTCCCACAATTGTGGGACGAGGAGACGAAACAGACACGGCGCGAAGGCCGTAACTAATTGATTTGATTGGTAGCAAGGGGCAGATTCGAACTGCCGACCCCAGCATTATGAGGGGTATTGTCGAATCCTAGCCCTTTAATTTCAATAACTTAGGTGGGCGTCCGCAACACCTACCGCACTAAGGCATATTGATCTCTATCCGTCATCCCGTAATTAACCCACATGGGTTATCCTTCGCGCTTGTCTGTATTTAGGTTTTTCCACCCAATGAAATAGACAGGAGAAAGACGATGCCGGTAGTCGATCAACCACAAGA
>QBVD01000017.1 GCA_003058525.1 gamma proteobacterium symbiont of Ctena orbiculata | reverse complement strand
TACCTACCTGGGTCGGAAAAGGAACTATGTTGGCCATCATTTCTGGGCCAGGGGATATTTTACCTCGACGGTAGGCAGGGACGAGCAGGTGATTCGGGAGTATATACGGCACCAGGAAGCGGAAGACCGCAGGATTGATCAGTTACAGTTGATGTAACAGCCCCTTTGAGGGGCTCAAGGAGCCAATAGGCTCCGTTTTACAGACCGCTTCGAGCGGTTCACAACTAAAGCCCCCGGCTTTGCCGGGGGGATACTTACTTCCGCTGGAAAGAGCGCCGGGCATCGGTACCGGACCGGAGCAAGATCAATTGAGATGAGCCAATGCCTGATCGTAGTCAGGTTCCTGTACGATTTCAGGCACCAACTGGGTGTAGAGCACCCTATTGTTCTCATCCAGGACTACCACAGCGCGGGCACAGATACCGGCCAGAGGCCCATCTGTTATCAGAACACCATAATCCTTTGCAAAATTGCGATTCCGCATCATCGACAGTGATAACACATTGTCGATTCCCTCGGCACTGCAGAAACGTCCCTGTGCAAACGGCAGATCGGCCGAGATTACCAGTGCCACCGAATTGCTCTTATCTCCCATTGCCTGGTTGAATTTTACGGTCGATGTAGCACAGACGCCCGTATCGAGACTGGGAACGATATTCAGCAGTTTTCTCTTACCGGTATAGTTGCTGAGAGAGACATCCGAAAGATCGGCAGCTGCCAAGGAAAAATCGGGTGCTTCGGAGCCCACCGCCGGGAGCTCACCATTGGTGTTGATCTGATTGCCTTCTAAGGTGATTGTTGCCATGTTTCTATCCTGTTTTATCGGGAGGAAATTACGTGTGTTCAAACATAGGAATTGTATTGATATCAGCGGAAGGGAAAAACCCCCCAATTGATAAAGTTACTTGCCCAGCTTTTGCCCCAGTGGCAGTCCACGGATCAATCCCGTGCCGGACCGCTCAATGGGATGCAATCTCTTGGTAAACTGTGGGTGAGATCTCTTTCGTGATTGAGAGAATGCTTTGTTGCAAGGGGTCAGACAGCTCTCTGATATCCTCGATATTGATGATCTCTTCAAAAGATGGAATACCTGATATCTCCGTATTCTGAATGATGATGTCGTCAGATGGCAGGAGGGTTCTCAGGGGACAGGAGATGATGATTACCGGCAGTTCTCCCAACCCGTCATGGTGAGAGGTGTCGATAGTGAAACGCAGGCCTTGGAGTATATTCACGAGTCCCGGGCGTTTCTCCAACACCAGGTTCAGGGTCAGGCACTGCAGCAGGGCATGGGACAGCTCGTCCTCCAGCTGGTTGCGGTTCCCCTGCAGTAATTCAAGTAACCTTTTAGGATTCAGATCGGGATAAGAGAGGACCCATTTCAAGGGAGAGGTCACGGTAAGTGAGGCTGATTTATTCTCCGCAGTCGCTGTATAGGGATACTCGACCGCAGTCAGGGCAGGTGTGGCCGCAAAGATATCCAGGGGCGGGGATAGCTCGGTCTGCAGGGAAAACGGTATTTGGCCGGCAATCGCCTGATAGCGGCTTTTCAGGTCGCGAAAAGCCATTTCCGCACCCTTAACAGGCGCTTTGGAACCTCCCCGGATATATTCACCGAGGATCGGCGCCGACGAAAAGAGCGGTCCCAGGGTTGACAAGTAGCCATTCAGATCGGTTTCGATCTTTTCCGATATAGATCTTGTCAACTTGCGCAATTCAAGGATTCTTGGGATATCGAAGGTTTCGTTCATCTGCTAGCCCGCTTTTATTATGAGTCCAGGTCATCCGTCTGATTGGGATTATCGTCCCCGCTTCCATGGAACGCTAATCCAAACAAGGAGCAGGCGTCAATATGATTTTTTTTAATTGATCACCATTTGCTACACTCTATCAGGGAAAGCATAGACGAGACATAAGAATATGCATGCCTGGAGTGCGGCTGCTTATCCCGGATAATGCGGTAATGAAGGAGTGGGGGTTTGGACAAGCAAAAGCCTATGCCTGACACGATCGGAAGATTCAACCTGATTGAGGAGATCGGTGAGGGGGCGATGTCGATTGTCTACAAGGCATTCGACCCGGAGATCAATCGTACGCTGGCGATCAAACTCCTGCGCGGGGAGGTTGCGGCAGACCCGGAATACCGATATCGCTTCCTGCAGGAGGCCAAGGCGGCAGGGAAGCTCACCCACCCCAATATCGTCACCATTTTCGACGTTGGTGAGGTCGAACAGGGGCCCTATATCGCGATGGAGTTCCTTGAGGGCCGGACCCTCGAACAGATGATGGACTCCAACACCCCGATTGCCGTCAGAGAGGCGGTGGTGTATGGCATTCAATTGGCGGAGGCCCTGGATTACTCACATAATCGCGGCATCGTGCATCGGGATGTGAAACCGGGAAACATCATCTCCCCGGACGATGGCCATACGATTCGCATTACCGATTTCGGCATTGCTCATGTGGACTCCCCCAACAAGGAGCACCGCACCCGGATGGGGGCGGTACTGGGCACTCCGCAATACATGTCACCCGAACAGGTCGAAGGGTTTCCGGTAGATGGACGTTCCGATCTTTTTTCGCTCGGTGTCATTCTCTATCAGCTCATAACAGGGGAGAAACCTTTTGTCTCCGAGACCCTGACTTCTCTACTGATGAAGATCGTGCAGGAGGATCCTCCGCCGATCGAGGACAAGACCGGGGAGATTCCGCAAAGCCTTATAAAAATCGTCGATAAACTGCTTAACAAGAAACCTGAACTGCGTTTTCAAACAGGTAAGGAACTCGCCACGGAACTGCGCAGTGTGGTACATGAGATCGATGAAAAGCAGCAACATATCAATGAAACAAAGATCCTGCCGTTGCGAATCAAGTGGACCGCAGTGATGGCGGCAGTGGTTTCGATCGCAATGATCCTGGGCTCCTATCTTGTGTATCAAAAACAAGTGGATGCGATGATCGAACTGGCCCTCGACTCAGGTGGGTCTTTGGCGGAATTTATCGCAGTGGAGAGCGCCGAGGCTGTGCTGATCCAGGATTGGGTCGCCCTGGAAACATTCGTGCATGAAATCAAACAGCGACAACAGATCAGCTACCTGAGAATTCTCGATCATAAAAAGATTCTGCGTGCCAGTACTTCTGTTGAAGAGGTGGGCAGGAAACTGCAAGCTCCCGAATCCCTGGAAATGTTGCGTGAAGACGACGGTATCACGATTTCCGAGAGGGAGTTGAATGATGAGATGGTATTTGATTTTCAGGCGCCGCTGGTTTTTCAAAACAAGCAAATCGGCAAGGTACAGCTTGGCTTGTCTCAGACACCATTGCTGGCTGCCGCAGATCTTACGTTCTACACCATGCTGGCACTTCTGGTAGCGGTCGTGCTGACCGTTGTCATCGTCGCCTATCTGCTGGCTACGGGTATTACCGTTCCGATAAGGATTCTAAGACGTGCCATCGCTCATGTGCATCATGGAAATTTGGGATATCGGATCAATAAAGAGCGAAACGATGAATTGGGATTGCTCTTTTCCGAGTACAACAGAATGGCGGACACGCTGCTTAAGCAACGCGAAGAGTATCAGTCTCAGCAGCAACAGAGTGCCACGCAAATTCTTGAAGAAGGCGATGACACCACGAACATTGTTCATGAGCCTGTAGGAGAAGAGTCGCCCGCACAGGAGGAGCAGGCGCTTGCCACATCGGATCAGGAATTCGATGATGCCACCAGAATTATGCCGCCCAAGCATAAAAAATAACTGACTATAGGCGTCTCTCATATCGGCTCATCATACCTGTCAGGCAGTGTGGGGAACTTGGAAGTGGTCACTACAGGAGGTATCGAACTGCAAACACCGAGGTACTTTTCAATGCGAATTATGCTGATGAGATTTACACCACTGATTATCTGTGCATTGATGGTTGCCGGTTGTTCCTCTCCCATACTTCGCTCCACATCCAGCCAGATTATCGCCAAAGACAGGGATTTCATCGTACTGCATGTCGGAGATGAAGATGCGCGTAGTTTGGCAAGGCGTTATCTCGGTGATGAAAAACGCTATTGGGTGATCGAGGATGCCAATCAAGCCACTCCGATAAAGGCGGGCCGGGAAATCGTGATTCCGTTGCGGACGGCGAATCCAACCGGGATTGAATATAGCGGATACCAGACTGTACCCATCCTCTGTTATCACCGTTTCGGTCAGCGTAGCGACCGAATGGAGGTTACGCCGAAGCAGTTCAGGGAGCAGATGGAATATCTGAAGAACAAAGACTACCGGGTGATACCATTGAAGGATCTGCTGGGATTTCTCAAGGGTGAGCGGCAATTGCCAAAACGCGCAGTCGTACTGACCATCGATGATGGACACCGTTCTATCTATAAAGAGGCATTCCCGATCCTCAAGGAGTACGGTTATCCTGCGACTGTATTCGTCTACAGCGACTACATGAACAATGGCGGCCTGAAGACATCGGAACTTACCGCGATGAAGAAGAGCGGGTTGATCAGCATCCAGCCCCATTCAAAGACCCATAGCAATCTGACTGTACGGCAGGCCGGAGAGAGCCGTAGCAAGTATCAACGCCGGGTACGCCAAGAGATCTCTGTCCCCAATGATAGATTGACCAAATACCTGGGGGAAAGACCGCGTTTTTATGCCTACCCTTTCGGCGACAGCAACGACCTGGTGATCGAAGAACTGCAAGCGAACGGCATGCAGTTGGGATTGACCGTTCAGCGTCAACCCAACGCGGCCTTTACCTATCCCTATCTGCTTCACCGCACCATGATATTCGGCGACAGGGATATGCAGGCCTTCAAGAAGAGCCTGGTGACCTTCAAGGCCTTTCGTCAATGATGCAATCATCAACACTGTTATCCAGCCTGTTACTCTCGGTTTGTCTCTTGTTGCATAGCGGCTGCTCATCTTCTCCCTCAGGCAAGGGCGTGAAATCGGGTAACTACGATAACCCCGCCATCTGGCTGAATGCCGCTGAAGCGCATGAAAGTAAAGGCGATCTGCAAAGTGCGCTGTTCGATCTCAAGGTGGCGAGAACCGTGTCGGCGCGGGATACGAAGATCAACGCCGCGATTAAACGGGTTGAAGCGAAGATCGCTGCGCAAAGTAAAAAAAAGATGAGTCAGGGCAAGCGAGCGGTTCGCCAAGGCAAGCTGAACAAGGCCAGGCGGTACTATCTCGAGGTACTTGGTCTGAACCCGAAACACAAACAAGCGCTTGCAGCCATGCGCAAACTTGATGAAAGGGCATCCAAGGCGTCGATGAAAAAGAAGGTTGCAGTTTCAAACCGCAACTACAACAACAGAACGAAAAGGTCGAGGCTCGCTAAAGGGTTCGAGGAGGAGGCATACATCTATTCACGCCAAGAGATATTGCAGGCAGAAGATAAACAAGCAAATCCCGCAGAATATATCATAGAGATCGAGACGCACTTGAATAGATTCCCCAAGGATAAAGAGGTGCGTGATCTGCTCTCAAAGACTCTTCTAAAGCATGCAAACAACGCATTCGAAGCAGAAAAATATAATGACGCCCTGAGCTATCTCAAACAGGCTGAGCTCGCCTTCAATGGTGATGCCAAAAGGCTTAAGAAAATTCAGCAGCAGCGTAAGACGTATGGCAAGGCGTTATACATCAAGGGTGTGAGGAGTTCTCGTGAAGAACCCGGAGATGCGATTAAGTATTGGGAGTATGCGCTCAAGTTCGATCCTGATGACAAAAAGAGCAGCTTGAGGTTGCGAAGTATCAAATCTATGTGATAGCGAAATACGGGATCTAAAATAAATCAATATGTGAAATGCAATCCAAATACTCAGCCAGGTATATCCCGGACAGTCCAGCTGATTTTAAGCAGTTTCATTGCCCCAAGTGGCAGCAGAACGAGCGCAAGGAGCAGCAGCAGTTCATACCAATGCAGCACGACCAGGTTGGCGGAACCTGTGTGGTTGTGCCATAGGTAGAAGGCGTAGGCCATTAATGGTGAATAGAGGAGGGCGATGGTGAAGCTGGTCATGAATAGTCTGAAGATATGAATAATCATGTTATCGGATGAAGGAACTGGATTCCTGGTTGGTTTTTTTGAAGTCGCAGTTACTGTTTGAAGGGATCCTGCCTGTAACAATCTTGGGTTCCTCTGATTGAATCCATTAACTATCAAACTTATTAGTGGCATCGGGAATCCGTTCTTGAGCCAAAGGACTTTAATTGAGGGCAATAGAGGAATAAGATTCATCAATTGGGAATTAGAGGAGATATTTTGGGATGGAACAGTGGGTTCGATTTGAATATCAGGGAACTCAAGGCTTTGGTACCTTGAGTGACAGCCGGGTAACCCCTTTTGAGGGAAACATGTACAACGGAGCGGCGGCAACCGGGGAGACGTTGCCATTGGATGCGGTCAAGCTGCTGACCCCCTGTCAACCGACGACAATGATCGCGTTGTGGAACAATTTTCATTCCAGGGCGGCGAAAGAGGGTTGGTCGAGGCCCGATCATCCACTCTATTTCATGAAGGCGAGCACCTCTTTTCTTCCCACTGGGGGGACAATAAGGCGACCCGAGACCTATGACGGACCAGTGGTGTACGAGGGCGAACTCGGCATCGTCATCGGCAGGCACTGCAGTAATGTCAGCGAGGATGAAGCCGGGGATTATGTATTCGGCTATACATGTGTCAACGATGTTACTGCCCGTGGCCTGTTGAGGGAGGATCCCTTGTTTGTCCATTGGACGAGGGCAAAGAGCTTCGACACCTTCAGCGCTGTCGGTCCGGTTATTTCAACCGGCCTGGATGCGACAAAGTTGACGGTCAGGACATTGGTGGACGGGGTTGAGCTACAGAACTATCCGGTTACGGATATGTTTTATCTGCCTCATCAGATTGTCAGTCGCCTGTCCCATGATATGACGCTCCGTCCGGGAGATATCATAGCTTGCGGTACCTCCATTGGCGCCGGGCCAATGCAGCAGGGCTGTACCGTTGAGGTCCAGATTGACGGTATAGGGACCTTGGTGAATAGTTTTTGCTAGTGTGATCTGAAGGCTACTTCAATAACAGGGCCAATCCGCTGAAGACCAACAGCATGCTGATGGCGCGCTGAAAGGTTTGCTGTGACATATTGGTATGGATATGACCACCGATAAACATCCCGATGACCATTAGTGGGATAGCCACAGCCATCATCAGCATCAGATCCAAACTGAAAAAACCCGAAAAGACATAACCCGCGATACGCCCGGCCCCATCGAGCAGGAATATGGTCGCAAAGGTTGCTCTAAACTGGGTCTTTTCTATCTTACGGAATTTCAAGTACAAGACATAGAAGGGACCGCCGGTACCATATAGGGTACCGATCATTCCGCCCATACTACCCGCGGGGACCGACCATAGCGACGAGACAAGCGTATTGCGGGAAAAGGAAAACAGTGAATAGACGGCAAACAACAGTACAAAGGTGCCCAATCCCATCTTCAGTGCCTCCATGTCCACAGACCTGAAGATAAAGAGAGCGGTTAATACACCGACAATCGCAAAGGGCAGCAGGGAGACGATCTCTCTCCATTGAATAGCCTCCCTGTGTTTGATGCCGTGGCTGGCCGAGGCGATGTAATCGAGAAAGACGATGAGTGGAACCGCCATCGTCAACGGCATCATCAAGGCAAGCAGCGGTATCGCTATAAGACCCGATCCGAATCCGGCAATGCCGCGCACCAGGTACGCCAGGCAGATGACACCTGTCGCGAAGATAAGATTGACCAGGGAGAGAGATTCAATCACGGCAGTCACTTATTGTTGTTGTTGTCGGCTCATATATATCCATGCGGCGTATGCTTCCATGATTAACTAACTAAATCATTGATCGTGAGCAATATGTTCAAGTGTTTTTTTGATACTCCGTCGACGATTCACGGAGCCAACATCATTTACTGATACATAAAGTATCAAAAAAGCCGTGATGGCATGATTAACCGGTAGCGGAAGGATGTCAGATGTGCCAAAGGATGATGTCCATAGCGATATTGTCTTTCCAGGCAATGCCAAAAACTCCCTATAGTTCCATTTTATCGAGCAGTATTGCTGATCTCCGCTGTAGCAGCGAGAGACTGTCGCAGTATCCAAGGCATGGAATGGATGCAGAGAGGATATTATTATCCTGTACGTGACTCCCCCAATGCCGATGATGATCCATCATCCTGGTGGTTAAAAACCACAAAATAGTGCCACTCTATCCGTTTGGCATGATTGTACTTCTTATTGAGAGCCATATTACCGTTCAAGGATAGATCAGGCAACCAACACATCAAGTAGGAATTTATCCCAAAGAGATGATCGCATAGTGTTTTACTTGGTATTTTATGCCGGACTTCTCTTCTTTAAATCATTACCCGAATAAATGAGTGGCCTGGAGGGAATACGCCCAATATCTTTATGGCAACGTCTATTGCTTCCGTATCATTATTCGTTCACATGGTGATTGTCGGCGCGGGTGGTTCGTTTTTCTTCTCCCTATTTCACGACCCGTTTCAACTAGATGTTGACGTAATTCCCCCGGTTCTTTGCGCAGTGCCCGCTCTATCACTAACAGTGCTTCTGCATAACATCCCCGGTCAGCCAATACTTCAGCCAAGTTGTTACGGGCTGCTATATGGTCAGGTTTTGCGCTCAGCAGACGCCGATAGCTCTGCTCAGCCGCCGTCAAATCACCTTTGGCATGCAGTGCGGCGGCAAGTCCGAACAGTGCTGTTGGGCTATCCGGCCATTGGGTTAGAGCCGCCCGGTAGGCTGAAATCAGACTGTCGACCGGGGCCAGGCGTTCCATGGCCGCCACAGATTTAAGGTATGGCAATTCTTCGGGCATTGCGGGCAATTCCCCGGGTTTCAACAACACCATGGCCCAGTGGCCACCACGTTTCCATGTGTCTAGAAATCGATAGGTGGAAAGGATCTCCCGCCGGGTGATGCCTGATCGCAGGATTATCTCATCCGTTTCTGCCGAGTAACCGATTACCACCGCATAGTGCCAGACTGGCCATAGCTGCAGACCGAGGTTCTGCAATACCAGCACTGGACGACCTGCCTGCAACTCTCCAATCAGCGTGGGCAGGTCGGGTTCGATTAGATAGGGGATTCTGCCGAGGCGACGGCTGGCCGCCACCATCTCGATCTGCAGGCTGCCCTTTTTATCCGGCAGATAGACGAGAGGGACCAGGGATTCGGCTGTTACCGATACACCTGAGTGGCCTAGCAGGGTGGCAAGTGCGGCCGGTCCACACTGATACTTCTTTTGTGGATGGAAGGGCGTGGTCTCAATCTCCAATCTCGAGATTGCTGTCTCAGTAGTGAGCAAGGACGGTAGGATTGGCGGCCGGCTTGCACAACCGGCCAACAGCAAAAACAGCACTGCAACGAGATAACGACACCATGCCATGCCAGTTCACCAAAGAACGCGTACTATGCGGGACAGCTCTGTATCTTTGCTCAGTAAACCCGCTTAGAGCCTGGTGAAAACGTTGGTGACACCCAGTAGTTCCAATACAATCAAAACAATGAGGACAGCGCCAAGGACGCCAAGAACACTACCGCCAGCCGGCAGTTCATCAATTTGCTGATTAAGCATCACAAGCTCAGCGTCTGTGAGTGCATCCAGCCGCAATTCCGCCTCCGCAGGATTGACGCCCATACCGACCAGGGTGCTGCGGACATCGTCGCGGGTCATCGTCGAGCGGATTCGCTCTGTATGCATTACCCTCTCATCCATTTTAATAACCGTCATGGTATTGATTGGCGATGCGAGGACTAGGGAGGGAAAACCTATGAGGGCGGTATTAAGTGCAAGGGTGAGTATCAAGAAACGCTTAAGCAGGGATTTGAGCACTTGGTTCCTCCTTGGTCGTGGATATTAGCGCTGGGTCTGACTATAGGGGTATATAACCGCTTTGAGGGACTGAGGCAATTACAAACCCTCTATGTTGACTTTGTTTTGCGACTTGATAGGGGATCAGCAATTCAAATGGGAATTAAAGTACTATTACTGGATCCTCGATTAGAATCCACCCACTACCTATCATTCGCCAGGACCAATCTTTTGCAGCTGCTGTTTCATCTCTAATGCGCGTGCCTTGTAACCTGGTGCCAATGTATGGTTCGGATTCAACGCCAGTATCTTGTTCCAGAATGCTATTGCATCATCAAGTTCCTGTTTCCTGAAAAGCTGCATGGCGCGTCGGTGGTAGCTGTCCGTCAACTGATCGCGGACTGAGAGTTGCGATGCCAGGGCGGCCGAATTTTCCGGGTCATATGTCAATACCTGGGTATAGGTCTGGTAAGCCTCTTCCAGGTTGCCTGCAGTTTGCTGATCTTGGGCTGCGCGCATCAACTTCTGCGCCTCGATCTTGTCTTCAACATGAATCAGCTTGTTGATCGCTGCATCGTCGGATGAGTCGAGAATGATCAGTTTCTCTAAAATGGTCCTCGCGTTATCCAGGTCACCCCGGTTGATGAGCTGATCGGCATGTTCGTTGTAGTAGCCGGCGAGCAGTTTCGGCAGTTCCTGTGCATTGGGGTGTTGGCTAATCTCGTTTTCCAGCAGGTAGATTGCTGCGCTGAGGTTGCCTTCCGCGTGCAGTCCCATTGCAGTGCTGAGTGCTTCCTCTGCTGTCATTGCCGCAGGCTGCTCTTCAACAGCTTGCTCCACTGATGTCTGCAACGGTTCTTCGCTCTCCAGCGGTACTTGCTCTTCCGGCATGGCGGGGGATGACTCCTCGATCTGAACTTCATCCGTCATTAAATCAGGCGTTACCGTGGTTTTCTCATCCGGTGTCGGTTCAGGGGTTTCCTGCGCCACAGGGGCAGGTTCCGGTTGTGCTATCTTAGGTTTAGGTTTTTTTCTCTCCGGCATGACACCGGGTACCCGGATGCGCTGTCCCGGCGCAAGTTTGCTCGGGTTCTCCAGTTTGTTGTATCGTGCCAGAATGACGAACTTGAGTGGATCGTTGAGAAACTTTTTGGCAATGATGGAAAGCGAGTCTCCCTGTTCCACGTCGTAAAAGAAGCTCTTCATACCGAGATAGTCGATGGGATCGGCATCCATCTGCTCAAGCAGATTCGTAGCGATCTGCAGGGTGGGTTTTTCCTGTAGAGCCCAAGTGAGTTGCAGCCTGGCATTTTCATAGTCGCCCTGCTCGAGTTGTTGCAACGCCTGACGTACCCGTTGTGACGGGGACAGCGAGTCCGGCGGTATTGGGATGGTCTCCACCTCTTCCTGTGGTTCAGCCTGAACGGGTTCCGGCTGCTGCTGCGGGCCCATAGCCACACAGGCGGAGAGGCTCAAGTTAATTAGGCTTATGGTGAGGAGTTTGGCGAAATCTTGAATGTTCTTAACGCTATCTTTCACAACATTATGTCTCTCAAGGCCTGTTGACAATCATCCAATCGGCCCTGCCGGGACTATTTATTAAACCAGCGAGGCAGCATGAACGATGTGTGGTTTTTTTACCTTCGTTTTGGATAACCAACCTTCTCTCCTTGCATCATGGTCGGCTCTTTTTTCAGTGGCAACAGAGCCGCCCATTGATTCCAGCGTACTGCTGTCCTGTCAGTGACTTTGAGCCAATATAGCAGATCATCCCTGTTCGAGCGCGTTTGATTGGGTCGATCTCACCTCTACCAGCACCAGAGTCACATTATCCCGTGCCCCGCGTTCCATTGCCAAGTCAATCAGCTGCTGTACCGCCTCCTGAAAGCCATGACTACCCAAAATTTGGGCGATCTCCACATCGTTGACCTCTTTGTTCAGACCATCGCTGCAGAGCAGAAACAAGTCGCCATCGCAGGGTTCGAAGATCTCCGCGTCCAGTTCCAGTTCCTCACTGGCGCCTACTGCACGTGTAATATAGTTGGCGATCGGTGACTGTTCAGCCTCATCGCTGCTGACAATGCCTTGTTCAATCAACTCTTCAACCTGGCTGTGATCACGGCTGAGCTGTTTGAGTCTTTCCCGGCGATAGAGATAAATACGGCTGTCTCCTGCCCATTGATAGATACAGTAGCCCTGATAGGTAAGCAGAGTGACCACCGTGGAACCGATGATTTCACCGCCGCGACGTTGCGATTCCAGCAACAATTGTCGATTGACATATTGCAGGCGTTGCTCCACATCGCTGGCCAGTGCTCCCAGGGAATCCCCGGGGGTAATCGACTTGAGCTCGTTGACGATCATCTCTGAGGCCATATCGCCGGCGGCGTGGCCGCCCATACCGTCCGCCACCACCCAGATGCCAAGATCGGCCCGGTCGAGACAGGCATCTTCATTGATTGAACGCACCATGCCCTTGTCGCTCACGTGCGCAGACACCCAGTAGAAGCTATTGAGACTCATTGCGGCTGCGAAGCTTCGATATCGGATGCGGCCCCCATGGCGTAGGCGCCGGTCTCGATCTCCTCCCAGCCATGCTGAGCCCAGGCACCGTCGATCAGCGCACTGGCACCTTTGATCTGGGGTAGCCCCTGACACAGCAGCAGCGACGGTGAGATGCGCTCCGAACCCCGGGTCCACCAAAGGCTGTAGGCAAACAGCAGTTTCTTCATCAGATGGGGCAGAAAGAGGGGATAGATGGTGCGCATGGAGGATTGCTCATCGAGATTGGCATGCCAGGCGTTGCTTAACGCAGTAGTGGTCGCCTCCGGCTGCGCAGAGTGGATCTCCCGCTCACTATTGGGCAGGACCACTGCATGAAGCTGCTGCTCGAATGACTCCATCTGGAAATCATCCTCCAGACAGGAAAGGGCGAGGCTCTCGATCCTCGCGAACCAGGCTTCGGACTCCTCCATGAAGAGAAACAGATTGCATTTGGGATCGAGTCTGGCCGCCATAGTGAAGGGGTAGTAGCGTCCGACCCGGTCCACGCTGGGCATCAATACCCCGGCCCAGCCATGTTCACCGCAGATACCCGGAGTGAGGGCGAAGCGCCACAGGGGACTGGTGAGATAGTTATCCAGCCAGAAATCCCCGAGCTGTTCACGGCTGTTGGCTATCGCCTCCTGCATCCAGGTTTCCCAGGGCGCAATGAAGCCCCTCGGCAGGCGTCGTGTGACGAAGTCGCCGAGGGACGGTATCTTGCCGTAGAACCCCGGAGCGTCTTCATGAATTGAGTTGTTCAGAGTCTGCTCGGACACCGGAAATCTGCCAATTCTCTAAGTTTGAACGGATTGAGTGCTCCACTGGCACGCATCATAAATCGGGATTTACGCCCACCTACGTCAAATTCAACCTTGATGGTTTCGGGAGAGTCGGTGGCCTCGGTTTTTGCCTGATCGATGATCCGGAACCAGCCCCATGGTCCATCTTCGGTGAGCCCGGATGGTTTATTGCCGGCAGGGGGCGCCAGCAGGATTTTGGTATCGCTGATGCCGGAATCATCGGGCCAGGACATGCGGTTCCAGCGGGCTGGCCCGTGGTTATACCTGACACGCTGTTGATTGAGTAACAGGGTAATCTGAGTGATGGTGGTATCCATGCTTAGGGGCTTGATCTCGAACTGGATCTTCGGCTCCTGAGATGACCCGCTGAAAAAAGCGTCGCGAATCACTGCCGCTCTTTGGAATTGTCTAAGGGTTCCTGTGGGTATGCCCAGTGCACGGTTGCCGGCGGCATTCCAGCGCCAGTTGCGGCGTGATGTGTCGACAAAGTCCTGCAGATAGGTATTGAAGAAATTGTCCATCATCCCACCAGGACCGAAAAAGCGCCCGAAATCACCTATAGTCACTTCACGGCTGCTGGTGCGGTCAAGGGGATAACGGCCAGTCAGGCTGCGCTGACAGAAGGGCAGCAACTGGGTTTTCCAGACTGAGTTCAGATGTGACCTGACCCCGGAAACGGTCAGATTCGAGCTGCCGTCGGCCAAAGAGTTGAGCATCCCCGCCAGAGGGCCAGGCTGACGTTTCGCTTCCAGTTTCAGACGGCTGATGACGCTGCCACCCGCGGAAGGGTCTCTGGCCACATTGAAAGCCTGGTTGGATTGGTTGCCGGCGGAGGCGATTGAACTCATATGGGCATAGAGCTCGTTCAGCATCTCCATGGTTCTTTCAAGGGGCGCCTGCTCTCCCTCCTGGGCATCGATCATTCTGTTGAGGCTGGCGAAATGCTGATCCACCGGGGTTGTCAGCAGGGAATCCTGCGGTGTCTCCTCAGATCCA
This sequence comes from gamma proteobacterium symbiont of Ctena orbiculata, assembly GCA_003058525.1. GTDB lineage: Bacteria > Pseudomonadota > Gammaproteobacteria > Chromatiales > Chromatiaceae > Thiodiazotropha. The sequence goes on along the minus strand of QBVD01000017.1, from coordinate 28,929 downwards.
TCCGGCGCCACCTGCAGTATCGAGGCGAGTCGACGAGTGATGCCCGAGGTGTTTCTCTCCACCAGTTCAGCGGCCTTTTTGGCGCCGCCGGGAAGACGTGAGAGTGTGGTCTGCTCCTGGATCAGCTTCAGGTAGCGGCGTAGGGGAGAACTCGGTCCGGAGATGATATTGAGGATATCGACCGCCTGCCGCATGCTGTTGAACGGCTTGACGCGGATGTCGGCCAGCAGTTGATCCCAGGTACGGATATACTCCTCGTAGTAGAGCTCTTTGACCCGCGCACTGAGCCTTACCAGATCGGTTTTGCCGACAATCTTCTCCAGATCGGGACCGAGTATCCATTTCTCTTCCAGCAGCTTGTTGGCTATCTCAAGATGGTCCTTGAGAAACAGTTTGTGATAACCCTCATAGCTGAACAGGGCCGGGATCTCTTTGTCCAGCGGCTCGCCGGAACGACGACTGAAAACCATTTCCGCATCCGCTCCGATGACCTGGGAGAGTCGAATCGGGGGGATGGCGCCGCTCTCAGTGGTTCGTTTCATGCGGTTATAGACCCGGTCGGCCAGGGGTACCCGCAGCAGATTGCCGCGCACGTGGGCGATCAGGTCCTGATCCAATGGCAGGGTCGGCGTCATCGGCAGCATCTCCAGCAGCGCGTCGAGATGCCCCGTCAGGGCCTGCCGCGCCTGGGCATTCTCGGCACCGGGGAGGATCAACTGCCACTGTAGCAGCATCCAGGCCTTGACGGTGGCGGCATCGAAATGCTCGCTGTCATCGAACATCAGATAGACCTTGAGGGCTTCATACAGGTAGTCGGGGTTGTTTCCCTGTTGGTTGAGTTGGTTCTCCAGGCTGAGAATGATGCGAGGCAGAAACAGATTCTTCAGGCTGGTGCGATAGGCGCTCACAGCCTCGCTACCCAGTTTATCGCCCTGATATAACCCCAAACCCATGAGCCATGGGATATCGGCCTCCTGATCCGCGTAGCCGCCGGGGATCTGCCGTACTGAATCGAGTGCAGGGACCACATTGGTGAGGGTCAGGTCATCCGGTGCGACGGCGTTCACCTTCTCCTCGGCGGCATTCGCCTGGATCGCCACCTGATCGATGTAGCTCTGGTTGCGGCTGTAGCTGGTGAACCAGGCGATGCCGGCCAGCACCGCCAGGGAGATGGCCCCCGCATAGGCCATGCGCTGCAGCCAGGCACGCCGCTTTTCTACCCGGGTGTTGACGCCGGCCAGATGGGCTTCCGGAAAGATCAGGTCCTTGAACAGACGATTGATGAAGTAACTGCGTCCGGAGCCGGAAAATGCGGGTGCGATCTGTCGGTTGAGACCGAACTCCTGGGCCATCGAGCCGAGCAGTCGATCGATGGGGGTACCCTCCTGGGTGCCGCTGGTGAAATAGATGCCCCGTACCATCGGGGTCTCCTGGAACCGGTTGGCATTGAAGGCCTCATGCAGAAAACCCTCAGCCGCTTCACGCAGGGCACTGAACTGTTGTGGAAAGGAGTAGATCAATACCCGGCGCTTGGCGTCGCGCTCCTGTTCCAGGCGATCCAGCAGGCGTACATCGATGCGTTTTTCCAGCGCCCTGAACTCATCCCGGAAATGACTGATGCCGCTCTCCTGATCGGCCTTGTCGGTAAGGGGGAAGGTCATGCCCCAGACCTGACTGCGCTCTTCCCGGCCCATGTTTTCGAAGAATTCGCTGAATCCGGCCAACAGGTCGCATTTGGTGAACAGCACATAGATGGGGAAACGGATCCCGAAATGATCGATCAACTCCTTGACCCGCATGCGGATCGCCTTGGCATGATTGAGGCGCTCCAGCTCCGTCAGCTGCAGGATATCCTCGACGCTGATCGCCACCAATGCACCGTTGATCGGTCTGCGTCTACGATGTTTCTTCAACAGATCGAGAAAGCCCATCCAGGCGGCCCGGTCGACCTCTTCGTAACTGTCCTGCGTGGTATAGCGGCCGGCCGTGTCGAGCAATACCGCATCATCGGTGAACCACCAGTCACAGTTGCGGGTGCCGCCGATCCCCTGAACCGCATCATTACCCAGTTTGTCCGCCAGGGGAAAGTGCAGACCTGAGTTGAGCAGGGCGGTGGTCTTGCCGCTGCCGGGCGGGCCGATAAACATATACCAGGGGAGCTGGTAGAGAAATTGGCGATTGTTTTTACCGCCGACCTTCGACTCCTTGAGTATTCTGATCGCATCGTCGAGGCGTTGGCCGAGAATCTCCACCTCCTCATCGGATTCCCGTAAAAAGCTTTGTGGCTGATCCTTCTGGCCGACTACGCTCTCCAGCATCTGCTGATTTTTTTTGCGTGCTGTGAGGAAGCGTCGCAACTCCATACCTAGCCAGATCAGCATCAACAGGAGGATTGCAATCAGGCGTGCAATTGCCGAGCCCAGAGGTTCGACTCCGGCGATGGCAATCAGGGGTCCGACCAGCCAGATAATGACCGAGATTGCAATCAATCCCAGGATGGCAACGAACCAGCGATTTTTTACGATGCTTAAAATTGCGCGCATATGGGTAGCCGTTGCCTATGGTTTTATCAGGGTGATCTCTACACGCCGGTTGCGTGCTCTGCCCTCACCGGTGTCATTGGATGCAAGCGGCTCTGCCGAACCTCTGCCTATGCTTTGGATACGACTTGGTTTGGCGAGGTCGCTTGTCATGATTTTCGCCACCGATTCGGCGCGGGCCCTGGAAAGATGCCAATTGGAGGGGAAGCGCAGACTGCGAATCGGTATATTGTCTGTATGACCCTCAACCACAATCTCGCCTTGTAGCTGATCCATCGCCGCTGCGATGCGGCTCAACAGGGGTAGAAACTGTGCCTTGACGGCGCCACTGCCGGAAGCGAACAGACCGTCTCCGGCAATACGCACACTGCCTTCTGCATAGTCCTCTTCAACATCGACACTGCCTTGGGTGATCTCATTCGCCAACAGGACACGCAGTGTCACTTCAGGCTCCGGTGCCGGGGGTGGCTTGCGCTCCACCACGGTCTTTACGTTACGCGCGATATTGTGCAGTTCGGCGTGAACCGGATCCGATTTTACATTCAGGCTGAGATTGAAGCCTGAATACATCAACAGCAGGATCACACCGGAAACAGCTAAAACGACCCAAAGCGGGACATACTGAACCAGCGCATTCTGCTTCAGATAGACACCCTGCCAATGTGCGGATAGGTCACGCTCGTACTCCTCGTGATGATTGCGTATCGTGCGATAGAGGTTGTCGCGCAGTGTCTGCAGCTGGGCGTAACCATCCGGTAGCGGGCGGAAGCGCCCCTCGAACCCGAAAGAGAGACAGATGTACATCACTTCCAGCAACTCGATATTCTTGGCTGGATTTTGCAGCAGTTTTTGCAGAAGCTGGAAAAACTTCTCACCACCCCATGCCTCGTTATGCAGGCTTACCAGCAGGCTCTGGTCACGCCAGAGACTTTGATTGCCCCAGGGGGTGGAAAGAACCGTCTCATCGATAGTGGTGCACAACACATATCGCGTCCAGAAGATCGTCTCTTTGTCCACACCAAGATCTTCTGCGGTGCGCTCGAAGATCCTGAACTTTTCGATGATGCTGTTTTTTAGTGCTGCCGGATCCGGATGTGACGGCGTCTCTCGCAAACGTCCCAACAGGGAGAGTAGTGAGGTGGCGGCAATCTCCAGTTTATTCGCGCCTTGTCGAGTCGGCAGCCTGGGGGCGGCAGCTGTCCGTTGCGGTGGTGGTGGTGCTGCAGGTGGGGCCTGAGGTGATGATGGCGGTTGAGCCGCCGGACCTTTGCCACCTGGTCTGGGACGGATGACGGTGCGGTCACCTGTGTCGTTGGGCTTCATGCCAAATGGGTCGTCATGATCCATTGTCAACTACCTTTTATTGCCCAAAGTTCGAGTTCCAGACCGGGGAATTCACCTCCTATATGTATGGCACATCCTCCTGAGGTTTCAAGCAGATTCCAGTACTCGTTATTCTTGTCCAGTTCGAAGTAACTGAAGCCTGCATTGTATGGTATTTGTCTCGGTGCGACCGATAGAATGCGAAGACCGATGCCGGGGAGTTGAAGATTCACCAGGTCACGTATCTTTTCCACCGGGCCGATCTTGGTCTGGCTGGGGAATCGGCGCTGCAACACATCTGCCGTCAGATTGGCATTGACCGCCAATACAAAGATTGCATCGCTCAACAGTGAACGGTCGGACATGACCGCAACGCGGATGCCATACTTGCGCTCTTCGAGGGGTATGGCCACCGCTTTTTGTTCCAGCACCATGCTCAACGATCGGCGCAGCTCTCGCATCAGCGGGGTGAACGTCTCCTGCAGTGACTGATGCTGGTAGGTGGCAAAATCGGGTGGCCGCTTGTTGCTGCTTGTAAAGGTAGCCAGTTCACCCGCCAACTGCAGGGATGTCTCGTAAAAGGCGAGGGGGTGAAGTGGCGCGGTCTCGCTGTAATGGGTATACAGTGGCTCGAAACGGTTCACGACCTGCAACATCAGAAAGTCCGCGACCTCGGCGATACCCTTGCCGCCGTCAACCAGACGCGAGGCGATGGCATCGGCACGATGATGCAACAAACCCTCGATCTCCTTTACATATCCGTCGAGTCGGGGGGAGACTTCGCAATCGAGGCAGGGAGGGATGAAATCCTCATCCAATACCAGCATGTCATCGGAACGGCGTTCGACGATTTTGGCCACCGCCAGATGAGCGAACTCTTCCAGTTCCGAGGAACCGATCATCAGCCTCAATGTCGGTTGCGCGACCTGCAGGGTGGATGTGGCTGTAGAACCCGCTATTCCATCTTTGGTCTCTATCTCATTGACGACATAACGCTCCAGGCCCTCTTCCTGATCGGCAAACCGGACATTCGCTGTTCCTTGACGGGCCAGGGGGAGGGCAAGATAGATAATCTCACCTTTGTGCTCGGCCGGTATATCCAGCGGCGGAGGAGGGTTGTCGTTGCCGGGTATATCGAAGGTTGTGCCATCCGGCAGCACACCCCGACAGGACTCCACGGCCAGCCTGCCCAGTGCCAGTGCCTGTCTGTCGATCTTCAGTTGGGTAAAGCCCCAACTGAAAGGGGTCAGATCAGCACAACGCGCCTGAATCATATGTTCCAGGAAGCGCTCCTGTTGCTGAAAGTGGTGTGGCCTGAGGAACATTCCCTCTGACCAGACAATCCTAGACATCCAAGACATTATGTTCGGCTCTTTTACAGTAAGTTATTTACTTTTTTTTTGGAGTGTGATGCCGCTCTTTCCAAACTCTATCACAAAGGCTGTTTCATCGTGCAGATTGATCTCGATTGACCTGCGCCAGGTGGCGTTTTCGATATCACGATAGGCACCAATTACACCCACATAACGTGTATCCGGTTGCAGTTCCCGTTCCAATAGCTTTACCTCGCCGGGTTGGAAATGGAGTTCGTCCCGCATCAACATCTCATCTCCCAATAGAGCTACATCCTGTTCAAACAGGTTGAAGAAATCTGCGTTGTTGAAGACACTCAGCGATTTCAGTTCATAGATCCGGGCGACGATAGGCGAGGGCCGGTCGTTGATGTCGGGGTTGACGCTTTGAGCGGCACTCATCGTCACTGTTACACTGGAGACACTCGAACACCCCATCACCATCGCCAAGTAGAGAAGTGCAAAAATATGCAGTAGGTTTCTTATGATTGATTTCATCTGCGTGCCTTTCTGTCAGTTGGGTAAACCAGGGTCGGGTTGTTTGAGTGATTCCAAGCGACGTATCTGCTCTTCATAGGCTTGAGAGAAGGTGCGTCCGAAAAGTTGGTGAAAATCGTCCTCGGCTTCGTTTGCAATCTCCGAATAGAGCTCGGTGAAGAGTTCCCAGGTCTTGGCTTGTCTGTAGAGCGGTAGTTTTTCCAGTATTGCCTGTTGACCCAGGCGCTGCTCCAGGATTTCCGGTTTGAAGCGTTGCAACACGGCATGCAAGGCGGCCTGCATGCCCACCATTACCGCCAGCATATGCGCCTCGATGTCTTCATGAGCCTCTTCGAATGCCGACAGCGGGGAGAGGTAGCCGCTGCTGGGATTGGGATTGATGATATGGCGCAGCGCCTCCTCGATATTGATGGAGAACTTCAGTGGATTGTTCTCGACCGGCTGTATCATGGTCTGGGACATGCGGAACTCTCCCTTCATCTGTGCCCTGGCGCGAAGCATCGACATGGTGCCGTTGACACTGGTGCGCAATATCTTCCCCAGGTTCTGCAACAGGGTCTCCATCGGCAGGTCGGCAATGTGCTCTTCGGATATTCCCATGCTTTCAGCCAGGACTCGACGCATGGTGGCTTCATCGGATGACTGTGCGATATTGGGCGCCGCTCTCTCCGAGGGAGGTTGCACAGGAGCGGTTGCTGCCGTGTCTGCCTGTTTACCCGGCCTGGGAATCGATTCCCTGTTGACTGCGGGAGATGGTTCGTTCATATCACTCGGTTGTAAAGGCGGTATATGAGACGTCTGTGGCGGAGTGGCTGGAACCGGCTCCTGATCGAGGGGAGGCAGATTGGGGGGGGATAGGGCCTGTGACTCATCCTTACGATCACTACCGTCATCATCCAGGTCCCAATCTTCCGGGATCGGAGTCGGCTGATTGAAGTAAGCGTTCAAATCGGAGGTGTGGTCTGATTGGGATGGGAGGCTTGAGGTTCCGCTCTCTGGGAGTGGCTCGTCCGTCTCCAGACTGGGTGTCTCCGGCTCATCCAGGGAGTAGTCTTCCTCGATGACCGGTTCCGATTGCGGTTGCTCCAACGGTGTGGAAAAAGCCTCTTCCAGGTCTTGCCCGGCCTCTGCATCCACCATGCGGGCAAAAGGATCATCCAGGCCCTCGAAACTATTTGTCTCCAGGGTTTGACTGGCAGGCTTTTCTACTGATACGCCGATTTCGTAATCACCGATGGTGAAGCTGTCACCATCCTGCAGGGCGACACGGTTATTCTTCCCCAAGGGCTGCGCGGAACGGTTTATGAACACCCCATTGGAGCTCAGATCGCTGATATGAAATGATTCATCGCTGAAATCGATCTGGGCATGGCGTCCCGATATAAAGCGTTCCGGATCGGGTAATATCCAGTCATTCTCATCCCGGCGGCCGATACTCCCGCCCTGCTCATCGAAGGTTACAGTCATAGGCTGTGTCGGGGGTGCCCCGGCAACCTGTTTGACTGTCAATGTAATTTTCATCGCACCGCTTTCAGAAAACATGTCAACAACTGGTTATCTCTGTCGCTTTTCTTCGGCTTCAAGAAAAGTTATAGCTGAATTCTTCATTCTCCACACCAATGTGGATTTTTCCAATCGGGCGGGCCTCCATCTTTTCAATCAGAATGTGTCTGCTGATCTCCGGCAGCAGGGTGTTGGTGAGGATGGCATCCACCATGCGGGCACCGCTCTCCACCTCTGTGCAGCGGCTGATGATCAGCTTCACGACACTATCCTCATAGGTGAGCGGAATGCCATGATTTTCTTGGATACGGGATTCGATACGGCCCAGCTGCAGACGCACTACCTTGGCCAGGACATCGTCACTCAGAGGATAGTAGGGTATCACCACCAGCCGGCCGAGCAGGGCGGCGGGAAAGACCTTCAGCAGGGGATCGTGCAGTGAGCTGGCGATGGCATCGGGCTCCGGCATCAAATCGGGATCCTTGCACAGATTGTCGATCATCTCCGTGCCCACGTTGGAGGTCAGCAGAATCAAGGTGTTCTTGAAATCGATATGGCGGCCCTCGCCATCTTCCATCCAACCTTTATCGAATACTTGAAAAAAGATCTCATGGACGTCGGGATGAGCCTTCTCCACCTCATCCAGCAGGACCACGCTATAGGGTTTGCGTCGCACCGCTTCGGTCAATATTCCGCCTTCGCCATAGCCGACATACCCTGGAGGCGCCCCTTTCAGGGTGGAGACCGTGTGCGCCTCCTGAAACTCGCTCATGTTGATGGTGATGACATTCTGTTCACCCCCATACAATGATTCCGCCAATGTAAGTCCGGTCTCGGTCTTGCCCACCCCTGAGGGGCCGCAGAGCATGAACACGCCGATCGGTTTGTTAGGATTGTCCAGATTGGCCCGTGAGGTCTGGATACGGCGGGAGATCATCTGCAGGGCGTGGTCTTGACCGATGACGCGTCTTGCCAGGGTGTCACTGAGGTTGAGGATGGTTTCGATCTCATTTTTCACCATCCGTCCGACTGGAATTCCAGTCCAGTCACCGACGACGGAGGCGACTGCCTGAGCATCCACGCTGGGCAGGATCAGTGGGCGTTCGCCTTGCAGTTCGCTCAATTCCGATTTGAGTTCGATCAGACGCTGCATCATCTCTTCGGCCGATAGATCAGATGCGGAATCAGAGCCCGTGTCCTCCGTTTCATCGCTGACCCCGATCTTGCTTTGCGTTTCGGTGTCCTCGCCGGCATTTTCTTCGGTGCCGGTATCTTCATCGCCACCGTTCAATCCCTTGAGCTGGTTTTGTATCTGCAGCAGTTCTTCCACCAGCGCCTTTTCGGTCTCCCAGCGTTCTGAGAGCTGGACCAGGCGATCGCGCTCCTGCTCCAGTTTTTCCAGGGTGGCGCTTTCACGCTCCTCGGTATCCATGCCGATGGCCTTCTCCCGGCCGATGATCGCCATTTCCGTCTCAAAGGCCTCGATGCGGCGCTGGCTGTCATCCACCTCTGCAGGAACAGCCGCCTGGCTGATGGCAACCCTGGCGCAGGTGGTATCCAACAGGCTGACCGATTTATCCGGTAGTTGACGGGCAGGGATATAGCGATGAGAGAGTCTGACCGAGGCATCCAGTGCCTCATCCAGGATCTGCACCTGATGGTGACCTTCCAGGGTCGATGCCACGCCGCGCATCATGCGGATGGCCCGATCTTCGTCTGGTTCATCCACCTGCACCACCTGAAAGCGTCGGGTCAGGGCAGGATCTTTCTCGATATATTTCTTATATTCCGCCCAGGTTGTGGCGGCTACTGTACGTAGGGTGCCGCGTGCGAGGGCGGGTTTCAGCAGATTGGCCGCATCCCCGGTACCGGCACTGCCGCCGGCACCGATCAGGGTGTGCGCCTCGTCGATAAACAGGATGATCGGTTTTTCGGAGGACTGGACCTCTTCGATCACCTGCTTGAGCCGATTCTCGAACTCTCCCTTCATGCTTGCGCCGGCCTGCAACAGACCGACATCGAGTACCCGCAGGGTGACCTCTTTCAGTGAAGGGGGTACGTCACCCCGGGCGATACGCAGGGCGAAGCCTTCCACTACTGCGGTCTTGCCGACACCGGCCTCGCCGGTAAGGATTGGGTTATTCTGGCGTCTGCGCATCAGGATATCGACAATCTGGCGAATCTCCTCATCACGCCCGACAATCGGATCGATTTCTCCGTTTCTGGCCCGTTCGGTCAGGTCTACGGAAAATTGATGCAGTGCCTGCTGCTTGCCCATCTGGGCCGGGGCGATGGCATCACTGGCCTCACCGGGAGCGGCGCCACCGCCGACTTGGAAGCCGTCATTGGAACGCAGCGCCTGTTCCGGAGAGCCTTCAACCACTTCGTTAAAACGGTCTGTGAGGGTATCGATACTGAGCTTTTTGAACTGGTCGGAAATGCGCATCAGGGCATTGCGTAGACTGTTGGTCTTCAATATCCCGATGATCAGGTAACCAGTGCGCACCTGGCTGTCCCCGAACATCAGAGTGCCGTAGACCCAGCCTCGTTCGGTGGCCTCTTCCACATGGGATGAGAGGTCGGAAATCGAGGTCGAACCCCGGGGTAATGCGTCGAGGGTTTCGGTTATATCCTTCGCCAGGTGGGAGGGATCGATGTTGAACTGCTTGATGATGCGGTGGATGTCTGAATCCTGCAGTTGCAAAATCTGATGAAACCAGTGAACCAGCTCCACATAGGGATTCCCGCGCATTTTGCAGAATACCGTCGCACTTTCGATGGCCTTGTAGCCGAGGCTGTTCAGTTTTCCAAACAGTGCGGCACGATTTATCTCGCTCATGTATGAAGCCCTCTGATTTCAAGCGGATGCAGGAACAAGTCATCGCCGTCCCGGCCCAGGGGTTCCTGAGCAAGCCATGTCGTCCAGCCGAGTCGGCTTTCACCATCCAGGCTTAACTGCGGTACCTCTTGCTCCTGCAGGATCAGGTTCAACTCCCAGTCCTGCTCATCCCCGATATAGTTTTTTACGATTGCGATGAGTCTTTTCAGACTCTCGCCGCCGGGTAGCATACGTTGGTAGTCGTTATATTCGACGGCTCCCATCACAATGCGGAATTTCTGCTGTCCCTGCCAAACCCGGTCACCCACGATAATCGTCGCCCCCAGTGTACTGATATCCGTCGAGGCACCCAATCGACAACGGCTGTTGTCAGGCAGTTCGATCCAGGTCCCGACAAACTCGTCGATATGTACCGGAAGTTGGAAAAAGTCTTGTATGATCGCTTCCAGACCTTCTGCATTGCGGGTCTGATCCGAGAGTCTCCCGGCATAGTGCAGTTTTGCCAGGTCCGGCATCGCATCGCGATCACGAAGGTGGGGGGATCCGATGCCGAATACAGAACCGAGATAGTTACCGAATCTGTCCTGTTCCGGGCGATCGAAACTGACGGTCGGCTGACCGTTTGCCCAGACCCGGTAGAAGAGGGTTAGCAGCCGATGCTGAAAATGATCGAGAAAAGCGACTTGGGTGGCGTCATGCTCGTTGTGTATTCGGTCGTGGACATATTCGGTCAGATGAAGTGGGAGAGGCCCGTTGGGGCCTAACAAACCAAAAAAGTAGACACCCAGACGGGGCGGTAATCCCCCCTTGCCCTGTTTGAATGAGGAAAGGGTTGATGGCTGAAACCCCATGGTCGGATCCTGACCGAGTCGAATTGCATCATGTTTGGTATGCAGTGACTCACCCAGACGCGGCTGTTTCGGATAGGCGCACTCCAGCCGCCGCATCGCCTGATAAAAATCAAAGCGATAGGGTGCCTGTTGTAGCCTGTCAAACAGACCTAGAGCGTTTGTCTCAGACCCAGCCTTACCGGCCATCGCATGATCTCTCCGCGTTGCAGGGTGACAATCACCGTCTCCGTGAAGGAGTTGATTGCCGTATATTTTCGAAAAAACTGTTCCATCATCGCACCGAACAGGAATGCGCCACTGCCTTCGAATGCCATTTCATCCAAGGTCAGGGTTACCTCCAGGCCGCGGCCAAATGCAATCGGGCCAGGACTGGGTAGACGTCTGTTGACCGGCTTTGAGGTGATCGATACGACACCTTCGATCTGTTTTCGCATCGTTGGATCGCCGGTGTCGGAATAGAGTTGTAAAAAGTCCTTCAGTGCCGCTGTACTCTGCTCCCTGTCCTCACCGGAGAGTGAGAGATAATTGAGCGAAAGATGATTGATCAGACGCCAACTGATGCCTCCCTTCGCGGTGGATGGCTTGGGCTTCGTGGGAGAACCGATACAGCGGATATTATTCACCGGGGTACTGCTGTCGAGGCTAAAGTTTGATTCGCCGTGACCCAGTGGAAGATGCATCGATAGATCACGATTGGTACAGAGTGTCGTTACTGAAAGCTGCCGTAGATCACTTTGAAAGGGAGCTTCGTCCCCATCAACGATAGAGATAAATACCTCACTGCCCACATAGCTGGAACGGGCGCCCTCACGCTGTTGTTTGGATGACAGCAACCTAGGCATTCTATGGGTGGCGTAATAGGCTCGAGGCTGATCGGTTGAGATAAAGTCATTACTGGCATAGAAGGGATAGAAGGTCTGACTCTGCTCGCTACTGCTGCCGAAACCCTTGATCTCCTCGATTTCATACACCTCATAGTCCATAGGCCGGGTCCGGTCGGGCAGGATATGATATTCCGCTTCACTGTCGGTCAAATGGATACGGTCGGCGCGTTTCGGAAAAAGGTTGATGCACGGAGCGCAGTAGAGCAGGAAGTTTGACTCGTTCAGACTATCTTCAAGTTCGGGATCGCTCTCATCGAGCATGATGAAGAGATCCAGTGAATTTCCCTCACAATTACTGATGACCCGCTGCAGGTCGAACAGTTCGATGAACATGAATCGCTCGGGTAGCGCATAGTATTCCGCCAGGAACCGATAACCCTGAAAGGATCGGGGACCATATGGCAGCAGGGATTCGTCTTTCTCAAACCCCATGATGCGTGCCGGTCTGGGATCTGACGTGGTGCTGTATTGGTCCGAATCCGGATTTTTACCGGTGATACGCAAGGCGTGGCCTGCCAGCGCCTCAAAGGTACGCATTCCGGTTTCCCCTCCGGTTAAAAAGAGGGGCAGTTTGTTCAGGTCGAGCTTGTTGAATGGGATCTCACCGGTAGTGTTCAGCCTGATGCGTATGGCAGCCTTGGCCTTTTCCTGTCTGCCGATACCTGCCAGATTGATTGCCGCCGGTGTGGGGAGATAATCCGCGCTGTGAATTTCGATCGGCCATAATGTGACATCTTGTGCGCTGCGATAGATACAGGCCGTGTGGCTCCCCTTGCCAAGGCGGCTGCGCAGGATCGAGTGGCGGGGCAGCGGGAAGCCGTCTCCCAGGGAGGGTTCCAGCATGTCGGCCTGGAACTGAACCACCATCATCGATGGAGTGGGGCAGAGATAGTGGGGAAAGACTCGCTCCATCAGATGCTGAGTAAAGCGTGGGAACTCCTCATCGATCTTAAGCTGGATTCTGGCTGCGAGAAAACTGAAACCCTCTAACAGGCGCTCCACATAGGGATCGGCACATTCGAATTCGTCGAGTGAAAGACGGCTGGCAATCTTGGGATAGGATTTTGCGAACTCTGCTCCCATTTCGCGCATGAACTGCAATTCGCTGTTGTAGTATTTGAGTAATCTCGGATCCATGGGATTACTCCAACCCAGAACTGAACGCATCGGACAGGGTCACACCACCTTCCTCCAGGTCGATCTGGGTCTTGATAAGCAGATGGGAAGGTGTCGGCACCGCCCATAGCTGACCCTCGATTTCAAACATCAATCGATTGTGGCTCTCTTTGCCGCTGTCTCTGATAGAGCGTACCCTGACGGATTGCGGTAAGATGCGCGGCTCATAATCCTGGATCGCCTGCCGTACCAAACGTTCCAGTCGCGCAAGATCCATCCCCGTTACCAGATGTCCCGAGAGCTCTGTGAGACCATAGTTGAGTACTGAATGTTCCACCTCCGGGTAGGCAGTAAGATCTTCTGTGGTCGAGAGATTGGTGGTGTTCAGCAACCAGGCTAAATCACGCATGACCATTTGTCGCAGGCGACGCATGGAGATGATCCGCTTATCTTGTGATTCACGGGTTTTGCCTGGCTCATCATCGGTTAGCCGGTCAAGCAGAGACGGTTGTAACTGATTTTGTTGTTTAGCGGTTTTCAAACTGAATACTCCGATTAACCGCCATTTGCTTGGAACGTTTGATATGCATACTGATGATTGGTTTGACTAGTCCGCTTCGCTGTCTATCGATGTTTTAAAATCAATCTGACGGGTACTCAACAGGGGATACTCGTCCAGATTGGTTGTAAACATTCTTTGTCCCAGTCCGGTATAGAGCCCTTGGTAGGGTTCCAGCCATTCGGTTTTTCTGGAAAGCTTCAGCATCGCGTCGCTCTCTTCCTCGGTGGCCGGGTAACGTGCAGGAATCAGTGCAACAGTCTGACCTTCGTTCTCAAACGTCAAATGGGCAGGCGCCCACACCATATCCCTCAGATCCTCAGGCGTATCGATAGTCACCTGTTTCAGGCGTTGCATCGGAATCCAATAGTATCGGCCATTGATGATCGCCTCCAGCATCGGTCCGATACGATTGTCGGCATCGGCAATCCATTCGAATGGTTGCTCATCGATAGTGCCGGCGCTTCCTGGCGCCAACTCAAAGGCCTGATTACGCAGTGTTTCGGCTTGAGCGTATTCCCCAGCCCCAGCGTGTTTCAGCGCTTCGATGAGAAATGCGGTCCACTCGGGGGGATCGCCGAAAATCAAAGGGGATTTCTCACCGCTGAATACCTCTTTTCGGAACAGTTCGCATTGAATCGCCTCGCGATAGGTCTGCGTCATCGGTAGATTCAGTGAATCCATGTCGCCGGCCACGTCCAATTGACTCAGTGCGCGTTCCCATTCACCGGTTACACAGAGTAATTGAAAGAGAAAGACCCGTAATTTCGCGTTCGAGGGCTCTTTTCGGATTGTCTGCTGCAGTGCCTGGAGAGCCTCGTCTAATTGACCTTGTTTTAAAAATTCTTCTGCATCCATCGTGATGACCTTATATGCTCTCTGATCGAGGCAAATTGCAACGACCCCAATGAATTGTGATTGCTAGGACCTGTTCACACCCATTCAATCAGCCCGGCGGGGATTATTTTTTTCGTTCCGGCAAGGCAGAATGAGTGATGTGTCGTCATTCGTCTTTCATTTGGAATTACCAATCCTCTCTCCTCACGCCTTGATTGGCGCTATTTCAAGTGCAACAGAGCCGATTGAATGAGTGTTAACAGGCTCCAGAGTGTATTCAATGTGCGATTCATAGTCAGAATACCCACGTTGATGACTGCTCAAGGATACCTATGATGATGAGTACAATGAGTGATCCCGAAGCTTCCGAAATTGACGATGGTAACTTTGCTCCCTTGACGTAAAATCCAAGGCTGACAGTTCCTTGGGTGAACTCAACCATTACTCCCCCTGGGGGAGTAATGGTGTCTGTTGCGATTTATATTGAATGGTGACCTGTATGAGACGTATTACTCCTGTTTGTTGGTCTCAAGATTCCAGGTTCTGTCCGTGGCGGCGCCAGGTTTACCGGTATGATCAATAGGTGTGTACTCCCATTTGATCTTGCCGTATGCGAATTCCACGGTTTCAACAGGTTTGGTCTCATCACCCGCACTGCCACCGGGCATGACCGAATTGACGATGACATCTTCCATGGTGTATTTCATAAAGGTGTGTTTGTCACCTGAAGCCAGGCATAGTTCGACTTCCACCTTTGGGATGTGTTCGCCTTTGGCGCACTTGATGTTGAGATCGGGCGTCCCATTGTCTACGGTCTTTACCGCCAGGAAAGGCGCGAAGTCGGCTCTCCCGCCGGTTCGACCACCGGTACCGCTGGCGCCGGACACAGGCTGTGAAACCCCGTGACTGTAACTCAATAATTCGATCCATTTACTGTGGGCATCATCGGTGCTTTCACCATCAACCCCCTCAATCTTCATAAACATATCAACTGCCATGATTAAATCCTCCAGTTAGTGGTTTCGCAGTATCAGGCTGTCTTCTCGGAAGGTAGCTTTGATACCAGTCGTAGAGAAACCGTCAATCCTTCCAGCTGGTAATGCGGTCGCAGGAAAAATTTAGACGTATAGTAACCAGGGTTGCCTTCGACTTCTGAGACAACAACTTCGGCGGCTGCCAGCGGCTTGCGCGCCTTGTCTTCTTCGGATGCGGTTGCCGGATTGGGTTCAACATAATTCTGAATCCATTTGTTGAGCCATTTCTCCATGTCCTCACGCTCTTTAAAGGAGCCGATTTTGTCGCGTACGATACACTTCAGATAGTGCGCAAAACGGCAGCTGGCAAAGAGGTAGGGGAGACGCGCTGCCAGGTTGGCATTCGCGGTTGCATCCGGGTCATCATATTCAGATGGTTTTTGCAGAGACTGGGCGCCTATAAAGGCGGCAAAGTCTGAATTTTTACGGTGAAGTAGGGGCATAAAACCATTTTTTGCCAGCTCCGCTTCACGACGATCCGAGATGGCGATCTCAGTCGGGCATTTCATATCCACACCACCATCGTCGGTGGGGAAAGTGTGCGTCGGCAGACTCTCCACGGCACCACCGGACTCAACGCCACGGATACGGGTTGTCCAGCCATACATCTTAAACGCCCGGTTGATGTTTACCGCCATCGCATAGGCGGAGTTCGACCAGGTGTATTTGTTATGTTGTGCGCCTTCCGTATCCTCTTCGAAATCGAATTCCTCGACCGGATCTGTTTTAACGCCATAGGGTAGGCGTGACAGAAAACGTGGCATGGCCAGGCCGACGTAACGGGAGTCCTCGGACTCTCTTAGAGAGCGCCAGGAGGCGTATTCAGGGGTCTGGAATATCTTTGTCAGGTCCCTTGGGTTGGCCAGTTCCTGCCAGGAATCCATCTGCATGACCGTCGGCGCCGCGCCGGCAATGAACGGGGCATGGGCCGCTGCCGCAACCTTGGACATGTTTGTGAGCATCTCCACATCGGGCGGTGATTGGTCGAAATGGTAGTCGCCGACCATACAGCCATAAGGTTCGCCACCGAACTGACCATACTCCTCCTCATAGACCTTCTTGAAGATCGGGCTCTGATCCCAGGCGGTTCCCTTGAATTTCTTCAGGGTCTTGCCAAGTTCCTGTTTGGAGATATTCATCACCCTGATCTTCAACATCTCGTCGGTTTCGGTATTGTTGACCAGATAGTGAAGTCCGCGCCAGGTGCCTTCCAGCTTTTGGAACTCTTCGTGGTGCAGGATCAGATTGACCTGTTCGGTGAGCTTTCTGTCAATCTCGGCAATGATGCCCTCAATGGTTTCGACGGCATCATCGGATACGATGCTGGTCTCTTTCAGCACCTGCTCAGCCAGTGTCTGTACGGCACTGGTAACCGCTTCCTTGGTTCGCTCGGTCTTGGGCTTGAACTCCTGTTGAAGCAGTGCTGAAAACTCGTCGGGAACTACACCCTGTGTCGATTCTTTGCCTTCAGCCTGTTGGGTATCTGTTTCAGCCATGCTTTACTCCTCTGCTGAGGACGAATCCTCAGATGATGCTTCGTCAGGATTGGGGGAAGAGGCCAGGGATTGCAGCAGTGTCGGATCTTTCAAGGCCTTGGCGATCAGCTCCTCCGCGCCGGATTTACCATCCATATAGGTCAGCAGATTGGCCAACTGGGTACGGGCATCGAGCAGTTGCCGCAAGGCCCCGACCTTTTTGGCTACCGCCGCAGGTGAGAAGTCATCCATGCTCTCGAAGGTGATATCCACATTGATGTTGCCTTCACCTGTCAGTGTATTCGGTACCCTGAAGGCCGTACGCGGTTTCATGGCTTTGAGACGTTCATCAAAATTATCGACATCGATCTCAAGCATCTTACGCTCGGCTACCGGCGCCAAGGCCTCTTCCGGTTTGCCTGATAGATCCGCCATCACTCCCATGATGAAAGGTAGCTGGATCATCTTTTCAGCCCCGTAGAGTTCCACGTCGTACTCAATCTGGACCCTGGGTGCCCGGTTTCGGGCTACAAACTTCTGGCTGCTCTCTTTTGCCACGATCTACCTCTCTATTATCTCTAAACCAATTCGGTATGTTGCCACTAAAAATCGATTCCGGCAGGGTGATTTCCTGACCCTACCTGTCTTCTTCCTTCCACAGAAAATCAAATTGAGACATGCCGTTCGGCGCCAAGTCCTGGACGATCTCGTAAAAGTCCATCTTTACCAGCCGCTTTGCTCGATCGAGTAGCAAGGGTATCGGGCTGGAAGGTTCGTTTTTCCGGTAATATTGGTTGATTCGCTCTAAGGCGCTGATTACATCGTCACGGCTGTTGATGGTCCCGGAAGATGTTTTCTGCTGCTGTACCGATGCACCACTCCCATCCTGAATTGCTTCCTCTTCCAATGTGTCGACACCGGCTCGAGTCGCTACCTCTTTTTCCAGCAGTTTCATATGATCCACGAGGGCTTGAAGGTCAGGCGCCTGGTCGATGCCTACTCTCTCATTTAGCTGGCTCTCTATCGCGTTCACACACTCGATGGCACGGCGGATATGGGACAGGGTCTGTTGCGTCTGTTCCGATGGACACTCGCGGAATGCAGCGTCGATCTGATCCAGTGCAATCTCCTGGTTATCCGCATCGGTGGGTTGCAGGCTGCCTGTGGCAATCTGAATATCCCGGTAACTGTAGGTCCCCATCACGTTGGATGTAACCACTGGGGTCTTGTTGACGGCGGCCAGGGTGTCGAAAGGGTCACATAGATTGATCAGGGTGTTGATTCTGATCGTAGGATCGTTGTTGTCCTCAGGATCGAGTTGCGGATGCAGGCTCTCCCAATACTGATTAATATAGCCCTTGATAAGTTCGAGACCGTCGGAGAATCCGGCAAAGCCATCGGTGTGAATCAGCGCGCGGGTAAGGTAGATGGCAGCTCGCAGATCCTTGCTCTGCTGCAAAACCTGTAGTGCCTTGTTTTTCAGTTCACGCCAGTCAGGGTCTTCGGCCGGAACAATCGTGTCACCGAACTCCTGTTCCGCTTTACCCTCTGATGCCCTTTCCATCTCACTGAACAGAGGATCATATTCCAAGTCGGAACCTGCCGGGGCTTCCTCTGAGACCGCAGTGAGAAGTTTTTCAAGGTCGATGGTTGTCGTCAATCCTTCATCCCCCATGGAATAGTGCTGATCGCACTATTTGATTCTACTTGCTGATCTGATCTGTTTCTGTCTTTCCAATGTTGATTTTGCATATCCCTTTTAACCACTAGGTTTAGCACAAAACCGTTGTAGTTGATACTATAACAAATGCCGATAAGTGGAAGTTAAATATTACCATTTTGGTCAATTTAGTAATTATTTACACCCTGGTTTATCGTCGCTGACGTAGCTGGTGATCATTTACATGATGGCACTTGTGTTGCGCAGTCCATAAAACTGCCGTCAACCGCTGGTAAAGCCAAGATGTTGGAACCAAGGGAGCTGAATGGTGTTCCTGTTACGACTGCCGATAACCGGGACAAGACCAAGATTGAGTAATTGCTCGATCTGTTGCTCATTTAGCAGTAGTTTGGTGCAGGGCTGGAGGTGGTGCTCACCTTCGCTCTGGTAGGTAAAGGCCGGTAAATCGGTCAACACCGAAGCCTGGACCCTATCTCCCTCGGTCATCCACCGATTTATCAGCACAACCGCCTGCGCATAAGCCGGATTGCCCCATAACATCTCATCAATCGTCCAGTTTTGATTTAGCTCTTCGAATGACAGTGATTGAATAGGGTCGGTGGCGGATCCGTAGGGCAGGCGGAGCAGCATCTCGGGATACAGCAGTGCTATTCTCCTGGCTGAGGGTTGCTTTCTGAAGGTGTTCCAGGCATTGAAGGAATCCCCGGATTTGACCTGATCGTTGAGGAAACTTGAAGCGGATCCGGCCAGCAGGGTGCCGTCAAAACAATCCATCAGTAACCCCAACCAATCCAGCATCGTTGTACTTTCCTGATCGGGGCCATAATTATGGTTGTCTATAAGTATAAAACTGGATTCTAATAAATCTTGTCGTTCAAGCGTCTCTCTGATCACTCGATAGAGGGTAGAGGTTGTTGGCCCCGTATGACTCGACCGTTCCAGCTCCAACTCGGAGCGCCTGATATCCAAGAGATAGCATTTTATAGAGGGATCGGGTTCGATACTGTGCAACAACCAATCCACGGAACGCCAGCTTGCTTCCAGTTTTTGGAAACTTTCATCGTTCAGTACACTTCTCAATAAAATGGTTTTGTCTGTCTCATCGAGCGTATGGGCCGGCGGTTCACCGGATGTATCGGACTGATCCGCACCAGAAGCGTTTTCGGCTAGCCTACGAACCACATCCGCAATCATCGATTGTTTGGCATTGTTTAAAGACGAACCTGATTCCTGTTGCTGTTCCACAGACAGGGGGCGTTGACCAAGCAACCGTGATAGCGTCTCCTTTTGCGATTCATTTTCATCAGATCTCTCATCATCGGCTGATATTTCCTCGGCGCGATGATCAGAGGAGGTTAGCGTCTGCTGTTCACCCGTTACCGGTCGATAATCGGCCAGTTGGTCCAGCAGTCCATCGGGATGAAAATCATCAAGGGATTCAAACCGAAGAGTGATTTGTTGGCCCGAGTCGCCCAACAGTGTTAGCGAAGGATGTAATTTTGCGATCTTTTTGTCGATGGTATCGGTTTCGATGCTGTGCAGTGAAGGGCCGTTTTCTGTAATTGGATTACCGGTGCCGGTGCCTCCGCCAAAGCTTCCAAGCATGACAATAGTAAAACCTTTGGCGGAATCCTGTATGTGATTTCGATCCCTCTTTCTACCAAGCTCGACCGAGAAGTGCATTCGCTCCGACATGTTGTTATCTCATCCTTATTAGTGTGTAGCTGTCAACGGAACTATGTCACTCAACAAACCCCAAGCGTAGCAGGTCGCAGCAACTGTTCAATGTCCGCAAAGGCCTGTTTATTGAGTATTTGGCTATAAATCACACTGTATGACTACTCAAATGTGTGTCTCGTCTAAGTATCTTAGCGGAAGCCGCCGGGACGAATAATCAGGCAATCAACTATTCGGCATAGTGGTGAGTGGATCGATTATTGTGCAGTGCATTGTATAAAGGGACACACAGTCAGTGTGCAAAACTACCTATACGACAGCATTGACCCAAGCTATTCTGAATCACATACTCTAAATACTTAACATGCTTTCGTATAATCTCTCCATCTCGAGAGCGTTTAGGCATGAGACAAACAAAGACAATGCTTAATTAGATGCGCAGGAGTCTTGGATGGCTTTCACACAGAGTAATCGGCAGCTACAGATCAAAACCCCGTTGGGCCCGGACGAGCTCTTGATCCTCAAGCTGGAAGGGCGGGAGGAGCTGGGTCGCTTGTATGAATTTACGGTGGACCTGCTGAGTGACAACGAATCGGTGTCCCATGACGACCTGTTGGGTAAGAAGATGACGGTCGAGATGGACATGGTGAACACCAGCAAACGCTATTTCGACGGCTATGTGAGTCGTTTCACCCAGATTGGGCACATGGCCTATTTTGCTCACTACCGGGTCACGCTACGGCCGTGGTTTTGGTTGCTGACGCAGACTTCGGACTGTCGCATCTTTCAGAAAAAGCGGGTGCCCGACATCATCAAGGAGGTGTTTCAGGACAATGGTTTCAGTGATTTTGAGGATCGGCTGAGCGGCAGTTACCGGGAATGGGAGTATTGTGTTCAGTATCGCGAGACCGACTTCAATTTTATCAGCCGGCTGATGGAGCAGGAGGGGATCTACTACTACTTCAAGCACGAGGCGGGCAAGCACACGTTGATATTGTGTGATGACTACAGTTCCCACAGTGTGCTGGAGGCGTATGCGGAGATTCCCTATTTACCGCCGACGGAGACCGGGTCGAGCCGCTGGCGTGATTACATTCACAGCTGGAAGTTCAGCAAGTCGGTGCGGCCGGGGAAGTATGCGCAGACCGATTACAATTTCGAGACACCGAAGTCGGATCTTTCGACAAATGCCCTGATGCCGAGAAGCCACCCCTATGCGGACTATGAGATCTATGATTATCCGGGTGAGTACGAGGTACCGCCGGATGGAGAGACTTACGCCAGGCACCGGATTCAGGAGCTGCAGGCGGGACATGAGGTACTGGAGGGGAAGGGGAATGCGCGCGGGATAACGACGGGTGGTCTATTCACTATGACCGAGCATCCGCGAGGGGACCAGAATCGGGAGTATCTGGTGACCGGGGCGTACTACATGCTGCATTCTGATGCCTTCGAGTCGGTGCCTGAGATCGTGGAAGGGCCGTTATATGGCTGTGAGTTCAGCTGCTTTGACACAAGAGAGGGGTTTCGGTCGGCGCGGATCACGCCGAAGCCGATGGTACAGGGGCCGCAGACGGCGGTGGTGGTGGGTCCGTCGGGCGAGGAGATCTACACCGACGAGTATGGCCGGGTGAAGTTGCAGTTTCACTGGGACCGTTATGGGCAGCGAGATGAGAACAGTTCCTGCTGGGTGCGTGTGGCGCAGGTGTGGGCGGGGAAGAACTGGGGAGCGATGCACATACCACGCATTGGCCAGGAGGTGATTGTCGATTTTCTGGAGGGTGATCCGGACCGGCCGATCATTACCGGGCGGGTTTACAATGCGGATCAGATGCCGCCCTATGATCTGCCCGCCAACATGACCCAGAGCGGGATCAAGAGCCGTAGTACGAAAGGGGGCAATCCCAGTACCTTTAACGAAATCCGCTTTGAAGACAAGAAGGGCTCCGAAGAGCTCTATATTCATGCCGAGAAGAACCATACCAATATCACTGAAAGCAGTCGCAGTGAACGGGTTGGGTATGATCGTTCGCTAACTGTCGGGCATGACAAGTCTGAGCAGGTCAATAACGATAAGACCATTACCATCGCCAAGAATCATACCGAGACCATCGGTGTTGACATGACACAAACGGTGGGTTCCAACAAAACAGAGACAGTGGCATTGAACAAGTCGGAAACCGTGGGTGTCAACAGCACGGAGACCGTAGGCGCCGCCAAGGTGCTCACCATCGGTGCTGCGTATCAGGTCTCTGTCGGTGCGGCAATGAATGAGACAGTGGGTGGCGCCAAGGCGGAAGAGGTCGGTGGCGCCAAACTGGAGACAGTGGGGGGCGACAGAAAAGCCAGTGTTGGCGGTGACAGGGGTGACACGGTCGGTGGAGACCTGTCAGAGGAGGTGGATGGTGAAAAGAAATCCAGTATAAAAGGAAAGTACAGCATCGACTGTCAGGATAAATATGAACTGACGGCCGCGAGCAAGATTGAACTGAAAACCGGCGCCGCGTCCATCAGCATGGAACCGAGCGGGAAGATCGAGGTTTCAGGGACCGATGTGACCTTCAAAACCGCTGCAGGCAAGGTACATATCGATGCTGGCGGTATCATCACGATCAAGGGCACTATGGTTAAAATCAATACCTGATAAAAAAAAGAGTGTTGATGAACAGATATCGGCGAAATGTTATTGAGGGAGATGAGAAATGAGTGGTAAACCTGCCGCACGGGTAGGCGATATGATCTTGTGTAGTTTACCTCAAGTACTTCCTGCCGTTCCGCCGATCCCCCACACTCCACCTCCCGGACTGCCTATCATACCGCCGGGTGCGATTACGGTATTGATCGGCGGTAAGCCGGCAGCACGGATGGGCGATATGAGTCTCTGCGTAACGCCGGTACCTACGCCGAATCCCATTGTCCGCGGCGCCTTTCCCGTACCTATCATGAATATGCCGGCCGCCAGGATGAGCGATTCAGGCACACACCCCGGGTCGGTGATCATGCCTCCTTGCTGCCCGACGGTACTGATCGGTCTATCCGGCGTCACCGGCAATCCCAGATTGGGCAATCAGGCCTGTCAAAATATGGCGGCGGGAAGAAACCCTCCGCCCGGCTTGACCACTGCAAGTGGAAATCCCATTGCCTCCAACACCCCCGGCCAGAGCTACAACAATTGCGGCATTGAATCTTCAAGACAGATCGTACAGCAAGCCACCGGGGCGAATCCTGGCCAGGAAGCCATGATGAATACTGCCATTGCCAATAGCAATGCATCCCAACCCGCCATCGGCAGCGCCGGAAGCGGTGGTCCGGTGACGGCGGCAAATCAGGCCTGGTACAGTGGTGGCACCACCTCGGGGCAGCAGGCTTCAATCCTCACCAATAACGGTGTGCCGTCAAGCAGAGTGGCCCCCACTTCAACGGGGCTCCAGCTCAGCCAACTGGAAACCGCGCTTTCCCAGGGAAGGGGGGTGATTGCCAATGGCGATGTTTCAGGTCTGCCGGGGTGGGGGACGCAGACAGGTGCACACGCCGTAACGGTTACCGGTTATGAATACGATGACGATGGCAATATCACCCATGTTATCTACAACGATACCGGCATCGGTGCCTGTAATCAGCGGGCGACGGCGGCTCAGTTTCAAAATTTTCTGACGACAGGTGCAAATAACTCAATTGCAAATGGTTTTGCACCTTCGGGTGCGGCAGTTACCAATAACCCGATTTGGTAGCCAGGGTCATGGACAAGAGGGGATTCTTGTATGCCAAACTATTTTTGTTGTTCTTATGTATTAACACGACAGGTGTATCCGCCATGTCTATGAAAGAAGCGGTCCAGCAGATCGGACAGCACGCGAATATGATGCCTATAGAACGCGGTATCACTTTGCCTATGGTGAAGATCGAGAATAACAGGGTAATCGTGCGGCGGCTTATCTACTTTACCCGTACCACGCCGGAACATGGGACTGCAATAACCGAACCTCAATATGTCGCGATTTATGACCTAACAGGTGCTGCTTTCGTAACCATAAAGCGCTTCGAGTTGGACGTGCCGAACCTTAGGCCACCACCATGGATTCACAACAGGCCGGCGTTTGACAAGCCCGAAGATATCATTCCGGAATTTGAACGCATATGGACGCTTTATGACTTGCTGATTCCTGCATTTCTAAAAGGAGACGCGGGGATCAGTACCGAAATCAGGCAGGCGGCCAAAAAGTATGTCCACTACTTCGACCGGCATGCGGAAAAACCTCTGTTGCCCTTTTATGAAGTGTTCGGTGGAGATTTTTTACGCTGGGTTGGGCGTGTTGCCAATTCCTAGAGGCTGAATCTACAGGTATCCATTCAATGTCTGATCAACATTCCACATCGGTCGTCACCGCTTCGGCAAGAAACCTTATCAGTCCCTCACTTCAATTTGCGAACTATATGAGTCTGCCTATCCCGGTAATGGGTAATAACAGACTCCTTTTTGCTTTTTTAGCGGGCAGGGGAGAGGCGGTCGATCCGGAATTGGGCTATCAGATATGGCCTCCCAGCCTGCTGGCCCTGTTCGATACCGGTACCGGCCAGTTCCATGAGTTAAGGGCAGTTACCCCCGGGTATTTCTCAGTTGATCAGGCTGCGGATCAAGCGATGGGCAAAGGTGTGTCGCCACCGGAAAAAAACACTACGGAATATTTGCAAAATGAACTCAATCTTTTTCAGTGTTGCGATAATGTGATCACAGCGATACGCGCGAAGCAACCGCATCAAGGTGATCTCAAACGGTTTGACGAATTTTTCAGAAACCTTACCGAGGAGGCCCTGTTACCCTATTATCAGCGATTATGCATGGCGAAAATAGAGTGACAGGGCAAGATTTGCGAGGCGATCATGTGTGAAAATCCATCACCTGCCCGAAACAATCGTCCCGTTCCAGCTGGCCCATCCCCGGACATAGCCCATGCAGGATTCGGGTCTGCTCAGCCACAGGGTGCGGCGGCATCGCCTGGACAACCAGGTCCTACATTGATCGGTTGGCCAAGACAGTTGGCGTGGAGCGATTTCAGAGACATTCAAAGCCGCCCCCGGGGAGAATCCGAGGATGCGCGAATCTCCATGGGGTTTCGGCCTGGCAGAGTCAGGGTCGTAGAAGAGGAATCAGAACACAGATTGGGCGAGATGGAGTTCGAGATGGTTTTGAATGCCGCCGGGTCATGGGCCGTTGTATCCGCAAAAACCACAGAACTCCTGGCACACGAACAGGGACATTTCGATATAGTCGGCCTCTGTTACCGGGATCTTACAGCGGAAGCGAGAACCTTGCATGGAAGTTCAAGAAACAGACTGCTCCTGGCAATGCGTCGTATCATGCGCGAACATGATCAGCGAGCAGAGAGTTTAACCCGGGAATACGACACTCAGACTGAACATGGGCGCAACCAGGCTAATCAGCAAGCATGGCAGCGACAAATAGCGGCCTGTCGTCAACGTGGCATGCACTTGACAGCGCCACAATTGAGCGCTGCTGAGTAAAAGATCAGCTGAAATGGAATTACTTAACACCACGCCAATGCAGGTCGGGTATACCATGAGTATGCTGCCCGATGGCCGTGAGCTGCTTGTGGTTGTAGTAAAAGGTACTTTCACCATGCCTGAGAGGGGCGGACAGCCTGGCTATACCGAATCACAAAAGCCATTGGTTGAGGCGGATGTCTATACAGGTGAGCCTGGCCTTTCCGCACCGATCTATGAACTTGATTATGCGCCTTTCAAACGGCACTGCGATGTTCTATTGCTCGGAAGTGCTTACTCGCCTAGAGAAAAACCGGCTTCAAGAGTTGAAGTAACCTTGAGATTGGGACCCCTGCTAAAATCATTCGCCGTTACAGGCGATCGCTTTTGGGAATCGGGTAATGTTGCAATTCGACCTGGCTATGCAGGTATCTTTGATAGAATGCCGATCAGCTATGATCGTGCATTCGGTGGTGTAGATGATAATCATAAAAATAAGAATAAGCACAGTGTATTCATGAAGAATCCTGTCGGTAAGGGTTACCACCGAGAATTGAACCGGTCTTTTGTCAATGGTTCGCCAATGCCGAACACGGAGGAGCTGAAACGACCAGTGACCATGCCAAATGGAACTTATTCCCCGATGTCGTTCGGTCCCGTGGGAAGAGGCTGGGTTCCGAGACTCCAACTGGCAGGTACCTACGATCAGAACTGGCGAGACAATATCTTTCCGTTACCACCTGCAGATTTTGATTCTGCCTACTTTCAGTCGGCACCTGCTGATCAACAGATTCCCTATCCTCAAGGTGGAGAGCGTGTGTTTCTGGAAAACCTGACGGTGGAGGGGCATACCGGTTTCACCTTACCTGAGATAGATGTGCCTGTTGTTTTCTTTTATCAAATGGGGAAGAGCATTGAAAAAAAGGCGGTAATAGACACTATCGTTCTGGAACCTGACCAGGGCCTGTTCACAATGACTTGGCGTACCTTTATACCACTAAACAAAAATATTCTAGAGATACCTCAGATACTGATCGGAAGAAAATCAAAAGGCTGGTGGCGTGCGCGTGAGTTGGGGAAAGTCTATTACCCATCACTTGAGCATATGGTACGAGATAGAATGAGACAATCTGTTGTGAAAGATTGAAGAGATAGTCCAAGCAACGATACATGCCCGTCAAAATTCAGGAAAAATAAGTTTACTGAAATGAGCACAATATCAATCCAAACATGGATAACACTGCTGTTTTTGGCTATTGGTGTATATCATGGTGTGACGGCATGGAAAGTGTACCAGCATACGGACAAGAAAAATAACATGCCTCTCTTTAAGGCAAAAGCACGAGTAGCAGGGTTCTTTATAGTTGTGGCGCTACTGCTGTTTATTTTTCTATAGTGGCAAAGTAGCACTAATCAACAACTCCAAACGCTCCAGCACGATCATCGATAAAACAATTGTTGGTACACGATGAAGTTATCAGTGTAGTGAAGTCCGTTCTTTATTTTTACCGATACGATCCCTTTTCCTGGTGAATTCATGCAATGATAGGGTTAACAGGTTGTTAATCAGGGGGGGCTTTCAGTGCTAGTGTGGATTGATAGATACCCGGGCTGGAGTCGGGGATCTCAACCGCATTAGCGATCTTGCGGTAGAAATCAGATGCGTCCGCCATGCCTACTACTGCATAGCCATAGCCTTTCAGTCGCATATCCAACAGGCATGCTTTGGTCAGTGAACTGCCGATACCATTGCCGCATGCTGACTCAACAACACCTAAGGGACCAAAAAAACCGAGTGCGGTAGCATCGTAACAGGCAATCCCAAGCAGAGATGACTCACGTTGTGCGATAAAACATGAACATGGTGTGTTATTCAGTGCCCGCTGAAACTCCCCTAGCCAGGTTTGTGGAAAGTGCCTTTCAGCCCAGGAAAGGACCGCACATTGGTCGGGACCAATCGGTTTGCGAATATTCACCTGTCGTTCTGCCTGCTGTGAGATGAAACTCCAATCGATATCCATATTGAACAGCTTGATAAGCATGTCATTATTTGCCATCGTTACAATCCCTAATGCTATTTAACTAAAGAGCCTGGATTTTGACGGACGTCAACCCACAAGCAGAGACAGTAAATGCTGAAATCCGCATTGGCAACCGCAGCATTCACTTTTCTGCCCAGTTTACCAATGAAGCGATTGAGTTGCATGAGTTACTCCCATTCTTCCAGAATATTACTGATAAAGTGGTTGAAATCGCGATTGCCGAGGTGATTGAGAGCGGTAAGCGGATCTCCTGTCATAGTGGATGTGGTGCCTGTTGCTCTCAACTGGTACCCATCAGTAAAGCAGAAGGTGCAGCTCTGTTAAACCTCATAGAATCATTGCCTGAGGCAAGACGTTCAGAAGTGAGATCGAGGTTTGCGAAGAACATGGCCGCACTGGAGGAAACGGGCCACGGGTTATTCGATAAGCTGGAGATGGCTGCGCTTGATCATGACAAGGAACGAATCAAGGCCATTGGCCTGGCTTATTTCGATCTCAACCTGCCATGCCCTTTCTTGCAGGATCAATCCTGTTCGATACATCCACATCGACCGTTGAGCTGCCGGGAATTTCTGGTAGTCTCCGATCCTGCCTATTGCGCCAAGCCCGATCCGGCGGTGGTGGAAAACGTGGTCCTGCCAAAAAGAGTCTCTTCGATTCTCTATAACCTGAGCAGCCGGGATTCAAACAGCGATACCGGTTTCATGCCCTTGATCCAACTATTGGCAAGTGCAGAGTCGATCAAAACCGGACAACCGGCCCCTGCACCTGCCATGGATTGGGTGAATCGTTTTCTAGAACGCCTTGGCGGCTAAAACTCCATGCGCAGTCCCGCACTGATGGTATGGGCACTCCACTCACTATGGGCAAGGATGGTGCCGAAGTCGATGAAGCCGACCACACCGTTCTGGAATTGGGCCGATGTGCCAAAGCGCAGGCGCAGGTAATCCCGGTCGGGATCATCGGTCTGAATTTCGATCCCCATGCCGGCCGGATCCTCGATAAAATGCGCCGTGATGACCTGAGAATCATCCTCGAACTCATGCAGCCAATCGAGCCTTGCATAAGGGATAAGGACGCCCCAGTCAGCGCTATGCGTGTAGGAGACCTTGCCGCCCAGGTTGAGGGTCAGCCAACGTTGATCGGTATCCTCCACACGGGTCGCCCAACCACCACCGTCGGCTGTGGGATCGGAAACCTCCTCGGTAAATCCGTC
>QBVD01000018.1 GCA_003058525.1 gamma proteobacterium symbiont of Ctena orbiculata | reverse complement strand
CCTGTCCGGAATTGCGATGACATGGTAGTGGACGATGACATAACAGGTGAGACCAGCGTATTGAAAACCTGATCATTCCGGTGGCCGGAAAGGCCGTTACGCCGAAGAGGACAATACGCGCGCACTTCATCGGGGCCAGAAGGGAAGTGATACCTTCGTCAATAGGCCGGATATACGGAAGCAACCCTGTCCCTGTCAACGACCTTACCCTGTCTTGCAAAACGGGAGGAGACCATATACGGAATGACGTGATCATAGGCTATTAGCTCGTCCGTTAATAAGGCAGCGTCAGATAGTCAGAACTGACCCCCAAAAAAGATATTACTGATGATTCCAATATTGTGCCTGTCTTTGAATAGGTCAGTGGCATTTATCATTCAAAGCCACCGACAAATTTTTCTAAAGATCCTTAATAACAGATCAGTATCTCTCCCTGACCACCGCAGCTTAGATCGCCAAGCCAACGATGGACCTGGTTACCCCGTTCCGCCAGACTTGAAAAGGGTGGTTGATCTTTGAAGCTTTGGATGAGCAGTGTCAGGAAATTAAGATGGTGTCGACCGTTATCGTTGAAGGTGGCCGGCATCGAAGCGGGTTGTCTTGTCAAAATCAAAGTACCGCGGCGCATAGCCATTCCGGCCTGCTTGCCGCACTGACCCATTACCACCATGGTTCCCGCAACCATGCGCGATACACAATAATCGCCACAGTCACCTCCGATCAGGATGGTCCCACGGCGCATAAGATCGCCGGCCCTGTCTCCCGCATCTCCTTTTAGAATGATGATGCCGCCGCGCATGCCCTGGCGCTCGCCTGTGATGGCGCCACCCAGGAAATCTCCCGCGTTGCCGGCGATTTCCAGGTGACCACCCTGCATGGCACAGCCTGCAGCCACGCCCACATTGCCACTCACCAGAATGGTGCCGTTTTGCATACCGCATCCAAGATAGGCGCCGGCCTTGCCCTCGATCATGATCTTCCCGCCGGTCATGCCTGCGCCGATCCCATCGAGCCGGTCGCTCTCCGACTGGATAACGATCTGGTCAGTTACCTCGCCGTCGATGGCGAACAGCTCTCCGGCATCGACCCGCCGGTTTCCCAGCCATAGGGGAATTCTTGCTATCTCACCCACTTGTTTGCCGGCCAGATGTGCGGGGATGAAGGGACTCATGTCCAGGCGCTGCGGGAGGCTGTGCTTCAGCTTAAGGGTCAGGGCACTCATGCCATCACCTCACGCAAGCGGAAATGGTACTGACCCAACTTGCCGCCATAGTTGCCGGCTGAGATACGGCGGATTCCGGCCGCGGCGCCCAGTTCGCATACTGCCGAGATACCGGTCCGGGTAGCGAGGTTGACATCGGCATCACTCAGACCGTTGATGACGATCTCCATTACCGATCCGATCTCCGGACCGAGCCTGGTGTCGACCAATCCCCTGAGTGTGGGACAGTAGGCGTCGTTGGTGGAGGCCATCAGGGCCTTGTATTTGGATCCCACCTTGGAGCCGGAACGAACGATGCCTCCGGGAAAGGGCATGATCACGTTCGGCAGCTTGCGCATTGCCTCGATCGCTCTTTCACAGGCGCTGAGTGCCTGCTGTTGTGTCTCGGCGAGCACCAGGAAGTTGCCGCCGCCGACAGCGGGTATCCGGGCAACGGTCTCCTCGCACAGGAACTCGCCATCCATCACCGGTATGCGCCAATAGCGTGTGCCGTCGATCTGTTTGGAGATCTGGTGGCCGTCACCGAAAAAGCGCAGATTCTTACCCAGTGGCATCCGCTTCTCACCGTCGATGCCGGCAAACAGGGCGGTGGTGGGACAGGTCAACACACACTGGCCCACACGGGTCTCCAGCTGCTTCGCCAGTGCCTTGCCGGACATGCCGAAAAGCAGCACACTCACACCGGGACGTCCATCGGGGGTCTTGTCAGGGGCGATCTCCGCTTCGATACCCGCCTCTACACCGCAACCGATCACCGATGTGGCGAATCCGGTCATGGTTTCGCCGGCGATACGCGCCCAGTGGTGGTTGATGGCTGTGATGATGACGCGGGTAGCGCTCATGCCGAAGGCCTCGGCAAAGGTGTCCTCGATCACTGTGCCGTTGATGATCATGCGCGGCTTGCCATACAGGAATGGATATTGACCTGACTGCCAATTCCCTCGGCCATCTCGTCGTCGGAGATGACGAAGTTGTGCAGACCGATGCTGTGATAACGTTCGAACCTGCGTTCTATCAGTTTCTCGATACGCTTGTCGTACTCTGGCCTTACGACTTGGGTAGCACCTTTGACAGGCCGGGTGATCCGCCCCTCCTCAACAACCACCTGACCCTGTTTGAAAACCAGCATCGGTCGCTCGAACATCCGCTCCGGATCCTCGTGCTGATGATAGACTGCGATATCCGCCAAGGCACCCGGTGCCAAGTGTCCACGGTCTGACAACCCCAGAATCCTTGCCGGCGCGGCCCGGGTCATGATGGCGATTTCGTAGAGTGAATACTCCCGTTCCAGACTGCCCAGGTGAGTGGCCGCCGCTGCCCCGGGATGAATCTGTCCCATCAGATCATTGCGAAAGCCTCTGTCCATCAACAGCCGGATCAGGTGGGGGTAGCTGGTGAAGGGGGCGCCGTTGGGGTGGTCGGTGGTGAGAAAGATGCGCCAGGGATCATCCACCATCAGAAACAGTTCGAGGCCTATCGCCCACTGCAGGGCGTTGACGAAGTTCTTGTCTCGATAGCGAAAGGGCACCACACCACATCCCGCATCGCATTCGATATCCATACAGGTCCACTTATTGGGGTGGGCATGGCTGCGGTTGGCATGCTGGGCCATGGTGTCACCCGATATGGTGACCGTCTGACCGAACATCACCTGGCCAACATCGATAGAGATATTGGATTGGTTGTTGACGGCCTCGGCAATTTCCGCCGCGCAGGAGGAGAATTTATTGTCACCCTCGGTACCATAACTATGGAACTGGATATGGGTGAGGTGGATAGGGAATCCTTCAGCTGCCTCCATGGTGGCCAGGGTTGAGAGATAGTTACCCGGCACACCCAGATTACTAGCGTGGACATGTAGCGGATGGGGCACCCCCAGTTCGCTCAGGGCACGGCTCAGTGTGCGCACAATATCGCGTGGAGTAATCCGGTAGTGGGGATGGGAATCGTCCACATCCAGTACCCGTTGATTGAACTTAAAGGCATTGATGCCGCCGGGATTGACCACCTTGATACCGATACACTGAGCTGCGTGCAGGGTCCAGGCCACGTAGTCATTGAGGGTTTGCTGCTCGGCCCCTTCGGATATCAGCTGCAGTAACAGATCATCATTGCCCAGCATGGCATAGCCGCCGGTATCGATCATCGGGGTATCCGCCATCTCCATATGGGCCTGACGGGCATTGGCCGGTAGTACGGCTGGTTCGAAACAACTTGTGTAACCCATCTCCGCGTAACGGTATCCCGCTGCCAACGTGGAGGGGATGGCATGTCCGCCGCCCGAGCGGGTCAGGTCGGTCTTAGGCCTGGCGCTTCCACGTTGATCCTCCGGCAGCATGGTGCGCGCGATATTGACCTTGCCGCCGCCTATATGGGTATGCATGTCAATGGCACCGGCCATGACGATTTTGCCATCCAATGAATAAGTTCGATGGATGGTTTCGCTGTCGGCCGGCGGATCGACTATCTTACCGTCCCGGATATAGATGTCTCTGGTATCACCGTTGATGCCATTGGCCGGGTCGTAGAGTTTGCCGCCCGTGAGTTTAATCAGCATGCGGGAGCACTTTCAGGCTCGCCTGCCAAGGGCAGCAGCCGTTCGTTCAACTTGTTCACGATAAGACTGACCGGAGGCAGACCGATATCTCTCAGCTTGCCGAGGGGTAGTGAGCAGACACCATCACTGCGGTACCAATGTCCCCGGTGGTCGATACCCGGCACACCCACGGGGATGTAGAGCGATGGTTGTTGTTCAAACACCATGCCGGCATGGCCAAGCACGATGGTCGGAGTCTTGGTTGGTGGAGGCAAGGCTAGTGGTGAGAACGATGAGACCCACAACAACAGATCGCTCTCGCCGCGCGTGAGCAGATCCTGCCAGCGGCAGAGCGATGGATCATGCTCAGGATAACCGCGTTGCAGCCGGGTGCGTAACGGGTATCCAAGCTGCCAGGTACAGACCTGGTTTGCGGTGATATCCGCCTGTGTTCCGGCTAGCGGGAGAGCGGCACTGCGTGTCTTGGCATTGAGTGCTTTAACCAGGTCCACCAGGCTCTGTACAACCAGTTCAGCATGGGCCATGGCGAGTTCCGCAGCGCTCCATGAGATAACACTGTATTTTGCAGCTTTGAGTTGTTTCGCAAGTGCGGTCAGAGAATCTCCCAGATCATTTCCAAGCCGGTCTGGATCGACCGGTCTGTCGGCGATGAGGCCGCGTACCAGTCCCACAATATCTGATAATGACTCGATATCCGTTGTTATCACCTTCGGCTTCAACTGCGCCAACTCTTTCGGTATGTCGTCCTGTTGCCAGGGGCCGAGCAATACAACCCTTCGTTCATTGGTTTCAACGAAGAGACTCTCTTCGGGATGCAGCACCCGTTCTACAAGTCGTGGAAAGCGGCTGATGCATTGGTTGCCTACCAACACGATCAGGTCGGCCCGATTGCGCACCTCGGTGAATGTGGTGGTGAACCAACCGTTATCCTGTACGACACGTAGATTGCGAAACATGGCATCGCCGTTGAGGTGATCCAGGGTGGCGCCACACCGGTCAGCCAATGCAAGGATGCCACGCATGCCATTGACGTCTGTCGCCAGTCCGGCGAAGAGCGGAGATCGGGCCTGCCGCAATAACTCAGTGCCGTAGTCCAGGGCCTCTTCCAAGGTGGTCGCCCTGCCGTCGATGATGGGATCCTGGCCGGCATGATTGAAGGCGCTGTCGTAGAAGGCACGCGCCAGATCACATCCGTTCTGCATTGATTGCAGGCGTCCACTGCGCAGCTCAATTTTCAGGTCATCGCAACTCAATCCACAACAGGGACAGGTTACCGCGTCCATCATCTGTTCGATTTCATTATTCCACATGCTGCGTTGATAACCCTGCTTGTGAGTGATGCTCGGATGTATCGATTCACGAGTTGGTGCAGAAAACGTGCCACTGAACAATGTCTGATTTTATTTGCCTATGTCAATCGTCATTATCTTTGATCATGGTTGGTATTAGGTTACACCAGATCCGGGCAAAAATATGGATCTATAAATAACTCAATCTCTGGAATAGTTGGAAGCATAACCATATGACATCAGGTTGCTTCCTTGGCGAAATCGAATTCAACCATTCGATCGGTGACTCGGATCAACTGTTAACTGCTGGGGCAGGGCAGGTGACACATTGGTCCAACTCAGGCGCATTTAACGTCTAAGATAGAACTGAACATTGCAGTGAGTCGGATGTAAAAAAAGCCGGCATAGATTTCCCTTAAAAAGCCTTGCCTTTGACAAGGTTTACTTCTAAGAACGCATGATTGTCTATTGACTTACAGCGTAACGCGCTGAGTGTTGTCGGGCAGGCGGATTTGTGGTTGGACCGCAACACTCGGGACTTGGATGGCAGGCATGCAAATTGCAGTGGGATAGTGATAATGCAAAACCATATAGACAAACTGATGACAAACCCTTCAAAGCCTGTCACTGCGGGATTCAGTGTTGAAGTCAATGCACCTGCAAGGCTGCATTTGGGTTTCCTCGATTTGCACGGTGGTCTGGGTAGACGTTTCGGCAGCATAGGTCTGACCATCGACACCCTGGCGACGCGGCTGCGCGCTGAGAGATGCAATGAGATCACAGCCAGAGGCCCGGGTGCTGAACGGGCACTTGAATATGCCAAGTCATACATTGAGGCTAAAGGCATAGAAGGGGGGGTCGAACTCAATCTGCTGCAAACGATACCCGATCATGTGGGATTGGGTTCGGGAACTCAAATGGCACTCGCAGTGGGTACCGCGATTGAACGACTCTATAGAGGCGAGGGTGACTGCGTTTCAATTGCGAGAACACTAAACCGAGGTGCCCGTTCCGGCATCGGCATCGGCGCCTTCGAGCAGGGTGGTTTCATTCTCGATTGCGGTCGCAGTGAGGAGAAGGAGGTACCCCCGGTCGCAGTCAGACTGGCATTTCCCGAGAAGTGGCGGGTACTGCTGCTTTTGGATACACGTGGTCAGGGTTTACATGGCACGCAAGAGGTGACGGCATTCTCTGAACTACCCGAGTTCCCGGAACAGGCTGCTGCATATCTCTGTCGGCTGGTCCTGATGCAGGTACTGCCGGGTGTTCTCGAAGGGCATCTGGCACCGGTCACGAAAGCCATCGGTAAGATTCAACAGGTGGTAGGTGACCATTTTGCTCCCGCCCAGGGCGGACGATTCACCAGCCCGATCATTTCCGCCGCCCTGGAGTGGGCTATCGAGAAAGGCTATATCGGTGTTGGTCAGAGTTCGTGGGGACCAACTGGTTTCATCCTTCTGGAAGATGCGTCCCGGGCCGAAAGGCTTGAGCGCGAACTAAAGCGTCACTTTGGAAAATTCTCATCGTTCCGTTGTCAATTGGTGGCCGCGCGCAACCAGGGTGCGGAGGTGAATCTGTTACAACAACCAACAAGATTAAGACAAGAAAAGCGAGTTTAGTTGATGGAAAAACCCTTTTTGCTGCACATGCTGACTGCAACCAAGAACCACAGCCCATTCGATGTGAATATGGCATACGATGCGGGCTGGTCCGCATGCACGCCCTATACCGATGTTACCCTGGATGAGGTGCGTGAGCTGGTGCAGGATGCGATTTTCTCCCGTGGTCCAAAGGGAGTCAAAAGGACCGGCATCTTCGTCGGTGGACGGGATACTCATCTTGCCATGGAGATGATGCAGGCGGCAAAAAAGTCGATGGTGCCGCCGTTCGAGGTCTCACTGTTCGCCGATCCCAGCGGCGCCTTCACTACCGCTGCAGGTATGGTTGCCTGCGTTGAACGCGAACTGAAAAAGAGCCGGGCAGGGGGATTGCAAGATAAACGGATCGTAGTGTTCGGCGGCACCGGGCCGGTCGGTTCAACAGCGGCGATGTTGGCCTCCAACGCAGGCGCCGAAGCCATCATCGTCAGCCACCATTCATTGGCCAAGGCTGAGACCGTGGCGGATCTCTGTAACCAGCGTTATGGATCGGCCCTATCGGGTGCCGACGGCAGTAACGATGCATCGATCGTTGAACTGGTAAGCGAGGCCGATGTGGTATTCAATGCTGCCACGGAGGGGGTGCAAGTGCTGAACAGCAGCCAACTCATGAAGGCTGAACGGCTGAAAGTGGCCTGTGATGTCAATGCGGTGCCGCCGGAGGGGATAGAAGGCGTTGCTGTCATGGATGATGGGGTGACCATCAACGAATCACCCACAAATGCAGTCGGTATCGGTGCGTTGGCGGTAGGTAACGTAAAGTACCAGACCCAGCATCTGCTGTTAAAGCGTATGTATGAAACCGGTGAAGCGGAATTTCTCGATTTCAACAACGCATTTGAGGTGGCACGCGAGTATGTCGGCTAAATCCACCTCTCTGTTGGTTTTGGCGAACAGCGGCAGGGCGATAGCCGAGTCGGCTCATCGCGGTGGTTACCGGGTAACACTTATCGATGGATTTTGCGATCAAGACACCCTGGCCGTCGCCGATTGTTGGCCAGTCACCCAGGGATTCTCAAACCTCGATGCGGAAATATTTGTCAAAGAGATCGCATCCCTGTTTCCCGACAAACCCTGCGGAGTGGTTTACGGGGCAGGCTTGGAGGAATCAGCATCTCTGCTGAGATGCCTGTCTGAATTTTGCCGTTTATTCGGCAATGATCCTTCGGTACTCGATTTATTGCGCAGACCCCAGCGTTTTTTTTCATTGCTTGACCGCCTACAGATAGCCTATCCGGAGGTAAGCCTCACTTTACCTTACTCCGCCACAGAGAGCAGCTGGTTGATCAAAAGGGCCGCCAGCTGCGGCGGTCAGGGTGTGGCCTATTACTCTCCGGAATATACCGCGACAGACTCCGCCTGCTACTACCAGAGATTCATCCCGGGCCAGGTAATGTCCGTGTTGTTTATCGCAGATGGTAAAAGACATCACACCGTTGGATACAACATGCTTGGGATAGCGGGATCCGGTGCACCGGCACCCTTTCTCTATAGTGGCGCCATCGGCCAGGTCTACCTGTGCGATGTGGTGCGTTCCCAGGTTGAACTGGCTGTCTTTAAGCTGGTATCCGAACTTGGCCTGCGGGGAATAAACAGCCTGGACTTCGTGCACGATGATGCCGGTATCTTTGTAATCGATCTCAATCCAAGGCCTACGGCCACCCTGGACCTCTATGAACATCTGCTGCCGGACGGTTGGATCAAGCACCATATAGCGGCCTGTTGCGGAGAACTGCCGGAGGTTCCGAACAACGCCCTGGCTGTGATGCATGGGCATCAGATTATCTATGCGCCACGAAATGTTGAGATTCCCAATAAGATGTCCTGGCCGCAATGGATCAGCGATCGACCGCCGGCAGGTAGCAGGATAGTCGAAGGGCAGCCATTGTGCAGTCTGCACGCCAAGGGCGCCAACGCCACAGAGGTTGAAGCGGAGTTACATATACACCGTGATGAGGTGTTTCGGCTGCTTGGCCTATCCATATACCCATCGCAACCATGCAGGGTGGCCGTATGAGTCGCCCAAGCATCAATGCATTGACTGCGCCGCTGGTGGAATCGCTGGTGGCTGATGCGGAAATTCTGTGCCTCGGAATCGAGCGGCTTGAGAACGGTTGTCTGCTGGTGGATGCGGGGATCCATGTCAAGGGTTCTCTGGAGGCCGGACGGCGCATCGCTGAAATCTGTCTTGGCGGACTTGGCAATGTCAGCCTCAGTGGTAGCGGTCCGGTGGCGGGTTGGCCGCTTTCGGTACACGTGCATGCCGCCGATCCTGTGCTTGCCTGCCTGGGCAGCCAATATGCGGGTTGGAGTCTGTCGCACAAGGAAACGGATAAAAAAGGCTTCAATGCCCTGGGTTCGGGACCCGGCAGGGCACTCTCCCTTAAAGAGCCCCTGTTCAATGAGCTGGACTATCGGGATCAGGCAGACCGGACCTGCCTGGTGCTCGAGGTGGACCGGTTACCCCCACTACCCCTGTGTGAGAAGATCGCCCGGGATTGCGGTATCGATGCGGATGCGTTGACCCTTATCCTGACGCCCACCAGCAGCCTTGCCGGTACGGTGCAAATCGTCGCACGGGTACTGGAGGTGGCGATGCACAAATCCCACGAGCTGGGCTTTGATCTGCATGCGATAGAGGATGGCATGGGCAGTGCGCCATTGCCGCCGCCGGCACCCGATTTCCTCACTGCCATGGGCCGCACCAACGACGCCATTCTGTTTGCCGGTTTGGTGCAGCTCTTCGTCCGTGGAGAGGATGCGCAGGCACAGAAACTTGCGATTGATCTGCCGAGCAGCGCTTCCCGGGACTATGGGCGTCCCTTCGGCGAGGTTTTCAAGGCCTACGGGTACGACTTTTTCAAGATCGATCCCATGCTGTTCAGTCCGGCACGGGTGATGGTCAGCGCACTCGATAGCGGTAACAGCTATGCGGCGGGTGCTCTGGACACCGCGCTGATGGCGGCTTCCTTCGGTATTGAACCATGAACAGGCGTATCGCCATCTTTACCGACGATCCAGGCTGGCACGGTGCACGTCTGCGAGAGGCGTTTGAAACGCAGGGTTGCAGCTGCGAGTTCGTCTCTCTGCAGCAGTGTGGATTCGATCTAAGCGGAGCAGGAGAGCACCTGGTGATTCCAGGCTTTGAAACAAGGCCGGACGGGGTGTTCGTGCGAGGCGTGCCTGGTGGTACGCTCGAACAGGTCGTACTCTATCTCGATATTCTGCACGCACTCACGCATCTCGGTGTCTGCGTCTACAACGACGGTCGCGCCATTGAGCGTAGCGTTGATAAGGGGATGACCAGTTTCCTGCTGCACACCGCCGGTATCCCAACACCTCCCACCTGGGTGGTTGGTGAGGAGCGCGACCTGTCGAGGATCGTGAAGCATGAGTTCAAGGCTGGCCACGAACTGGTACTGAAACCCCTGTTCGGCTCTCAAGGTGACGGTTTGGTGCGTATCCGTCAAGGCGACACTCTCCCTGAGCCGGCACGTTATAACGGTGTCTTCTATCTGCAAAGGTTCATTCACACCGGCAATGAGGATGCCCATGATTGGCGGGTGTTCGTCATCAATGGCCAGGCGGTCGCCGCCATGCTGCGTCATGGTGAGGGTTGGATCAGCAATGTGGCACAGGGTGCCCGCTGCCATCCGGCAGTGCTCGACCAGGAGTTGAAAGAGCTGGCGGAAGCCGCCTCCGGTGCATTGTCGATGAGTTATGCGGGTGTCGATATCCTGCGCGACGACAAGGATCGGGCCTATGTCATCGAAGTCAACAGCATCCCGGCATGGAAAGGCCTGCAACAGGCCTGTCAGATGGATGTCACGCAACTGCTGGTGGATGATTTTCTCTCCTGTTGCCGCGGCGACCCACTGACGGAGGTGATCTGATGACCGGATTGCCGTCACAGCACAATGTCAGGGGGCAGATCTCCGCAGCATATCGTCATGCCTGCCTGAGTGAGCTGGACGCGTTGAAACCGGGTAATGTGCATCGTTTTTCTGATGGTCACGGTATGACCCTGGAGGATTTCATCACCAGCGCCAATGTCAGTGCCGAACCTCTGACAACACTGGAGCTGGGACTGGGAGAAAGGATCCACAAAGCAGTCGAGGCCACCCGCGAGGCAGTCGGTTGCAATACCAATCTCGGTATTCTGATGCTGTGTGCTCCGTTGATTCAGGCCGCATATGACCGGAGCCAGCATCCTGGGGCATTGCGTGACAAACTCGGCAAGGTCCTGTTCGACGTCGATGCAAAGCAGATGGAGTGGCTGTTCCGTGCCATTCGACTGGCAGCGCCGGCTGGACTGGGCCAATCCGATAAGCATGATGTTATCAGGAAGCCCAGTGCAGGTTTGATCGAAGTGATGTCCCATGCAGCGGATCGCGATCAGATTGCCCGCCAATACGCCACCGGCTTTGCAGACCTATTCGACTTTGCGCTGCCTCGGCTGCGCAGTTACGAGGCACGTTGGCAAAGCAAGGAGTGGGCGGTCACGGGTCTGTTCCTCAGTCTGTTGGCGCACTTTCCCGATACCCATATTCAACGCAAGCAAGGGCTCTACAAGGCGGTCGCGACAAGTCTGCACGCGGCTGATCTGGTCGAAGGATTGTTCCAGGCTGAGATGCCGGAACACTACCAATTACGTCTGCTTCAGGCAGACAGTGAATTCAAGCGTGAAGGTGTCAATCCAGGCACTTCGGCAGACTTAACGGTCGCCACACTATTTATCTCATATCTGGAATCGATGCACTCAGCGTTTGAGCAGAATGCGGGATTTACCCGTGTCCGCGATTCCCGCCCGGAAGAGGTGGGGATACGAAGTTAACTCTCAATAACAAGTAAGGAGAAACTGAAATGCCAGTTATCAATAGAACGATGGTCGGAGAATCGCTGGTCGGAGACGGCAACGAAGTTGCACATATTGATCTCCTGATCGGTCCAAGAGGTTCCGCCGCAGAAACAGCCTTCTGCAACGGTCTGGTCAACAACAAGGACGGGTTTACCGCCTTGCTGGCGGTTGTGGCGCCCAACCTGGCCTGTAAACCCAGCACCATGATGTTTAACAAGGTAACCATCAAAGGGGCCAAACAAGCGGTACAGATGTTCGGTCCCGCGCAACGCGGCGTTGCCATGGCTGTGGCCGATTGCGTCGAAGACGGCACCATCCCCGCCGATGAGG
The DNA here is from genome assembly GCA_003058525.1 of gamma proteobacterium symbiont of Ctena orbiculata. Classification (GTDB taxonomy): domain Bacteria; phylum Pseudomonadota; class Gammaproteobacteria; order Chromatiales; family Chromatiaceae; genus Thiodiazotropha. The sequence goes on along the minus strand of QBVD01000018.1, from coordinate 32,510 downwards.
CAGACGATGTCTTTGTCTGTGTCGGCGTATTCATCCACTGGGAGGCTGAGGACGACGCCAAGATCCAGGACTACAACTACCAGGCGACCAAGGAGTCGATCAAACGCGCCGTTGCGGGCGAGCCCAAGGCCAGTGATGTTGTCGCGCAGAAGGGATCGGTATCTCATCCCTTTGCGGCACACGACTGACGCTTACTTGATGATGTCGTCATCACAGGGAAGTGTCGACGGCTGACTCGAAAGACATCCCTGGCATCTGAAAGGGCAACAGGTGGTGGCTGGAAGCGTTTAGGTGGTTATCCGCCGACACAGCAGACAGATAAGAACAACAAACGTCTGCTGACGATTCCAGTGGGTTTGTTATCAATCGATCGTGGAGGCTGAATATGCAATGTCTTGAATGTGGCAGTGCAGTTGCCAATCTGGACAACAGCCATTTGCTTCGCTGCTGTTCATTGACGCTCCAGGAGTACGCCATCCGGCACCACCTGCCTCTGGATCTTCTGATCGATCAAGAATTGTTAAACAGGACAGATAACCCGGAGGACTATCCGCGGCCCAAGGCCTATCCGTCAGAACAGGCACGAGCCATCTACAGAGGACTCAAGTGGGGCGGGTTACTCCAGAGAGAGGAGGCATTCACCATTGTGCCTGGGGAGATCAGGCGGCTCGATATGCTGCTATGGAATCTTCAATGGCTGAGCGAATATGGTTTTCTCTTTCGTCAGGAATACCGATATGCGGAAGAGACCCATCGGGTGGTAGCGGTCAATCGCCTGAAGGTCCCTGCGGCGTATCTGGCACTGAGTGCGGAAGCGCATCTCTCTCCGGTTCCACCCCCCGATTTTTTATTGAGTCTGGCTGTGCTTGTCGCCCATATCGGCGAACTGCAGGCTGGATACCTGTTTCTGCAACTCCCGGGGCGGGCGGCCGGGGAGACGATAATGGCGGAGGCTTGCCGCCACGGTATCGAATTCAGGGAGCTTGATGCCGCAGATCAATCCGACGGACTGCTGCTACGTACCTTGACCCGGTCCGATACGCAACACCTGCTGGCACTGATCAAAGACGATCTGATGGAGATCCCGTGCGCCATGGAACGGTTCGATCGGAAAACCCCTGAGGTGACAGTGTCTAAAGAGCTGATATTCGACGCCGCGCATTTCATTACGGATCATCCGGCGAAGTGTTCCAACCTGCATGGTGGCCGTTATCTGCTGCATGTTAAAGTCAGGGACCGTATCGACCCGGTGACCGGTTGCGTGGTGGATTACGGATATCTGAAACGGGTGGCGAACAGGCGTGTGATCGACAGGTTCGACCATCATAACCTGAACTACGCCACATCGGAATTGGCATGGCGGTCGAGTACCGAAATGCTGTGTGTTTTTATCTGGGAGCAGTTGATCGAATATCTTCCCGGGTTGGTTGAATTGCAGTTATATGAAACCACTCAGTCCTGGTGTAACTACAGCGGTCCCCCTCTGGAGGCATTCCAGCAATCCGGCAGCGACACCCTGTTGACCCATTTCGTCGACGGGAAGTTGGGGGCATCGCAGTTACGTGACCTGATCAGGGAAAAGACGCCTACCCTGGAGATAATTGCCAAATCGCAGTCTTAGTCCTGATGACTGTCAACAGGATCTAGGCATTGATGAAGCGATCGATGACCCCGTGATCAATCGCCCCTTGGTGGAGGGCGGTTGATAAAAGCACACCGGCAGCACCGATGGAACGAAGCTGCTGTAAATCCTGCTGATCCCGAATGCCTCCAGCTGCGTAGAGGCGAAGCCGGGGTTGCAGGTTCAGGAATTGTTGTAGCCGGGTGGTGTCGGGACCGGTCGAAGTACCTACCCGAGACAGTGACATGACGATCACATCTTCGGGCCAGTAATCCACATGCCGGTCGAGACCGGCCGGCCCCTTGAAGTGGTCGCCATGATAGTCCAGTGAGAGTACGGGAGAGGGAAGCGATGCAACCAGATGAGCAAGTTGTTCGCAACTGACAATGGATTCCGTACCGATTACCGGGCGGGCAAAGCCGCATAACCGCCCCAGGTCGGTGAGCCCGTTGTCTAACCACAGGTTTATCTCGGGATACTTGAGGTGGAGAGCGTAGATCAACTCGAGATTCGAGCCGCTGCCACAGATGGCATCGAGGTCAGCAATATAGAGGGTATCGAATGGATAGAGATCCAACAGTGCCGACAATACCTCCTGCGGTCGACTGGAACGACACAAGGGAGTATCGGCTGCTGCGTAAGCGTGACGCTTGCCGCTGTTCGCAACAACGACACGGTTATGCATCATATCTATGACTGGTATGAGCTTCATCAACGCGGATAAATAACCATGCGAGTCTTTGTATTCGAGTATATTACGGGTGGAGGGATGCTGAACAGCCCCTTGCCGCCTTCTCTTGCCGAGGAGGGGGACATTATGCTCAGGGCATTGATTTCCGACCTTGCGGAAATCACCGGTATCGAAATCCATACCACCCGTGATGCCCGCCTGAGCAGGCCCGATCTGCCGATCGAGTTCCATATGCTGCACGATCTGGAAGATTTCGCCATGGCCTGGCAGGAATGCATGGAAAACGCCGATGCGGTTTGGCCCATCGCGCCAGAGTTCTCAAATGTACTGGAACATATCAGCGAAACCGTCATTAGCCACGGGAAACTGCTGTTGAACAGTCCGCCGCAGGCCGTACACACCGCATCCAGTAAGCTGATGACTTCCAGTTGCCTGATGGAAAGCGGTATCTCTGTAGTACCAACCTACAGGTACGAGGACAGGATACCCGATCATCCGGGCAGCTGGGTCATAAAGCCGGATGACGGAGTCGGCTGTCACGGTACCAGAATCTGCCGGGACAGAGATGATCTTTATCAGCAATTTGAGTCTCTCCCGGCAGGCAGCGAGTATGTAATACAGCCGTTCGTTCACGGTACGCCAACCAGTCTCAATATATTGGCGCGCAAAGGTGAGGCCTTCGTATTGAGTGTTAATCACCAGCGGATAGCCGTAACCGACAACAGATTCGTACTTCTCGGATGTGTTGTGAATGGCCATTTGAATAAGCGGGCCAGCTTTCACAGACTTGGGCGAGAGGTGGTGGCCGCTCTGCCAGATCTGTGGGGTATCATAGGGGTCGATATTATCGATACAGAGAAGGAATTACAGGTGTTGGAAGTCAACCCGAGAATCACCACATCATATGTTGGACTGAAAGAGTCGACCGGGATGAATCCAGCTTCAATGGTGCTGGATCTGCTGAATGACAAGCTTCCATTGCCTGATCAGATGCTGCAGGCATCGGTGGTGGATGTGAACCTGGAGTATGCCGGTGCGGCATGATGCAATATTGGGATGGGACCTCGGTGGCGCCCATACAAAGGCGGCACTCATCGACAGCCGCGGATGTGTGGAGAGAGTTGAACAGATACCCTGCCCGCTGTGGCAGGGAGTGCAGTATCTGGACTCAGGTATCGATTCGGTTGTAGAGAGGATCGGCGATAAAAGTGACCTTAAACACGCGGTCACCATGACGGGTGAGCTGGTCGATCTTTTTCCCGACCGGGATACCGGTGTAAAGACACTGATCGATACGATGGGCCGCCATTTTTCAAATGCCAGCCTGGCAATCTATGCCGGACCCGCCGGATTCTTGAATCCTGAAAATGCGCTCAGGCATTCACCGCAAGTGGCATCGGCCAACTGGCTCGCTAGCGCATCCTGGGTTGCCGGCCGTCTGCAGGCGGGTTTGTTGGTCGATGTGGGAAGCACTACCACCGACCTGATAGCATTCGCTGACAAGCAGGTGCTGGCATGCGATTATAGTGACCATCAACGGCTGGTCAGTCAGGCCCTGATCTACACGGGTGTGGTGCGCACACCTTTGATGGCGATTACAGGCAAAGTCCCGTTTGCAGGAGAGTGGGTTTATTTAATGGCAGAGCATTTTGCGACCACTGCGGATATCTATCGTTTGAACGGTGATCTACCTGAAACCGCCGATCTGTTGCCCAGTGCGGACAACGGGGAGAAAAGCATCACCGGCAGCGCTCGGAGATTGGCGCGCATGCTGGGACTGGATATTGATGCCACTGACCTCGAGGGCTGGCGCGGGGTATCCCGGTTTATCGCTGAACAGCAGCTGCGGCAGCTTGTGGATGCCTGTGAAAGGATACTCTCCAGGCCCGGCCTCCCGGCCTCCGCCCCTCTTGTGGGTGCGGGTGTCGGACGATTCCTGGTCGAGCGTATCTGTCATCGATTGAACAGACCCTATGTGGGTTTCGAGGAGTTGTTCACCTGTGCCGAGCGGATGGAGTCCAAGGTGGCCGAGTGTGCCCCGGCGGTGGCTGTTGCCAGTCTGGCCAAGGATCATCTCCCATGAACCCCATTACCCTGGATTTCCCCTACCATGAGGATAGCAGTCAGCTGTTCGAGGCCCTGGCGCATTCACCTTGGGCAGTCTTTCTTGACAGTGGCAGTCCCCATAGCATGCAAGGTCGATACGATATCCTTTCGGCAGACCCCGTTCGCGTACTGATCACCCATGGAGAGGAGACCCGGATTCAGCATATCGATGGCACAATGGAGCGCTCTCGGGAAGATCCATTTCACCTGCTGCGGGAAGCGCTTGGACCTGCGGTCGAAGGTGTTGAGGGCATGCCTTTCAGCGGTGGGGCGATAGGTTATTTTGGCTATGATCTGGGCCGCCGCCTCGAACGGCTGCCGACGCTTGCCGAGGATATAGAAAATCTGCCGGAGATGGCGGCCGGTATTTACGACTGGTCTCTGGTGGTCGATCACCAGGAACAACGCAGTCGCCTGGTTGGTCGGAATCCGGCCCGTCTCGAAAGATATCGCAGATTGTTGCAGCGGATTCCTGAGCGGTCGACTCAGACCCGGACGACACTACCTTATCGTGTGCTCGGTGAAGTCTGCTCGAACATGACCCGGGACGAATACCTTGGTTCCATCGCCAGAATCAAACGCTACATCCTGGACGGCGACTGTTACCAGGTCAATTTCGCACAACGTTTTTCAGTCGCTGCCGAGGGTGATCCCTGGCAGGCTTACAAGGGATTGCGACAGCTGAATGCCGCCCCCTTCGCCGCCTATTTGAATATGCCTCACTGCCAGGTACTGAGTACATCGCCCGAGCGCTTCCTCGAGGTTCGTGACGGTCGTGTTGTGACCAAACCCATTAAGGGAACGGCGCCCAGGGGAGAGGATCCGATAGAGGATATGATGCTTGCGGAAATGCTGAAAAACAGCAGCAAGGATCAGGCGGAGAACCTCATGATCGTCGATCTGTTGCGCAATGATTTGGGCAAGGTATGTGCAATCGGCAGTGTTGAGGTGCCGGAGCTGTTCAAGCTGGAGAGCTTCGCCCGGGTGCATCATCTCGTCAGTAAGGTTGTCGGCAGGCTGGCAGAGGGTGAGGATGCGCTCTCCCTGTTACGCGCCTGCTTCCCCGGCGGTTCGATTACGGGTGCACCGAAACTGCGTGCGATGGAGATCATCGAGGAATTGGAGCCCCATCGGCGGGGCATCTACTGTGGTTCGATTGGCTACATCGGTTTCAATGGCGACATGGATTGCAATATTGCGATTCGGACCATGGCCCACTCTGAGGGAATCACCCGTCTATGGGCTGGGGGCGGCATCGTCGCCGATTCCGATCCCGAGGCTGAGTATCGGGAGACTTACCACAAGGCCTCCGCGCTGCTGGATCTGCTGCAACGCATGGAAAAGATGAATAGCGAACGATGTGGGTAGTCAAGCTGGGGGGCAGCCTGTTCAAATCAGCCGATCTGAGAGATTGGCTGGCTGTCTTGGCGAAAGCCGGATCGCTGGTCATCGTCCCCGGGGGTGGACCTTTCGCGGATCAGGTCAGGCTGGCACAACGCCATTGGCAAATCGATGACTCAACCGCGCACTTGATGGCACTGCTTGCCATGGAGCAGTTCGGTCGAATGCTCTGCAGTCTGCAGACGGGACTGGTTGCCGCAGCAGACCAATCCCAGATAGAAGAGGCGCTCCGGCGAGGCGAGACACCGGTCTGGATGCCGACCGCCATGGTGATGGCCGATCCCGAAATCAAACACGGTTGGGAAGTGACGTCCGATTCACTCTCCGCATGGCTTTGTCGAGTACTTGATATCGACAACCTGCTGCTGGTGAAGTCGGTAACCCGCGAAGAGGCCAGCCTGCCGCTTGCGAAGCTAACGGAAGCCGGCATCGTCGATGCTCAATTCGATACATTTCTACGGCAGGGGGCTCTCCATGCCTGGGTATTGTCCCGGCCGGATTACGCCCGTTTCGGGGAGTTGTGTCACGGTAACGGAGATGTCGCCATTAAAATAGCGACTGCATAAGAGTAATGCCACCTTTTGCCTTGCATCCCTATTTCCACGCTTAGGTCTCTGTCCTGAGCAAAGCCAGATCGTTCGAACAAGCTAGCAGTTCGTGCACCATTTGGATGCAAGAACACATCCCGTATGGGCAAAATCTGACAATTTATTGACTAAAACAAGCAATTAAACAGACGTTGAGGTCCGGTTATTTCTTGGAAACTATTATAACCAATTGAATATAATGGATATTAACATTTTTCAAAGCAGTGCTGGCATGTGTTATGCAGAATATTAGTAAGATCTGATGTTTCTATCACTCATGAGATATGTACATAAGCTTTTTCTAAAGTACTCTACCAATCTACCGCTATAGATTACATCAGACTACTGATGGCCTGGCAGATGTGGCACGGAATCCTCCTCTCAATAGGGTCGTCCCATAGTTCATTGACTGGGGGTTGTTATGGAATTATGCGCTGTCCTGCTGTCCTGGGTGTTTACCCTTTCTGATTACCATCGCGTTGACAATGAGTGTCCCGAAATGCGGATGGTGACCCATAGCTGGTTGGAGGAACGTGCCTGTAACGGACGTTCCTGCAAGGTGCTGGGCTGGTATCCCGGTGACGGGGATGTGGTCTATCTCGATGATCGCATGGATCTGGAAAACAATATCTTCCATACCTCCGTTGCTCTGCATGAACTCGTTCACTGGCTTCAGGGCAGGCAGGGCGCAGTACTTGAAAATTGTGAACAAAGCATCGCCGCAGAACGTGAAGCCTACAATATTCAGAGTCAGTTTCTGGTCGAATACGGCACCTACTATCCTGTAGGATCCGTCGTGCCGATGCTACGCTGCGAGGAACCTGACGCGCAACAGAAGGGCTAGAGCTCTGCTGGCGTCTGTATTTCGCTCAGCATGACAGAATCTCTCAAATCGGTTTCGTAGGGTAGGGCAAAGTGCCACTCTGGATTCCCATCTCAAGGAGCAGGGAGGGGAGCTGTCATGCCTCCATCAATAAAGACAACCATGCAGATCTCAGATTGCCATCGGGCTCAGTGGTCACAGGCTTTGCATATTTGAGACACAGCCTGTGTCATTCCCGTCATACATCGCTTAAACCATATCCCGGATTTCCGCGCCCCCTTGCCATAACGTCCCTTATCGTAGATACGAATCCAGTCTGATCGTGCCGCGACTGAGTGTGGCTATAATTCACCATAACCGCCAAAATCGGCCGTTTACCCGATTTTTCTATTGAAGTATCGCTGCTTTGTTGCTGAATTAACTGATAATTCGAATGCTTATATGCAGATCCGCTATATTTAGTTGGATCCAATCTTGCATTGCTATTGATGGCCAGGTTGACGCTTACCTTGACCCATGTTACTTCTCGAACTGGTAAAAAGGCTTATCGCCGTAACTATAAAAGTGTCGGGTTAACAATATATTTGGAGCCAACCTTTGCTCAATCACGCTCAGACATTCGCAGTCAACGTTCACCCGGGGGAGTTACATTTCAACTCCGCCCATTTCATCACTTTCGACAATAGCTGTGAAAACCTTCACGGACACAATTTTCATCTCCGCATCCAGGCCTATGGCGACAATAACGAAGACGCATTCGTGATCGATTTCGTCCAACTCAACCGGCTTGCCGCTGAAATCTGTTCAGGGCTTCATGACAAGGTTCTTTTACCGGGCAAAAGCGATGAAGTCGCAATCAAAAAGAGCGGCGGTCAACTAGAGGTTTCGAGTTATGACAAGGTGTTTTCCCTGCCGGCCGGCAACTGCCTGATACTGCCTGTGGCGAACACGACAGCTGAAATGATTGCCTGGTACATCATGGAGTCGTTGCTGCCAAAACTCGAAGCATGCGCTGCCTTGACCCATGTGAAGACCCTCGAGGTGGCTGTGGAAGAGGCGGATCATCAGTGGGGTATCTGCCGACGTGTGATCCACTCGGGAGGAGATTGAGATGGTCGTGTCGAGGGAGCAACGCGGTGGTTGAAAAGATCCTTTTTCTGACCGGCTCCCTGGCTGAAAAACAGCTCCACCGGGTACTGCGGGAGATGGCCTCAGAGGCATTCGAGTGGCGGGTGCACAACCTCGGTCTCAAGGTGGCGGCACTGATGACTGCCGATATGATTAAACGTCGCCTCACTGAGGTCGGCGATGCGCAGCGGATTCTGGTGCCGGGTCGCTGTCGGGGTGATCTGGAGGAACTGAGCCATCACTTCGGCATTCCTGTAGACCGGGGTCCGGAGGAGTTGATGGATCTGCCCCGTTTTTTCGGTTACGAAGGCAAGCCACCCGATCTCGATAACTACGATGTGCGAATCTTCGCGGAAATTGTCGACGCCCCCAATCTCATCATCGAGGAAATCCTGCAGCAGGCTGCGGCGTATGCCGCCGATGGGGCCGATGTCATCGATCTCGGCTGTCTGCCGGATACACCCTTTCCCCATCTTGCCGACAGCGTCCGGGCACTCAAGGCTGCCGGCTACCGGGTCAGTGTCGATTCGATGCAGAGCGAAGAACTGCTGATTGGCGGGGAAGCGGGCGCCGACTTCCTGCTGAGTCTGCATGAAACCAATCTATGGATAGCCGACAAGGTGGCGTCCAGGCCTGTACTGATTCCGGCCAAGCCGGGTGACCTCGACTCCCTGCAGCGTGCCATGCGGCGGCTCGATGCAGAAGGGCGTGGTTACATCGCCGATCCCATTCTCGATCCCATCCACTTCGGTTTCACCGAATCCATCGTCCGCTATCAACGTCTACGAAGCGACCATCCGGACACGGAGATCATGATGGGAGTGGGAAATATCACAGAGTTGACCGAAGCCGATACCACCGGCATCAATGCAGTGATGATGGGTATCATCTCGGAGCTTCATATCACCAACATCCTTACCACGCAGGTCAGCCCTCACTGCCGCAGCGCGGTGCGGGAAGCGGATGCGGCGCGACGTATCATGTACTGGGCGCGCCAACGGAACAGCCTGCCGAAACAGGTCGACAACCGCCTGACAGGTCTGCACGAAACAAAACCTTACCCCTATACCTTCACCCAGATCAGTGAGCTGGCCGCTGACATCCGCGACCCTAATTTCCGCATCCAGGTCAGCGACGAAGGCATCCATCTCTACAACAGGGATGGCCTGATCACCCACGATGATCCTTTCGATTTCTATCCTCAGCTGGGGGTCGAAGAAGATGGCGGGCATGCATTCTATCTGGGTGTCGAGCTGGCTCGGGCGCAGATCGGCCATCAACTCGGCAAACGTTATGTGCAGGATCAACCGTTAGGCTGGGGTTCGGCACTGGCAGAGGTCGAGCAGGATATGAATCGCCAGCAGGAACCGGGTACTACCATGAAAAAAACCAGCCAGGTCGGGAAGACCTCATGATCAACGAAGTTATCGTTACCAGTCGCAGCCGGGAAGGTGAAAATCAGATTGCGCCCATGGGTGTTGTCTGGCGGGAAGGGGAGGTCGTGATCGCTCCCTTCCGTCCCTCGCGAACACTCGACAATATCCTCACCGGGGAGTGCGCCGTCATCAATTATTGCGATGATGTCAGGGTCTTCGCCGGCTGTCTCACGGGACGCTATGATTGGCCCCTGGTCGAGGCGGACAAGGTGGCTGCGCCTCGACTGGTCGATGCCCTGGCTCACTGCGAGGTGGCTCTGTTGAGGGTGGAGGAGGATAAGATCCGCCCGCGCCTGATCTGCAAACCGCTCCACGAAACCAGCCACCGGCCGTTTCAGGGATTCAATCGGGCCCAGGCGGCCGTACTGGAACTGGCAATTCTGGTCAGCCGCCTCGGACGGTTGCCGTGGGAGAAGATCGAGGCCGAACTCGCCTATCTCAGCATCGCCATTGAAAAGACCGCTGGCGAACGGGAGCAGGCAGCCTGGGCATGGTTGATGGCACGCGTGGACGAGTTCCGGCGGCAAATGGAGGATGCGTTATGACGCGCATGTTGGCCAGTGTAATCGACTGGCGGGAACTTGAATCAGCCATTCAAGCTGGGGTGGACATCATCGATCTGAAGAATCCCCACACCGGCGCATTGGGTGCCCTTCCGATCGAGTCGATTCGCAGCCTGGCGGCCAGCTGTGGCGGCCGTTGCCCGGTCAGTGCCACTGTCGGCGATCTGCCCGCCGAGCCGCAACAACTCGCTCAGGCAATCGGCCGGACCGCCGAATGCGGTGTGGACTATGTCAAGGTCGGTTTTTTCTCCCCTGAAAACCTGACCCGATGCCTGCAGGCCATCAGTAGACTCACCCACAGGCATAAGGTGGTTGCTGTCCTTTTCGCGGATCGTGAACCGCCGCTGGAGAGGCTGGCTGAGTTTGCCGGCTCCGGTTTTCGCGGTGTCATGCTCGACACGGCTGAGAAGGGTGGGGGAGGATTGCTGGATCACATGGATCTGAACCGGCTCGAACGGTTCGTGAGCGAGGTCAGGGCACTCGACATGATAAGCGGTCTCGCCGGATCCCTGCGATTGGAAGATATCCCCCAACTGCATTGCCTATTGCCCGACTATCTCGGTTTTCGCGGCGCGCTATGTGAAGGGCGCAAGCGCACAGCCGGTATTGCACCACACCGGCTGCGTGCGATACATGATGCCCTCGCGCAAGCAGCCACACGAAGAGAGCGGACGGTGCCGGCGTTGAGTCGATGGTTGAAGAGCGGTGCGGGATAGACGCCTTGAACAGCTATCAGCCGAAGGACTTTATCGAGACGGCGGAGGGGCTGGTCTTCGCCGTGGTGGCTGGGGATCTTGATGAAGAGAGAGTGCTCGCAACCCTGAGATATCGACGTATCCCGGGTGGATATCAAAAGCTGTCGACCCGGGAGGGGGATGAGTTGCTGAAAAATCACTATCCACACTATATTCACTATTCCAGGGCAAGAGACGTCACCCTGCATGGGGTTCACCGTGACCTGGTCTGTGTGCATCATCAACCGCGACAGAGATTACGGAGAATGCGCCTGCAGACCCCACACGATGAAATCGAGCAGAAGCTGCATCGTCTGATGGCCCTGTTTGAAGTAAACGGGCTGGATCCGGAGGGGATAGGTGTTACCGGCTCTCTGCTGATTGGGGCGCAAAAAAGAACTTCCGATATCGATCTGCTCTTCTACCGGCAAACGGTGTTCCGTAAAGCCCGGGAGATCATAAAATCTCTGCTGGCAAAACGACAGTTACAGCCGCTGGATAGCACCCTGTGGCGAGAGGCCTATGACCGGCGCGGCTGTTCGCTCACATTTGATGAATATCTCTGGCATGAACAGAGAAAATATAATAAGGCAGCAATTGAAGGAACAAAATTCGATATTACATACCTGAATCCCAACCCATGGCAGGACCTGCTCTGCTACAGAAAGCAAGGCACGCACAACCTGAAAGTATACGTTGTCGATGACAGTCACAGCTTCGAATACCCCGCTCGTTACATATTGGATCATCCCGCCATAAAGGAGGCTGTCAGCTATACCGCCACCTATGTGGGCCAGGCCGTGCAGGGGGAACAGGTGGCGATTCGGGGCCAGTTGGAAGTTTCAAGCGCCGGCCATCTTCGCATCGTGATTGGCACCAACAGGGAGGCAACCGATGAATATATTAAAGTGTTATCCCGGCAGCATTGAGAGCCCGAAAATTGTTCAACTGGCGGCTTTCGTGGCTTTGATCGCTTGTATCCTTTCGCCTGTTGCAAGCAAAGCGGCGCAGCGTGAAAGGCTCGTCGTGCTGCCTTTCGAGATCGTCGACAATACCCCGGTTCCGGGGGGTAGTACCCGTCACCAGAAGATGCTGGAAAAAATTACCGGTTTTATCGGCGAGACAATCGAAAATGAGGGTATATTCGATGTGGTCTCGCAGCAGCAAGTCAACGATGCGGTCAATGCCGCCCGCTTGGGCACCTATATACACACCTGTAATCTTTGCGAATACGATCTGGCTGAAATGGTTGAGGGTGATAAGGTGATGATCGGCTGGATTTATAAAATGAGCATGCTTATTCTGACCATGCATATCGAGGTCAAGGATGTGGAGAGCAAAAAGACGGTGATCAGCAAGGCCTACGATTTCAGGGGGGACAATGAGAAGGCCTGGCTTCGCGCCGCCAGGTACATGGTGCGCGATCTGGGTGAAATGTTCGGCAAGTGATCCTGTCGGTTTTAACTATACATTGTAGGAACCCTGTTGCATTATATTTTCCTTCAGGGTTGTTTGTTAATCTACAGTGAATGAAACAGTTAAACACCACCCACGATTTGGCCATCAATGGCGCCGAGCCGGCATTTACTGAACCCCTCCACGTCGGCCGTCCATGCATCGGCGATCGGGAACTGTTTTTACGCTTCACGAATGAGATACTCGACCGTCAATGGCTGACGAATAACGGCCCCGTGGTTCGAGAGCTTGAAGGGCGTATCGCCGATTATCACGATGTGTCCCACTGTGTGGCAATGTGCAGCGGCACGGTCGCCCTGGAGATTGCAATCCGTGCATTACAGTTGAAGGGAGAGGTGATTGTTCCCTCATACACCTTCATCGCCACGGCCCATGCGCTCCATTGGCAGGCGATCACACCGATATTTGCCGATATCGATCCACATACACACAATCTCGATCCTGCAGCGGTCCGGCGCATGATCACCCCGCGCACCACCGGCATTATCGGTGTGCATCTCTGGGGAAGGATTGCCGCTGTGGAGGCACTGCAGTCAATCGCAGATGAGTATCAATTGAAGTTGATGTTCGATGCCGCACATGCATTCGGGTGTACCCATGCCGGGACAAAAGTCGGCAACTTCGGCAGTTGTGAAGTATTGAGTTTTCACGCCACGAAATTTTTCCATACCTTTGAAGGTGGAGCCGTTCTTACCAATGACGATGAACTGGCCGAGACCATGAGGCTGATGCGTAATTTCGGTTTTTCCGGTGTCGACAATGTCATTCACCCTGGCACCAACGGTAAAATGACGGAAATAGCCGCGGCTATGGGGTTGACCAATATCCAATCCATAGACAAGGTCATCGATCATAATCGCAGTGTATATCAGGCCTATAGCAGAGTACTTGCTGATGTTGCAACAGTAGACCTGCTTGCCTATGACGAACAGGAATCCAACAATTATCAATATGTGGTTGTTGAAGTGACGGATAACTCGCCAGTAACACGTGATCAGATTGTCGATGCGCTTCAGGCCGAAAACGTATTGGCAAGACGCTATTTTTGGCCCTGTTGTCATCGAAAAAAACCCTATTCGGATCTCTATCCGAAAGCCGGCAGCTTTCTTGTCAATAGTGAACGAGTTTCAGAACGGGTAATCGTGCTACCGGCGGGACCGGAAATGGATGATGAGAAGGTGGATGCAGTTGCCTCAATTATCAGAGTCCTGACCAGTGTATAATCATGTTAACAGGCCCAAATATTCTTGATTACCCACAATTCTCAGCTATGTGTTTAGCCTAATTCACCCTTACAGAGGATGCTGTGAATGCAAGTCGCAAATAGACGCGAATATGCGCCTTTTTGGGGGGATAAACCAATAATTATTGTGAGATAGTCCCCACGAATCTCGTGTCGCACGAGCTGTAGGATGGATTTGTGTTTATTCGCGTTCATTTGCGGACTTAAAACTATTTTGCAAGCATTTGCGGCTTGCTTATAAAGTCCACGATCACTAATCGGTGGCTGAGTATTGTGGGTAATCAGTTTGAAATCCGCTGGTTGATTAGCCGATCTCGGAATATATCGTCTCAAGTGATTTTACGTCGGTAGTGCAGGCATTGTTGCTGTTACTGAAATTAGCCTGTCCCGTATAGCGCTCAGGTAGGGCGTAATCCTGTTGGGCCAACCTATCACGGATCAGACCATAGACCATTGCCGGGTTTTCACAAAACCGCTCATAGTCTATCGACAGCCATCGCTCACTCGGCATTTTTTCAAAACTGTTCGCAATGGCCTGACGTGTGAAATGGATCTGCGCAGCGACCTCGTGCTCTGGTGTGTTCAGGGCCAAGGCATTATATTCCGGCGGCTTGAATCCCCACCATAAACGACGATCCCCCCTGAATCGTTCACGTGCTTTCAGAATGGAGAGCATCTGATAGGCGGGTTCACGGCGAACATGTATAAACAGGATTTTGCCGAACAGCCGGTTGATAAAGTCAAGATTCCAATTGACGATGATGCCCTTCATGGCAAATGGCTTCGCGAAGGCCGACTCGAGAGCGGCCAGTTCCTTGACGAAATAACGGGTGTCAGCCGCTTCCTGTTTTGTTTCATCGAGATAGGGGCAGTCATCAAAATCGAAGAAACGTCGCCAGAAATACCAGAATACATTGGGTGCGGCCAGACCGTCGGTTTTGCCAAGATCAGAGACGAAGCTGCTGTGCATGGTGTAGGCTCGAATGTCCTCGAAATCATGCTTATAATGATATTTCGGGTTTACCAGCATTTCATGGATAAGCGCACCGATATAGGGCGCTTTATAGAAACGGGCGATCAGGTTGGATGGATATCCGAAACAGCCGCTGGCCGCCAGCCACTGCATCATCAGTGTCGTGCCGGAACGGGGACCACCCACGACCAATACCAGTGGCAGTTCGGGGGCTTTGAATTGAGCAAGTTCTTGCTCGGCAGATCTCAGTAATATGTTATTGAGACGTTCTATCAGGCTCTCTAACTCGGGATTGCGGCGAAATGCATCAGTTCTGGATTCATTGCCCATTTCTTGCGACATGGCTGTTTCTCATAGTTTGATTATGACCACTACGGCCAATAGGCCATAAAACCCTCTGCTACATGCCAACCCGGTATTGAAACCAGTTCAGGCTTTTCCTTCAGCAGCTGTTTGAGCGGCTTGCGAAACCACACCCATAACCGTGCTTCCACAACATACAATGAGGAGCGGAATCCCCATTGATCGAACAGCTGCGCCATTCCGCGGTTGGTGTAAAAAATAGTGTGTACCGGCAGTAGATAGAACCAATCGGGATCGCGTGGAATTTCACCACGGACCAGGGTATGCAAGCCCAGGCAACCATCATCGGTCACGAGTCTTGCCAAGGCATCCATATTGGATCGGCTGCGCAGATGTTCCAGGGTGGATGTGGAAATCACCATATCAAAATGGCCGGGGATCAGGTCAGGCTCCTGCAGATAGCCTTCCTTTTTCCAGTAACGGTCATAGCGGGCTATCTGCCCAATCCTCGTATCCAACATCCCGGCGAGTTCACCCTCACCACAACCATAATCCAGCCAGGGCTTGTCGGTAGCCAGCAGTCCGATGTCGGCAAGTTTCGACAGGACCTTGGCTTGTTGTTCAAGCCTGACATGCCAGTTGGGGTCATCGGGATTCTCACCACTGCCACGATAGCTGCTGTGATAGTTTTCACAAACAGACTGCCACTGATGCTCCGGAAGTTCCAACAGGGTTTGAGCGTACACGGTACCGCATGCCATACAACGTTCATAGTCCACTATGTCGAGACCGAAGCGGTCGAATTGTTTACTGAAGTAGTACTCTGCCGTGGCCGTGCATATATAACAATTCATTGTTGGTATACTAGCACCATGATTCAGGCATTGACGAATTACGATGCAACAAGATAGCGAAACTTTCTGGGACAGGCAGCGGGAGACACTACCCGCCGATCAACGCCAGGCCTTGATCTTTGATCGCATCAAATATCAGCTGAACTATGTCTACGAGCGGATTCCGTTTTACCGCCAACTCTATGATGCCCACGGTGTGCACCCTGAAGCGATAAAAGATCTCAACGACTTCACAACCAAGGTGCCCATTGTCACCAAGGCCATGCTGCGACAGTCGCAGCGCGACCACCCCCCCTTCGGTAACTATCTGGGCGTTGACTTTTCCCAGGTCAAACGGATTCAGGGCACCTCGGGAACCACCGGACAACCTACGCTGTTTGCCATAAGCGGGGAGGATTGGGAACATGTATCCGAGGCCCAGGCGATGCAGTGCTGGGCTGCCGGATTGAGGCCATCGGATATCGTACAGATCGTATTTCCTCTCAGCCTCTATGTCGGTGGCTGGGGGTTGCTTGGAGCGGCTGAACGCATCGGTGCCAAGGTTCTGCCGATGGCGGGGGGTAACACCGAACGCCAGATAGCCATGTTGCAACAGGTGGGCGCCAGCGTGATTTGTGGGACGCCTTCGTTTTGTCTGCATATCCTGGAGACTGCCCGCGGAATGGGAATAGAGTTGGCATCGAGCCGGTTGCGCCTGGGATTTTTCGGCGGTGAACCGGGAGCGAGCATTCCCAGTGTCAAGCAACGACTCGAGTCGGGATTTGGCATACGCGCCATCGATTTCGGTAATGTCGCGGAACTTCATCCCTGTTCCAACATGGAGTGCTCTCACGGAAGCGGCATGCATGTCTATCAGGATGTGGATTACACCGAAGTGGTCAACCCGCAAGACCCGAATCAATCCTATGGCTATAACCGTAGAGGGGCCGTTGTCTACACCCATCTGTGGCGCAAATCACAACCCATGATCCGCTATTTTCCCGGTGATGAAACCCTCATGACCGATGAGCCCTGTGCCTGTGGTCGTACCTATCCCCGCATGCCTCACGGCATTATCGGGCGTCTTGACGATATGATCATCGTGCGTGGCGTCAAGTTCTATCCGGGCGACGTTGAAGAGCTGCTGCGAGGGTTGGATGGTATGGGAACCGAGTTCAGGATTATTCTTGAACGCCAGGGTGAACTGGATCAGGTCCGAATCGAGGCTGAGTGTGATACGACGGTAGATAGTGATCTTTTCAGGGCTAAAGCCGAACACAAGCTACAGAGTGGATTGGGCATGCGGGTGACTGTCATGCCAAAGGAACAGGGCTATTTTCCTCTTACACAATTCAAGGCGCGCCGGGTGATAGATCGCAGGCCGAGGCATGAGCAATGAGCGAAATCATAAACAACAAGCCACTGGTGATCATCGGTAGCGGTGGGCATGCCTGCTGTGTTAAGGAGGTGGCCCAACTTGCCGGCTTCAGCGCCATCGGATTTATTGACCGTACCCGCAGCAAAGGGGAGAACATCAATCAGCTTCCGATATTGGGTGGAGACGAATTGCTGCATGACATCAGCTTTATCAGTGGGCACCTTTTCGCGGTCGGTATCGGTAGTCCGGTCGCGCGCCGGCGATATGGCGAACTGTTGATGAAGAAACAGGCCGACTGCCCGGCAATCGTCAATCCGTCCTCATATGTCTCGCCTCATGCAATATTGGGTAACGGGGTGTTGCTGATGGGTATGAATGCAGTCAATCATGGTGCAAGGCTTGATGATTTTGTCGCCCTGGATTGGCAAGTCACGATCGGACATGGCGCCCACCTGGGCAGTGCGGTGTTCGCGGGTCCGGGAAGCCGGGTCGCCGGCGATGTGATCTGCGGCGAGGAAACCTATTTGGGCCTTGGATGCCAGGTTATTGAACGGGTAAGGATCGGTCGCGGCAGTCTCATCGGTGCGGGTTCAACCGTTACACGCGATATTCCCGAGCGTATGGTTGCAGTGGGCTCCCCCGCCAAGGCGATTCGTCAGCATAGTGAAGAGGAAGTCGACTTGGGGCCCTAGAATCCGGCCTGCTGTTTACGTAGATAGAGGGTGTCGCCCATGGTGAACGAGAGGTCGAACATATCGCTATGCAAGAGTTCGTCACCAGCCTTCTTCGGACCGTCGCCGAAGACCCAGACATAGTCATCCAGCAGCAGCCAGCCTCCGGGCATAACATAAGGCGTCCAGGCATCGATATCCTGACGGACATGGTCGTAATCGTGGTTGCCGTCGATATGGAGCAGTGAGATCTTTCCTGTTACAGCGATGGTGCCGAGTTGGGGACTCATCAGCGTACCTTCCATGGCTGCCTGTCTGTAGTGATCGATCGCCTTGGCCGAACTGTCGCGAATATAACCTGCGTTAGTCAGCAGTGAGATATTGCTGATATAGACCCTAAATATCTGCTCGAAATCGATAGCTTCCAAATCCCTGTTCAAAATCTCCGCCTGCCGGCCTTGTGCCTCAATTGCCTGGTTCGACCAGGGATCGATACTGATCAGGTTTCCAAGCTCATAACGCTCAGCCAGCCAGGCAAGGGCAAACGCGGAGCGACCGGCGAGTGAACCGATCTCGACCAGGTCCCCTTGTGGCAGGACCCTTGCGAGCTGCGCAAATGCGGTGAGTTTATCCAGGTCGCATTGACCAGGTATATGTAGGAACTGCTTGTGAAGAGCCGCATACTCTCCAGGTTTCAGCGCAGGCTTTACACTTCCTTTTGAGTCGCTGAGCTGTTGAGGAAAGGGATCGGCAACGGCTGAATCGGCCCATGCGTAACCGGCAGCCGCATCCTGCCAGATCGCCTGGTAGGGCGCGGGTTGGCAGAGGTGGAAGCGGGATTGGGCTGCCTGTTTTTCCTGCAGCTCTTTAAGTATTGTCCACACCCCGGGATGGGACGTATGAACATGGGTAATGCCATGTGTCTCCAGGCAGGCCTCGAAGGCTTGGAAAAAATCCGGATCTGAAATATAGGGCAGATGGATCAGCTCATCCAGTCTTGGATCGGCAATCTGATGTTCAACTGATGTGGCGCCGACGAGCCTGACCCCCAAGGCATGTCCGACAGAAAGAAACGGTGTCGTTGCATCCATATCGACCGGAAAAACTAGCAGAGTGATCGCCGCTGTAGTGTTCAAGGGTCAATCGCTTGGCTTGAGGGACGCGACTTCCTTGTCCGCCAGGAATTGCAGCTGTTGCCAAAGGGTTTCAGGGAGTGGCACGCTACCCTCACTCAGCAGCGCCTTTTTTCTCGCCTCGCCATGACCACCGGGGATATTTTGCCACTCCTGATGGTTGGCGATGCGTTCAATGACCGCCCCGACAGCGTTGGCATGCATGCCCGGTATCCTTTGGGGATCACATGCCAGTAGCACCAGACCGCCCTTGGCGGTTTCACCGGTGAACAGCGTGGTCAACATCTCAATCGCCAGGGTCAGGGCATATTGTCGTCGTTGCAGGCCGCTGTCGAGAGTCTGGATGATTTTGCCGTTGAATCTGCCATGTTCATCGAACAGCTGCTTGAGATCCGCGGCAGGCTCACCCTTGGAAGTCGTCAGCATGACATCCTTCAGATCACCCTCAAAGCCGGACAATATTGCCAGTATCTGGCCAAATGTTATCGGAGCCGGCGAGACATCGGCGATAAAGGCCGGTTTATCTTCAAAGGTGGGGAAGGCAATGGCCAGGGGGTTGGTGCCAAGCAGTGGCTGACCATCTTTGTGCAGCGACACCAGCGGCGGACTGGTGGCGAAACCAACGGCAACAAACCCTGCCTCAGCCAATGGCCTCAGATAGTCACCCACTACTCCGGTGGGGAAGGCATCGATGCAGGCCACGGCCGCAAAGGGCTGCTCGTCCAGCATACGCATCAATTGCCGTTGTCCTTCACGCGCCGCCAAATAACCTAAGCTCTGCTGACACCTGAGATGCAGCAGCCAGGGTAGCAGCTGTACCGCTTCCGGGGGTTGGTGCTGAAACCGGCCAAGCTTCTCTCTTAACCAGGGTATACGCACTACACCGTGAGAGTGTTTCCCCCTGAGTTCGGCATCCAGCAGTTGTGCAGCCGCTTCGTCAACCGCCGTGGCGGGTGTGATAAATTGCCTAAGCGCCAGATGACAGATCCGTTCAACCTCGGATACAGGCACATTCACTACCTGCTGGGGTTGAGTCTCAGCAATCAAGTCGATCCTCGCTGTTGATCCGTCAACAACCCTTCGAGATTTTCGACGAAGACCGCCAGGTTTCTGCTGCTTTCACCGCTTGCGGCTGACAAGGCCTGTTGCAGTCCACTGCAACGGTCGCTGTATACAGGGCCGGTCACACTATCGAGCTTGGCGTCATCGAATATGGTCTTCACCAGACTGGCACCGAACAGTGAGGAGCCGGTAAGATCCGCATCCGTAAGCACAGCCTGGTTCAATCGAGCATAAACCATCAAAGCGCCGCGTAGATTGGCGCCACTTAAATTTCCGGCAATATAGGACTGGACCAGAGTTGTCTCGGAGAGATCAGCCTGCATCATCGACATCGATTTAGGCGGATCTCCGGTAATCATGGCGCGGTAGAGATAGGCATTGCGTAAATTCGCAAAAGAGAGGTTGCAATCCCGGAAATGGGCGCATCGTGCGGTAAAGCGGGTCATATTCGCGTGTTGAAAAGAGGATTCCCGCGCTGCCAGATTCTCCCCGGTTGCCCCGCTGAAGTCAGTACGGTCCGCCATACAGTTGGTGAGGAGCGCACCGTCAAGCTTGCTGCCGCTGAAACGGGCATTTTCAAAACTGACATTCATCAACCGGGCATGTTCAAGGTCTGCCGTTGTAAAGTCGGAGGAGGGCATGGAGACCGCAGAGATATCGGCCTCACGAGCGGCCAGGCTCTTCGCATTCAGTCCGGAGAGCGTACAACTGCGGATCCTCAACCCGGGCAGGTTGGCTTGAGAGAGTGACAAGCCCTCGGTATCGAGGAGACGCTGCAAGGTAAAGGCTTCGCCGCTGGCCTCATTAAGCGTGGCGCCCCGCATGTCGCATTTGGTGATCGTGAGTTGCGAGACCTGGGCCGCAGTCAGATCGGCGCCGCCCAGGTGGCACTCGTTTATGGTTGAACCCTGCAGGTTACTGCGCACAAACCGCGTATTGTCCATGATGCACTGGTAGAAGGTGGTACCGGCAATAGCGGAACCGGAGAGATCCACGCCGGTCATGAAACAGCCATGGAAAAGACTCCCTGTGGCATCCGTGAGGTCACGCATGTCCGCATCGGTGAAGTCGCAGACCTGAGCGGCAAATGCGTGCATATAGACGCCTCGCATGTTGGCGCGTTTGAGCAGGGTTCTCTCCATGCCCGCGCAAACGATGGTTGCACCGGACAGATTCGCACCGCTCAGGTCAGTGCCGTGCAGGACCGCCCGGTTGAGAACCGCGAGGCGCAGGTCGAAACCGGAGAGGTCGAGTCCACGCAGGTCGGCTTCGCGCAGTACCATGCCGCGACCTGTGCGCGCTATCAGTTTATCCGTATAGGCTTGAACCTCGTTTATTGCCTTGCCGCGATCATCGGCATTGGCCCAACGCCGCAATCGCGATACGGTATCGATTTCAGGGATCGTCGCCTCGATTGAATCAACATTGTCTGACATATTCATAGCTTCTGGATTCTCCTAATTGAACAACTATTAGTCGAGGTGATCGTTTATGAGCCTTGATTTTTAGCCTCTTTGCTGTTGGCTCCATACAGCAACTGCCAGCCTTTCATAAGGGCCGCTTCTATATTTTCCGCATGCCGTTCATAGTCCATGATAGACGAGTTTTCCACTTCCTTACGCAATGTTCTGCGAATTGAAACAAGACTCTCCTTGTCCCTCGCCAAGGAGAGTGCAATCTCGATGTAGCTGTCGAAATCCTTGGCTATCCATTGCTGTCTGTCTATCGCCGATAGAATCCGTGTCGAGAGGTTGCTGGCCACGGACTTACCGGCACGCGAGACCAGAGGCAGCCCCATAAGCAGCGAATTGAAGGAGGTGGTTTGTCCATGATAAGGATAGGGATCCAATGCAATATCGACTTCATTATGGGAAAGTAGGTAGTCGTCGAGCGGCAGTCTTGGGTGGAGTATAACGGATGACTTATCTACATTGAACTTGGCGAAAATATCATGGATATGATCCCTCATCAGTTCGTTTTGATAGTCGTCGATAACCAGCCTGATTTTGGAACCGGGGAGTTTATGCAACAGCCTTGCCCAGATTTCCATAATCGAAAGATCTATTTTTCTCAAGCCATTGAACGAGCCGAAGGTGACATGTCCGTTTTTTATGCACGGTGGCTCCACCAGCGCCGGGAACTCAAAAAGCGGTTTATAGAGTGTTAGATTTTCGATCGGTAACAGCTGTTCGCTGGCGTTTTCTCTGAGTTTGCAAGTCTCGATCAAAGAGCTGTCTTTGAGTGAAAAATCGATGCTCTCCAGTCCGGTCGATATCGGAAGACCCAGCCATGAAACCTGCATAGGGGCCGGTCTCAGATTGAATAGTGTCAGGCGGTTGCCTACCGTATGGTTGGATAAATCGATAAGGATATCGATTTTGTCAGCACGTATCTCTCTCTCCAGCTGCTCATCGCTGAGCAGCATACACTCACACCAGGAGTCCGCACGGGCTTTCAGTGCGTCAGTGATCTCATCGTAGACAGTGTTGTTGTAATAGAAATGCAGCGAAAATCGATTGCTATCGAAACAATCCAGAATCGGTTTGAAGTAGAAAGCAATGGCATGATGGCGCAGGTCGGCAGAAACGAATCCGATCTTCAGCTTTCGTCCAGGCCGGACATCAACGGCACCCCGATACTGCTTTTTGGTCCGTTTGTTGAGTGGTTGGGTTATCGTTTTGACTTCGCTGTAAATCGCGGATTGATCGTCGTAGGTGTATAACAGCTGTACGATGTAATTCTGCTTTGCGATTAAATTGCCGGGATCGATCTCCATCGCCTTTTTCATACAGGTCAGTGCATCGTCCTGCCGGCCCTGGTGAGAGAGGGCGTGTCCCAGGTTGATGTAGACCTCGACGGATTCGTAACCTTGTGTCAGGCAATGATCCAATGCCTGAATTGCCTCTTCATATCTGTCCTGAAGTATGTAGAGTCTGCTCAATCCCACATAGGCAACAAATGCTTGTGGGTTAATATTGATCAGGTTTGCATAGTAGATTTCCGCCTTAGTGTAGTCATGAGAGACGTTGGTGTAGAATTTACCGAGCATGTAGTACATGCGCTCATCAGCACAACCTGACATCTCTGCGAGTTTGTAAGACTTCTCCGCATCGGTGTATAGGCCTTTTCGTTCCAGCGCCACACCACACATGACATACCAGCAAGGTTGAGCATGACCGCTTGACACCGCTTGTCTGAGATTGATCAGGGCCTCATCCAGCCTGTCCTGAAGCAGTAGTGTTTCACCGAGCAGATAGAGTGCGTGCGGATTTTTCGGCTCTTTTCTCAACACCCGGGTAAGGAGTTTATGGGCATCACCAAGCTTGCCTTGACGAAGTTTCTTTTCAGCATTTTGCAGAGTGTTTGACATGGTTCGCAAACTGGCTCGGTATTATTGGGGGCGCAATGTTAATCGGTAGTAGTGTAACAGGCTGCATACCGCTCTCTCATCTTAAATGGGCGCAACCAGACAATTGTTATTTAAGTATAGATTATTATCTATATTAATTAATAATATATCAACGAATATTAATCTTATTTATAAGATTGAATTCGATAGCGGCATGTTAAGTTAACGATCGAAAATCAACTTCCGGGTAAACAGAGCCAGATACATCACTTTTCAGGTACGCACAGATACAGATCAAGAAGAGTGAAAATGAAAAAGCACAAGCTGCAATCACGGCCACATTAATCGCGACGTCCACCACTGCTTTCGCCTGGTGGGGCGGACCTGGCTGGGGCCATCGTGACTGGGATGATAACTGGTTCGGTGATGGATGGAAGGATATTGCAAGAATCGTCGTATGATCACTACACTTACCTCACGATTTCAACATACCGTAACAGACAGCGGTATAAATTTCTGGGCCCGTTTGAGAGCGATCAATTGTCAGGAATCGGTATTCAATCACATAGACAAAAAAGAGTCGGAAACAAATGAAAAGGATCATAATCTGCGCAGATGGCACCTGGAACATCAGAGATCAGCTGGACAAAAAGACAGGACGGCGTCATCCAACCAATGTAACCAAAATTGCACGCGCCATAAAACCAAAGGCCGGTGACGGCACATCACAGATAGTCTATTACCATGAAGGGGTGGGAACCAACGGACCTCTGGATAAGGTTACCGGCGGGGCTTTCGGCAAGGGCATGGAAGAGAATATCCGCAACATGTACCGATTCATCGTCTACAATTACGAACCCGGCGATGAGCTCTATCTCTTTGGCTTCAGTCGTGGCGCATTTACGGTAAGAAGTCTTGCCGGTTTTATGAACCTGATCGGCCTGATCGAAAAAGACGACGACTATTATGTACCGGAAATGTACCTCTGTTATGAAAAAAGCAAAGGTCCCGACTCGGCGGAGTGGGAAAAGGCGTTTCGTAATGTAGAAAACGTACGCCCATGCCCGCCGATAAAACTAGTCGGGGTGTGGGATACCGTCGGTGCACTTGGCGCTCCTGGAGTGATGGGACAGATTTTCAACAGGAAAAAATATCAATATCACGATATTGAGCTCAATCCGAACATAGAAAATGCCATACATGCGATATCGATCGATGAACGTCGTAAACCATTCAAGCCTTCGATATGGAAACGTCCTTTATCTTGGCAGGGTGAGGTGCAGCAGGCCTGGTTTGCCGGTGTGCACAGCAATGTGGGCGGTAGCTACTCTCCCGATGGTCTGGCCAATGAGGCTCTCCACTGGGTGGTTGAAAAGTCGGAGGCGTTGGGTCTTGAATGCGATCACGACTATCTTGCCCATTTCCTGCCTTGTTTCAACTCCGTGCTTAACGACTCAATGACCATTCCCTATCGCGTGATGGGACCATTCGAGCGTCAGATCGGCAATCATGTTAACGATGGCGAGGTGCTGCATCAATCGGTGCTGGATCGCATGCATCTGGCAAAATGCAATTATGCGCCATCCAATCTGAAGGCTTATAGCGAGAATCGTTTGGATATTCCGGTAGTGAATACGACGCGTATCGATCGTGGTGAACCCTGTCCGGACCTGTAAAGACTGCGCCATACCTGCAATGAACAGGTTTCTTTCTATGACGGGATTTGATTCCAATGACCACCGTTACGCACCAGCTCTTCGATGACTGCCGCTTCCACCGGACGGCTAAAGAAGTAACCCTGTCCTCGTTGACAGCCGTTGCGTAACAGACATTGCCACTGTTCACGGCTCTCGATTCCCTCGGCCAGGGCTCGTTTGTTGAGGTTCTTGGCGAGCTCAATGGTGGTCAGTACGATCTGTTCATCATCCTGTTCGGTTACAACGCCGTCGACGAAGGACTTATCGATCTTCAGGGTATCCACCGGCAGGTTCTTCAGGCGGCTGAGGGAGGAGTAGCCGGTGCCGAAGTCATCCAGACTTAACCCGATACCCAGGTCATGGAGTCG
Organism: gamma proteobacterium symbiont of Ctena orbiculata; assembly: GCA_003058525.1. Taxonomy (GTDB): domain Bacteria; phylum Pseudomonadota; class Gammaproteobacteria; order Chromatiales; family Chromatiaceae; genus Thiodiazotropha. The sequence goes on along the minus strand of QBVD01000018.1, from coordinate 6,934 downwards.
TTGCAGTCGTTCGATAACAACAGGGGAGGCGTGCAGTGTGGCCCCCTCGGTGATTTCGAGGACAAGCATCGAAGCGGGGATTTGTGCATCCTCCAGTGCCTGCAGTACGCTGCTCTCCAGATCCTCACGCTGCAGTTGCAGGGTCGACAGATTGACTGCAACCCTAAGTTCCATCCCCATGCCGAACCACTGAGCCATCTGTCGACAGGCGGTTTGCAAAACCCAACGGCCAATGGGAAGAATCAGGCCGCACTCTTCCGCCACCGGGATGAACTCTACCGGCGATACATCCCCCAGAGTGGCCGATCTCAGCCTCAACAAGGCCTCAACTGCCAGTATCTTTCCATCGTTAAGGTCCACAATAGGCTGATATACCAGGCGGAACTCCTGTTTGATCAAGGCTTGGTTGAGCCCCGTCTCCAACATATGACGGTGTTGAATTCGCTGGGCTAGATCGCCGGCATACAATGCATAAGTGTCCCGGCCGTCTCCCTTGGCGGTATACATGGCCGCATCAGCGTTTTTCAACAATTCCACTCTATCATTGGCATCCTCCGGAAACAGGCTGATGCCGATACTGGCCTTGATATAGTAAGTGCTGCCTTCCATAAGGAAAGGGTCATGCATGACGTCAAGCACCCGCTGGGCCAGTGCTGTGGCATTCAGGGCCAGTTGTCTGGTGATATCCTCTACCTCCTTTTCCTTGATTACCGGTACCATAAGAATCAGAAACTCATCACCGCCTTGACGCGCCACTCAGTCCGGCTGACGTATCTCATGACGCAAACGTTTCGCCACCTGTCTCAGCAGCTCGTCTCCGGTGGTGTGTCCGGCACTATCATTGATCACACCGAAGTTATCCAGGTCGAGGAAGAGCAGGGCGAGGCCGTGGCCGTAACGCCGCGCATTGGCCAGGGCGTTGTCCACTGCCTCCAGGAAAGCAACACGGTTGGGCAGGTCGGTGAGGCTGTCGTGATGGGCCAGGTATTCGATACGCTGCAGGCTCTGCTTTTGTTCGCTAATGTCCTGAAAGGCCACCACACCACCCACCACACGGGTCTGCTCAAAGAGGGGAGTGGCGATATAGGAGATGGGCAGGGCGATACGGTCACGATTCATGAACTGATCGTCCCGGCTCGAATGAGACTCTCCGCTATGCAGTACCCCCAGCATGGGACACTCATCCTCTCGACAAGGCTCACCGCTGTCCTTCAGATAGTGAATAAACCCATGAACAGACTTGCCCAGTAGCTCATTCTCCTTCCAGCCCAATAAATGTTCAGCCGCAGGGTTGAGGAAGGTCAGGCGCCCCATTGCGTCGAAGCCCAACAGACCCTCACCCAGCGCTCCGATAACGGAGCGGTTGTAGCTGTTTGCCTTGGCGAGGGATTGTATTGACTGCTGGCGGTCTTCCAAGTGACGGTGCGCCCGCCGGGTATAGAAACCGATACCCAGCAGACCGCATACCCATATACCGCCGTGCGTTGTGCCGATCAGCAGCAGTTGTTCGCTGCTATCCCTGCGATAGGGCGCCATAGGTATGGCGATGGAGACGCCACCACGGATATCGCCCACCTTGTAACCGTGCTGTTCATGACACTTCAGACATCGCTGTTTGGTAACCATGGGGCGCATCATGCGTAGGGTGGGTTGTCCGCGGAAACCGACAATTTGCGCAACCTCATCCGATTCCTTGGTAAAGCTTTTGAGGATTGATCGTTCCCAATCGTCTGGCTCGTTCTCATCATGTAACGGGTCCAGACTGGTAATGTGGATATAGTCGTTGTGCATCCGGCTGAAGCGCTCATTGATCTGCCGGATCATATAGGCCGGGTTCATCAGTGTGAGTTTCTGGCCGGCATCAGTGGTTACATCCCGATGCGGCAGGTTTTTCAGGTGGGGATTGGGTTGTGTGTGTTCGGAAATCTTCACGTAGACACCACCCTGAGTGGCGCCCCACTGGCGTACCGATTGATCCTTTTGGAAGTAGGCCCTGGCGACCCCGAGCGCAGTGGCAAACTCCCGGTTTCTCTGATCGTATATTGTCCATGTGAAAATGCCGGCAATCATCAGTGTCCAGGCAACGATGGCGATCAGGGTGTATTTGCGTAAGGACTCTAGCGCTGAGGTAAACCCGCTCTGAAGGTCGGCTTTGGACTCTGTTGTGGCTGGGGTCACCGTGGATCCTCCGGGGATATACGAATGTCACTCCTTCTGACATTTTTTAATGCTCAAAATAACGGCACTGGTTAGAAAAAGTTTAGTTTTTTGTTTGGTTTTTAGTGTGGAAAGATAGCGTTTGACTCATCGCCGAATCCAAGATGATTCTTTCCTGGAATGTAAGTCGTTACACCAAACATGAGTTGTTCCGAAGGCTGTTCTGGTGTGGTGGTGTTGAGTAGGAAAACTAAAGCTTTAAAGTCTGATCAATTTGCAGGAACTTAAAAGCCAAGTACTATATAATTATTGTTTAATAACAACATGATATACATCAAAATTAATGTTTATAATAAGTATGGAATAAGGCGTATATTAAAGGATTGAACTGCCAAAGAAATATATTACCAATTATTTTTGTAGAGGAGATATTTAGTTTATTTGAGGATAGGGTAAATGCTGTAAGCGGAATGCTGACATAATGCGTCGTATTGGCCTACACGGTGGCGACCCTGTTTCTGCCTTCTCGCTTAGCCTGATAGAGTGCACTGTCGGCTCGTTCCAGGATATTGGAATAGCTAATGTCGTCAGGATCTATTTCGCTTACGCCTATACTTACGGTTATGGCGATTGGACCACGTCCGGAATCAAACGGTTGTTCCCTGACATCCTGGCAAATCCGTTCAGCCAACTGACGGGCCCCCTCTAAATTGGTCTCCGGCAGCAGCATGACAAACTCTTCACCACCATATCGAGCCAGCAGGTCTTCGGTTCTGGTCGAATTGAGACAGATACTTGCATTATGCTTCAGCACTTCGTCACCAATGCTGTGACCGTACGAGTCATTGATTTCCTTGAAATTGTCCAGATCGATCATGAGGATCGAGTAATCGCGGTTGAATCTGTATGCGCGTTTAAACTCCATTTCTGCGGTCTTTTGCAACTCGCGGCGGTTGGAGAGTCCTGTCAACTCGTCCGTAGTGGCGTGTTGTTGCAATTTGATGGAAGCAAATTTCTTCTTTACTGCCTTTTTTGCAAATACTCCACTGATAAGTCCGATAGTAATGATTTGCAGTAAGTAGATGATCGTCGAGATGTGTATCGGTATTGATGAGAGGTCATTCAGGCGATCCTTTGAAATATAGGAGACATAGATCCAGTAAAGATCCTGCCTTTTTGGTTGATCTGCATCAGGACGTAACTGAATATTCTCAACTGGTCCAAGACCGGCACGATTCAATGGGTAGGCTCTCTGGAAGATGTATAATCCGCTATCTGTGGTGACTGAGCCGCTTTTGTTGTTTTCTATGGCTTTCCAGACTTCTGGTTGCTCAGAGGAGAAGGTCTCTTCACTACCGTACATGAAACCCCAAAGGTTTTCATCATCTACGCCCATCAGCCAATATCCATCACTGTTGAGCATGATCGTTTCACCTGCCAGGGTATTGAATATATCTTCAATATTTTCCAGCAGTTCAGCAGGCGTGTAATTGATAATCAGAATCCCGCGGTTTGTTCCGTAGCCATCGTAGACTGGCGTGGCGAAACGGATGGTTGGTACAATCGGTTCTTCGATGACACCCTGTTCCATATTCAGGTCCAATGGCGAAATATATATTTCACCCTGACTGAATCTAATCGCCTCTTTGAAATAGTAGCGGTCACTCTTGTCCTGAAGTTGGGACTTTGGCACGATATTCGGTTCTTCATTTTTGTTGTTTACCCTAACAACTTCCTTGCCATCGATATCCATCAAGCGTATTTGTACATACTTTGGCTTGCGCCTGGCTAAGAGTGAAAACTCCCGGGTCACCTGTGTCCAGGTCTGTATATTGTCGTTATGAAGATATTTTCTCATTATCTCGCCTTCGGCCAATACCAACAGGTCTGATAACTTTTGTTTAAACAACGTGGATGTCAGTGCACTTGCACTCTTCAAGGCAGATTCTTCGCGGATCTTGATCGTCTGCAGCTCATATTTTTGCGTCTGGTTGGAGAAAATATAGAAAATACCGCAAAACAACACAGAGGCTGGTATGAAAACCTGCAAAAAGTAGACGAGGAGGGCTCTTTTCATAGAAACCTCATTACTCCACTCTGACTTGGAATCACTATCATGATCCATACCTGGTTCCTATGTTTTATCTGCGGTCTTTCCAGGCCAATGAGGATCGTATTGATTCTATTCTGGAGATATAGGTTGCAGTGCAGACCCTGGATGAGCGGGTAGATCCTGACCGCATCACCCTCTCATTTCTGACGGTGCTGTTTTCTGTGTAAAGGCTTTCACCATAGGGGAGGGCGGTGCTTTCGCCTTTGCCGGTGGCGGCGGTCATTTTCATCAGTATTTGAGTGAAGCGCGATGAGTGGCGCATATTTCTTTTCTCATTAGTGGTCAATTTATATATCGATGGTTAACACCTCCGTGTTTTTAGACATCCGCATGTTTCAGGTTAAGTTTCAATCACGATTGGTAAATAACACCTTAATAGTGTTGTCTGAAAGGTTGATGGGAACCGGCGAATTCGAATAACGCTATATGAAACTCTCAATCTGCCGGATTGACAATCAAGCTGCTTTGAATGACCTAAGCTCGCTTTTGTTTTGTTGGCGCCAAGATTACCCCCATGACTTCGAGTGACTTGCTCAGCATGTCATCGATAAGCGGTGATATTTGTTCTGGGGTTAGTCCGGTGGCGTCCCAAACGTTTGGTTCGATGGCCCAGAACATCTCCTCCACTGAATGCCCTGACATTTCGCCACGAGCGATAGCCAGGGCAATATGGACTATGGCCACATCCATTTCCGGCTCAGTTGCATGTGAAGGGCGATGGTGATTTTTAGCGACGGAGATCAGGTCTTCAGGCAGATGCCAGGATTGCATCAGTGCTGCGCCCACATCCATATGATTGAATCCAAGAACCTGGTCTTCGATCTCGGCAAGAATCCAATCATCGCCACCTGTAATCTCCAGAATATCCATCGCTTTATCGGGGAGGGTCAGATAGATCACCAGCCGTCCCACATCATGAAGCATACCGGCAACAAAAAGCCGCTCACTGTGTAGCGCATTGCTCAGCTGGGCCAACATCTGCGAGAGGACACCGGTTGTGACTGCATGGCGCCAAAAATCATCCATGTTGACCAGCTTCTCCGGGATACCGGTAAAAGCTCTGATTGCGGTTGTGGCCAATACAAGGTTACGCAGTTCATTGGTGCCGGCGATGGTGACTGCTCTGGAGATGGTGTCGACTTTGGATCTCAGACCATAAAACGGGCTGTTGACCAGCCTTAGCAGCCTGGCGGATATATCAACGTCGGTAGAGATGATTTCAGCAAGTTTGGTAGAAGAGCAGTGAGGCTGCTCCATTAACTGGTTCACCTGAATAAATACATCAGGAAGCGATACCAGTTGATCGATATCTTCAACAAGTTCATTTGGGGTCACAGCAACAACACATCCTAATCATTGACCGGGGCTTAGATAGCCAACGGTATTAAAATTATCCAGGTCGTTTATTAATAATCACTTCAGTTGTGATTCCTTATCCTTAGGATGAGTTATTTGTACTCCTATTTAGGGATGCAATTTAACAATTATTCACACTAAGAAATCATCGCCAATTTGATATCTTGTGAAATAAATTAGAACTGGTTCACACTATTATCTCTTTACTACAACTTTTATTCTCTTAATTCAGGAATACTATGATGCTCGTCACACTTCCGGGTGTTACTTGCATAATCATCGATAAATTAAGAATTATAAGTACTCAGCTTGGAGTGCATCCCTGATCTATTCAGGTAACACTCTGAAAACCATATTAGATACTTTACTGTTTCTCAGGCAGCTGTTGGATACTCTAAAAAGGTTATTCTCCATTTCGAACTCGGTCGACCACACGGCAGCGCATATGACATGGCTATCCGGCTCAAGACCAAACGCTCTCGCGACCTCTGCTATTCTGATTGTGATGTGAGAATCACCGCGAGAGCGGGCAGGATTTATATAGTTTTCCTTGCAATATGATCTGATCGTATCTTTTGAAACTGACATGTACAAGGTGAGTTTTGTTAGGCCACTATATGCAACGGAGGAGAGGAGGGTCTGCGATTTTATCTCCTATGTCAAGCGTCGTACTTTCACGACAAAGGTTTTATACATAATTTAGAATATTTCTAATTCTCAATGCGTAAATAATTATGACGAATTAGCGGAGATCGACGGATACGATTGATTAAGATAATCCACTTTATGAGAATTTGAGTTAAATATAATCTCTGAAAGAGCATCATGCTGATGTGTAACTTAGCAATAATTAGATAGTCTCTCATTAAGTGTTTTAGATTTATAATTAGAATAACTCTAAATAACCTCAATAAAGTTGTGTAGGTGAAATCCAAAATCTATACGCATGCCGTCAGGAGTGATTTAGGTATTGCCAACGGATAGCATAACAAAACACCAACTCACCCATAGAAAATAATAATTATTCTCGCCAGGGTGTTTGTGCAAATCCAAATACTATCCTGATTACCCACTAGGCTCAGCTATTGAGCCTGTGGTATCCGCATAATGGAACCTACTGAATACAGGAGATTTTTCATTATGCCAAAGAATGCCATACAGTTTCAAAAAGGCCTTGGTTTGCACGAATTTCTCGAAAAGTATGGTACCGATGCTCAATGCGCTAAAGCATTGTACCAACTTCGTTGGCCAACCGGTTATGTCTGTCCAGAGTGCGGCAACATAACGGGCTGTAAACTCAAGAACCGT
>QBVD01000019.1 GCA_003058525.1 gamma proteobacterium symbiont of Ctena orbiculata | reverse complement strand
TTGAGCGCTGCTTTACGCTATTTCACCTAAAGCTTCATACCTGAAGCAAGCAAAATAGTGAATCAGCCCCATGCTGAGGGTTGAGGTTGTTTAGGATTTCAGTTTCAGAGTGATTGATAGTGAAATCTTTCCCGAGAAACAAAGAATTTCAATGCTAATTGATTGATGCAGGTCGGATAGAAATGGTCGTGTTTCTAATGTAATTGGTACACTGTAGAGTGGGTGTCTTGTTTGTGGCTTTGTTTGTGGGTGGTAAACCTTCGCCTATTGTTGCCTCAGAGTAGGCCTCATGAACGTAGTTTCCGGTAGAGTTCTGCACCATGCCGGGGAATACGGTATTATAAAATTCCGTGGCGTTATTGTGAATGTTAGTCGCGGTTTCGAAAACCTCCGTCATGTCAGGTTGGTCCTGGTGTGGTTGATAATCGTCTTCTATACGTCCTGTTTCCTCTCTATTATTCGTTTCCTCGTGTTGAGTAAAAGGTGTTGTTGTCTGAGTTGTCTTCTCTGCTGTGATGTTATCTGGCTTGTGGGTTTTGGTATCAAGACTTTTTACTGAGTTATTGGTATTGAAAAAGAACATACCCGTAATGACAGTTACTATAGCGAAGAAGATCAGCGACCAAGTGAACAGCGATGCGGTCTCTGCCGGTGGATTGATTGCGATCTCATAGGCACGCATAAGGTTCTCCTCCGACAAGACTGTTTCGACTTCGCCGTCGGCGAGGGTGCTGCCTTCATAGAGCAGTTGCAGTCGCTGACAGTAGTGGGCGGCAAGGTTGAGGTCGTGCAGCACGACGATGACGGCGTGTCCCGCCTCGCAGTGTTCGCTGAGCAGGGTCATGACGTCGAGTTGATGGGCGGGGTCGAGGGCGAAGACGGGTTCGTCCGCCAGCAGGATGTCGGATTCGGTGACCAGGGCGCGGGCGAGCAGGACCCTGGCCTGTTCGCCGCCGGAGAGGGTGTTGAATGCGCGATCTCTGAACGGTATCAAATCAGTCTGCCGGACGACCCTGTCGATGATCTCCCTGTCCTCTCCTCCCGGCTCCTGCCAGGGCCCCAGGTGGTGTGTTATCCCGCTATATAATCCACGCGGGGGATTGTTTTTGAGCTAATTAACCGCCTTTGACGAAATTGCCCGCCTGACCATCTTCTCTACATTAGACACCATGTTGTCAGGTAACAACGCAATGTCTGGGTGGTTCTGTGCGTATACGCGAAAAATTTCATCGGCAAAAGCTTGGCCAATGGCCGATACGCCCTCAAAGTCAAAGATGACGTATTGAAATCTCTCTATACGGGCTAATAATCTTTTCGCTTGAGATCTTGAGACTAGCTTTTCAGTTCCATACTGAGCCAGCCGGACAGGGATAACCGTTTTATTGAACTGAAACTCATCCGGCCCGGCAAAATCATCAAATACGGTTTGAATATTGCGCTCGGAATCCCGATTGATGAGCATGTAGACTGCCGTGCCGACTTCACTGCTTGTAATGTTTGTTTCCAAAATATAATCAAATTCGAAACTGTCATCGTGGCTGAATTTTGTGCCTCGTGAATCGATTTCAAATTGATCAAATACCCTGGAAGTAAAAAAAATACCTTCACCTGTATGATTGTCCGGGTCAGTTGTCAGTTTCCCTTTTGATAACTCGAACAAGGCTTGGCGCTCGTCGCTTAATTCGCAAAGCCGCTTGATTTTTCTGAAAATACCTTCGCCATCATCCATCACGAAAATCATGATTTTTTCTTGATCTCTCATGGCAGAGATAAAGATATGCTCACCGCTGGAATGGTCAATCACATTATTTACCATTTCAGTAAAGCCGTAGTGGCATATATCGAATATGTTCTCGGGCAGGCCATCAAATAAGAAGGAAAAATGGTCTCTCCAAACGCCATCTTCCGTAAACTCATCTGTAAGCGGAAACAATGAGTTATGTTTCCTTGAGTCGCCCAGAAAATATCGTTTTCCCTTGCCGCTGCCCGTCGAACTTAGCCACCCTTCTTTTTCCAGACGTTTAATATGATTATTTACGGCCTGGGGGGTTATTGAGAATAAACTGGCAATATGTTTTGAAATATCAGTGGGATGGTGTCTCACATCCCGGACTATTTGGCGCCTGATTTTCTCGCCTCTTTCTCTGTTATTCACAGTGGGTCCTTTAAGATAATCGTTTTCTTAAAGGATAAGTTGGATTTACTTAAAGGACAAGAGGCTCTTTTTAACGGGTACGGCGGTCTTTATTCGCCTTTATGAAGCCGTCGCCAAGGCAGACTGGCGGGCTTCAACACATTCCCGTTGGCTTGGGTCAGCGCAATGTCATAGGCATCGGCCAGGTTCTTCTCGTTAAGTACCGCTTCCGCCGACCCTTCCGCGAGGGTTGTACCCTGGTGCAGGAGCTGGAGTCGCGGGCAGTAGTGTGCGGCGAGGCTCAGGTCGTGCAGGACGACGATGACGGCATGTCCCGCTTCGCAGTGTTCGCTGAGCAGGGTCATGACGTCGAGTTGATGGGCGGGATCGAGGGCGGAGACGGGTTCGTCCGCCAGCAGGATGTCGGGCTGGGTGACCAGGGCTCGGGCGAGCAACACGCGGGCCTGTTCGCCGCCGGAGAGGGTGTTGAAGGCGCGATCCCTGAACGCCAGCAGATCGGTCTGCCGGATGATCCTGTCGATGATCTCCCTGTCCGTTTCTCCCACGGATTGCCAGGGCTCCAGGTGGGGGGTGCGGCCGAGTTCGATGATCCGTTCCACGCTTATGGGCCAGGCGATCTCGCTCAGTTGCGGGAGGTAGGCGATACGTCTGGCCCGTGCTTGGTGGGGGAGGGATCCGATCCCTTGACCGTCGAGGGTGAGCGTGCCGGCATCCGGTTCGATCACACCGGCGAGGATGCGCAGCAGGGTGCTCTTGCCCGCGCCGTTGGGGCCGATCAGGCCCAGCATCTCCCCCGGGTGCAGTGTCAGGTCCACACCCTTTAGGATCGGCCGCTGCCCGCGACTGAGGGAGAGCGCCCTGCCATTCAACAGGCTCATATGCCTCTCCCTCTGTGGTGCAGGATCAGCCAGAGAAAGAAGGGGGCGCCGATGAGGGAGGTGACCACGCCCACCTTGATCTCGCCCTGTACCGGCAGCAGGCGCACCCCCATGTCGGCGAGCATCAGCAGCAGTGCCCCGCCCATGGCGCTGGGGATCAGCAGCCGGCTGGGCTGGTAGCCCACAAGGGGGCGCAGCAGGTGGGGCACCACCAGGCCGATGAAGCCGATGGCGCCGGTGACCGAGATGGCCGAGCCCACCGCCAGGGCGACGGCGAGAAAGAGGCGCCTTCGCAGGTTGGGCAGGTCGGCGCCCATGGAGCTGGCGGTCTCTTCCCCCAGGGTGAGGAGATCGAGGGGGCGGCCCTGACGCCATACCAGCAGCCATCCCAGTAGGGTGCCGGGGAGGAGAATCCACAGCTCGTTGCGGCTCACATTGGCCAGGGAGCCGAGCATCCAGAGGGCGATCTCCTGCACCGCGTAGGGGCTGGGGGCGAGGTTGAGCAGCAGGGAGACCAGGGCCAGGGCGAAGGCGTTGACCGCCACCCCTGCCAGGATCAGGGTGAGGGTGCCCCCGTCGCGACCGGCCAGGAGGTAGACCGTGAGGGTCGCCAGCAGGGCCCCCGCCATGCCCCCCAGGGGCAGAGCGAAGGCGAAGAGACCGGCGACGCCGAAGTAGAGGGTGATCACGGCACCCAGGGCCGCGCCACTGGCGCTGCCGACCAGGCCGGGGCTGGCCAGGGGATTGCGCAGCAGGGATTGCATCACCGCGCCGCAGAGGCCGAGGGAGGCCCCGGCCAGCAGGGCGACCAGGGTTCTCGGGATGCGCAGCTCGGTGAGGATCAGGCTGTAGACGCCGGGCTTTTCGCCGAAGCTCTCCTGCAAGGCCTGCAACAGCGGCAGGGGTTGGCTGCCGATCGTTAGGGAAAGCAGGGCGGTGATGACGGTGGCACCGCCGAGTGAGAGCATCAGCCGGTGTTGTCTGATCGAGGTGATCACACGGAGAACCTGTTTGGTGGGTATGCGATAAGTGATACTGACGGTACCTGCTCGGTCCAGCTCGATAACAGATCTGCAGGGACGATCTTCGTCATCCCGGCGAAAGCCGGGATCCATATACTGCCGCTACCTCCTGGATCCCGGCATTCGCCGGGATGACGGGATGGTGGAGGGCCGTGTGTTGAAGATACGTCGGCTATTTGCATTTAATTGTTCTTCTTCTCTCTTGCCTCACGTAGCAGTGCCACCGCATCGGCCAGCATCGGCCCGGGACAGATCCAGTGCTTGTAGGGTATCTCCACCATGGGACGCTTCGCCAACAGGCGTTGCAGGGCGGGGTGGCGCAGCTGTCTCTCCGCCAGCGAATCCCCCGAGCCGCTATAGGGAGAGGTGAAGATGGTCTCGGGTTGCCAGTGCAGGACCTGTTCCAGCGGCACCGGGGTATAGCCTTCGACGCCTTGCTGTGCCGCCAGGTTGTGCCAGCCCGCGAGTCGCAGGGCCTCGTCCTGCAGGGTGTCGCTGCCGCTGGTATAACCGCGGGGTTGCAGGAAGATCGCCGTCGGCGGGTGTGTGGCTTCGGCTGCGCCGGAGGACAATCGTCGTTGTATCTGTTGTATCAGCGATTCGCCCCGCGACCCCTGTCCCAGCCGGGCGGCCACTCGGCGAATATCCTCAACGATGTCGTCGAGGCGGTGGCCGAGGGAGAGTTGATGCAGTGGGTAGCCCAGCTGCTTGAGGGTCGTGCGCAGGCGTGGATTGGTGTGGGGGGTGACCAGTATCAGGTCGGGTTTGAGACGGATGATCTCCTCGGCCCGGGCGTGGTTGAGGGGAAAGGCCGCGGCCTCATCCGCGACGAAGGAGCTGTCGGGATCCCGGGAGAGGTAGCTGACCGACGCCACCTGTTGGGGGTCGGCCAGCATCAACAGCAACTGATCGCTGCAGAGATTCACCGACACCACCCGTCGGGGCGGCTCGGCGGCGATGGCCATGCCTGAGATGAGCATCAGCAGTGTGGCGATCGCTTTAATCTGCATAACCTATTCGATGCGGTAGTTCAGGGTCAGCCAAAGGTTTCGCTCCGGTGCCGGGAAGAAGGCGGCGCGTCGGGTGAAGCCGGTATCGAATCCGACAGCGCCGGCATTCGAGTACTGTTTATCGAGCAGGTTATCGATCCGCAGGCCGATGCGCCAGGGGCCGGTGGTGAATTGCGAGCCCAGGTTGAGGAGGCCGTAGCCTGGCAGCTGCTCGATGCTGTTGCTGAAATCCCCCCCCAGGACACGTTTGCTGCTGAAGAGACCTTCGGTAAAGAGATGCCATCTCTGTGACGGGGTCCAGTCAGCGGAGAGACGGCCGGTACGGGCCGCCACCAGGGGAATGCGGTTGCCGTCAAAGGGGCCGGCCGTGATGCGGGGGTCGGTATAGGTGAGGCTGCCGCCCAGCGAGATATCGGGACGGATCTGCCAGTTGCCTTCCAGTATGGCGCCTTCGCGTTTCGTCTCGTCCAGGTTGATATTGCTGAAGCCGGAGGTGTCGAAGCTGATCTCGTTGTCGAGGTCGAGCCGGTAGATCACCAGCTTTGCGTTGAAACCAGGCCTGCGCCACTCGGCACCCGCCTCATGGGAGAGGCCGGTCTGATTCTCCAGCCCCACCGGTTGGCCGAAGACCGGGTTGGTATGTTCGTCCACGGTGGCGAAGCGGAAATTCTCATCGACACGCACGAACAGGCGCAGTGAATCGTTCGCCTGCAGGCTCACGCCGAGGGCGCCGACGCTCTCGGAGTCATCCAGCTGATCGACACCGGCGAAGCTCTCGATATCATTGTCCACCGAGGCGTGACGAAAACCGGCGGTGACCGTGATGCGGTCGTTGGCGGGTAAGGTGACTTGGGCGTAGACGGCATCCACCGATTGATCGAGCAGGGTCGGACCAAAGCTGGTCTGAAGTGCATAGTCGGTGCGCTCCAGGTCGGCGCCGGCAGTCACCCGGGCCTCACCATTGGCCATCGGGTAGACGCCGATGAAACGGGGATTGAAGCCTTTGACGGTTCTCTCCTGGGTGGCGAGCGAACCGGGGAAGGTGCGAAAGCCGGTTTGGAACTCACGGTCGTTGTCGCGGTGGGTCAGCTCGCCTTCGAAGGACCAGTAGTGGCCCAACTGCTGATGCAGGCCGAACCGGCTGACGTCTGTCTCGGTTTCGCTGAAGTCGCCGGCATAGGCGGCGGCGGACTGCCTGCGGTTTTGCGCAAGCTCATCCGCAAAGAGGGAGCCCGGCAGCTGCTGAAAATGATCGATCCGCTGCTGCTCGAAGAAGAGACTGCCGTGCGCATATTCATAGTCGAGGCGCAGGTTGAAATCGTTGCGATCCGTCTCGTTGTTGTCGCGGTAGTTATCGCTGATCCGGCGTTTGGCGGAGAAGCGATAGGCCAGCCCGTTGTCGAGTCGGTTGCTGATGTCGGCATAGCCTTCGCGGCCTTTGTAGCTGCCGGCGGCAACTGCGATGTCAGCGGAGAATGCCTCAGGCTCACGGGTGATGATGTTGACCATGCCGCCCACCGCCTGGTTGCCGTAGAGGGTGCCGGCGCTGCCCTGGACGATTTCGATCCGCGCCACCCGGCGCAGGTCGATGGCGTTGAGATCCGGCGCGGCGATGTCGCTGGGGTTGTTGAGGCGCCGTCCGTCCACCAGAATCAGGGTGTTGGAGCCCGCCGTGGGGCCGAACCCCCGCATGTCGATGGTGGCCTGGCTGCCGTCGCCGTAGAGGCTGTTGATCTGGATGCCGCTGCGGGACTGCAGCAGTCGTTGCAGGTTCTGCGCGCCACTCTGTTCGATCTCATCCCGCTCGATCACGGTGATGCCGGCCGGGGTTTCTATGCTAGTCTGTTCCGTGCGCGAGGCGCTGATGACGATGGTGGGCAGATGCGATGCCGCCAGTAGCGGCAGGTTTGCCGCTAACAATATACCGGCCGTTGACCACCGGCCTTTGTTGGAAAGTTTCACGGTCGACTCCCGATGACGCACACCCGCGCCGATGGTTGGGTTGAGTGTGTGCAGAGGGAGGAGAGACGGTTCAGCGCTGAGTCGACTGGACGCGTCCCTATGTTGCCCACCGCAACACAGCGAATCGCCCAGGCCGGTATCCGGACTCACAGACTGGTTTCACCTGATGTCGCGCCTTCCCGTGGTTCGAATCCACAGTGGCCTGTTGCGGCATCTCGTCTGTTTACCGTTGCGGGGGCAGTGCAGGCGTCTCACCTGCTTCCCGTTTACCCCGGCTCGCGCCGGGCACCTGAGGCAGGCGACAAACTACAGCGATGATACGGTGGGGTCAAGTAGTAGTATCCTTGGGATAGGATGTCTGAAGCATGCTTGAGACAGGGATCTCCCAGGATAACCCGGGATCGGGCACACCGGTTTTTCGTGCCAGTACGGCGATACTCAGATTGATGGGCACCAGGTGTATTCCCGATGTTGTGTGGTCGCGGGATAGAGAGAGAATTCTTCCCGGTGTGCCTTCCTCGCACTCCAATATCTCGAAGCCTGTTTTCTCATTCAACAGGGTTTTGAACGTTTCCTGGGAAAAGCGCCAGAAGTCCCAGGGCAATTCGTGCGGCGGCCTCACCGGGTGAGTGGATATATAGAATAATCCCCCGGTTTTGAGGACCTTGTTGATCTCGATGACCGCCTGCCATGGCATTGCCAGATGTTCGAACACCGATACCGAAAACACGGCGTCGTAGTGCTCGCCGGGAAGAAGCGATGAGAGTGTATGGACGTCTCCAGTCACATCGACGTTTTCGCCCGGATGAATATCCATTCCCGTATATTCGACAGTTGGACTGAATACTTCTCGCCAAACCACGCCGGTCACGTTTCTGGATCCGATCTCAAGAAGCGTCGCCTGCTCCATATCGTTGACCGATTCAATGAAGTGGTTGAAAACCTGGTAGAAGGAATCTCTATTGATTTTTTTCTTAAAGGGAATCAGCAGCCAGCTTAAGCCCGTGAGCAGTGCGGTTGTCATCAGGTAGATGACAAAGCTTGCAATACCGTTTTCGCGAATATACCGAGGGATCTTTTTAGTCTGATTTAGCAGTTTCACGCTGACGCCAATCCCTGAAATAGGCCGTGGTGCGTTTTACTTTTTCGCCCCAACGCTGGAGTATGCGGAGTGCTGATTTCAAGAGGGAAAGCGATGTGGTGATGAAATCCCTTCAAGTGGCCGACTCCGTTCAATTCGTTTTATTATACACCTTCACGGCTCTCGACCCGAATAGCCTTACAACCCGATTCATTCCGAACATTAATATTTCTCGTATCGTGATTATCTATCTCCATGGACTCAACAGTGCCGGCAGTTCCGGCAAGGCGGCGGTGTTGAGCGCATCGCTTCCCGGCATACAGGTCATCAGTCCGACCTATCCTGCCCATACTGCGGCGAAAGCTGTCGAAACGCTCACGCAAACCCTGCGGCCTCTGATGGAGGATGAGAATAATGCTGACGAACCCTCGGTCATGGTGGGGAGCTCCATGGGAGGGTTCTACGGCGCCTGGCTGGCACAGAGGTTGAGACTCCAGCATCTAGTGATGATCAACCCGGCCCTACAGCCCTGGGAACTATTGCAGCAGGTGGTGGGTTGGCAGTACAACCAGGCCTTGGATGATCGTTACTATCTCTCTTCGGAAATGGTGGCCGATACACAGCAATATGCGGTGGAACCAAGCCCCGAAGGGGTGCCGACAACCTTGCTGCTCGACAAGGGGGATGAACTGATCGATTACCGTATCGCCGAGGGGATCTATCAGGGGATCGGTGACATTCACAGTTTCGAGGGGGGGAGCCATACCTTCGACCACATGGAGGAGGCGGTGGCGATCATCGCTGGGATTCATCGCTCGCTGGAAGAGATTAAGAAGTCCGCGAATGAACGCGAATAAATGCAAATGTTTTTATATACGTACCCACGCGGGAGCATGGGAACTAACAATCTGGAGGTAGGGTGCGGCTTGCCGCACCAATACACTGGAAGAGATTAAGAAGTCCGCGAATGAACGCGAATAAATGCAAATATTTTTATATACGTACCCACGCGGGAGCATGGAAACTAACAATCTGGAGGTAGGGTGCGGCTTGCCGCACCAATACACTGGAAGAGATTAAGAAGTCCGCGAATGAACGCGAATAAAAGCAAATGTTTTTATATACGTACCCACGCGGGAGCATGGAAACTAACAATCTGGAGGTAGGGTGCGGCTTGCCGCACCAATACACTGGAAGAGATTAAGAAGTCCGCGAATGAACGCGAATAAATGCAAATATTTTTTATATACGTACCCAAGCAGGAGCATGGGAACTAGGTTTAATGGTGCGGCAGGCCGCACCCTACATGACATTCGCGTTTATTAGCGTTTATTAGCGTTCATTTGCGGACTGGAATCAACCCTCTTCGACGGGTTCGCTGAATGAACAGTCCTTTTGCGGACAAACCTTCTCTGTCCCCTTACGTTTGGTGGTCTTGATGGTCAGCACCGGCCAGCCGCAGTTGGGGCAGGGTTCGGCGACCGGTTCATTCCAGACAGCGTAGTCGCAATCCGGGTAGGTGGAACAGGAGTAGAAGATTTTGCCACGCCGGGATTTACGCTTGAAAAGGGTGCCTTTGTTGCACTTGGGACAGCTAACGCTAGTATCCTCCGGCTTCTCCAGCGGTTCGATATATCGGCATTTTGGATAGTTGGAACAGCCGATGAATTTGCCGTATCGGCCGCGCTTGATGACCAGTTCAGAGCTGCATTCAGGGCAGCTGCGTCCTTCCACCACTTCCGGCTCTTCCTTCTCGCTGGTATCCGCGTTCAGGTCACGGGTGTAGTCGCAGGTGGGGTAGTTGGTGCAGCCGATGAAGCGGCCGTGCCGGCCCAGGCGAATGGAGAGCGGTGAGCCGCAGCTGGGACAGGCCTCATCCAGGGCTTCATGGGTGACATCGCTGCGTTTCACATTTTCCTGGGTGTGATCTATCTGCTCCTTGAACGGCCCCCAGAATTTGCTCAACAGCGGTATCCAATCCTCTTCGCCGCGGGAGACGGCATCGAGCTCATCCTCCAGATTGGCGGTGAAACCGTAGTCCACGTAGCGGGTAAAGTAATCGGTGAGGAATCTGTTCACCACACGGCCCACATCGGTGGGCTTGAAGCGCTTCTTCTCCAGCACCACATACTCCCGGTCCTGCAGGGTGGAGATGATGGAGGCATAGGTCGAGGGGCGGCCGATACCGTACTCCTCAAGGGCCTTCACCAGGCTCGCCTCGCTGTAGCGGGGTGGCGGCTCGGTAAAGTGCTGCTCGGGGCGGATCGCCTTCAGGGGTAGCGTCTCCCCCTCCTTCAGCGGCGGCAACAGTTTTTCATCGCTGTCGCTCTTGGCGCCGTCATCGAGCCCTTCCTGATAGACCGTGATGAAGCCGGGTTTGGCGATCACCGAACCATTGGCGCGGAAGACATTGCCCTCGCCGCACTGGAGATCGGCGGCCACCGTGTGGATGGTGGCGTGAATCATCTGACAGGCGACCGACCTTTTCCAGATCAGTTCATATAGCCTGGCCTGATCCTTGGTCATGTGACTTTTGATCTCTTCCGGTATCCGCATTACCGAGGTGGGCCGAACCGCTTCATGGGCCTCCTGGGCATTCTTGGATTTGGTCTTGAAGTGGCGTACCGAGGGGGGCAGTTGATCGCTGCCATAGCGCTTACTGATCAGCTCCCGGATCTCAGCCAGGGCTTCGTCCGCCAGGTGGACCGAGTCGGTACGCATGTAGGTGATCAGGCCGACAGTGCCCTGACCGACATCAACCCCCTCATAGAGCTGCTGCGCGGTGCGCATGGTGCGTTGCGTCGTGAAACCCAGCTTGCGGGCCGCCTCCTGTTGCAGGGTAGAGGTGGTAAAGGGTGGGGCGGGATTGCGTTTGCGCTGTTTCTTCTCGACCTTGTCCACCAGCAGGCCGCCGCTGCCTGCCTGCAACAGCTGTTTTTCAGCAGCCTTGGCGCTTAGCTCATCGGTAATGCTGAACTTCTCCAGCTTTTCACCCCGGTAATGGGTGAGGCGTGCGGAGAAACCCTGTTTCTCTTTTTCAGTATCCGCTTCTATGGTCCAGAACTCTTCCGCCTTGAAGGCCTCGATCTCATGCTCCCTTTCCACGATCATGCGCAGGGCCGGGCTCTGTACACGGCCTGCCGAGAGGCCTCTGCGAACCTTTTTCCATAACAGGGGCGAGAGGTTGAAACCCACCAGGTAGTCAAGCGCCCTGCGCGCCTGCTGAGCATCGACCAGCTCATGGGAAAGCTCACGGGGGTTGGATATGGCGTCATTCACCGCTTTTTTGGTGATTTCGTTGAACACGACCCGGTAGACCGGCTTGTCCTTGAGCTTGCCGCGCTGCTTGAGCAGCTCGGAAAGGTGCCAGGAGATTGCCTCGCCTTCACGGTCGGGGTCGGTCGCCAGGTAGAGGGCTTCAGATTTTTTCAGTGCCTTTGTGATGGCTTGGACATGGCGATCGTTACGCTCGATCACCTGGTATTTCATGGCAAAACCCTTGTCGGGATCGACCGCGCCCTCTTTGGGTATAAGGTCCCTCACATGGCCGTAGGAGGCCATTACCTCGAAGTTTCCACCGAGGTACTTTTTGATGGTTTTTGCCTTTGCCGGCGATTCAACAATAACCAGATTCATCTCTGTTTGGGTCGTTTCAAGGGAAAAACGCGGGACAGT
This sequence comes from gamma proteobacterium symbiont of Ctena orbiculata, assembly GCA_003058525.1. Classification (GTDB taxonomy): domain Bacteria; phylum Pseudomonadota; class Gammaproteobacteria; order Chromatiales; family Chromatiaceae; genus Thiodiazotropha. The sequence goes on along the minus strand of QBVD01000019.1, from coordinate 34,080 downwards.
GAACCGTCCCATGCAAAAGAAATCAAGTGTTTTATGTCAGCAGTGATTAATGCAGGAACATAGGGACTTCGTTATAGACCATGTCCTCCATGCGCGCGAAGGCTGCTTCCTGTCCAGGCTGATTCATCAATACCAGTAGAATAATCCATTTCAACTCCTCTTCCGTGATGATGGCGGTATCGAGGGCCAGGGCCCGGTCGATAACAAGCTCACGGGCATTTACCGTCAGTATGTCGTTCTGCTCCAGAAACAGCAGCAAACCACGGGAATCCACATCCAGCCGGGCGGTCTCCTCTGCCGTGAAGACCCTCAGGGAGTGAGATTGGTTGGTATCACCATGCTGAGACTGATCGTTGTTGGCGAGTTCATCCAGCCAATCGAAGGCCTTGTCGATCTCGCTTGCGGGGAAGCCGGCTTGAATCAATTCGTCACGAAGTTCGTGTTGATCCGATGGTGGGGCCTGTTCACCATCCATATAGTTCTCATAGAGGTAGATCAGAATGTCGACCACGTTTTCGTTCATATGCTCTCTCACCCGCTGTGGCGGGATGTCAGTCTGTCTGTGCGGCAGTAGTAGCCGCCGGGAGCCGATGATACATGACCTTCAAGCTCGAGCAACAGCAGCATGGACGAAACTGCCTCCGCGGTCAAACCCGTACGGGTGATTAATTCATCAACCGACACCGGATCATAGCCCAGCGCCTGTACCAGGCGCTGGTAGTCGGCATCCCGTTGCATGATATCAGAACCCTCTGCAGGTGTTTCGGCATCTGTCGGGTTTTCGAGCGTTGCGAACAGGGCGCCCAGTTCCTCGACGATATCCTGGGCAGACTCCACCAGCTTGGCGCCCTGTCTGATCAGGGCATGGCAGCCACGGGCCTGGGGATTGTGAATGGAGCCCGGAATGGCAAATACTTCTCGCCCCTGTTCTGATGAGAGTCTTGCGGTAATCAGTGAACCGCTCTGCAGTGTGGCCTCGACAACCAGGGTGCCGAGCGCCAGGCCGCTGATGATCCGGTTTCGTCGCGGGAAGTTTTCCGCTCTTGCCTGGGTGCCGGGTGGAAACTCGGTGATCAGGAGTGACTGATCGGCAATCTGATGAGCGAGACGCTTATGGCTGCCGGGATAAATCCGGTCCGCACCCGTTCCCATCACTGCAATGGTTGAGCCGCCCTTGAGTGAGCCGCTGTGAGCTGCGCCGTCGATTCCCTGAGCCAGGCCGCTTGTGATACAGAAGCCTGTAGCAGCCAGGCTTCGGGCGAATTCGTGGGCATTCTCGAGTCCGGTGGCGGTTGGATTGCGACTGCCGACGATAGCCAGTTGAGGCATGTGCAGCAGCTGTTTGTCACCGATCAGAAAGAGCAAGGGGGGCGGTGTGTCGATCTGTCGCAGCAGGGTTGGATAGTCCTTGTCGGTGAGGGTGAGGAGTTGATGATTCGGCTCCGCCAGCCACTCCAGGGAGGCTTTTATCCGGCTGCGGTCTTGTGCCAGCAGGGCATCGATGGCCGGATTCGGTATGCCAAGCTCGGCAAGTTCAGTACGCGTGGCGCTCAGGATGGATTGCGGTTCGCCGAAGTGGTTCAGCAGACGCTGAAAATAGCGACTGCCGATACCGGAGGCGAGGCCGACGAGCAGCCAGGCCTCCGGGTCTTGTGAAGAGGTGCCGGTTGTACCATCCATGCTACGCGGCTTGTTCGGATCGATTTATTAAGAGCCCGGTGTGCGTACCCAGTCCAATACATGCAGAGGTTTTATGGCATCCATGACCAGCGCGAAACTGACCTTCTCGAAGGTGCGAAAGACCATCAGATGGCCGGCCTCTTCCAGCGGCAGCGTGACCTTTTCACCACGGCCTTTGACGATGTCACGGATAGCTTCGCCACCCTGCAGTATGCGCAGCACATGGCCGGCCTCCAGACCCACGTTGGCGCCCTTGTTCAGCACCACCACGTTGTATTGCCCGATCTGGGTTACGCCGTTGAGCACCGAGATGATACGCCCTTCAATGGGACTCTCAGGCACCCTGGGTTGAAAGTCGATCAGCGGCTCGTCCTCCTGCTCCTTGATCAGGCGGTCGCCGATGATCGCTTCCATGTCGGAAGAGGTAAGCAGCAGCTTGGCGGGATCGCCCGTTCTTTTCAGTTCGGAAGTGCCGACATAGAGGGCTTCATAGCCGAGAACCTCGCCCGTATCAGGATCTTTGTAGGGCTTTTCCGGTCTAACCACCGCGTATTGGATGGGCCGCTCCTCCATGATGCTGCGTGCGTAGTAGCTGATGCCCGCGCCGCCCACAATATGGTCATCCAGAAAATGGACGATATAGGGCGCCTTTTCCAGCTCATTCTCGTCGACCACATAGGGGCGGGTCAGGAATGGGGCGATGGCATCGATGGGGATGGTCGGAATCGCCTGATCCAGCGGGGTGGCCCGGACTCTTGGCGACAGACTGTTTTTGCGGCTCAGTTGGAGCACCGGTCGACCATCGCGATAGGTTAGGACAATTTCGTCACCGGGATAGATCAGATGCGGGTTTGCAATTTGCGGATTGACATACCAGACCTCCGGCCACAGCCAGGGATCCCGTAGAAACATCGATGAGATGTCCCACAGTGTATCGCCCTTGACCACGGTGTAGCGTTCCGGGTGTGAGGGATTAAGTGCGACATGCTCGGCCGCAAGTGCGGAAAAGGAGAGCAGCAGGCCGCTGATGACTCCGATGAGTTTGTTGTTAAGATATGACATAACTATTCCCTTGGGTACGAAGCGGAAAACCTAGCGATCAACTGCGGATATTCTCCCGTGTGTTGTGTTCTATACTCGATGACGATTTTTCGTGAAAAACAGTCTGTGACACTACACTAGTTTCCAGTATGATCATAATGTTAGCGCAATTTCTTGCATTTGTACTATAGATTTTGGAAAAACAGATGGCGATTCTAGACATACTCCACTTTCCCGATCCACGACTGCGCAACAAGGCCAAACCTGTGGCTCAGGTTGACGACTCTATACGTCGGCTGATTGACGATATGCTTGAGACAATGTATCAAGCTCCGGGGATCGGACTCGCTGCAACCCAGGTCAATGTGGCCAAGCGTGTGGTCGTTATCGACCTCTCCGAAGAGAAAAATGAGCCCCTTTGTCTGGTCAATCCGAAGATAATTGAGAAGGATGGCGAGGAGCAGATGGAAGAGGGTTGTCTCTCGGTCCCCGGTATTTACGAAATGGTGAAAAGGGCCAACAAGATCCGGGTGAGAGCCCTTGATCGCGACGGTGCTCCCTTTGAGATGGAGGCCGAAGAGTTGTTGGCGGTCTGTATTCAGCACGAACTGGATCACCTGGAAGGTAAATTGTTTGTGGACTATCTATCCAGCCTCAAGCGACAACGGATCCGCAAGAAGCTGGAAAAGGAGAATCGACAGCAAGTTGCCCCTGGCGATAATGCCCACCAGGCCATCTGAGCCTTCTCTGGAGTCCCATCTTGATCCAATCTTCATCCGTGAATGCGGGTTTGTCTGAGACACCGTTCCCAAAGCTATCAAATCTACCCTTCGATATCGATCAAAGCAGGTCAACAACCTATGTCTGAGCCACTGAATATCGTCTTTGCCGGGACCCCGGAGTTTGCCGCTACTGCGCTCGAGTCCCTGCTGACTACCCAACACCGGGTGGTGGCTGTCTATACACAGCCCGATCGGCCTGCCGGTCGCGGCAGAAAAGTCCACATCAGTCCGGTGAAGGCGTTAGCCCTGGAGACAGGTATCGAGGTGAGGCAGCCCCAGACACTCAAGGATGAGGGTGCGCAGCAGGCACTGGCCGATCTGAAAGCGGATTTGATGGTGGTGGTGGCCTATGGACTGCTGTTACCTCAGGCTGTTTTGGATATACCCAGACTGGGTTGCATCAATATCCATGCATCCCTGTTACCGCGCTGGCGGGGGGCCGCACCGATACAGCGGGCGCTGTTGGCGGGGGACGAGGAGACGGGCGTCACCATCATGCAGATGGAGGCGGGTCTGGATACGGGGCCGATGCTATATACATTGAAGACCCCTATTCATGACCAGGATACCGGTGGCTCGCTACACGATCGCCTGGCGGAGATGGGTGCACAGGCGCTGTTGGCCTGTCTGCCCGATATGGCTGCAGGTCGGCTACAGGCCGAAATCCAGGATGACCAACTGGCCAACTATGCCAGTAAACTGGATAAACAGGAGGGCCTGATAGACTGGTCGCAGAGTGCTGTAGAGATCGACCGCAAGGTACGGGCCTTCAATCCATGGCCGGTGGCCCAATGCCGCTTTGGGGAAAAGGTAATGCGCATCTGGCAGGCAGAACCGCTTAAGCAGGGGTGTGCCGCTGAGCCGGGAGAGGTATTGCGCAGCGGTAAATCGGGCATCGACGTTGCCACGGGTGATGGCGTGCTACGCATCACTCAGTTGCAGATGCCGGGTAAACGCGCCATGTCCGCAGCCGATTTCCTGAATGCCCATTCCATGCAAGGCGTGGTCCTAGGCTGATGCCGGCTGGCGCAAGGAGAGTAAACTCCGGTGATCCGCGCCTTGTTTCCGCGCTTGTCATCCAGCAGGTATTGGCGGGTCGTTCGCTCTCCGAGTTGCTGCCCCACTATCTCGATCAACTTGACGATAGTCGCGACCGGGGATTGGTCCAGGCGATCTGCTTCGGCGTGATGCGGTTTTATCTCAAGCTGCAATATCTGCAACGCCAATTATTGGCAAAACCGTTGAAGTCGAAGGACCGGGATGTGGAGGCCCTGATTCTGGTTGGGTTCTATCAGCTGCTCGAACTCAGAGTTGGTGATCATGCCGCGGTGCATGAAACGGCCGGTGCGGCGAATAAACTCGGCAAGCGTTGGGCCGTGGGTCTGATCAATGGTGTGCTACGCAACTTCCTGCGCCGGAAGGAGAAGCTGCTCGCTGATCTGGCGGATGAAGTGGAGGCGCTGCATGCCATGCCCGGTTGGTTACTGCAAGCGCTGCAGACCCAATGGCCCGAGAGTTGGCGTCAACGGGTAGAGGCGCTCAATGCCCATCCACCCATGAGTCTCAGGGTTAACCGGCAAATCAATTCGCGCCAGGATTACCTGCAACTGTTGCAGGAGAGTGCTATCGAGGCCAGTCCCATGCCAATCATCGAAAGCGGCATCAACCTGGCCCTGGCCATGGACGTGGAGAGGCTGCCCGGTTTTGCCGAGGGGCGTGTCTCGGTACAGGATGGGGCAGCCCAGTTGGCGGCAGGTCTTATGAGATTGCAGCCTGGGCAGCAGGTACTGGATGCCTGTGCGGCGCCGGGGGGCAAGAGCTGCCATATGTTGGAGCTGGAGCCAAAGATCGAGTTGACTGCCCTGGACAACGACGCCGACCGTCTGCAACGGGTGGGGGAGAATCTGTCACGCCTGGGACTTCAGGCGACCCTGCAGCAGGGAGATGCGGCTAACCCCAGTGGATCCTGGGCGAGGCAGTGTTATGATCGGATATTGCTGGATCTGCCCTGTTCAGCGACAGGTGTGATCCGACGCCATCCTGATATCAAGTACCTGCGCAGGGAGACGGATATCGTCAATCTTGTGAAACTTCAGTCAAAAATTCTGGACGCTGTCTGGCAGTTATTGAAACCGGGTGGTGTGATGCTCTATGCAACCTGCTCAATCCTGCCGCAGGAGAATGAACTGCAGTTACAGCAATTTCTCTCCCGCCAGGCCGATGCCAGGGAGGATATGATGAATGAGACTTGGGGAGAAGCCAGATCGTCAGGACGCCAGATCGCCCCTGGTGAGGATGGTTTGGACGGTTTTTACTATGCTCGTTTAGTAAAACAGGCCTCATGAGGAGGGGATCACCATGGCTGTTGCCGATTTTGCTGATGTTGCCGCTGACGCAGGCGACGGCCTTCACCATCAAGGATGTTCAGATCATACAAGCCGACAACGTCTACCAGTTGAATGCCCGAATCGACTATCAATTAAGTGAACAGGCCCACGAAGCGCTGAATAACGGTGTGCCGCTGACCTTGAAAGTGCAACTTCTCGTGGAGAAGGTATGGCGTGGATTCTGGGAACCGAGCCCATTCACGACCACCTTGAGTTTTCAGATTCGCTACCATGCCCTGACTGAGCTCTATCGAATCGTTGACGGACAGACAGGAGATGAACAGAATTTCGTCACCCAGGATGCGGCGCTGCACGCATTGGGTGAGATCACCAATCTACCCATGGTCAGCCCGGTAAAACTGGCGCCCGGAGAGGCTTATCAGCTACGTTTGCGCGCCGACCTCGACATTGAATCCCTGCCCCTGCCTCTACAGCCGTTGGCCTACCTTGGCAGGGGTTGGAAACTGACGACAGGATGGTCCCAATGGCCCCTTCAACCCTGAGCCGATTACGTCTGGGAGGACTCTCCGTCGGCCTGTTGCTGATACTGCTGCTGGTAAGCCTGCACCTGATGAGCAGCGCGGTGCAGAACTCCGCCGACTTGAGCCGCTACTTTGTCCCGCTGCTGATATTCAACCTGGCGGGCATGTTCGTTCTGTTCGTACTGATCACCTACAACTCGATACGCCTGATACGCCAATATCTGAGGCACAGCGCAGGTTCCCGGCTGACCCTGCGCATGGTGTTGATCTTTACCTTGATCTCCCTGCTTCCGGTGGGTGTGGTCTATTACTACTCGTTCAGTTTTCTACAAGGGGGTATCGACAGCTGGTTTGACGTGCAGATCGACCAGGCCATGCAGGATGCGCGGGATCTGGCCCAGGCTTCGTTGTCCCTCAATCAAAGGGTCTGGCTGAAATATACGGAACAGCAACTGCTCAGTATCGCGGACACCTCTGAATCGGCGCTCTCGCTGACGATTGCGAAACTGCGTCAGCAATCGGGTGCGCTGGAGCTCTCGCTCAGCGATCCTGCCGGGCAGATCATTGCCTACTCCAATGCCGTGGCGGATGAGCTGGTGCCGGCCAAACCGGATGATTACATCATGCAGCGGCTGCGCGAGGGCAACAGCTATGTCGGATTGGCGAGGGAGAAGGATGAGTTGATGATTCGGGTCGCGGTGGCGGACCCGCTCGGGCGCCCCTTTATTATTCAGGGGCTCTATCCCGCATCGGAAAGAGTGAGTGCCTTGTCGGAGAAGCTGGAAGTGGCCTATAACCGCTACAAAGAGCTATCGTTCTTGCGTCAATCACTGAAACGCAACTTTTCCCTGACCCTGTTTCTGGTGTTGATGTTCGCAATGTTGTCAGCGGTCTGGGCCGCTTTCTTCTCGGCCAGGCGCATGGTGGCGCCGATAGCGAACATCGCGGCCGGCACCAAGTCGGTTGCCGAGGGGGATTACGATCGGCGTCTGCCTGTCCCAAGGCGGGCGGATGAGCTTGCCTTCCTGGTTGCCTCGTTCAATACCATGACCCGCCGCATCCGTCAGGCCAGGGATCAGGCCGCCGAGAGCCAGCGCGAAGTGGAGGGACAGCGCGCCTACCTTGAAACCGTCCTGGCCCGGCTCTCGTCCGGAGTGCTGACCTTTGATGCGCAACGTAAATTGCGCACGGCCAATCCGGCCGCTGAAAAGATCCTGAGCATTAATTTGGATAGGATGATCGATCTGCCGGTTCAGGCCTTGGCCCTTGAATCACCCATTCTGAGACAGTTCGCCGAAGGTTTGGAGGTTCCATTACGCCAGATCGACAAGGAGTGGCGCGGCGAATTGACCCTGTTTGGTGGTGAGGGGCGTAAGGTCTTGATCTGTAGGGCCACGCCTTTCGCCCAGCCCAACGGACGCAAAGGTCATATCGTTTTGTTCGATGACGTAACGGCTCTGATTCGTGCTCAGCGGGATGCTGCCTGGGGTGAAGTGGCGCGGCGTCTGGCCCACGAGATAAAAAATCCGTTGACGCCTATTCAACTTTCGGCAGAGCGTTTGCGCCATAAATATCTCAAGGATATGCCGAAGAAAGATGCCGAGGTGCTCGATCGCGCGACCCATACCATCGTACAGCAAGTAGAAGCCATGAAGAGCATGGTTAACGACTTTTCCGAGTATGCCCGTCCACCGCAAATGGAGCTAAAGCCGATCAAGCCGGATACCCTGATCGGGGAGATTGTGGACCTCTATCGGGGTACTCATGGGGTGGGGTTTGAAATTGACCTGTCGGCCACTAACGCCAGGATAGAGGCAGATCCCTTGCGTATACGTCAAGTTGTACACAATCTTGTCAAAAACGCTGTCGAGGCGTTGGAGGGCAAGAAGCGGGGTAAGGTCTCCCTTGTCTCCAAGGTTCAGAGTAGGGATGACCACCCATACTATGAATTGCGCGTGCAGGATAACGGTCCGGGCTTTGCTGAGGCGATGATTCAAGAGCTCTTCGAACCCTATGTCACAACCAAACCGAAGGGAACCGGATTGGGTTTGGCAATCGTAAAGAAGATTGTTGAGGAACATGGCGGTATCATCTGGGCAGAAAACTGTGATAAAGGGGCCTGTATGGTGGTGCAACTGCCGATGCTGCTGGATTTGGCTCGAGAGAGTGCAACAGAGGAGAGTGAAGTATGAGTCGCGCCTATATCCTGGTTGTGGATGATGAGCCTGACATCCGCAACCTGGTAAAAGAGATTCTCCAGGACGAATCCTATGAGGTAGCGATGGCGGAGGATGGCAAGTCTGCGCGTCAGGCATTGCGTGATCGTCGCCCCGAACTGATCCTGCTGGACATCTGGATGCCCGATGTGGACGGTATCACCCTGTTGAAGGAGTGGGGTGAGAACGAGGGCCTGCCCTGCCCGGTGATCATGATGTCGGGGCATGGCACAGTGGAGACAGCTGTCGAGGCCACGCGTCTGGGGGCCTATGATTTTCTGGAGAAGCCTCTCTCTCTGGCCAAGTTATTATTGACGGTCAATCGCGCCCTGGAGGCGGAACAGCTCAAGCAGGAGAATGTTGGCCTAAAACGCCATGTGCATGCCGTGCATGAGCCTACGGGCCGCAGCCCGGTGATGCTGCGTCTGCGAGAGCAGGTGAAGCGGATAGCCCAGCACGATACCTGGGTGTTGGTAACCGGTGAGCCAGGTAGTGGCCGTGAAACCCTGGCCCGCTATCTCCACTCCCAGAGCGTTCGCCGCGATCGACCCTTTGTGGAAGTGAATGTCAGCTCGATCGTGAAGGGAAACGCTGCGCAGGAACTGTTTGGCAGTGAAAGTGACGGCCGAATTCACTACGGTCGACTGGAGCAGGCGGTGGGAGGGACCCTGTTCCTCGATGAAGTGGCGGATATGGACCTGGAGGCCCAGTCACAACTGGTCGGTGCGCTGGATACCGGGAGTTTTCTTCGGGTCGGCGGCACAGAGCCGGTGAGTATCGATGTACGGATCATTGCCGCAACCCAACACAATCTGGAAGAGGCGGTGCAGGAAGAGACATTTCGTGAAGACCTCTTCTACCATCTCAATGTGGTACCCCTGCATGTTCCTCCCCTGCGTGAGCATGCGGAAGATGTCCCGGAGCTGCTCAACTTCTACGTGGACTGGTATGTGAACCACGAAAAGCTGCCTTACCGGCACTTTAACGTGGGAGCGCAGAATACCCTGCGTAACCATCCCTGGCATGGCAACGTGCGGGAGTTGAAGAACCTGGTGCAGCGATTGTTGATCCTGGGTGCCGGCAATGAGATCTCCCAGGAGGAGGTGGAAGCGGCGCTGGGCGCCCCCGATGTGGGGAGTGCATTGGGGGGGCTGGAGTCATTGGTCAGTTTCGATCAACCCTTGCGACAGGCCAGAGAGGAGTTCGAGAAGGTCTATCTGGAGTATCAGCTGCGCCAGCACGAGGGCAATATCTCGCGCATGGCCAAGGAGGTGGGCATGGAACGCACCCATCTCTATCGCAAGCTCAAATCCCTGGAAATCGAGTTCAAAGACAAGCGGTGATGTAAAATCGGGGACAGACCACGGTTTCCCAAAACCGTGGTCTGTCCCCTTTACCTTTCTTCTTCTTCACCAGGCCAGACGCATATCCCAGTCATACTGACGTTCGGTGGGTAAAACCGGTGCGATCTCCGGATCGACCGCATCATAGACGTTCACCGCCGGTGTGACATTGGCGTCACGGCCGTGGATGAAATCCTGATCCCGTACGATGGCCATGTAGGCCTTGTTCAGGGTCAGGGCGCGCTCAGGGCTTGGGGCCAGCAGCTCATAGACATCCGCGGCCAGGACCTTCTCCTCGTTGACGCTGCCATCCTCGTTGAACCACTTCTGGATGATCTCATTGTTTTCGCGGAACTCGTTGCCGCCGCCAGCAAGCTTCAGGTAGTTGAGAATCTCACCCTCCGTGCCACCCACATTGGGGGCGTCCAGCATACCCTTGAGGTTGATATAGCCCCAACCCGAGGCTCCGGTCACCTTGCGGGGGAAGGCAAAGGTCTGGTCGATAGTGCTGCCGATGGAGGTATGGCAGCCCATGCAGAAGGTGGTCTCCTCTTCGCTCTGCTTGCGCAGATGGCCGTCAGCACCTTCGATAAAACCCAGCACCAGCCAGCCGAAGCCGTTATCCAGGCCGTTGTCACCCCGGGAGACGAAGTTGGGGAGGTTGCCATCGAGTTTCTCCTGCTTCTCGTTACCATACATCGAGAGCAGCTCGGCGGGTGTGTAGAAGGTCTGCTTGACCATATAGCGCACCTCTTTCATCCGCGCCGGGATATTGATCGACATATCCTCGTCGAGGCCAATATAGCGCACTGTATGCAGGAACTCGGTACCTTCGGGGTAGAGCATCGGGGTGACGCTGACATTGGAGGCGTTGCCGACATAGGCATCGGGGCGGATGATCTCGTTGATCACCCCAAGCTGCCCATCCCCATTCAAATCTGTACAGAAGCTGTTTTCATCCACTTGCGGCAGGCTTACCCGTTGCAGCTCCTGTATTGCCGCCTCCAGTATCGCCAGGTTGGCGATGTAGGTATCCCGGGAGTAGCCGCTGCCGTTGCAGCTCTGTTCGCGAAACGCTGCGGGAAGCCGCAGCATGACGTCATCGGTGGAACCGTTGGTCGGCCAGAATGTGCTGGGCAGGGGTTTGTAGTTGAAGGCCACCCAGTGGCTGCCATCGAGTGCAAAGCCCTGGTCGTCAAAGGCGCCGGCACCGAGATGCAGATCTTGGATGGCGGGGACTGGTCCATCCCAGGAGTCGCTCTGCAACTGCTCGATCAGGGTCGAGTAGTTGTCGGTATAGATATAGTCGATGACTTCCTGGTCGCTGATTTGGGAGACCGCGTCCGAACGGTCTTCAAACAGATTCTGCCAATGGTTGGTAACCCCGATCTCCGAGAATGAGTACTCAGCCTGCAGCGCCTTGTCGCTCATATAGTTCGGACGGCTGCCAAAGGTATAGGTCTGGTGGCAGATCATACAGGGATTGTGGGTTGCTTCGTGCTTGGTATAACACTGGGGGGGGACTATCGCCTCCAGATTGTAGACCACACCGGTCTCCTCGGGTCGCAGGTCTCCGGCAGGTGATTTCGCATAACTTGTGGGAAAAACCAGCGATTGATTTTGCGTGTCTGAGTCGCTGCTTGAGCCGCCGCATGCCGTGAGGGCCGCAAACACTACCGTCATCAAGAACATGTGAATATGTTTCATTTTGTATCTCCTGAAACACAATGGGGGTGGCCTATACCACCCCCATTTCCCTGATTTGATTACTCAAGCCCGTTCATCCCGCACCCTTGAGCCGTCTCGCTAGGTCCGGGTGCGAGAAATACGGGCCAGCCGGTGTTTAGATCGCAGGATCATCGAATACCCAGACCACATTGTTTTCGTGGTTGCCGGTATCCTCACCGATGAGTACGCGACCATCATCCATGATCAGCAGGTTGTCGGGGTTGGAGATGTTGTTGACGTTACACTCGTTGACTGAACGGTCAGCGTAGTAGGGTCCGCCAACAATGGCCGGGACCATGGTTGCCACATCAACCTCGCCCTGGGCATTGCGCATCAGCTGCATGCGGTAGACAACGCCGCACTTGCCGTTGTCGCCGTTGAGTTGAATGGCTCCTTCGTCGTCGCTCATGGTGGCGTCGAAGCTGGACATGGCCATGTACATGTAGGCCTGGTCACCGTCGGCAGCACCATCGTTCCACCAGTCCGAGGCCAGGCCGTAGTTGATGTTCACCCCTTCCATCTTGCGGAACTCGCCGGTAGCGCCCAGGGCGACTGCCGCCTTACGGCTCTCCAGAAAGGCCACCCGGTCATCGCTGAATGGGTTGGCGTCGACAGTGACGTCTTCGTCACAGGTCAGATCGGTGCCGGTCTTGGACTCGGCCCAGTCACAGACCTGCTCGTCGGTGATGTAGTTGCCATCGGCGAAGCTACCATCGAAGGAGTCGATAGCAGCCTCGATGTCGGCTTCACCCATACTGGCGAGTTCGACCCACTCGATACCCAGAGCAGCCTCTGCAGGATCGTCAACACCGGAAGCCTGGGTGATCTGCGCGGCATACAGGGTGCCTGAACTCATATCACCGGCCGCATCTGCAACGAACTTGAAGAATACGACACCGGTGCCGTCGTCACTGAGGAAGACAGTCCGCTGATCGGGCATGACAACCGAGTTCTCGTGGGAGAAACGGCCCATGGTCTCCAATTTGTTGACCGTGACGTTGGCCACTGCCGCATCGGCAGCATTGCCGATCTCCACGATGTAGCCATAGCGATAGGGATTGGGCCAGTCGCCGCTACCGTCGGTGGGATAACCGAAATAGGTGGCCAGGGACTGAGGATTGTCGAAATATTCGTAGTCCGGGTTGAACCAATCAGCAGTATCGTCGAAGTAGAGCTCTTCCGATGAGAGCGGGGTTTCCCAGGGACTGACAGTACCGAAGCAGTTAACCCAGGTGCCACCGACACTGGAGAAGTCGATCATGCCTTCCTGGACGATGGTGCTGTAGCCGCTGTCGGTAAGACCGCTGACATGGATACGGCTCATGCTGCCGGGACGGTCTTCCCAGTTGCTGTAGACATAGAAACCGGTGTCGCCATCGGAGATGACGCCGTTGAAGTCAGGATCGTTGGAACTCTTGATCAGGGTGGTGCCGTCGAGGGCTATGATATCACCCATGGAAGTGCCGTCATCCAGGGCGTCGCCCTGCTGGGTCAGTACCTGATAGGAGCCAACCGCGGTCATGACCACCTCTTTCTCGGTGGTAGTGACCGGCAGGTCGAGGGCGCCGAAGCTCTCGGACAGGGCCGAGAAATCCTGGCCAACGATGACACCCACAGTGCCCTTGTCGAATACCTTACCTGCGGCGTCAGTGGTTGTGTTGCTGCTGCTGGGATGCTGAACATTGAGAAACAGGGTGTTGTCGCTGTTCAGGTACATGCCGGTGAACTCAGCTCCCAGGGGAGCGGTCGCAAGTCGCTTCAAGCCCAGTGGGGTGTTGTTACTACCGCCGCTGACACCGTCCTGACCATCGATACCGTCGACACCATCAATGCCGTCAACACCATCTTTGCCGTCATCACCGTCGCATCCGGTTAGCAGCACAGATGAACAGACAATTGCTGCCGCAATGGAGGCAGGCAGGGTTAATAGACGAAAAGATCTCTTCTTCAACATAGAAAGTGCTCCCCTTGATAAGACGTAATAGAATAAGCCGTCAGAATTCTAGGGAGCCGCCATTTCTAAATGGTGTCATATATATGTCGTTTCCATGAATGCTATATTTCAAGCAGGTATAGACTTCAGCGTGAATGCAATTTTGAGCCCTGAACAGGGAGGGGCTTGGTGTTGATTGGATCCTGGCCCCAGGTTGCAGTAATACAGCTTTAGCGACTAAGGTAGACGGATCGCCTCTGAACACTGTTTTGGCGGGCATTGAACAACTACAAACAATGAAAAAATGAAAATAATTATCCTCGGTGCCGGTCAGGTGGGTCGTTCAGTTGCGAATGCGTTGGTCAGCGAGGCCAACGACATCACCGTCGTCGATCAGGATGAGCAGCTATTGATGGATTTGCACAACCGCCTCGATCTCGGAACTGTCAGGGGGCATGCGGGTCATCCGGATGTGTTGCGCAGAGCCGGTGCCGAGGATGCGGACATGATCCTCGCGGTCACCAACAGCGACGAGACCAACATGGTTGCCTGCCAGATCGCCTTTACCCTGTTCCATACACCGACCAAGATCGCCCGGGTGCGGGCTCAGGGCTATCTGGACTATCCCCAGCTGTTTGAGCAGACCGCGGTACCGGTTGATGTGCTGATCAGCCCGGAGCAGCTGGTAACCGACTATATTCTCAAACTGATCGAATACCCCGGGGCACTGCAGGTGCTCGACTTCGCGGATGGCCGGGTCAGGTTGGTGGCGGTAAAGGCCTATCATGGCGGGCCCCTGGTGGGGAATGCCCTGAGCGCGCTGTATGAGCATATGCCCAATGTGGACGCCCGGGTCGCCGCCATCTACCGCGAGGGTGAGGTGATAATTCCCAGGGGTGATACCCTGATCGAGGAGAGAGATGAGGTGTTCTTTATCGCCGCTGCGGGGAATATCCGTTCCGTGATGAGTGAACTGCAGAAGCTGGAGAAGCCCTACCGGCGCATTGTGCTTGCCGGGGGCGGGAACATAGGCAGGCGACTGGCCTCATCCCTGGAACAGAAGTACCGGGTCAAGCTCATCGAAAACGATAAGGTGCGGGCAAGAGAGATTGCCGAGCGACTCGAAATGACCATCGTGCTGCATGGAGACGCGGCGGATGAGAGTTTGCTGCTGGAGGAGAATATCGAGAACACGGATGTATTCTGTGCCGTGACCAATGATGATGAGGACAATATTCTTTCCGCCATGCTGGCCAAGCGCCTGGGTGCCGCCAGGGTAATGGCATTGATCAATCGTCCCTCTTACGTCGACCTGGTGCAGAGTGAAACCATCGATATTGCCATCTCTCCCCAGCAGGCCACCATCGGTACCCTGCTGACCCATGTGCGACGCGGTGATGTGGTACAGGTTCACTCCCTGCGAAGGGGTGCTGCAGAAGCGATCGAGGCAGTGGCTCACGGGGATAGAAATTCATCCAAGGTTGTGGGTCGCGCGGTTGAGGAGATCAAGCTCCCCAAGGGCGCGACCATTGGCGCGATTGTGCGGGGGGATGAGGTGCTGATCGCCCACCATGACACCATGATCGAGAGTGACGACCATGTAATCTTGTTCCTGGTGGACAAGCGGAAAATCCGTGATGTGGAAAAGCTTTTCCAGGTCGGTGTGACCTTCCTGTAATCCAGGAAAATAGAATATGCATCTTTTTGTGGTTCAACGGATACTCGGTGTGCTGCTGATGGTCTTCAGTCTCAGCATGCTGCCACCCCTTGGGATCTCCATGTGGACCGGTGACGGCGCCCTGGTGGGCTTTACCGATGCCTTTATCCTCACCCTGGGACTCGGCCTGGCGTGCTGGGCACCGGTACGCAACCGCCGCCAGGATTTACGCGTCCGCGACGGATTTCTCGTTGTGGTGATGTTCTGGGGCGTGCTGGGGCTGACCGGCTCCCTCCCTTTCCTGTTCGCGGAAAACCAGGATATGACCATCACCGATGCGGTGTTCGAATCCATATCGGGCCTCACGACCACCGGCGCCACGGTCATCGTTGGCATCGATGAGCTGCCGGTTTCCATCCTCTACTACCGACAGCAACTGCAGTGGCTGGGGGGGATGGGGATCATCGTCCTGGCGGTGGCGGTGTTACCGATGCTGGGTATCGGTGGCATGCAGCTCTATCGGGCCGAGACCCCGGGTCCGGTAAAAGACAATAAACTGACACCCCGTATAACCGAGACCGCCAAGGCGCTCTGGTATATCTACCTGGGTCTGACCCTCAGCTGTATGCTCGCCTATTGGTTGGGGGGCATGCAGCCTTTTGACGCCATGGGACACGCCTTCTCGACGGTGGCCATCGGCGGATTTTCCACCCATGATGAGAGCATCGGTTATTACGACAGTACCCTGATCGAGATGATCGCGGTGATTTTCATGCTCCTCTCCGGGGCAAACTTCGCCCTCCATTTCCTTGCCGTGCGGCGTAGGTCCCTTCGCACCTATTTCGAGGACCCGGAGTTTCGCGGCTATATCACCACCCTGGGGGTGGTCATAGTTATCGTCTCCTCGGCGCTCTTTTTCATGGGGGTTTACGGCAACTGGGGTGAGTCGATTATACGTGGGCTGTTTCAGGCGGTTTCAATCGGCACCACCACCGGATTTACCACGGCAGACTACTCCCTATGGCCGGGATTCATATCCATCCTGTTGCTGTTCTCCAGCTTCGTCGGCGGTTGTGCCGGCTCCACTGGTGGTGGCATCAAGGTGATACGCTTTTTGCTGTTGATCAAACAGGGTGTACGCGAGATCAATCGCCTGATCCACCCCAATGCTGAGATTCCGATCCGCATCGGCACCAAAACCATTCCCTGGCGGATTGTGGAGGCGGTGTGGGGATTCTTCGCCCTCTATGTGGCCAGTTTTGGTGTCATGTACCTGGCCCTGGCCTCCACCGGGCTCGATCTGATGACCTCGTTCTCCGCAGTGGCCGCCAGTATCAACAATCTGGGGCCAGGTCTGGCCGATGTGGGTTCCAACTATGCCAACCTCAACGACCCCGCCAAGTGGATACTCTGTTTCGCCATGCTGTTGGGTCGTCTGGAGATCTTCACCCTGCTGGTGTTGTTGACCCCCGCGTTTTGGCGTAAGTAAGGGACACTCTGTTATCGACGAATCGCCACTGCCAGCATCCGCGGAAGCGGATAATTTCTCAGGTCAATAAAAAAACCCGCTGCATTTGCAGCGGGTTTCTATGTTATGAAAGAGTTAAGATCAGAGGCAGGCTATTTTTTGGCTCGACGCCGGGAAATCCCCGCACCCAATAGACCCAGGCCCAATAAGGATAGGGTTGTTGGTTCGGGTACGGAGCTGGAGTTGAAACCCACCTCGGCCCGCGACGCGATAGTAATAGCATAGTCACCATATCGGTTGTTGCTGTTGTACCCCGATAGTGCCTCGCTCAAGGAGAGATGGAAATCAGACACGGCCAGGATATAACTGCCTGCACTCAACATCCTGCCGATGAAAGAGTTAAGGCCGGGTCCGCCATCATCATTCCGCGTGATGTAGTCGGTGTTGTCGAGAGCACCGTTGCTCTCAAACAGATAGACATAGGTGTCAAAATCACGTGAATTAACAGAAATGCCTGTCCATCCAGCTGTACTCTGGTCGAACAACGTGTACGCGACTGATCCAGCACCAGAAGCTGTAATCGATCCGGTCGTACTAATGATGTTCGCAGAGGTGGCCAGAGGAAGCAGGAGCAAGAGTCCCAAAAGTAAATTGCTTGATTTATACATTTATTTCGATTCCCCGTAGTTATATTCAAAAGCTTTGTCAGTAAAGCTTTAATGCCTAATTAGGCATGAACCGTGCCAGGGCTAAAATATGCGTGTTTAATTAATAGCTTGCAGGGTTGTGTGTGGGAAGGGTGAGACCCAATGACTGAGATATGTAAAGTAAATCGACATCCTTACAAGGGAGGCAGCTAGATACGTCAGCCGCTATCCCAGGCTGCCCATGGTTCCTGCCAGTGCCCCGTACCGCAGTGCCTTGCCAAGTCCGATGAAGAGGGTGGCCGGTAGCAGCCTGACGCCGCTCCAGCCTGCTGCCAGGCAGAGCGGGTCGCCTATCACCGGCAGCCAGGAGAGCAGAAGTATCGGGCTGCCGTAGCGGGTTACCCGCTTTAACGCAAGCCTCTGTCTCTCGTCGCTTAGCCCTCGTCCGGGATATCGACGCCCCGTCCACCAGCCGATCAGCCAACTGCTGAGTCCACCAAGGGTGTTGCCAAGGGTGTTGCCAAGGGTGTTGCCAAGGGTGGCAACGCTGCATAACAGGATTGCCTGGTCAGGATGCTGTTGCAGTTCCCATACCAACATAGCCTCTGAACCGCCGGGCAACAGGGTCGAGGCAAGGAAGCTGCCGATGAAGAGTCCGACTGGCCCACCCGACAGGTTCAGGATTGACGGAAGATCCAGCATCGATGGGCCGGGTGGCGTTTGAAGTCGTCGGGCAGTGTCTGGCGGGTGATCTCCTCACAACCAGGCAGGGACTCCAGACCCTGATCGATCTTAAAACGGCGCTTGTTGGTGGAGAAGTAGAGTTCGCCGCTGGGGGTAAGCAGTTTCAGGCAGGCCTCTATCAGCTGTCTGTGGTCCCGCTGAACATCGAGTATCTCCTGCATCTTTTTCGAGTTGGAGAAGCTGGGTGGGTCGAGGACGATGAGGCCGAACAGCCGCCGTTCACGCACCGCCCGTTCCAGATAGTCAAACACATCTGCCCGCTGCAACTGATGCTCATCGCCGCTGAAACCGTTGAGGATCAGGTTGCGCCGGGTCCAGGCCTGGTAGGTATTGGAGAGGTCGACACTGGTGGTGGCCAGAGCCCCGCCCGCTGCGGCGTAGACCGAGAAGCTGCCGGTGTAGGCGAACAGGTTGAGCATGCGCCGCCCTTCGGCACGCCGGCGGATCAGATCACGGGTTTCCCGGTGGTCGAGAAACAGCCCGGTATCCAGATAGCTGTACAGGTCGATCTCGAATTTCAGACCTCCCTCGCTGACCACCTGATGGCAGCCCCGTTGGCCGGTTTTTTCATATTGGGCGAGGCCGCGCTGTCTTTGACGGGTCTTGAACGCCAGTGACTGGTTTGGGATCTGCAGCGCCTCACAGATCGTCTCACCGATGGCCAGTTCTTCTGCCTCGCTCAGCGGCACCTGGCCTTTGCGGGCAAAGACCTGGGCGTGGACCTCGCCTTCGTACCAATCGATGGCGAGGGGAAATTCGGGGATATCCCGGTCATAGAGGCGGTAGCAACTGATGCCACGCCGGCGTGCCCACTTGCTCCAGTGGCGCTGGTTCTTCTGCAGGCGATTACCGAAATCACTGAGCTGCATCAGCGGGGCAGGCGCCATGCAGCCAGGGCGAGGGCAAACCAGCCTGCGATAAAGGCCACACCACCCAGGGGGGTGACCATGCCCAGGCTGCGTACACCGGTGAGTGCCAGGATATAGAGGCTGCCGGAGAAGAGCAGGATTCCGGCCAGGAAAGACCAGCCGGCGATACTCAGTGCGCGGCTGGGATAGTGCAGGCCAAGTAGTCCGCAACCCAACAGGGCCAGGGTATGCAAGCCTTGATAGTGAACCGCTTTTTGCCACCAGATCATGTGGCCGGGTGGCAGGCGGGCCTCCAGGGTGTGGGCGCCGAATGCACCGAGTATCACCAGCAGCATACCGCTGACAGCGGCGAGAACCAGTAAGGTGCGCGTCATCAGCGGTCGTCCCCTTCGAGTTGTTTGAGCTCCTCCAGAATACCCATGACGATGGCTTCTGTTTTGCTATCCATGCGTTTGCATAGAACCTCGGGATGGCGTTCGCCATCGATCATGGGGCGAATCACAGCAGCCAGTCGGCTCATGGGACCGCCGGCCTTGCTCATCTGATTCGCCATCTCGGCGATAATCTGCAGTGCCTGGGGATTGCCACTGCCAGCGGCGTGAATCATGGAGGCAAGACCGGGGGCTGCCATTGCCGGGTCTGGTTTTGCGTTGGGATCAGGCAGGGTGGAGGGGTCCTGCAGGCCAAGCAGGATCGCTTCGGTGATCACCTGGTCCTCTTCGTCAAGATTGTTCAACAACTCAATATCACGCCGACCCTGATTGAAGATCTTGCGTATGGTCTCTACCAGCTCTGACCAGCCATTCTCGCTCGCCAGGGCCATGAGTTGTTCGAACTCGCTGTTACGCTCAGGATTGGGTCCGGTGGCGACAACCTGATTGATGAAGGCGGCGTGCACCGCCAGGATCTGGGCTCTCTTATCCATCAGCTGTTTTCTCCCTGCAGCAGGTCGAGTGATTCCGCAGCGATCTCTCTGACATCAGGGTGTTCGTCATCGAGCATTCCTCGCAATGGTTCGATGGCCTGCTTGGACAGGGTCAGGCCCAAATAGTGGGCAACATCGGCGCGCAGGGTGGGGTCAGGGGATTCTGCCAGTGGCAGCAGGTCAGAGAGTACTGACTTCCAAAGGGGTGTTCCCTGCAACTCCTCAGCAACCACACCGATACCGATGCGTACCACGATGGGGGTTTCGGGGGAATTCAGCAGACTCAGTAGATCCCCCAGTGCATCGGGATGTCTCTGCAACCAGGAAACCGCCCCATGGGCCCGCTGGGATTCCAGCAGGTGGCTGAGATAGCTTGCTGTTCCCTCCTCCCGGCCTGCCAGGTCGATCCATCGCTCGAGTTCTCCCTGGGACAGGACACCCTCCAGCTCAAAGGAGCCGATGCGGGTCCAGGGAACACTGCGGGTACCCATGCTGTGTGCGACTTGGGGATGTTCAACGATGTTTACAGCCTCCAGGCGACCGATCTTGCCCTGCTTCAGCAGCTGGCTCAGATGTTGCAAAACCACGGGACAGTGAGCACAACCAGTGGCCAGGAGAAGTAGGGCGTCAGGGGCTTCAGCTTTGCTCATGTGGATACTCGAAAAAGGGCCACTCTAACCGAAAAGGCCGGGTCTGCAACTTTTTGACTCGATAGATTATCGCGCAATGCATATCTCCCTTGGGATAGTCGCGTCGCATATTTGGCCGGTTGATCAAGCCTGAGGTAAAAGACCTTATTTAGAATATTGGAATTTTCTTTTTTATAAATAGGTAGTTACTAAACCAACTAAAATAGTATGTTTTACAATGGGCTAGGTCAATAAGCGTATTTTATGCGCCCTCATAAAAAGACTGTTTGGCTAAAGGGATTATAAGGCATTAATGTTTGTCGCCCCGAGTCCAGCATGCGCGCATGCGTGCGACGGAGTGCCTGGCTGTGCGGCCTGGCGGATTCGGGAGTGAAACTAGGTTCGGACGCCACTGGGCACGGGCCGGTAGAGATACTAAAGAATGACGCCGGGTATTGCCCGGGTGTGCTTACTAAAGCTGCGGCATCTCACGGCGTCTGAATCACTGCAGTGAAACCCTTAGGAGATAAACACCATGCCAACATTTGTGCGTACTGAGAAGTGCGATGGCTGTAAAGGCCAGGACAGGACAGCTTGCATGTACATCTGTCCTCACGACCTGATGAAGCTGGATAAAGACGGCTCAGAGACAGGCCATGCCATGAAGTCCTTCAACCAAGAGCCTGAGCAGTGCTGGGAGTGTTACTCCTGCATCAAGATCTGCCCTCAGCAGGCCATCGAAGCGCGTCCTTACGCCGATATCGTACCTCTGGGCGCATCTGTACAGCCTCTGCGCGGTACCGATTCCATCATGTGGACCATCAAGTTCCGCAACGGCACCATGAAGCGCTTCAAGTTCCCGATCCGTACCACTCCAGAGGGTTCCATCGATCCCTATGGTGGTAAGCCTGCTGCCGATATCGCGAAGATCGGTGAGCCCGGTTTCTTCAATCACAATGAGCAGAACGGCTACCGTGCCGGTGATGCTAGCGAACTGATCCGCAAATAAGCCGGATTCAGACAGATTTAGAAACTAACGAAATTTTTTGAGGAATTAAAAATGGCTGAGTTCGGAAATCCGGAAGTCGTCCAAGAAGAGGTAGACATCCTGCTGATCGGTGGTGGTATGGCCTGTAGTGGTGCCGCCTATGAGATCGGTCCTTGGGTACAAGCCGCTGGTGGCGACATTAAAGTTAAGCTGGTCGATAAGGCCGCTATGGACCGTTCTGGTGCTGTCGCCCAGGGTCTCTCCGCTATCAACACTTACATCGGTTCGGAACAGGATCCCGCCGATTACGCACGTATGGTCTCCAACGATCTGATGGGTATCACCCGTGACGATCTGGCCTATGACCTGGGTCGCCACGTTGACGAGTCCGTGCATCTGTTCGAAGAGTGGGGCCTGCCCATCTGGAAGACTGATGAGAACGGTGAGCGTCACGACGGTTCCAAGGGCATGACCCCATTGAAGGACGGCGGCAAGCCCGTACGTTCCGGTAAGTGGCAGATCATGATCAACGGTGAGTCCTACAAGTGGATCGTCGCTGAAGCCGCGAAGAAAGCCCTGGGCATGGACAACATCCAGGAGCGTATCTTCATCGTCAAGCTGGTCAACGACAAGAACGATCCCAACCGCATCGCCGGTGCCGTTGGTTTCTCTGTACGTGAGCACAAGCTGTATGTCTTCAAGGCAAAGGCCATCCTGCTGGCTGCCGGTGGTTGTGTAAACATCTTCCGTCCCCGCTCTGTGGGTGAGGGTCAGGGCCGTGCCTGGTACCCGGTATGGAACGCTGGTTCCACCTACGCCATGGCTGCCGAGGCTGGTGCTGAGCTGACCATGATGGAAAACCGCTTCGTACCTACCCGTTTCAAAGACGGTTACGGTCCTGTTGGCGCATGGTTCCTGCTCTTCAAATCCAAGGCCACCAACGCCTTTGGTGAAGTCTACATGGACCGCAACAAGGAGATGCTGGACGACTATCCTCCTTATGGTCAGGCTGCCGTTCCGGCATCTTGCTTGCGTAACCATCTGATGCTGAAAGAGATGAAAGAGGGTCGTGGTCCTATCTGGATGGATACCGTCACCGCCCTTGCCAACCTGCGTGAGACCCTGTCTCCTCGTGAGGTTAAGCATCTGGAAGCAGAAGCTTGGGAAGACTTCCTGGACATGTGTATCGGCCAGTGCGGTATCTGGGCGGGTGAAAACATCGAGCCTGAGAAAAAGAACTCAGAGCTGATGCCTACCGAACCCTACCTGCTGGGCTCTCACTCCGGTTGTTGCGGCATCTGGACCTCCGGTCCTGAAGATGTTGGCGCACCTACCGAGGAGACCGAGGCTGGCGTGCCTGAGCATCTGCCTCAGGGCTGGAACTGGGGCTACCGTGGTATGACCACCGTCTCCGGTCTGTTCACCGCTGGTGACGGCGTGGGCGCTTCCGGTCACAAATTCTCTTCCGGTTCCCATGCCGAAGGCCGTATGGCCGCCAAGGCCATGGTCAAGTACGTCATGGACAACAAGGATCTCAGCCCTGAGCTGGACACCGACGTTGATTCCCTGATCGAAGAGATCTACCGTCCGGTTCGCAACTACCTAGAGCACAAGGACTACTCAACTGCGATTGATGTGAATCCCAACTACATCACACCGCGGATGCTGCAGTTCCGTCTGCAGAAGGTTATGGATGAGTACGTTGCCGGTGTTGCCACCTACTACACCACCAACGAGCACATGCTGGACCTGGCTGAGCAGAAGCTGGAAATGCTCAAGGAAGACGCCCTCAAGATGCGCGCCAAGGACCTCCACGAACTGCTGCGTGCGTGGGAGAACTATCACCGCATCCTGACTGCTGAAGCTCACATGAAACACATTCAGTTCCGTCAAGAGTCTCGTTATCCTGGTTTCTACTACCGCATGGATAAGAACTTTGTCGACGAAGAGAACTGGAAGTGCTTCGTAAACTCCATCTACGACAGAGAGACCAAGACCTACAAGTGCTTCAAGCGGGCACACGTAGATATCGTAGATAAGGCTAAGTTGTTCAAGTAATACTTGACTGTTTAGTAGCTTAGGAGGGTCCGGGTATCGTAAGGTGCCCGGACTTTTCCGTCTTTAATGCATGCTATTTGTGCAGTTTTTAAATGAACACATGTGTACGGTTATACTCTAAAGGCGAACCGTATCTGCAGTCCGCGACTTGGATTAATATTCAGCCGATGGTTTTGCTTAGGTAGCTGCATCGCTGATCGCAGGCACCTGTTTACTGTGTCCATTTACAAACTGATCCCTACACCAGCCGATTTCGATATCGGAGGCAGAGAATGAGCGAAAAATTCGATATTCCTTTCAAAAGCAGTTTCGTACCCGCAGTGCTTGAGCCTGGCGCCAAGATCAAGTTCAACTGTCACAAGGGGGTTTCCTGCTTTAACGCCTGCTGCAAGCATGCGGATATACAGCTCACACCCTATGACATCCTGCGCCTGAAGGATAATCTGGGGATCAGTGTTACGGAGTTTCTCAAGGACCACACGGTACCTTACGAGATGGATAAGGATGGCCTGCCGGGGGTGAAGCTTCGAACCGATAATGAGGGTGCCTGTCTGTTTGTCAATGATGAAGGCTGCAGTGTCTATAAGGATCGTCCGACAGCCTGTCGTTACTATCCGATCGGACACATGGCCATGCGCGAAGCGGGTTCCAGCGAGGACGAAGCACGTTACTTTCTGATCAGAGAGGATCACTGTAAGGGACATGAGGAGGATAGGGAGATATTGGTCGACGAATACCGCAAAGAACAGGAGGTGGAGGTCTACGATCAGCTCAATCGTGAATGGTTACAGCTGATGCTGAAAAAGAAATCTGCCGGTCCGGCAATCGGCCGGCCCTCGGATACCAGTCTGCAGTTCTTCTTCATGTGCTCCTATGACACAGACCGCCTGCGTCGTTTCGTGCTGAGCGACTCCTTCAAGGCCTCATACGATCTGGATGAGAAGTTTTACCAGACCATGGAGAACGAGGATCTTGCCCTGATGCAGTTCGGCACCCGCCTGTTGAAGCAGGTTCTGTTCGGTGAAGTCACCATTCCGGTGAAAGACAATGCCACTGAAAAGCGTATAGAAGAGCGCAAAGAGATCCTGGAAATGCGCAGAAAGGCGGAGGTCGAACTGCATAAACAGAAACAGGAGCAGCAGATGAAGGATGCGTTGTCCTGAATATTTTGTATTCAGTCCGCAAATGAATGCGAATCAACGCAAATAATATCGTTTTCGTTCCCACGCTCCCGCGTGGGAACTCAACTCTCTCCCCCGCTACTCCATCTACCCTGTGCATCCCCTCGCAGGAACGCTTGAACATGATAGATTTCCATTCTGATAAAGGTTGGAAGTGATCAGAGCGGGTGCGGCTTGCCGCACCGATGATTCCCATTCGTGCTTTGTGTGACGATACTTCCGGTGCGGCAAGCCGCACCCTACATTGAGGTCAAAATTTGCGTTGATTCGCGTTCATTTGCGGACAGTTTTTCTTTCATCCACTGAATAGCTGATCCGTTTTCGCCGCCATGATGAAATCATTGCGATGAAGCCCTTTTATCTTATGGGACCACCAGGTTACGGTGGTCTTACCCCACTCTGTCAATAAGGCTGGATGGTGTCCCTCCTCTTCAGCTAAAGCACCAACTTTATGGGTGAATTCCAGGCTGTCGACGAAGTTTTTGAAGGCGAAGCCTTTCTCCAGCTGCATAATCCCGTTCCGCACCTCGATATTCCAGTCGGGTATGGTGCGTATCAGCTCCGCTAGCTCATCATCGCTGACTTTTGGCGCATCAGCGCGACAGGCCTCACACTTTTCCTCGGTCAACGCTGCCATTGTGCGTTTCCTCTATTCGAATATGTCAGATATAGTTAGGTTAGGCAGGTGTCTCAAGCATTTGTGCATGGCACCTTAGTGGGATTATCATGCAGATTGCCGAGATAGCATACACAGAATCAATAGGGGAAAGCCGTGCTTCAGTGCGGCCTACAGATAAGTGACCAAACGCGCGCTCATCGTCGATGATTCAAAAACCGCTCGACAGGTCTTGTCGGACAAGCTCTCGAAATATGGAATATCCGTGGTGGCGCTTGAGTCGGCTGCGGCGGCAATCGATTTTCTGTATGAAAATGCACCAGACGCCATCTTCATGGACTATGAGATGCCCGGGATGGACGGTTTTCAAGCCTTGAAGGTCATCAAGTCCAACCCGAATACGGCCGTCATCCCCGTCATGATGTATACCTCCAAGGCTGGAGGTTTGGAAGTCAGCCAGGCAAGGGCGCTCGGGGCGGTCGGGGTATTGCCGAAACAACTGGAGGTGCAGGATCTGGAGGATGTGCTCCGCTCACTGCATCTGATGCCCGACCAGGAGTCCCTGGTACCCGGTTTCGAAGATAGTGAATTGGAGAGTGTGAGAACTGTTCGCCGTCAAAGCAATATTCACTCGATCACTGAACACGAACGACGTAAATCAGCCACGGTTGAACCGGTAAGCCTGCCCATGGATGGTGTATTGGGCTCTTTGCCAACAGGCGATGATTCCCTGAAACGGTTCATACGCAAGGAGCAGAATCTGAGTGAAATACGGCTTCAGGAAAAGCTGGAAAAGCATTTTGCCGAGACCCAAAGCGAACTGTATGAGCTGGAAGCGCTGCAAGAGGTGTCGAGATTCCAGGCCAGGAGGGCGCAGATACTGGGGGGAGTAAGCCTCCTGTTTATCCTCGTCGGCTTTGCCATCACCTACTATTTCCTGGTGTTATCACCGGCACAAAAAAAAGCGGTTATCGGATCTGACCCTGACAGCGAGGCTATTTACGATTTGATCAGTGCGCAGAACGAGCAGATTGAACAGATGTCCCGGAAAATTGATGAAACCGGGGTTGGCAGTGCGGCATCACCGGGTTCATTGATTCCGGTTAATTTGATCGAGTGGGCCGCGAACCAGGGGACAGAGTTCGAGTACGGCGAGATTCCCTTTAACGATCAACGGGCCCTCTGGCTGGCTGAACTGGTCGATCAACTCAAGGAGGCGGGTTTTCGCGGTACTATCGAGTTGCGAGCAACCCACGGCAACTATTGTCTGCAGAAAAGTGAGGGGGACGAATATGTCCTGGCCAATGACGGGCTGGCTATCAGCGAATGTCTGTTTGCGGCGGATCACCGTGACAGCAATGACTATATCAACGGCCAGTCCGTCGCTTTCGCCAACTACATGAATGTGGAGTTGGCCAGGAGTGGCGGTGAGTTGGAAATTCTTCTTTTCAGCAGTGGCTTCAATGACCCGTTGATACCCTATCCCTCGGTCTATGAGGTGAAGACAGCAAAAGAGTGGAATCGGGTCGCCACACAGAATCAGCGGGTCAGAGTCAGTCTCTATAGCAACTTGTGATCTGCTGTACCTCCTGTTACTGCATCTTCACAAACTCTGTCAAAAACGATTACGGCTTGATCACGCAGTAACGGTTCTACTCGAGGCCCAGTTACGTAAATAGGCGATCTTTTCTGCCATTAGAACCGAGAGGGGCCTGGTCTGTTCTATCTCGCTCAGGATATGTGCGGTATCCAGTGACTCTTTTGAAGCATGGGAGGCGTAGAGCGAGGCGACTATGGCCTGTTCTATCTCGGCGCCTGAAAAACCCTCGCTGGCGTCGCGCAACTTGTCTATATCGAAGGAAGCCGGGTCCTGCTCGCGCTTGCCGAGGTGGATGCGGAAGATCGCCTCCCGTATCTCGGCATCAGGAAGGTCTACGAAGAAGACCTCATCGAATCGCCCCTTGCGCAGTAGTTCGGGTGGCAGCATCTCGATGTCATTGGCGGTGGCTACCAGAAAAACCCTGGAGTCACGTTCGGCCATCCAGGTGAGCAAGGTGCCGAGAATGCGTTTTGAGGGACCGCCCTCATCATCAGTGGCGAGTCCCTTCTCGATTTCGTCGATCCACAGCACGCAGGGTGCCATGGATTCGGCGGTCTTCAGAGATTCCCGTAGATTGCGTTCGGTTTCGCCGTAGAACTTGTTGTAGAGGGCGGCGAAGTCGAGGCGCAACAGGGGCAGGTGCCAGCTGCCGGCGACCGATTTGGCGGCCAGGCTCTTGCCGCCGCCCTGTACGCCCAGGAGGAGTATCCCCTTGGGAAGGTCGAGTCCGCTCGGCGGTCGTTCCGCCACGAAGATGGTGCGGCGTTGCTCCAGCCAGCGTTTCAGGTTGGCGAGACCGGCCACCTGGCTGAACTTGGCACTGTCGAGTTCGAGGGAGAGCACGCCGGTACTGTCGAGCAGGCGGTACTTTGTTTTGGCCAGGTCATCCAGATCGTTCTCCGTCAGCATGCCGTCGTCATAGATGGCATTGCGTATCAGTTGTCTGGCGTCCCTCAGGCTGAGGCCGGAGAGATTGCTCAGCATAGGCTCGATCACTTCGCGACTTGCCTTGACGTTGCGATTGTTATGGCGTCCCCACTCCCGGATTTCCGCCTGAAGCAGCTGTTTCAAGGCATTGCGGTCCGGTAGCGAGAGCTCGAATCTGGTCGAGAGCGAACGTAGCTCGTCAGGTATCTCGGCGTTATGGCTGATCAGGACAAGGGTCTGTGACGGGTTTCCCAGCGCGATCTCCTTGAGTTGGCGCAGGGTCAGGGGGTCGTCCAGCCAGTGATGGATATCCATCAGCATATAGATGGCGGGCGCCGTACGGCCAGCCAGCTCGGCGAGTACCCTGGAGGGTTCCTTGATGGTCAGGTGGGTGGTCTGGTTGGTATGCAGGTTGGTCAACCCGCTGGCCACGGTCCAGCGCAACAGCTGGCGGCCCAGTTGGTTGGCGAGGCGTTCGAAAAGGGTCTCTACCTGCTTTTCATCATCACTTTCGATGAAGAGAATGGAGGTGCCGGATCTGATGATGAGTTCGAGGTCTTGTAGGTCGCTCATTCCTGCAGCGGTATATCTCTATTTGTTGCAATTGTTGCTATTTCTGGCTGGACAATTTATCTGTTGGGATGCAACAGTTCAACTCCAATATAACCCGCATCGCGCTGGTTGACATTAGAACTGTAAAGGTTCTTAACGAGCCAATTTATCAAACCAAAAGTGTTGTTTGGTTGGTATTTGTATGTTTAAAAAAATCTCGATAGGATTTTCAGTTTATGCGGAATCTACAATGGGATGTCAGGATTCACTTGGGTAGTATTCTCGATACTCCTGAAACAGCGCTTGTGTATCCGCTGAGTCCTTTAGTTCAGAAAGGAAGCGGGAAACCGAGTCCTCGATAAATAGCTCTTCCTCAGGTTTGGTTTCATGCTCATTATTAGCTCCCATCCATAGGTTGTTCACATCTGTCGATTTGGTTTGGTAGGTAAAAGTAGAAACTATCTCTCCCTGAGCAAAAACATCATAACGAACTTTGAATTCCTTATTTGAAACCACAGGCACTATACCCAGAGTAGACGCCGCGAGCATAAGTGTTGTGAATTGTGTGGAGTCACTTTTCGTGCGATGGAGTTTGAGAATGCGTACCCCTATGGGTAGTCCAACTGCCTCTTTATCTACCCTTGAAAAGGCTTGGTACTTGTTCAGGAGCTGGGATATCGAGGGGATGTTGATATTGGTCACGAGTAGAATGGGTGGATACTTCTCGCCTTTATGCTGATAAGATTTTATCTCATTTGTGACTTGTTCTTCGGCGAAAACACCGGGATTGAATAACAGCGCCAGTGAGGCAGCTAGAGTAATTTTAAACAATAATTTTTGGGAGGCAAACATACAACACATTCCTTTCATATAGTCATTGCTTGGTTCTACTTGTAGCATAAAACCTGATTAGTATATTCCACGGCACGGATGGTGGCGTTTTCAAAGTTCGTCGTTGATTGGTCGGTTTGGTAGGCGACTTGGTTTTTGTAGAGGAACTTTTTCAGCATCGAGAGATCGATGCCAAAATTCGCGTTTTGTGACGATGTGTCGTGCTTTTCAAGCAACATCTTCTGGTTCAGGCTGCTGGTGACCATGCCGACCAAATTTCCCGAGTAGTCTACTATCGCGCTACCGCTGTTACCCGGCTGTACCGGAGCGCTGAACATGAAGATGCCTGAGGCACCCACCAGCCCTCCAAGTGAACTGACGGTGCCTATAGTCAATGAGGGAGAGTCGGATAAGATGCCTTGCAAGGGATAACCTGTGACGAAAATATTCTTACCTAATATGGCCTCGGACTGTTTGTCTGTGATGTTGACTGCGGGTGTGTCTCTATTATCCGTACTCAATATGGCTATATCCAGCACCCTGCTGTTTTGTTGAATACTTGCCGGAAAGGTTTTTTGTTTGTGACCTATTTCTACAAAAACACAATCCTGAACCACATGGTTTGCGGTCATGATGGTTCCGTCATGATCAAGATAGAAACCTGTTCCAGTTGTAGAGGGCTTTAGGTCTCTTATCAGCTTATTGGCAGGTAGCGGAATGGTTGTGTTTCGAATGGATACGAGTTCGCTTGCTGACAAATTTATCGCTCCCTGCTTGTTTAAAAAGTCGATCAGGCTTTCTTTGACAATTTTAGCTTGGGAGTTGAATACAGCGCTGAAGTCGTTGAATATCGTCATGCCCGAAGAATCTTTAAATTCTCTGGTGTATATCGTGTCACCTTGATTGCTTAATATATCAACTGAAATGGTAGACGCCCAGCGCCCCCATCCATACTCCCAGGTGCTGTTGGTCTTGAATTTGATAAGATAGTGAAAATTGTTTCCTGATTTAAGGTATTCGACTTTAGAGAAAAAATCCTCAGAGACCAGTTTTGCTGCCTCCTTCATGCTGCCGTAGAAGTTAATGCCCTTATCGGGTTTATGCCGGTCGACATAAATCGCCACAGGAAGATTTACGGGTAAGTTGATCGAGGTATCTATTTTAGATCCTGTCTTGATTTCACCTGCTGTTTTTACTGGTGTTGTCTGGCATCCGGTGATTAATAAAACAGTTAAAGCTAGAAATATACGTAACATCCAGGTTGACTCCATGAAGACCGATAAGGATGCCGCCATCTGTATTAACGGTATCCGTGATAATGTGACTATCGTTTGGCGACCTGATTGCATTGGTCGCCAAGACTGGAAGAGTGAAAGGCTTTGTGTTTGATGTTATGTGGGTTCTGGAGGGGAGCTGATGGTTTATTCGCGTGTTTTGCGATGGGTAGACCGCTATTTGAGGTGAAACTCCCTTTTCTCGATATACCATATTGACCTACATCACAACTGAATAACGATTATTTCGCTTCCATAATTACAGGTGTATGGCTCAGCCATATACCCATTTCCTAATGTATTCTCTCCGATACTAACAAAAAACGGCTGGTAATCTCAATTTTAAATAATCATTCTATCGATGGAAGTCGTGTGCTTTAGGGAATATAGTTCCTAATCGGACTCCGGGTTCACCCCGATCCCTATGCTCAATACCGTTTCATACGGCAACTCTCTCATCCCAGGTTTTGCGCTTACCTTCGTCACGCATCAATCCGTGATCAATCAAGATTTTGTACGCCAGGCTTACATCCTTGGCGGAGAGTACTTCAAAGGCGTTGATTGTTTCCGGCCATGACCGTGTCCAGCGTTGAGACATTTGTCCATCAGGTTTGAAAGTTGCAGTATTGATTATACGTTCTGAACGTTCCAGACTGTTCGCGCCCAGCCAATTGACAAGAGGGAACTGCATACTCTTGGGATCATTCTCTATGCAATCAAAATCCACGACGGACGCCAATTCAGGATAACGAGCAACCAACATGCGAAACATATGCTGGATTAAGGCAATAGTGAAGATTTTCATCTGCACACGGCGTTGACGTCTTGAAGACAGACGCTGTATCAGTTTATAGGCAAGCAGTATTGTGCGAAGATCGTAAGATAGAAAGCGCTTCAGAAATCGGGATTCCATAACGGCTTCACTCTCCAAATCGAGATAGGGAGTATTTAATCCCTCCCGCGAAAAGATCTGCTCGGCAAGTATGATGGGGTCACTTATATAGAACAGAGCATGACACTGTAATTCCCGTAACAGGGCTTCAGTCGCCAGCAGGCCATGCGTCTCTTTCATAATGAGTAAAGCACGAGGTGTCTTTCTGTTCTCCAATAGCAGTAAATTGTAATTGGTATCCGCAAGATTATTTTCAGCATAAATCCGGTAGACGCGGTTTAAGGGGTGGTCTGCTGTCAATTCCTTATGATATGGAATTGCCAATCTATCATCATGTGTGGACAGGGTCAGTTTGGGTTCAAACTTTGCGAGCGGATTGTGGATAAAGTGGCTGTTGGGTAATGGTTGTGACAGAAGTTGTGTCAAATGATTAATGCCAGTGCCATTAATACCGAGTATCAAATGAATGTCACCGCCATTGCCCATATAACCCGCATGAGGCATATATTTCTGGTTGATGCGTTTGTTCCACAGGTAGTGGTTGAAAAGCAAGCGTTTGCTTTGTTTGGGAATCTTCTTCATCAGGGATCTCAATGGCTATTGCATCGTCCCTGAAAGTTCGAAAAGAAACATGTTTATGAAATTTTTATCGTATCGATGTCATGGATGACGTGAAGCTGATCGCAATTTATCGACTGTTAACAGATAGAAATTAATTAGGTCGTAGTTTTGTGAAAGGTGTATACAAGGAGATCGACCAATTGATATTTGGAAATCCCTAGATAAATTATAGAGATGCTAAACTGGACGCCTATTGTTGATTTTCCAATATTGGATAAAACTGGCAGCCTCAAATCACTATCACGTCATACACCATATCGATACCGAGCAAGCTTCAGTGTGGAACGATGAGGAGATCATCGAACGTTGGGAACGTCTCTTTCGCTCCCTGTGAGCATGCAACGCGATCTTGCCAAAGAAGCAATCACACAAGCGGACACGAAACGGTGTCAGAATTACTGACAAAATGGTGTATGCGGCCTCACAGCATCAGTTGGTTTATGATAACCCAGTATTTTAAAAAGCCATTTCAAGGGGTGGCAGGTGCAAGTTACAAGCTGAAGTCGGTTTGTCGAGAACTGGGCTATCAGTGAACGCCGAATCTTGGCGCAGTACTACAGTTGCTCACTAGCGTATTTTATCAAAACCAGAGAGTACCAGGGGATCAGTGTATGCTGAGATGATGGTGTGCCTGATACTGAGAAATTATTCCCATATGGTTTCACTTGGTTTTCGGAAATGTTGTTCTGATCCCCATTTTCATCTTTCACTAAAGAATCCCGCTACAAAGCCGAGTACTAACGGAGAAAGAAGAAATAGCTTGTTTATCAACTATTGAGCCATCAAATTGTGACAATCAGGAGCTTTTCATGGGCGCCGAAACCAAATTCCGCCTGGTGACCAGAAGTGATTTTGACGGACTGGTATGTGCCGTTTTACTGAAACATTTGGAAATCATCGAAGATATCAAGTTTGTCCATCCCAAGGATATGCAGGATGGTAAAATCGACATCTCCGGTAGCGATGTCACCACCAATCTTCCCTATGTTGAGGGTGTCCATCTGGCTTTCGACCATCACTCGTCAGAAATCATCCGCAACGAGCAGCGGGACAATCATATCATCGACCCGGAAGCCCCATCTGCCGCACGAGTGGTCTGGCGCCATTATGGCGGTCATGATGTGTTCCCAACAAAGTGGGATGAGATGATGGAGGCAGTGGACAAAGGCGATGCTGCTCAGTTTAATATGGAAGAGGTACTCGAACCCAAGGGATGGGAATTACTCAACTTCCTGATGGATGCACGTACCGGCCTTGGCCGTTTCCATGATTTCCGCATCTCCAACTACGCCCTGATGATGGACCTGATAGACGCCTGCAAGGACCACACTATCGATGAAATCATCGTGCTTCCAGACGTGAAAGAGCGGGTCGACCTCTATTTTGAACAGGCTGCCAAATTCAAGGAGCAGATCAA
This sequence comes from gamma proteobacterium symbiont of Ctena orbiculata, assembly GCA_003058525.1. Lineage (GTDB taxonomy): Bacteria > Pseudomonadota > Gammaproteobacteria > Chromatiales > Chromatiaceae > Thiodiazotropha. Next base: position 592 of record QBVD01000019.1, on the reverse strand, counting down.
GCGCTGCGCCACTGTACATGAAAATCTTGTGGTACTCGATCTGCGCAACGAGGAGCAGATTTGGGCGGGTAACCGCTTCATCATCTACGCCCTCTATCCACAGTGCAACATTTCCATCCATGTACTCTGGGGACTGAAACAGCAGAATACCGTCTTTGCGACAGGCAAATCGATCTTCGATCGCAGCTCCATAACCAATGTGGGCGAACTGATGCTCAAATACGGCGGTGGGGGTCATCAGGCCGCAGGTACCTGCCAAGTGGAAAACAGCCAGGCCGAAGAGACCCTGCAAGCATTGATCAAACAGATCACCAGCGACGGCTGAACATCAAGAAACCTCACTTAGGGCCTGTTAACACTAATCAGATGTGGTCTGTTGGGCCTGAAAAAGCGCCAATCAAGGCGCACCCCAAGGGCACTTCCTTCGGGGCGCGAGGAGAGAGGTTTGGTCACTTCAAATGAACGACGAGCAACGCCGAGTGGCGCTTTTTCAGGCCCAACCCGAAGGGCTGGGGCTGTTTTTGCACCCAGCGGCGTTATCATTCGCTCATGTAGAATAACTACACCACGCTCATTCTGCCTTGCTGGGCAC
>QBVD01000020.1 GCA_003058525.1 gamma proteobacterium symbiont of Ctena orbiculata | reverse complement strand
CCCCCCCCCAACACGTGTAATCATGTGTGAGAGTCCGACTTTTCTATTAGTATAGGAAATGTTTTGCTGGAAGTATTGCGCCTGGTTGCCTGGGGATATCGTGCAACCGGTCAATTTACGGGTTCTACCTTCATGCCTGGTTCGAGCTCCAGGAATCCTTTGGTGACAATCCGGTCGCCGGTCTCCAAACCCTGTACGATTTCAATCCTGTCGGCAATCCGCATGCCGCTTTTTATCAGCGCCCGCTGTGCCTGCTGCCGCTCATCGAGCCTGAAGACAAACTCTCCCTCGGTATCGCGTTGCAGTGCATTGAAAGGGACAGTGATTCGGTCCCGTGTCGCGGTCTGCAGCATGACCCGACAGAGTTGACCTGAACGGGCACCGTTCGGGATCGGTTCGAGAACAACCTCAATTGTTCCCATGCGTGTCTTTTCATCGAGTTCAGGATAGATCCGGTGAATCCTGCCGCTGAAGGGCTGTTCGCCAAGGCCATCTATCCGTACAGTGACCGGATCATCGCTATTCAACTGGGGCAGCAACAAGTCAGAGACCAGGATCCTGATGATCAGGCTCTCGGGATTAATGATTGTCATCAGGTGGGTGTGGCGAGGAACCACATCCCCGGGCTCCACCAGGCGTTTGCTGACAACGCCGGCGAAGGGAGCGCTGATACGCGTGTATCCCAGCCTTGTCTGCAACACCCTTTTCTCCGCTTCGGCTACGCTGAGATCTGTCTGTGCCTGCGCCAGCTCGTCCTGGGATACCGCCAGCCGTTTCGCCAATTCCTCCTGGCGTTTGAGGTTTAACCGCATCTGTTTTGCGGTGGCCACCGCCTTCTCCAATTCCGAGTTAAGCAGCTCCTCATCCAGCGTGACGATGGTCTCACCCCCAGCCACACTGTCGCCTTCAAAAAATGGCAGTTTGGTTATTCTGCCCTCTTCCTGGTTGAATATTCGAACAGTCTGACGGGGTTTCAGTGTACCGTTTCGTTCATGGACGGGGCCCAATGCCCGAAGCTCGACAACTTCGATGGCTACCAGATGTGTCTTATCTTCATCCTTGACTTGTTTGCCATGCGCACTCTCGGTTGACGACTGCGAACAACCAACCAGCAGGATTGATAGGAGCGCGATGCCGGGTGCGCTCAGGTAATGGGGTATGGTCCTCATCAGCGAATCGCTGTTCAGGCCAGACCGACCGGCTTAGGCGGTATGCCGTTGGGTACGTAGGGGTGGTAGTGTTTGACTTTGCGTCCGACGTTACGCTGCACGATTACGCCGATGATCTTAAACTCGCCATCTTTGAGAGGTATGTCGGGATAACCCGATTTCAGTGCAACCAATCTTTTAGCTGACTCCCCCTCGGATATGTATTGTCGGAACCAGCGCTCGCCTTGGGCTTCAGCCACAACGAAAGCACCGGTAGCGCAAACTTCGGAAGGCTCGATAACGATAATGCATTTTTCGGGAAATTCCGGTTCCATGCTGTCATCCAGTACCTGTAGGGGGTAAAGTTCGTTGTAACTGCAATCTTCACTCATCGATAATCACTAACTGTATCTGTTTTGGGGTTGCCAGGCTGAGCCTCGTGTATGAAACGGCGCTTTGGTTACTATCAATCGCTCCTGCTGGCGCTGATTTTAATCGATTTTAAATGGCGTGAAAGGACTTAAAACCAGAAAAACAGCAGGTGAAAGCGCATACTGGCACTAATTTCGATAAAATTCCGCTTCCAATCCACTCTCTTTCCAATATTAGCATGGTCCACTCATCCAAAAGCCAGCCTCAGGTCCACAAAGACCGGCGTGACTACCACAATCTTCGTAACATGCTGCCATTTTTATGGGAGTACCGTGGACGGGCCTTGCTTGCCTTGGGATGTCTGGTGCTGGCTAAGCTGGCCAATGTGGGTATCCCGCTGGTGTTGAAAGAGATAGTCGACGCCCTGGATAAGGGTGATGAAACACTGTTGGTACTGCCGCTTTTTTTCCTGCTTGGCTATGGGGCGCTACGTCTCAGCAGCTCGTTGTTCAACGAGTTGAGGGATGCCATCTTTGCGCGTGTGCGATATCGAGCGATGCGTAATCTCTCCAACCGCGTGCTTGCCCACCTGCATGAACTGTCGTTGCGGTTTCATCTGCAGCGTCAGACAGGTGCGATCAGTCGCGATCTGGAGAGGGGTACGCGCTCTGTTAGCACGATATTTAACTATCTGGTGTTCAGCATCATCCCCATGGTGGTCGAATTCGGCCTGGTGGCAGTGATCATGCTTAGCCAGTATGAGGTCATTTTCACCCTCATCACCTTTGGCACAGTCGCTGTCTACGTCGCCTTTACCCTGGCGATTACCGAGTGGCGCATGGAGTTTAGGCATACCATGAACCGCCTGGACTCACAGGCCAACAATCAAGCCTTCGATAGCCTTATCAACTACGAGACAGTTAAATATTTCGGCAACGAACCGTTGGAGTTGCGGCGCTTCGATGAAACGCTTTCACAATGGGAGGATAACGCAGTAAAGAGCCAGACCTCAATGTCTCTGTTGAATTTCGGTCAGGGTGGGATCACCGCCATCGGGGTAACTTTCATTATGCTGTTAGCCGCCAACAGCGTAGTGAAGGGGAGTATGTCGATCGGAGATCTGGTGCTGGTGAATGCGTTTATGTTGCAACTGTTTATACCGCTTAACTTTCTAGGCATGGTCTACCGTCAGATCAAGTACTCGCTTGCCGATATGGACCTCATCTTCAAACTGCTCGAGGAGCAGGCGGAGATAACCGATGCGAAGGACGCCAAACAGTTGCAACTGGTTGCTGGGGAAGTCAGGTTCGAACAGGTCGATTTCCACTATCAACCGGAAAGGGAGATTCTGCATAAAGTCGATTTCACGATAGCTGCCGGTGAGAAGCTGGCCGTGGTGGGCCATAGCGGGGCCGGTAAATCCACTCTGTCTCGACTCCTGTTCCGGTTTTATGACGTTACCGACGGACGCATCAAGATCGATGGACAGGATATTCGACACGTCACCCGCAGCAGTCTGCGTTCAGCGATTGGCATCGTGCCGCAGGATACAGTGCTCTTCAATGATACGATTCTCTATAATCTTGCCTATGGCCGGCCGGATGCCAGTCATGAAGATATCGAAGAAGCTGCACGCATAGCGCACATCGCTGAATTCATAGAGCTGTTGCCGGACGGCTACCGGACGGTTGTGGGTGAGCGCGGACTGAAACTGTCGGGCGGTGAAAAGCAGCGGGTTGCCATCGCGCGTGCGATGCTTAAACGACCGCGCATTCTGGTTTTCGATGAAGCGACCTCTTCGCTTGATACCAAGACAGAGCAGGCGATTCAGGAGACACTAGGAGAGGTGGCGAAGCACCATACAACCCTGGTGATTGCCCATCGTCTCTCCACGGTGGTGGATGCCGACCGTATTCTGGTCATGGAGGGGGGGCGCATCATGGAGCAGGGCAAACATCATGAATTACTCGGGATGGGCGGTCTCTATCATCAGATGTGGCAGCTGCAGCAAAAAGAGAGACAGGCGTTGGAAATGATAACCACCACGGATTCAGTAACGTGATAAAGTTTCACTACCAATATGGTGTCCACAACCGCACACCGTGGATGCGGGCGCCGGTCGGTGTGATGTCTTTCCAGTCCGGGGAAGGCTATATCCACGGGTGGCATGAATGAAGATCTACCTGGTCGGTGGTGCGGTGCGTGACCAGCTATTGGATCTGGTGGTCACTGAGCGTGACTGGGTCGTGGTCGGATCAACCCCTGATGAGATGCTGGACGCCGGTTTTCGGCGTGCCGACAGTGAGTTTCCTGTGTTCCTGCATTCCGAAACCGGTGAGGAGTATGCCTTGGCACGCACCGAGGTGAAGACAGCGACCGGTTATAAAGGTTTTCAGGTCGAATATGGCCCGCATATCACGCTTGAACAGGACCTGCTGCGAAGAGATCTGACCATCAATGCCATGGCGATGACTGAGGGTGGAGATTTGATCGATATCTGCGGTGGGCGTGATGATCTCGACAGTGGCGTGCTACGTCATATTACAAACGCATTTACCGAGGATCCGGTACGTCTGCTGCGGATTGCGCGATTCGCCGCCAAGTTGGGTTGTTGGGGGTTTCGGGTGGCGCACGGAACCCATGCCCTGATGAAAAAGATGGCGCTTTCAGATGACCTGCTGAGCTTGAATGCGGAACGCATTTGGCGGGAGATGAAGGGTGCATTCTCAACCCCGCAACCCTGGCGCTTTTTTGAAGTCCTGCATCGTTGTGGAGCGCTGCAACGGTTGCTTCCAGAGCTGGCAGAAGGGATGGTTTCAGGTGGCCATGGAGAAGAGACAAGGGACGAATTTACGGCGCCACTGAAGCGGGTTGCAAATGAGAGCGAAGATCCCGTAGTTCGGTGTGGCGTGGCATTGTTCGATACCGTCTCGCGCCTCGCGCAACCGGATCAATGGATGCGGCAACTGCGCATCGAAAAAGCGGATCGGCAATTACTGCACGACTTGTTGCGATTCCATCGGCTCTCCCAGGAACCGGAACAAGCCGAGCAATTACTCCGATTCGTGGCGACCCTCAATCCAAAGCGACAACCCGTGCGTTTTCGCCGCTTTGTTGCGGCATCGCACGGTTTGTGGCCGCAGCAGGTGGAAAGTCTGTTACCCAAATTGGAATATTCGGCTGAACTTCTGGGTTCACCTATGCCTGAGGAACTGGTCCGTTCCGGACTGGAGGGGCAGGCACTGGGTGATGCACTGTTTGCCTGGCGTGTGGTCAGATTGGAAGAGGTGATGAGCCAAACCCGCGGGTCAAACTGACCGTAATTCCGGGTTCGTGATAGAGTCTGTCTATGCAAGCCGAAGAGGAACAGCTGTCGATGAACAAAGTCCCTGACATTGCCGGGGGTAATGATCGTCCGCAAGATAAATTAAACTGGATCGAGGGTTTGATCGATTCGAAGCACTGGCCAAGCCTGAGAATCCTATTTACCGGTAACCTGCTCCTGCCCATATCGATTTTGGGTGGCAGTGTCGTGGCAAGCCTGTTTACTGTATTGATAATGTTCAGTTATCAGCAGGGACGTTCCACATTGCAGGTTGTACTGTTGTTAAGCATAGTGTTGACACTCTTTTCCCTGATATTGGTGCTGATACGCCTTCGCAGTCAACTATTGCATCCACTGTCGTCACTGGAACAATTCGTCAATCAGGTCTGTCAGGGCGAACCGGTTGCCAGCAAGGGTCATGAACAGACCGGTGTGCTCAGCGGCATGGCCCGCGATATCGATAGTCTCAGCGAGGAGCTTACCGACATCTACGAGGATATGGAGGTTCGGGTGGCCCGCCAGACAGCACGACTCGCCCAGAAGACCACCTCCCTGCAAGTGTTGTACGATGTGGCGGCGGGTATCAATCAGTCGGAAAATCTTGACGAGCTGCTATTGGAGTATATGGGTGTCTTCAAGCGCATGGTAAACGCCCGTTCAGCCACCGTGCACCTGGTTTTGCAGGATGACCGGGTACGCCAGGTCGGCTGTATCGACCTACAGGGAAGGCTCTACAATGAACAGGAGATGCTGCCGATAAAACTCTGTCAGTGCGGCATCGCACTGTCTCCGGGTGATATTCTCTGCACCCAGGATGCCCGTGTCTGCTCCCGCAGAAATAACCGGACCATGTACGGGGCGAATGAGGTTGAGCGTGTATCGGTGCCTATGTGGTATCACGGTGACGTACTTGGATTCTATCATCTGTATGTGGACAAACCCGGCATCTACGACGGCCGGGAGGACGTGCTTGATATCCTGAACACCATTGGCAGTCATCTTGGTATGGCGGTCGCCAAACAGCGGTCGGACTCGGAAGCGTGGCGCTTGTCGATCGTCGAAGAGAGAACCTCATTGGCCCATGAACTGCATGACTCGTTGGCGCAAACCATTGCCAGCTTGCGCTTTCAGGTCCGTATGCTGGAGGAAACGCTGCAAAACAATCCGATCTCCGAGAAGGCAATCCAGGAGGCGCAAAGAATGCACAATGGGTTGGATGAGGCCCATGACGAGTTAAGGGAGCTGATCAACAGCTTCCGGGCTCCCTTTGACCAACGGGGGTTGGTGCCGGCGCTGAGCAAGCTGGTAGAGCGTTTCAATCAGGAGACAGGCATACCTGCCTTCTTTCAACCCGATTGCCTTAAAACGGATTTGGATACCAGCCAGGAGATGCAGGCGCTGCGAATTGTGCAGGAAGCGTTGGCCAATATTCGTAAACACGCCAAAGCCCACACAATCCGCGTCTTGCTACGTTGCCGCAGTCCGGGTAGTTATCTGATTCTGGTGGAGGATGACGGTGTGGGTTTTGAGGGAGCAGTGCCGCAGGGAAATCCTGGAGAACACATCGGGCTATCTATTATGGAGGAGCGGGCCAGGCGAGTCGGTGGTGAATTGTCGATCGAGAGTGAACCCGGTGAGGGTACCCGGGTAGAGTTGGTGATCCGCAATGAAAAAAATGAAGCAAGTCTACAGAGGTGAAACAAGATGCGGGTATTACTGATAGATGATCACGCCCTTTTCCGTATCGGCTTGCAGGAGCTGCTGGAGCGTCGTGGCATCGATGTCATCGCCATTGGCGATTGCCTGAAGGGGATCGAGACTGTGGCGACGGAGCGTCCGGATGTGGTGCTTCTCGATATGCGTATGCCTGACATGACCGGCACCGAGGTGTTGAGCGTGCTGCGTAAGCACTATCCGGATATGCCAATCAGCATGCTGACGACCAGCCGTGAAGAGTCGGATGTCATTGAGGCCCTGCAAAATGGCGCCCAGGGTTATCTGCTGAAGGATATGGAACCCAATGAATTGATTGATGCGCTGCAGCAGATTAAACAGGGGCAGACGGTTGTCGCAAAAGAGCTGACCGGGGTGTTGGCTAAGGCAGTACAGGGGGAAAGTCAAGGCAGCTCACCACCGACCTCTTCATTGGATGAGCTGACGCCCCGTGAACGGGAGATCCTTTGCCACTTGGCTGATGGTCAGAGCAATAAGGTCATCGCCCGCAATCTGGGTATTTCTGACGGTACGGTAAAATTACACGTAAAAGCGATACTGCGTAAACTGGAGGTCCATTCCAGGGTTGAGGCAGCAGTGATCGCAGTAGAGCAGAATCTCTGTTCTCGTGGACAACTTTGACTTGTGTCATGCATGACATTTATCAGGGCATGAAAACAGAAAATAGGTTTTTCTGTCATCTACGATTTCAATCATTTCAATCGAGGGAAAATAGCGGAACGTCCCCATACGGCAGGAACCCCCGTGCCAATCTGAGGTTTCATTGCATTGCCGGACGAAAACATAGTCTCAGCAGAGCCTATTGGATCAGTGTTAAAAGGCCCTAGAAAGATAGATGAAAAACTTCTTAAACTTGATCAGTGACAGTCTCACTGATGTCAAAGAGATAATGCCTTGGGATCTGGAAGAACGGATGCAAGACAACCCCGGGTTACTGATTGTCGATGTGCGTGAACCCTATGAGTATGACGCGATGCATATCGAGGGTTCGCTCGCCGTACCCCGAGGTATTCTCGAGTCGGCATGCGAATGGGACTATGAGGAGACGGTTCCGGAACTGGTGAATGCGCGGCAGCGTGAAATCATCGTTGTCTGCCGCTCCGGTTATCGCAGTGTACTCGCCGCATATTCCATGCATGTACTGGGTTATGAGAATGTAGTCTCTCTGAAAACCGGTCTTCGGGGTTGGAACGACTATGAACAACCTCTTGTGGACAAGCTGGGCAAGGCGGTCGAAATCGAGCAGGCCGATGACTATTTCACACCCAAACTACGCGAGGAACAACTCAGACCAAAGGTCTAACGGCGCCCACCCTGCAGAGACCAGGTGGCGCTTGCAACATGCGTAGGGTGCGGCTTGCCGCACCGAAACTATCTGAAATCCCTCCATTATGCTGTTTGAGCAGGTAACTGGTGCGGCAAGCCGCACCCTACGTTAGCCCTCATGTTCGATCGATTGGCATGTTCAATAGTCGACCGGCGAGGTGGCGCCCTGTTCCGAATGGGGCGGCGCTTCATACCATGCCAGTTTTTCCTGCAACTCCACTACATGGCCGACGATGATCAGGGTTGGCGGTTTTGGACGTTCCTGTTCAACGATATCCATAATCGTGTCAAGCGTCCCCGTGAATACCCGTTGCATATGTGTTGTGCCCTGTTGAACCAATGCGATCGGCATTCCCCCGCCGACACCATGATTCTGTAGTTCTCGACAGATGACAGGCAGGCCAACCAGACCCATATAGAAGACAATGGTCTGATTCGGTTGTGCCAGCATTTCCCAGTTGATATTCATACTGCCGTCTTTCAGATGGCCGGTAACAAATGTCACCGACTGGGCGTAGTCTCTGTGGGTCAGGGGTATGCCGGCATAGGAGGCGCAGCCGGAAGCGGCGGTTATGCCTGGTATTACCTGGAATGGGACCCCCTCTGCGGCCAGGGTGTCGATCTCCTCACCGCCGCGTCCGAAAATAAAGGGATCTCCACCTTTCAGTCGCAATACCCGCTTACCCTGCTTGGCGAGTTTTGCGAGCAGTTGGTTGATCTCTTCCTGACGCATGGTGTGTTTGTCACGCTCTTTACCGACGTAGATGTGCTCTGCGTCATGACGGGTCATATCCAGAATCGGTTTGGCCACCAGGCGGTCATAGATAACCACGTCTGCCTGTTGCATCAAACGCAGGGCACGGAAAGTCAGCAGATCCGGGTCGCCGGGGCCGGCGCCGACCAGGTAGACCTCTCCTGTCTCATCGGGTGAAATGGGTATACTCAGTGCCTTTTCCATCAACTGGTCGGCTTCGTCGTCATGACCGGAGAATACCCGTTCAGCAACTCCCCCCTGGAGAATGCGGTCCCAGAACAGCCGCCTCTCTGCGGGTTCTGCGAAACGCTCCTTTACCCGTTGTCGAAAGCGATTGCAGAGTTGTGCCAGGCGACCATAACCTGCAGGTATCAAGGATTCGAGACGGGAGCGGATCAGACGCGCCAGGACGGGTGAGGCGCCACCCGTGGAGATTGCGGCGACAACCGGAGAGCGATCAATGATTGAGGGTACGATGAAACTGCACAGTTCCGGTTGATCGACCACATTGACCGGTATGCGCAGATTGCCGGCTATCTCGGCAATGTGTCGGTTTACCGCGGAGTCGTTGGTGGCCGCGATGGCGAGATGTTGCCCTGACAAGTCCTCATCCCGGAACTCTCTGGCCAGGTGTGTATATCGTCCCATATCACGCCAGGTGGTGAGGTTGTGGCATAGATCGGGGGAGATCAGAGTCACATCGGCACCCGATCTCAGCAGCAGCGCCGTTTTTCTTTCAGCAATGGCCCCACCACCCGCGACCAGGCAGGAGCGATTCTTCAGATTGAGGAAAATAGGGAAAAATTCCATAATAAAAACAACCAGATAGTGTAATATTCGACGAGTTTGGTTTTATTGACCGTGACTCTATCATGACTCAATCACCCTGAAAAACCTAAGCTTAACTGAGGTAATATAACTTGCAATATTTAAACACATTAATATACTAATTAACCCTGTTACTAGTTTTGAAAAGGCGAAACGGCAAGTGATGATTCAGGAAATTGATGCTCACGATCTTCAGGCCCGTATCAACGAGGGCGATGACTTCCTGCTGCTGGATATCCGTAGCGCGGGTGAAATCGCTCAGGGGGTACTGCCAGATGCAGAACATCTGCCGATGCATCTAATACCTTTGAAAATCAGCGATTTGCCAAAAGACAAAGCGATCATACTCTACTGTCACAGCGGAGCGCGTTCCTATCATGCATGTGCCTATCTGGCCCAGCAGGGATTCCTGAACGCAATCAATCTGCGTGGTGGCATATTGGGTTGGGCAAGATCGGGCTTTCAACTGGCCGCCAGACTGGCGAGTTAGTTATCGACACTGGCTATCGGTGATAGCGCAGTATTCATTGACATTCGGGCTGCCCGGTCACTTGCGTTTGTCAGACGCATGACATATAAAGGTCCGTCTGTTTATTAACGACAAACATAACCACATTAAGATTATAGCTGGAGGTCATACCATGGCAGATTTTGATCAAGAACTGGACGCAAGCGGGCTCAATTGTCCACTGCCTATTCTGCGTGCAAAGAAAACCCTGAATGGTATGGAATCCGGCAAAGTGTTGCACATCATCGCTACCGATCCAGGTTCAGTGAAGGATTTTGAGGCGTTCGCCAACCAGACCGGCAATGAGTTGATGGAGTCTAAAGAGGTCGGCGGTAAATTTGAATTTCTGATCAAGAAGGCCTGATTGGAGTTATTCAGGAGACAACACAATGTCAGACGAAAAAAAGTTAGCCATAATCGCAACTAAAGGTTCCCTTGATTGGGCGTATCCTCCGTTTATTCTGGCCTCCACCGCTGCCGCCCTTGGCTATGACACTGAAATATTTTTCACCTTCTATGGCCTGCAGCTTCTGAAAAAGAATCTCGACCTGGAGGTGACGCCACTGGGAAATCCCGGTATGCCGATGCCGATGGGTATGGATAAGTGGTTTCCGGTACTGGGTCTGGCTCTGCCGGGAATGCAGGGCATGATGACCGGTATGATGAAGAAAAAGATGGCCTCCAAAGGGGTAGCGGATCTCACCGAATTACGCGAGCTTTGCCAGGAAGCCGAAGTCAAGCTGATCGCCTGTCAAATGACGGTCGATCTGTTTGAGATGAACACCAGCGAGTTCATAGACGGTATCGAATATGCGGGTGCCGCACGCTTCTTTGAATTTGCGGGTACCAGTGATATCTGCCTTTACATCTAACCCGTTGTAAAATGCAGTCACGGCGCCGCCCCAAAAGGGCGGCGTTTTTTTTGGCGCAGAATAAAGGTTCTACCCCTTATCGGGAAGGAAAACAGTTGGAAGAACATGCCGCAAATGGACGCTAATCACCGCAAATAAAAAACGCAAATTGTCTGCCAAGGAATCCGATCAACGAATTTCAAACCAAATGCCAAGGATTCTGTAACCTTAGGAATTCTTGATTTAATTGAAAAGGTAATGGATTGCGTGGTAACCACGCATACTGTCATACCATTTGCGATATTTTGCGGTGATTAGCGTCCATTTGCGGCTTTTGTTTTGCGTTGTAACGATCTGCGGAAAAGGTAAAAAAAAGCCCCGAGCGGGTACCCGGGGCTCGATGTTAAAGTAAACGGTGTCTGCTTACATGAAGTGTTTCTTAATGCCGATGCCAAACAGGTGGACACTCGATTCATAATCACCATTGACGGCGCTGGTACCGTTGGTTTCGCCGGCATCCGGTGCCGCATGAACGAAAGTCGGATCGATATCCAGCGTTCTGTCATCGAATTTGACATACATATAACCGGCATCGATGGTCCAGCCGTTGCTCAGGGTGTGTCCCACTCCCAGGCTGAAGAGTTGGCGATCCGCATCGGGTATGCGTGGGCTGTAAAACTTATCATCCTGCGGCGTTTCATCGAAGGTGTATCCGATGCGCAGTTGGGTTGCCTGGGTGAAATCGTAGCTGATACCGATCCGGTAGGCATTGGCGTCATCCCATTGGTTGAGACTGGTGACGATATTGGTGCCCAGTTGATCCTGGTCGACGACGAGTTTATCGAACGAACTCCAGCCCGTTCGCGTGACATCGAACTCAATGGCGAGTTTGTCCGTAGCCTGGTTTCTAACCCCGACCTGCAGACGCCAGGGTAATTTGAGATCGGCATTTACCTTGTTCGTCAGGAAAGAGGGTAGCGCACCCGCCGGCAGTTCGACCGTGCCCTCTACCGGAATATTTGCCTCTGAGTGGTAACTGCCGCCAAAGCTCCACCTGCCCTGGTCGACCATGAACCCCAGATTGAAGCCCACACCGCGACCGTCACCTTCCAGGTCGGCTGCGGGATTTGAACCCGGCATGCCGGCATTGATATCACCGTTGAAGATGACTTCTCGCATCCAATAGTAGTCGACACCACCGGAAAGGCTGGCATTCTCGTTAATTTTGTAGGCCACACTGGGGGAGAAAGCGACAATCTCCAGCTTGCTCTGTGTCGGTATGGTGGTACCGGGTGGATACTGTGCATCGAATGTTCCCGCGGGCCATTCAGTCTCCAATCCAAAAGGTGCGTTGACGGACAGGCCAAGAGACCAGGTTTCATTGAGCTGTGTAAAGGCGGTAAAGGCAGGAATCGCTACGGTATCGTTTGCCTCGCTGTCTACGGTTCCGGATCCCGTATCGACGCTCAGGTCTGGCACAACCAGCAGCAGGCCAAGTTCCAAGGCACTACCCGTATGAAATGCCATGGCAGCGGGATTATAGGCGATGGCTGAGAGGGAATCAGGGTTTGCAACCATGGCATTGGAAAGGGCAAGGCCGGTAATGTTCAATTCGGGAACCGCAAAACCTGACGCCTGAGCTGCCTGATTCATCGTCAGCAAGGCTGCACTGCAGGCCAGCGCCAGCTGTGAAATCTGAAGGGTTTTCTTATAGTGTGTCCGCATATTTCCTCCGCCGTGATTATCAATTATTGTAAACCTGTCCCGATCACCCCTGCATACTTGTCGGTGAGCCGGGCCGTTCTGATGCGACATAGGCGTGCCCATTGGAGCCGCATTGGGACTGTTTTTGTGAGGCTAGAGGATTTTTCATCGAATTACCATGTTTTCAAGTCCTGAATTTACATCTTGAGCGGTGCTTTCCATAACGTTTTCATCCAATATCGCCTCATCCCTGTCAGTTTGCCTTAACAACTCCCATAGCCTGATGAGATATGGTATAAATTGAGTTTATCTAGATTAAAGGCTGGTTGATAGGACCATAAATACAATGGCGGATCGAAGATTACAAGTTTTTCATACGGTTGCGCGTCTATTGAGTTTCACCAAAGCGGCGGAAACCCTGCATATGACTCAGCCGGCCGTGACCTTCCAGGTACGCCAGCTTGAGGAGTATTTCAATACCCGCCTGTTTGACCGTACCCATAATCGCATCAGTCTGACAGAGGCTGGTGAACGTGTGTATGGGTACGCTGACCGGATTTTTGATCTCTATGCCGATATGGAAAACTCCGTTCGTGAGATGACGGGTGAAATCAGGGGAGCACTGACAATCGGCGCCAGTACAACGATCGCCGAATATATGCTGCCCGCACTACTGGGTGATTTCGGCGCCCGTTACCCGGAGGTCACCATCCACTTGCGGGTCTCTAACTCAGACGGCATCGTCTCGATGGTCGAGAACAACACAATCGATCTGGGTGTTGTCGAAGCCCCGGTCGGCAATAAGAATCTGGTAGTGGAGATGTGTCGTGAGGATCATCTGGTTGCGATCGTGCCACCCAATCATGACCTGGCCAATCTTGAATCGGTAGAGATAAAGAAACTTCTTGAATACCCGTTTATTTGCCGTGAAGAGGGGTCGGGCACCCGGGAAGTGATCAATGAATATCTTGAAAACAACTCCTGCGATACTGCGATGGACATCTCTATGGAGCTGGGCAGCCCGGAAGCGGTGAAAGGTGCAGTTGAAGCGGGGATGGGGGTCTCCGTGGTCTCCCGTGCCACTATCCAGAAAGAGTTGAAACTGGATACCTTGCGCGCCATCAATCTGATGCCGAAGCTGGAGCGTCCTTTCTCTTTTGTTCATCAAAAGCAGAAATTCCGGCTGCGTGCCATGGAAGAGCTGCTCGACTTTGCCAGAGGTTATTGTGAAGATCACGCCGAGGAGCAGCTCTAGGGCCTGTTAACACTAATCCAATTGGCCCTGTTGTGCCTGAAAAAGCGCCACTCAAGGCGCACCCCAAGGGCACTACCTTCGGGGCGCGAGGAGAGAGGTTTGGTGAATCCAAATGAACGACGAGCAACGCCGAGTGGCGCTTTTTCAGGCGCACCCCGAAGGGCTGGGGCTATTTTTCCGCCCAGCGGCGTTATCTTCGCTCATGTAGCGTAACTACACCTCGCTCATTCTGCCTTGCTGGGCGAAAAAATAGTCCCGGCAGGGCCGATTGGATTAGTGTTAACAGGCCCTAGTGTATGACAATACACTAGCGGCCCGGTCATTGTAACAGCGTTGTCTTATCGATAACGACGCAGAGGACGGAATCATTGTGCATTTTGTTCCAAAACAGCAGAAACTAGCGTCTGACCAGCAGCGGTTACTGGACCTCTTCGATCGATTGGACTCTCAGCAACGACAGACCCTGCTTTCCTTTGCCGCTTTTCTGTCGAGTCAGGAGAGTGTCGAGGGTGAGCCGGAGGAAGAGGGGATTCATGAACCAATGCAGATCGAACGGCCTCAGGAGGAGTCTGTTGTGAAGGCCATCAAGCGTCTTTCAGAAAGCTATTTCATGCTCGAAAGAGAACGGTTGCTTGATGAAACGTCGTCATTGATGATGGCCCATATGATGCAGGGACGTGATGCCGTATCGGTCATCGATGAGTTGGAGGTACTGTTTGCCCGGCACTACCAAAATTATCTTGATGATCGTTAACAGACCCCCGGTAGTGCCTTCAGGTAGGTAGTCCTATGCAGGTTGTAACAAATTGGTTCAAGCGTTACTTTTCCGATCCTCAGATCGTCTTCCTGACGCTTTTTCTGCTGCTCTTTTTTGGTATCGTCATCACCATGGGGGATATGCTCGCCCCGGTGTTGGCGAGCATCGTTATTGCCTATCTGCTGGAGGGCGTTATCTCTCAGTTGGAGAAACGCTCATTTCCAAGATTTCCCTCAGTACTGATTGTATTTATCCTGTTCCTGTTGTTTGTCACGCTGGTCATGTTTGGCCTGATGCCGCTCCTGTCCAACCAGGTGACAGAGTTTCTGCAGCAGTTGCCGATTATGATTTCCATGGGGCAGCAAGCACTGATGCAACTGCCGGAACGCTATCCCGATCTGATTCCACAGGAGCAGGTTGATCAGCTTATCCAACAGATAAGGAATGAGATCGCCTCATTTGCACAACAGGCCGTCACCTGGTCCCTCGCCTCGGTCGTCGGTGTGATCACATTGATCGTCTACCTGATTCTGATGCCGCTGCTGGTGTTCTTTTTTTTGAAGGACAAACACCTGATCATCGATTGGTTTGTGATGTATCTGCCCAGGCATCGACGCTTTGCAGGTACTGTTTGGAACGATGTGGATAAACAGATAGCCAACTATGTCAGGGGTAAGTTCTGGGAAATCGTCATTATCTGGGCGGTCAGCTTCGTCACATTCAGATTGCTTGGATTGAATTATGCTCTTCTGCTGTCAATGATGGTTGGGCTTTCAGTGATCATTCCATACATCGGGGCGGCTGTGGTCACTATCCCTGTACTCTTCATCGCCTGGTTTCAATGGGGCTGGAGCAGTGACTTTGCGTGGCTGGCTATGGCTTATTTCGTCATCCAGGCGTTGGACGGTAATGTGCTGGTGCCTCTGTTGTTTTCCGAGGTGGTCAATCTGCACCCGGTTGCGATCATTGTATCCATCCTGGTGTTTGGCGGATTCTGGGGCTTTTGGGGTGTTTTTTTCGCAATTCCCCTGGCCACATTGGTACAGGCTGTTTTGGTCGCTTGGCCAAAGAGAATCGAGGAAGAGGTGATTGACAAGCCCTAGCTTGCGCCAGGGCTGTAGGATTAGCGTAAATTTATCGCCTGGCCGTTTCTTCAGGCCGTCTTCTTTGTGTTGATTCCGAACAGTGTCCACAGGGGACAAAAGGAGACGAGGCCGGTGACCAGGGGAACCGCACCGATTGCGCCCCACCAGTTGATGGGGTCACTCAGAAGAAAACCCCAGGCGAGAATCGCCAAACCTGCGACGATTCGGATTATTCGTTCAATACTGCCGATATTTTGAGTCATGATCCGCTCCTTAATTTATTGACTGGTCAAAAGCGATACGCCCCCGCTAAATGGATGTGCTACGAGCATCCCGGCGTCGTTGAGGATTGAGCATACCTGGAGCAATCAGCTTAGTATGTGACAAAGTCACACACTGTCATGCATGGTTGAGTCGTTACTCAGTGCTTTTTTCATTCAGATGATCCCGGTCCTCCAGGGTTATTGCGCCCCGGGTGATTGAGATCAAACCCTGTTGCTCGAAGTCCTTTAATATTCGACTCACCACTTCACGGGAAGTGCCGAGATCGTGAGCAATCGATTGATGTGTGACCTGCATGCGGTTACTGACGTTGTCGGTATTCTGCAGCAGGTAGCCTGCGAGTCTGCGGTCCACTCGCCGGAAAGCGACCTCTTCGACAACGCTGATCACATCACTGAGTCTTTCACTGATAAGCCGGAACAGATAATCTCTCCAGGCTTGCTCACTATTTGACCAGCGTACGACATCGGATGTCGATATGATGACGGCCTGTATTGGCTGTTCGCTGACGGCAAAAGCCGGGAAGGGCTTTTGGCTCATGATACAGGAGGCGGTTAGGATGCAGCTTTCCCCGGGACCAATCCGATAGAGGGTAATCTCTCTGCCGTTTTCACCGATCTTATAGATCCTGGCGGTACCTTCGATCACCAGTGCCAGGTGGCTGCACTGCATGCCTTGCTGGCATATCGGTTGATCAGCTGGCAGATGTATGACTTTAGTACTGCCAAAAAAATGCCGCACGAAATCGGCATCGGCACACTGTAAAAAGTGAAACTGTCTGATTAGCTCATCAATGACTGCAGGATCGGTTATCATGGCGTACGCAGGTTTGAGTGACGGTCGAATGTCTCACTATTGCTGACAGAAAGAAGATCATTCGACACTACTATAATTGGTGACGCTGCAGAAACAAGTGCGACAACAGGCTTTAATTGCATAGATTTGCTACACTTGTCCAGGCTTAATATGCTAATTTATGCACATATGGTGGGGGTTTTATAACCCGGGCAATCGGGCATGACAGATCCAAACGAAGAAGCGATTAAAATAAAAAAAGAGCGGGTCCGGTTGTTATATGCAAACGGTACCACGCTTATTATTGCCAACCTTATTGCCGGACTGATCTTCTTTTATCTAAACAGGGCCTGGGAAATCCCGTTGGGGTTGATCTGGGGTGGTTTGCTGACAGTGGTCCTGGTAGGTCAGACCGTGCTGACCTTTATTGTGCGCAGAAGTGCCCTGGAACGCATACAGATGTGGCGTTATGCGTTGTTGCCCGGCATTTTTATGCTGGGATTGTTATGGGCCGCCGCACTGATCCATCTGCTGACCCATCCCATGGAGACCGATTACCTGGTCATAGATCTGGTATTGATCGGTACGGTTTTTCTTCTCACTGCGTTGCTGCTGACCATAGATACCTTTTTCAGCATCATTTTCGTCCTGACCGCTTCCGCACTCGTGTTTCTCAGCATTTCAGGAAACAAAGATCTCGTATCCGATGAATTTCTGATCGGGATGATCGCCTATGCCTTGGCGTTGTTGATACTATCAGCCTGGATGATGGTGTATCAGCAGGGTTTCCTGCTGCTTGCCGCTAACCGCGTGTTGCTGCATGAACGCATGGTCGCTTCCGAGACCGAGCTCAGCGAAATGAGAAGTCGTCTGATCGTGGAGAATGATCAGCGACAAACAGTGGAGCAGGAGCTGTTCCTGGCCAAAGAGGCTGCTGAGAGTGCAAATCTCGCTAAGTCAGAGTTCCTGGCCACAATGAGTCATGAAATCAGGACTCCGCTGAACGGTATCCTGCCGATCCTTGAAATGCTGTTGGAGACTAAACTGAATGGTGAACAAAAGCAATTTGTCACCACTGCGCTCAACTCTTCCCAGGTGTTGCTCAGTATCATCAACGATATTCTCGACTTCTCCAAGATCGAAGCGGGCAAGTTGGATCTGGAGTTTATTGATGTCACCTTAAAGGATGTCGTCAGTCAGGTGACGTCATTGATGAAAAACGCCGCTGATCGGCGCAGTTTGAAGCTTACATATAATATTGCCCGGGATGTGCCGAGAATCGTGCGTGGAGATCCAATCCGGCTTCGTCAGATCCTGACCAACCTGGTCAGCAATGCAGTAAAATTCACCGAGAAGGGCGAAGTCTCCGTGGAGGTTTCCAGCCGTCAGTCGACACGGACAGAGGTGGAATTGTTGTTTGCCGTAAGAGATACCGGTATGGGGATGTCGGATGAACACGTGCGGCGTCTTTTCGAACCGTTTTCTCAAGCTGACGCATCGACCACCAGAAAACATGGTGGAACAGGATTGGGCCTGGTCATTTGCAAGCGCCTGACCGAACTGATGGGGGGACGGATCGGCGTGAAGTCTCAGATAGGAAGGGGATCCTATTTCTGGTTTATTCTGCCGATGAGAAAGTCACTGCAGGAGATTCCTTCCAGCCGACGAAATCTCAATGATATCCGCACTCTATTGTTGGCTGAAAAAAATAACCCTGAAATCAAGGTATTGGCGAATTCTCTAAAAGAAATGGGGATGATACTGGAGCAAACGGATGACCAGTACGACGCGCTATCCAAACTGAAAACGTCAGCAAATCTGGGCGCCAGTTGGCGCTATGAACTGCTCGTGATCGATGCTGAGTTCACCAGTGTTAATCTGCTTCAGGTTGTCAATTCCGCACGTGAGATTGCCCACATGAGAGATGTCAATGTTTTGGCGATCAATGTTCCGGTAGAGAGCATCGAAACGCTCGAGGGCTTGTCGATAGAGTGTTTGAGCAGTAGCGGCAGAAGCAAGGATATCAAACAGCGGCTGTATAGAATCTTCGATGTGGAGCAAATATCGACGGCGTCCACCACACCCGAAGAGGTTCCGGTTCCTCGTTTGCCTGACGATCACTTGAACTGGCTTGACAAGCAGGGTGGCGAGGAAGGTATTAGGCAGCCGGGGAGCGATAGGGAGGAGGACCGCGAAGCAATGATGCAACACACCCGACTCGCGGGACGCGTGCTGGTGGTTGAGGATAACCCGGTCAATCAGGCGGTAGTGAAGAAAATGCTGCAGAAGGCGGGGCTTTCACCGATAACAGCAAATGATGGCATGGAGGCGATGGAGGCCATGCATCAGGAACAGTTCGATGTGGTCCTGATGGATTGCCAGATGCCGCGCATGGATGGATATGAGGCGACTGAGGCGATCAGGGACAGGGAGGCTACCCATGGACTGATGCGCACGCCGGTGATTGCCATGACTGCGAACGCCATGGCGGGGGATCGGGAAAAATGTCTGGCGGTCGGCATGGATGATTACCTCTCGAAGCCGGTCAAACCGGCTCAACTTGAGAATATGTTGCGTCAGTGGCTGCCCATGGAGGAGATGATCGGCCAGGGTGAGGAGCGATTGGTGGTGGAACAGGTCAGCGGTGGTGAAGAGTTATCGATGGAATCGATCGATACATCGAGCGAAAGATTACAGAGCGAAGGAGACAGCAGTATGCCAGTCAGTGGCATGATAGACCGCACCGTTTTGGAGGAGTTGTATGAGATCATGGAGGACGAATTCGTTTCCGTGCTCGAGAGCTATCTAAAAAGTGCGCCCGGGCTCATGCATGGTATACGGGATGCCGTGAAGGATCGTGACATGGATGCCCTGGTGAAGTCAGCCCACCCGTTAAAATCGAGTAGCGCCAATGTGGGGGCGATGGAGCTCTCCATCCTTGCCCGAGAACTGGAGTTCAAGGGGCGTCAGAATGATACCTCGGGATTGATCAGTAGTTATAACCAAACCGCAGATATATATCGCCGAACCATTTCAGAACTGAAGACGATCATTGATCGGGGCAGTATTCATTAGGGACTGTTAATGCCCTAGCCAATCCTTATTGATGGGGCAGGGTCCCACCCTATACCCTTTGCAGCTGGTTTGGGTGAGTACCTCTATTCACCTAAGGCTTATAGATTTTCAGATGCATAATCCGCAAGCCGCGATCTCTCCCCCCTCTGCAGGGTTATATGCCCGCTGTGGGGCCAGTTCTTGAACCGGTCGACGGCATAGGTCAGGCCAGATGTCGTTTCTGTCAGGTAGGGTGTATCGATCTGGGCCACATTGCCGAGGCAGACGATCTTGGTGCCGGGTCCGGCACGGGTGACCAGTGTCTTCATCTGTTTCGGGGTCAGATTCTGGGCTTCATCGAGAATGATGTATTTGTTTAAGAAGGTACGGCCCCGCATGAAATTGAGGGAATGGATACGGATCCGGCTGCGCAGCAGATCTTCAGTGGCGGCGCGTCCCCACTCACCCCCTTCTGTCTGGGTCAGAACCTCCAGATTATCCATCAGCGCGCCCATCCAGGGTGTCATCTTCTCTTCTTCAGTACCGGGTAGAAAGCCGATATCCTCGCCTACCGGTACCGTAACCCGGGTCATGATGATTTCGCGGTAGAGATTGAGGTCAAGTGTCTGCACCAAGCCGGCAGCCAGGGTGAGCAGGGTTTTACCGGTGCCGGCCGTGCCCAGCAGTGAGACGAAATCAAGCTCCGGGTCGAGCAGCAGATTCAAGGCGAAATTCTGCTCCTGATTGCGTGCCGTGATGCCCCACACCGCGTGCTTGGGATTGGTGAAATCCTCCATCAGTTCAATGGTTGCATTGTTCTCCTCTTTCTTTCTGACGATGGCTTGAAAGCCCTCATCTCCCGGCAGGTGCAGGCATTGGCTGGGATACCAGGCTTCAGTATCGGGTCCAACGATCCGATAGAAGGTCCGTCCCTCCTCCTGCCATGACTCGAGCTCTTTGGTGTGCTGCTCCCAGAACCCCCCCGGCAGACTCTCCATGCCGCTGTAGAGGAGATTGACATCCTCCAGGACCTTGTCATTGGAATAATCCTCAGCATGAATGCCGACCACGGCCGCCTTGATGCGCAGGTTGATATCCTTCGATACCAGTATGATTTTTCTTTCGGGGTATTCCGACTGCAGGCTGAGGGCTGTCGCGAGTATTGTGTTGTCGGGCGTATTGCCCGGCAGTGTCGAGGGCAGGTCACCGCTGATTGGCTTGGTCTGGAAAAAAAGATGGCCGCTCAGGGACTCGATACCGCCATTCAGCTGCAGGGTGTTTAGAGGAATGCCGTCACAAATGGCGGATTGAGGTACATTGCCCATCAACTCATCGAGGAAACGGCTGGTTTGGCGGACATTCCTTGCAACCTCAGACATACCCTTTTTTCCCTTATCCAGCTCTTCCAACACCACCATCGGCAGGTAGATATCGTGCTCCTTGAAGCGGAACAGGGCGGATGGGTCATGCATCAGTACATTGGTATCGAGGACGAAAAGACGGGTATTGTTGGATCGTTTTTCTGACATCTGTGTATCGGTTTATCTTAGGGCCTGTTAACAGTGGTGAACAGACTACCCACCACCGCAGACATGGGTGTTTTCGCTGATTGAGAATAGGAACGATAATGCTCAGGCAAGTTTTCCGGCTCGCATCGCCTTCAAGGTGTCCAGGACTTCCTCTGCGTGCCCCTTGACTTTAACCTTACGCCACTCCCAGCGCAGATATCCACTTTCGTCGATCAGAAAGGTGCTGCGTTCTATGCCGCGTACCTGCCTGCCATACATCGATTTCATTTTTATTACATCGAATGCGTGACAAAGCTTCTCCTCTTTGTCGGCTATGAGATCGAATGGAAATCCTTGTTTTTGCTTGAAATTTTCCTGGGCCTTCAGGCTGTCCCTGGAGGCTCCGAGGATAATGGCGGATTGACGTCTGAACTTAGCAATCAAGGCGCTGAAATCCAGCCCCTCCTGGGTACAGCCAGGGGTACTGGCTTTAGGGTAGAAATAGAGAACGATGGGTTTTCCATGAAAGTCGGTGAGTTTGATGTACTTGTCACCGGTAACGGGCAGCTCTATATCGGGCACGGGGTTTCCGATGGTGATGGCAGGCATAATACGCAGCTTCCTCTTTAGCCCTTGATGGGTTCTATGACGGCATCCAGATTCAAGGCATCGCAGTAATCCATGAACTCTTCCCGCAGGGCGGCAATGTGGATTTCGGAGGGTATGCCGACACTCATGTGTACCGAAAACATGGGGGTGCCTGTGTGGGCCGCCGAATAGCTGTTGGTTACCATATCCTCTATATTGATATCACGTTCAGAGAAGAATTCAGCCAACTGATTGACAATACCGGGATGGTCCATGGAGACCACTTCGACCATGTAAGGCAGGAGGTTGCTGCTGCGCACCTTACCTTCCGTACGTTTGCAGATGATGGTGAGTCCCAGGTCCTCCTGTAGTTCGGGTACGGCAGATTCAAGTTTCGCCAGGGTGTTCCAGGGACCCTCGATCAGCAGCAGGATGGCGAATTCCCCCCCCAAGACCGTCATTCTGCTGTCGGTAATATTGCAACCTTCATCAAGTATCTTTTTCGAAAGGGCTTTGACGATCCCAGGCTGATCTTTTCCAAGCGCTGAGATGACAAGATAATTCTTTGGCGTAGACATAAAAATTGCTTAGTGTCGTATGGTTATTGGGAATTAAGCATAGAGTGTAACACCTGTTATCTGCGTCTAGCGATATTTTTACAACTATCCGGGGGCGGTTTTCCCATGCTACTTGTCATCATCACAAGCCACAGGATACCATTGCCGATTATTCAATGAATCGGGGTGCGGGGCGATGTTTCACGGCAGTATGGTAGCAATGATCACTCCCATGGTGGAGGACGGCAGCCTGGATGATGCCGCTTTGCGTGCGCTTGTGGAGTTTCATATCCGGCAAGGCACTGACGCGATCGTCGCTGTCGGCACCACCGGCGAGTCCGCCACCCTGGACGAAGAGGAGCATTGCGATGTGATCCGGCGGGTGGTCGACTATGTCGACGGCAGGGTGTCTGTGATTGCGGGTACCGGTGCCAACTCGACCCGGGAAGCCGTCACTCTGACTCAATGCGCCAAGGAGGCGGGTGCGGATGCCTGTCTTCTGGTGACCCCCTACTACAACAAACCCACTCAGGAAGGGCTCTATCAACACCATACGGCGGTTGCCGAGGCGGTTGATATTCCCCAGATTCTCTACAATGTGCCGGGACGTACTGCCTGCGATATGCTGCCTGAGACAATCGCCAGGTTGGCGCAGGTGCCGAACATCATCGGAGTCAAGGAGGCAACCGGTGATCTGTCGCGATTACATCGGCTGCGTGAGCTTTGTGATGACTCATTTGAGTTTTACAGCGGCGATGATGCCACTGGCTGCGAGTTCCTGTTACAGGGCGGACACGGCGTCATCTCGGTGACTGCGAATGCGGCTCCGCGCCTGATGCACGAAATGAGTATTGCCGCTCTGGCCGGCAGGGATGAAGAGGCGCGTGCGATCGATGCGAAGCTGGCTGGATTGCATAGTGCGCTGTTCGTGGAATCCAATCCCATTCCTGTGAAGTGGGCAATGATGAAACTGGGGTTGGCGAATCGTGGGATCCGGTTGCCGCTGACGTGGCTGAGCCCGTCGGCGGAAGATGAGGTTTTACAAGCAATGCATCAGGCTGAAATTCTATGACCATTCACCAGATGAGTATTCAGTACGGGCCGTGCGTACTTGAATGGCTTCATTGTGTCTTCGTCAATGTGTAGTGATTCTGTTTCAAACTTATCGCTCGTTTCCATTGTCATAGGCAACACATAATTACCAGACGATATTCTTAGACATGCAATCAGCTTTCGCTTTTCTGATAATCATTTCTCTGGCCTTCACGCTGACCGGATGCAGCTCCGGTGGTGGCTATTTTTCCGACTCTGAACGAGTCTACCGTTCTCAGAAGGAGACGGTTGATGATCTTGAGGTGCCACCGGACCTCAGTCGTTCGTCAATACAGGATGCCATGGCGATACCCGGTGCCGGGGCATCGTATGAAGAGTATGCCAATAAACGCGGTGGTGGCGGGGGTACGGCCATATCTGCAAAAGATGAGGTTTTGCCGGAATTTAACGATATAAGGGTTGAGCGCGACGGCGATCAGCGGTGGCTTGTTATCAATGCGGAAGCGCAAGACGTGTGGTCAAAAGTCGTCGAGTTTTGGCGTGGTCACGGGCTCCTGTTGGTGGAGCAGGACCCGACCATCGGTGTCATGAAAACCGACTGGCTCGAGAGTCGTGCAGATATTAAGCAAGGTCCGATTACCGAGTTTTTTCGCAAGACCCTGGGCAGTATCTATTCATCGGCCACGCGCGACCAGTTTCGTGTACGCCTGGAGAAAGGGTTTGCGCGCGGAACCACCGAACTCTATCTGACTCATCGAGGCATGGAGGAGAAGCTGAAAGAGGATTTCAGTGGTAATGCCGACACAACCTACTGGACCCCCCGGCCCAATGATCCGGGTATCGAGGCTGCGATGCTACGCAGTATCATGGTCTATCTCGGGATGGCGAATGAGAATGCGGAACAGGCCCTGGCTCGGGGAGATGAGAGGGAACAGCGTTCCAAATTGATTAAAACCGGGGAACGCTCCGAGCTGTGGATCAATGAGGGCTTTGCCCGCGCATGGCGACTGACCGGCGTTGCGCTCGATCGTGTCGGCTTTGCGGTGGAGGATCGGGATCGCTCATCCGGCATCTATTTCGTTCGTTACAGCGAGTTATCGGGAGCGGGCCAGGAAGACAAGGGGTTCTTTTCCAAGCTGGCTTTTTGGCGGAATGATGAAGACAGAATCGATAAAGAGACGCAATACCAGGTCAAACTCTCCGAACTCGATGAAAGAACACGGGTGCAGATCAGAGACCAGGACGGTGCTGAAGCCGACATCAAGGCGGCCGCAAGAATTCTCACTATGATACACGAGCAGATTCGCTGAGGCGTGTCGTTACGATTCGCCTTACTGGGTAGCGGCAGTCAGGGAAATGCCCTGGTTATCGAGACCGCGTCAGTCAGAATTCTGGTGGATTGCGGGTTTCCAGCCCGCGAAATCGAGCGTCGCCTGAGCGGACTGGGCATTGAGGCGGATTCTCTGACCGCTATTCTTGTCACCCATGAGCATACGGACCATGTCCGGGGCCTGGGTCCCCTGGCCAGGCGTTATGGTATTCCGGTATGGATGACTGCGGGGACATTCCATGGTGCCAATTACGGTAAGTTGCCCACTCTGCACCAGATTGACAGCCATACCGGGTGGTGGTCCATTGGCGACCTGGCTGTGGCACCCTATCCGGTCCCTCATGACTCCAGAGAGCCCTGCCAATTTCTTTTTCGTGCCGGGGGGGCACGCTGGGACTACTTACGGATACAGGTTATATCACGCCGCATATCGCAGGTATTCTGCAGGCATGCGACAGTCTGGTGCTTGAATTCAATCATGATTCGCAGATGTTGGCGAATGGGCCCTATCCCCCCAGTCTGCAGGCAAGGGTCGGGGGATCCCATGGCCATTTGAACAATCACCAGGCAGTTGGACTGCTGAAGCGTTTACAAACGTCCCGACTACAACACGTGGTAGCATCCCATCTGAGTGAGAAGAACAACTCCCCCGGACTGGTGACTGAGCTGATACTTCGGCAGTTGCCCGACCTGAGCGATCGGTTTTGCATCGCATCCCAGCATGATATTACAGATTGGTTTCGACTGCCGATCACACAGCAGGTCTGAAATCCTGTCAATATTAGCTCATCGCAAAATACTTAAATAATTTTAATTTTCAGTAGGTTGGGTATAATCTTAGCGTTTTTTATCAAAAGCGGTTTTTGCCTCCTCTCCCGGCTTTACCGCAATCCCATAATATCGGAGAGGATGGAGGTATTGTTCAATGGCGCATATCGTCATTATGGGTGCTGGTACGGGGGGTATGCCCTGTGCCTACGAATTACGCATGGAGCTGGGGCGTGAACATGAGATCACGATGATCAATGAACGGGAATATTTCCAGTTCGTGCCGTCCAATCCCTGGCTGGCTGTAGGTTGGCGTGATCGGTCACACATCACTTTTGATATTCGTCCTCACCTGGAACGCAAAGGTATCAATTTTATCTCCAAGCGAGTCGATAAAATCGATCCCGATGCAAATCAGCTGACACTCGACGGCGGAGATACAGTCAACTACGATTACCTTGTTGTCGCAACCGGCCCGCGGCTTGCTTTCGAGGAGGTTGAGGGTTCGGGACCAGAAGGTTTCACTGAATCAATCTGTACTGTGGATCATGCGGAAAGGGCCTATGACGCCTACCGGGATCTGCTGGATGACCCTGGTCATGTGGTTATCGGCGCAATGCCCTTCGCCAGCTGTTTTGGTCCCGCTTATGAATTTGCCTTCATCATGGATTCGGATCTACGAAAGCGTAAGATGCGGGACAAAGTACCGATGACATTCGTGACATCCGAGCCATATATCGGACATCTGGGCCTGGGTGGTGTTGGGGACTCGAAGGGTTTTCTCGAGAGTGAGTTTCGCAACCATCATATCAACTGGATCACTAACGCCAAAGTAACGAAGATCGAACAGGGCAAAATGGTCATCGAGGAGTTTGACGATTCCGGGCACAAGCTGAAGGAGCATCAGCTGGATTTCACCTATTCGATGATGATCCCCGCATTCAAGGGTGTCGATGCTGTCGCCAACGTTGAAGGTTTGTGTAATCCCCGCGGTTTCGTTTTTGTCGACGACCATCAACGTAACCCAAAATATCCGAATATATTCGGCGCCGGTGTCTGTATCGCCATCCCGCCCGTGGAAGCGACCGCGGTCCCCACCGGGGCGCCCAAGACCGGTTATATGATTGAGTCGATGGTGACCGCCATCGTTCACAACATTGCGGATGAACTGGCCGGCAAGGAGGGTACGACCCTGGCTACCTGGAATGCCGTCTGTCTTGCCGACATGGGAGATACCGGTGCCGCTTTTGTCGCATTACCGCAAATTCCACCCCGTAATGTAGCCTGGTTCAAAAAAGGCAAGTGGGTGCATATGGCCAAGATCGCCTTTGAAAAGTATTTCATCCGCAAGATGAAGAAAGGCACCTCTGAGCCGATTTATGAGAAGTACATCCTCAAGATGCTGGGCATTGGGAAGTTGAAATAGTTTCTTGCCATTGCGGAAAGGAGAGGCCCGGTTTGTAGCCGGGCTTTTTTTGCCTTGTCGGTAACAATCTTTGAAGTCCTATATCGATAATTTTGTTCCCAGGTCCAACCGTAGATTTCTTGGGGTTGTTTGGTTGCCCACCATTCTCAGTTATCCGTTCTCAACCTGCCTCTCCTTCGCGGTGGGTGTTTAAAAGCAAGCCGCAAATAGACGCAAATCTTAATAAGTGCGCAAATGAAGGCAAATCCAGCGTTTTTGACGGTCCTGTATGGAGGCGGTCTGTTAGGGGCTGTGCCACACTTTGTTGTACGATAATTAAATATCTTCGCGGTCATCTGCGGACATAAAAATCATTCGCGACTATTCGCGGATTGCTTTTACATCTCACTATCACCAAGTCACCGATTCAGTGGCTGAATATTGTGGGTATCAGCTAGAGTTAGGTAAGCAGGGGGCTGTCTCAAGCACTCTTGAGACCCTGACCGCTACCTTATAGGGCGTCTGAGTAATAATATACATTGACTGGATTTGATATGCTGCGCACTCGGCAGATGGAAGTGAGGCAATGACTGTGCAAATCAACAGACGCATAACCCAGGGTGTACTGGTCGGTGGGGTACGGATCGGCGCCGGTAATCCCGTAGTGGTGCAGTCGATGACCAACACCGATACGGCGGATGTGAATGCCAGTGTGGAGCAGATCAAGGCACTCGCCCAGGCCGGTTCGGAACTGGTGCGTCTGACTGTCAACAACGAGGCGGCGGCCGGGGCGATTCCGAAGATTCGCGATGGTCTGGTGCGCCAGAGTATAGCGGTACCGCTGATCGGCGATTTTCACTTCAACGGCCATCGTCTGCTCAGGGACCATCCAGCTTGTGCCGAGGCACTGGCTAAATACCGCATCAACCCCGGTAATGTCGGCAGCGGCGAGAAGCGCGACAGTCAATTCGCCAGCATGATTGAAACCGCCTGCCGTTATGATAAGCCGGTGCGTATCGGCGTCAACTGGGGGAGTCTGGACAAGGGTCTGGTAGCGCGCCTGATGGATGAGAATACCCGGGCTGAAAAACCTCTCGACAGTGTCGAGATGGTGCATAAAGTGATGGTGGTGTCGGCCCTTGAGAGCGCTCAGCGTGCCGAGGAAGTGGGGCTCCCGGCTGACCGTATCGTACTCTCCTGTAAAATGAGTGGTGTCCAGGACTTGATTGCGGTGTATCGAACGTTGGCGGCTAAATGCGACTATGCACTCCACCTGGGGTTGACCGAAGCGGGGATGGGCTCCAAGGGTATCGTCGCCTCCAGTGCCGCCCTTGCGGTGCTGCTGCAGGAGGGTATTGGTGACACCATACGCATCTCACTGACCCCGGAACCCGGTGGGGCGAGAACCGAGGAGGTGATTGTCGCCCAGCAACTGCTGCAATCGATGGGTATTCGTGCATTCACACCAATGGTGGTTGCCTGCCCTGGATGTGGTCGTACCACAAGCACCTATTTCCAGCAGCTCGCCAAGGATGTGCAAAACAACTTGCGCAACATGATGCCGGAGTGGCGCAAGGAGCATCCCGGGGTCGAGACAATGTCAGTAGCAGTGATGGGGTGCGTGGTGAACGGGCCTGGGGAAAGCAAACAGGCTAATATCGGTATCAGCCTGCCGGGAACCGGCGAATCGCCATCGGCGCCGGTGTATGTGGATGGCGAAAAGGTGGCTACGCTTAAAGGCGATGATATCTCAGGGCAATTCATGGCATTGGTGGATGACTATGTCAGAGAACACTACTGAAAAAATGATGAACTTCTGATTTCATCACCGTATCCCGGCCCTAAATCGAAATCAATGGAAAGGGATCGCAAACAACACAAACATACCGGAGGAAACTATGAAGAGAGTGATGATAGCCATATCCCTATGCTACGGTATCTCGATGGGTGTGGTGGCGGATGAAGCCGCACCGAGTGTCAGTGTCAAGCGCCTTGCACTGGAGTCGGCGAACCGGATCGCCCTGGGTGCGATTGAGGCATGCCGTAAACAGGGTATCCAGATCGGCGTCACGGTAGTTGACCGGGACGGGACGGTACAGGCAGTTATGCGTGACACAATCGCTGCCCAGATTACGGTGCCGATCAGCCGCATGAAGGCTTTTACGGCTGCCAACTTCAACGCAGCGACTTCAGCATTGAAGAGTCGTGCGAACACACCCATCGGCCAAATCGATGGCCTGGTCATGTCTGCCGGTGGATTACCCGTTCAGGCAGGAGGTCAACTGCTTGGTGCCGTGGGCGTGAGCGGCGCGCCGTCTGGAGAAACCGATGAGGAGTGCGCGCAGGCCGGTATCGATACTATCATTGACGATCTGGAGATGGAGATGTAACGGCCACCTCCCCGGGATGACCATCGGGGTGTGCAAGTCGTAACGATAAGATCGCCTGTCAAGTACGCGTGTGACCCCGCGCCCTATTGTGGTTGTGGGATTGTTTCTCGGGTGTGCAGGGCTATGGTCGTCGATAGTTAAGAGTGCAATTGCACATCTTCCTGATGACCTTGTGATGTGGCATGCTGAGAGGACTGGTGCTCATCGCTCAGCAGGGATCTCGTCCACTGTTCCATGAGAGCATTTGCAACCGGCATGGGGGCTTCCATAAACGAAAGTGTGACACGGTTGTCCGTTTCACAGACACCGAGCGAGCGGGGCCGTGTGGCCAACTGCTCGGCATCCTGCAGGCTGAAGCCGAAACAGAAGACAATATTATATGCGGCGACGATATGCTCAGCGACAATGCCTTCCGCTAGTTCCGAGGTGTGTTTCAGGTGGTCGAATGTCGTGATATAGCGTGCAGCTTTATGTGACTTCACCTGTTCCACAAGATAGGCGACAATCTCTTCGGTTGTGTCGAATCTGCATTCCGAAAAGTCCATTTCAATGCTGAAGATCGGAAACCCGATCTCCTTGACGACCTGTTTCAACTTACCTCTCCCTTACCTGATGAGTCAGGAGAGCAGAATAAGATAGCGGATTGCTGCAGGCATTGAAAAAGGTCAATCTTCTGCGATTCTATGCAGATTCGGGATATCCAGGAGGAAATGGTTGGAGTTGGTTTCGACCAGCAGACTCTGGCGCTTGAATTCAGCGATCGTACGACTGGCCGTCTCGGTGGTGATACCCAGCATGGCGCCCATGTCTTCCCGGGCAAACAGGTTGCATTCGCTCATCTGCGTATCCTTGACGAGGCGCAACAGCAGACGGGCCACCCGCTGTTTAGCGGACCCTGTGGAGAGTTCGGTCAACCAGGCATCGGCCTCCTTCAGGGCGCGCTGCCAGCGATTGAGCAGTTCCCGGTGGAGGGCGGGATTCTCCTTGCTCAGGCTCTCCACCACACGCACCGGCAGGGCACAGACCTCGGTCTCATGAAGTACAACCGCGTCATGCTGATAAGTTTCGCCTACGATGCACTCCAATCCCGTAATATCGGTGGATCGGATCAGGCGGACAATCCGCTGGCTGCCGTCAGGCAGGTACTGTACAAGCTTCAGGACCCCCGAACGTACCGTGTACATACGTTCGCCCTTATCACCTGCGCGGTAGAGTGTTGAGCCAACCGGTAGGGTATATTGATCGATAGGATCGTGTAACTTCTCGAAATCCTTCTCTTCCAGATTGGCAAACAGCACAGACTCGCGCAGGGAGCACTTCAAACAGTCAGCCACACCATCCCTGGCATCCGTGAAAGTGACATTTTTAACCATTGCATGTTCGTCCATAAGGGATGAACCGTTATCACCCGCATAAGCGTTGAAAAACAGGGTAGTTCAGTCAACAATACCAGATCGGAGAGAGTGTGGATAGAGCCATTCGGCGGGCGGCTTTTCGGCCACCAAAAGGGAATCCGGGGGCATAAGTGAGGGTGAATTCTTGCTTAGGGTCCAGCTTCTTGATGATAGCCGCGGTGCCGGCGTGCCGGGGTTGGCAATCGAATTGTTACAAGATGTGGAAACCGGCCATGGGAATGCATATTTCATCAGTAAACAACAGGACATGTAATTGGAATTCTTGCAATAATAGCGGGAGTCCGTACATGGAGGAGGGTGATGTCAACCAAACCGGTAGAGGCTTCAGCACAGCATATCCTGGTGGTCGATGATCAACCGGAGAATCTGCGAAGCCTGGATCAGATATTAAGCTATAGCTATCAGGTCTCTTTGGCGGCCAATGGCCAGGCTTGTCTTGAACAGGTGGCGCAAAGCACACCCGATCTTATCCTGTTGGATGTGGATATGCCGTTGATGGATGGTCTGACTGTGTGCCGCCGGATCAAGGCGGATCCCGCCACATCCATGATCCCCATAGTCTTCGTGTCGGCCTTGTCCCGCCTCAGCGAACGCCTTGCCGGCTATCAGGCCGGAGCTGATGATTATGTCACCAAGCCTTATGATGTGGATGAACTGCTGGCGAAGATTCGTATTGCCCTCAATAACCGTCACGATCTGGAAGCGGCCCGGGAGCGCGCCCTCCTTGCCCAGGAGGAGATGGAGGCTTCTCTGGCAGCCTGTATCGAACTGAACCTACTCGCCGATTTTATCGATAACAGCCTCGATTGCGATGATTTGCGTACCCTGGGTGAGGGCTTGCTGGAGACCTTTGATCGTTTCGGTTTGAGGGTGATAGTGAGGCTGGTTGAGAGCGGACACTACTTTTCCCATGCGGGTGAAGTCGGCATGTTGGACCAGGAGATGATGGAGAGCCTTTATGATAATGGCAAAATCATCGATTTCGGCCACCGTTCGCTGTTCAACACAGAATCGGTTTCCGTGCTTGTGCGCAATATGCCTGTCCATGACCAGACGCGTTACCAGCGTTGGCGGGACAATCTCAAACTGCTTGTGGAGGTCGTCAACAGCCGCATCTTCAGCCTGCAGCAACAAGGCAACAGGCAGAAGGAGCGGGAACGCCTGCAACCCCTGATCGCAGGTATCCACCAGTTGATCGAGAAGCTGCAGCACTCCGGGGATGACCTGAACTGGGATCAGGCGTGCCACGACCTGAACCGGTTACGCATGGCCTGGGAGTCACAGCGGGCGTAAATCCCAGGCTCTCAAACGCCGTTCAACCCACCTTCGGCAAATGGCTGAGTGATGCCCGAATCGCATCGTCCGGGTAGTCGAAGTCTTCCAGTTCTCCTTTGAAGTAGCGGTCATAGGAACTCATATCGAAATGTCCATGACCGGACAGGTTGAAGAGCAGGGTCTTCGCCTCACCCGTTTCGGCGCAACGTCTCGCCTCCCGAACGGTGGCGGCAACCGCATGACAGGACTCAGGCGCGGGAATGATGCCTTGGGTCTTGGCAAAGAGTTCGCCGGCTTCGAAAGTCTCCAGTTGGGGGATGGCCACTGCGCTCAATAGCCCTTCGTTGTAGAGCTGGCTGACGAGCGCCGAATCGCCGTGATAGCGTAGACCGCCGGCATGGATGCCGGGTGGCATGAAATCGTGGCCCAGCGTATACATCTTCGTCAAAGGCGTGAGGCCCTCCGTATCGCCGTAATCGTAGGCGTATACCCCTTTGGTCAATGTGGGGCATGAGGTCGGTTCAACGGCGACCAGATCGATCTCCCTGCCTGCCGCCTTGTCGGCAAAGAACGGGAAGGCGATCCCGCCGAAGTTCGAGCCCCCTCCGCAGGGAGCGTAGATCGCATCGGGGTAGTCCCCGACAAGCTCTAGCTGCTTTTTCGCCTCTTCGCCGATAATGGTCTGGTGCAGCAATACATGATTGAGCACCGAACCCAGGGCGTAGTTGGTATCCGGCCGGCCGGCAGCCTCCTCTACCGCTTCGGAGATGGCGATACCCAATGACCCGGGAGAGTCGGCATCCTGTTGCAGGATATGACGGCCCGACTGGGTCATGTCTGTAGGACTCGGAAAGACCTCGGCGCCCCATGTCTCCATCATCGAGCGACGATAGGGTTTTTGTTGATAACTGACCTTGACCATATAGACCCTGACTTCCAAATCGAACAGTTGCCCGGCAAGGGCCAGGGAACAGCCCCATTGCCCCGCCCCCGTTTCGGTGGCGAGTCGTTTGATGCCCTGCATTTTGTTGTAATAGGCTTGCGCGACCGCGGTATTCGGTTTGTGCGATCCCGCCGGGCTGACTGCTTCATTCTTGAAGTAGATCTTGGCGGGTGTCTTGAGCGCCATTTCCAAACGTTCTGCGCGATATAGGGGGGATGGCCGCCACAGACGCAGCACTTCACGGACCTCATCGGGAATAGGGATCCAACGTTGTGCGCTCACCTCCTGTTCGATAATGGCGTCAGGAAAAATTGCGCTGAGCGCATCCGGAGTTACCGGAGAGCCGTCGGGGGCAAGGATTGGCGCCGGTGGATTGGGCATATCAGCCACGATGTTATACCAATGGGTCGGCATATCTGCCTCTTTCAGCAGAATCTTGGTCTTCATAAGTTATCGTCTCCCGCTACTTGGCCCGAGTCCCAAATAGTGATTTGATAGCCCGTCCATGATGCAGATCTTGTTGGATTGGAATGGGTGTTTTTATATATCCTGGTAACGAAGCAGGATATAAATGAAACTACCGATTTATTAGGGTCTGTTAACGTGCCCTAACATGGCGATAATCACATAACGATTGGTTTTTTACCAGCAGAGCAGATTGGATCAGCGTAGGATGAAGCTTTTTAATTGAGATATGTCATGAATGAATTCACCCGGGTTCTTCGATGCCGCTGATAACCCTGCGCAGGCTGCAGCTCAGCTATGGCGATCGGCCGTTACTGGATGACATCGACCTCAACATCGAGAAGGGGGAGAGGATTGCGCTGCTCGGCCGTAACGGGGCCGGCAAGTCAACCCTGATGCGAGTGATTCAAGGTGGTATCGTCCCGGACGACGGGGAGCGTGTCGTGAGCAGCGGGACAAGGATTGCGCATCTGATCCAGGAGGTGCCGGATAAGGTCGAGGGGAGTGTCTTCGATGTGGTGGCGGACGGCGTCGGTCAACTTGCCGACAAGATCAAGGCTTACCACAAAATAAGCCATCAGCTTGCGGAGACGGGCGATGACAGCCTGTTGTCATCGCTGTCGAAGGCGCAGCATGAACTCGAGGCCGTTGAGGGCTGGCAACTGGAGCAACGGGTGGAGACAGTCATATCCAGGATCGGTCTGGATGCCGATACCCGGTTCAGTGCGCTGTCGGGAGGCCTGAAGAGGCGTGTCTTGCTGGCCCAGGCCCTGGTGATGGAGCCTGAGTTGCTGCTCCTCGATGAACCCACCAACCACCTCGATATCGAGGCCATCCGATGGCTGGAGGAATTTCTTCTCGGTTATCCGGGTGCAATCCTCTTCGTCACCCATGATAGGGCCTTCCTGCGTCGGATCGCGAGCCGGATTCTGGAACTGGATCGCGGCAGCTTGACCGACTGGCCGGGTGACTATGCCAATTTTTTACGCCGCAAGCAGGAACTGTTGAATGCGGAAGAACAGGCTAATCAGCGTTTTGACAAACGGCTTGCCCAGGAAGAGGTCTGGATTCGTCAGGGTATCAAGGCGCGGCGCACCCGCAACGAGGGTCGGGTCAGGACGCTTAAGGCAATGCGTGAGGCACGGCAGAAGCGGCGCGATCAGCAGGGCAGGGTAAAGATGCGGATCGATGCGGGAGAGCGTTCAGGTAAGCTGGTCGTGGAGGTCGAGGATATCGGTTACGCCTGGGAGGAGAAACCGGTGGTGCGGGATCTCTCCACCACCATCCTGCGCGGTGACCGGGTGGGTATCATCGGCCCCAACGGCTGCGGCAAGACAACCCTGTTGAACCTGCTGCTGGGAGAACTGCGGCCCGATACGGGCAGGGTCAAACTCGGCACCCAGCTGCAGGTGGCCTATTTCGACCAGCTGCGCGGTCAGCTCGATGAGGAAAGTTCGGTACAGGATAATGTGGGGGGCGGCAGCGACAAGGTGGATGTCGGCGGAAAAAGCAAGCACATCATCGGTTACCTGCAGGATTTCCTGTTTACCCCGGAACGTGCCAGAAGCCCTGTGAAGGCGCTCTCCGGCGGTGAGCGCAACCGTCTGTTGCTGGCCAAGCTGTTTACCAGGCCGGCCAATGTGCTGGTGCTCGACGAGCCGACCAACGATCTGGATGTGGAGACGCTGGAGTTGCTTGAGGAGTTGCTCTCCGACTACCCGGGAACCCTGCTGCTGGTCAGTCACGACCGGGAGTTTCTGGACAATGCGGTGACCAGCTGCCTGGTCTTCGAAGGTGAAGGCAGGGTGGCGGAATATGTCGGTGGTTTCAGTGACTGGGAGGCGCATGCCCGAGCCAGGCAATCAGTGGAGTCGAAACCAAAGGGCGGGGCCGGGGTCAAGTCTGTTCCGGAGAGGCCGAAAAAGAAGAGTGAGAAGCTGAGTTACAAAGACCAGCGGGAGCTCGATGCGCTGCCTCGGAGGATTGAAGTACTTGAAGTGCGGCTCGACGAGTTACAGACCAGGCTGGGCGATCCGGACCTCTATCGCACCCAGGGGGAACTGGTCGCAGAGCTTCAGCAGCAGATGTCCGCGGTGCAACTGGAACTGGATCAGGCCTATGAGCGTTGGGAAACACTGGAATCGATGCAGACCGGCAGTTGAACGAAGTGCTTTCACCCTGTTCCTGCTTACACTGATGACGCTGATTTGGGCAGATGACGCCATGGCGGGCGCCGGCTGTGCCGTGGCAAAGCGTCTCGGCAACTCCCTGGCCATCGAATGGGTGGCCGCTCCGGACGAGAGCGTCGAGTCGGCCATCCACAAGGCCAAACAGAAGCTGATCGAACAGGGTTACCGCAAGAAAGGGCAAGACGTTCACGCCCAGGCCGGTATCGGATTGCGCCATGCCCACATGGTCATAGTCAAGACCACCTATACCACAATGACGGGGCGCACCCGCACCAGCTACGGCTGCGGCTACAGCCCGCGCTCGGCCGCCGAAGCGGAACGGGCGGCGCTCTATGATCTGCGCAACTACTCCTGGGGCTGGAAACCGGAACTGGGATATGAAGTGCTGCAGTCGTTTCGCTATTGATGCGTGAACGCGTCGATTCGAGTCACGGCAGGGTGTGAACTACCTGTCCGATAATCATCAGTTCAGTCTGTCCTGTCATTCATCAATCATCGCTAAGGTTCACGAGAACGCCCATCTTGTTGAGTTTGCGTTTTTCACCGTTACTGAGCCCGATGAGAAAGGGCAGTGACTGGATTTGCTGTATGGCGGCAAGCGCGGCAGCCTGCTCTTCCGTAGTAAACTCCGCGGAGATTAAATTTTGAGACATGATAACTACTACTCCTTGAATCGGTCCAAGATGTTTTCCTTTGCCGCAGGCCCTGAAAAATCCGTTGTCTTGAACGACGTCCCGCGGACCGGCATAGCGTAGCGTGTTAAAGCAGGATTGCCAATTATTTAATGAGGTATGGGATAGTGAGAGACTAGGTATACGATTTCCCATTTGATAGACTTAGATCTTAACCATACCCACCACACACCAGGTTGTAGCTGATACGCGATTTCCGATTTGATAGACTGGAATGCGGGTCTTTGAAATTAGCTGTTGAGTTGTAGCTGGTACGCGATTTCCGATTTGATAGACTCGCTATGCAATTCAGTGCAGGCGCATTTCAGTTGTAGCTGGTACGCGATTTCCGATTTGATAGACTCTTGGTTATTCGCTCATGCGCCCGCTTGATGTTGTAGCTGGTACGCGATTTCCGATTTGATAGACTCATCGTCCTGATCGGTTTCACCCCACAGCTGTTGTAGCTGGTACGCGATTTCCGATTTGATAGACTGTATCTCTGGACAGCTCGACGCTGCTACCAGTTGTAGCTGGTACGCGATTTCCGATTTGATAGACTTATATTAGTTACCAGTATTTCCTTGCTTTCGTTGTAGCTGGTACGCGATTTCCGATTTGATAGACTGTATTTATCTACAAGGCGCATTGAGAGATTGTTGTAGCTGGTACGCGATTTCCGATTTGATAGACTTTACCTCATATAGCCAACCACAATCATTATGTTGTAGCTGGTACGCGATTTCCGATTTGATAGACTGCGGGCTGCTGGAACCCCTGGGTTTGTCCTGTTGTAGCTGGTACGCGATTTCCGATTTGATAGACTGTCATTCAGCCAGTATGCGTCAGTTATTTCGTTGTAGCTGGTACGCGATTTCCGATTTGATAGACTTTTAACGTCACACCACCAACACAAATACCTGTTGTAGCTGGTACGCGATTTCCGATTTGATAGACTTTGGTTCCTCATAGATGTATATCTTATATGTTGTAGCTGGTACGCGATTTCCGATTTGATAGACTCAGGTCATACCAACCGTCACAGCCGGTTACGTTGTAGCTGGTACGCGATTTCCGATTTGATAGACTGACTTTGTGAGGGGCGTGATGGGTCCGATAGTTGTAGCTGGTACGCGATTTCCGATTTGATAGACTCCTCACTTTCGTCGATCGAGATGTTGCCCTGTTGTAGCTGGTACGCGATTTCCGATTTGATAGACTTACGGGGCGACCATAGGCAAAGGCTACACAGTTGTAGCTGGTACGCGATTTCCGATTTGATAGACTATTGGATCGGATATCGCAAAGCGCGCCTGCGTTGTAGCTGGTACGCGATTTCCGATTTGATAGACTCTGAGCTTGTTTATGCTAAAGCTATGTTTAGTTGTAGCTGGTACGCGATTTCCGATTTGATAGACTTACTATTATTAGATGGGCAACTGCATTGGTGTTGTAGCTGGTACGCGATTTCCGATTTGATAGACTGAAAGGCTCACTGCTGGCGTGTTATTTCGAGTTGTAGCTGGTACGCGATTTCCGATTTGATAGACTACCAAACTCGGGGTTTTTGAAGACTGTTTCGTTGTAGCTGGTACGCGATTTCCGATTTGATAGACTGAAGCAAATCCCCATAGACACAGCCTTACAGTTGTAGCTGGTACGCGATTTCCGATTTGATAGACTATATGTGGACTGATGGGTTATTCGGGATTGGTTGTAGCTGGTACGCGATTTCCGATTTGATAGACTGTCCAAAACAAATAAGTTAGCCATTGCATAGTTGTAGCTGGTACGCGATTTCCGATTTGATAGACTCCAATTCACGCAACTCCCGGTCTTTACCGGGATTTTCCGTTTTCCGGTCAGGAAAAAACAGTCCGGTTTGATCAGAAGAGCGAATATTGTTCCGGATTTTTCCGCGTCTGCCTGACCTTGCCGACGAAACTGACGATATTCTCATACTGTTTGTCTGTGATGGTGATGATGTCGATGCGCCCGCCGTCCGGCATGTTTTCCCGGATCCGCCGGCAGTAGGTTTCCGCCTGCTCCTTGCCCGAACAGAGGCGCATATAGACGGAATATTGCGCCATTTCGAAGCCCTGGTCGAGCAGAAAATGACGAAACCCGGTAGCCGCCTTGCGTTCGGCCTTTGTCGTCACCGGCAGATCGAACAGGGTCATGAGCCACATAAGCCGGTATGCCGAGAGCTGGCTCATGGGAGTCGCGCGAAGACCGTGAGGTCCGGCAGCGGCTTCAGCAGCGGCAGGTCGAGGGTACGGCACTCCCCCAGATAGTGTTGCGCCAGGGAGACGGCCAGCCGCTGCAGACAGCTGATCACCGGGGTGGTGCCTGCCGCGGTTTCCAGGTCGTGGAAGAGCAGGCGCGCAAGCTGCCCCTTGTCCTGGGTGTCGAGTGTGAGCCGCTCAGCCTGCACCAGAGCGTGAACCCGCAGATCGACCAGTGGGCGGAAGGGTTCCATCAGGTCGTCCACCAGGCGCATGGCGTTGTAGCTGTTGTGGTGATGTAGCCCCAGGCTGGGATGGAGCCCGGCGGCGATGACGCTTCGGGCGACGGCGGAGCGCAGGACGGTATAGCCGTAGTTGAGCAGCCGGTTGTGATCTTCGCCGTTGCGATCGCGCCGGAATTCATTGCCGAAGAGCAGGTTCCAGTAACGCCGCGCGCCCTGGGCCTCGACATTCTCTGGGTCGCCGGAGCGCACCTTGATTGCCAGGGCGCTCAGCGGCGCATGGGGTCGACCAAGTGATCGCAGCGCTGCCGCCTGCATCTGCAGCTTGGCCCTGACCAGGGTCTGCCAGAGTCTTTTACGTTGGGGGCGTCGGCTGGTCAGTTGGGCGTCGATGCGCTTGGCCTGTTGAAAGTGCCCGTCCACCGACAGCAGCATACCCACCGGCAGATGGTTGCCGGCGCAGAGCACGAAGGGCACCCCCCGTTCGGCCAGGGCGGCGAGCAGGTTGCTTGAGTGGGTGGTGCCGTGGCCCGAGGCAATCACCGCCGCCAGGTCGTCCAACGGCACCCGAGCAAGTTCCCCACCACGGTGGCTGATCACCATGAAGCCGCGCTTGAGCGAGAGATAGCGGTTGCTCTCGCCGATCTCGATGATGCGTCCGGGCATCGGACTTTCCTCTATCCGTCATCGGTCTCACCCCTTGAAACCGGGGTCCTTCACCCGCCCCAGCAGGTCGACGAAGACCCGGCGGGCACGGAGCTTACGTAATTTATCGGGCGATTTGGTCAAATACTTGAATGGGGATTGTTTGTCGCGGTTTCTGGCATCGGCATTGGCTTCAAAATGCTCTGCCATGACTACTTTGCCTTCAGTCAACAGAACGATTCGCATAATACACCTGTTGCCGGGACTTTCTTCAATAGCAATAAGGTCGTCACGGATCAACCGCATGAGCAGGGGCATGCCGTTAAACGTCTCCTGCCGAAACTGTTTATCACTTCCCATGAATGCCCGATAGGCGGGTTGGTTAGCGGTAAAACTGGTGATCAACGCGCCGTCCCAACGACCCTTTTCGTTGACGAAGAGTTCGTAGCAATAGTTGGCGCCCCCTTTGTAGAGTTTGGCGGGGTAGGCGGGCCTACGTCTGGGATCAGGGCTGATGGCGGTGCCTCTCAGCGGCACCGTGACGCCGGAGATCTTGCGCAGCAGCCGGACTTTGTTGGGGTAGTCCTCGCGGCCCTGCAGCTCGGCCAGCCTCGCCTGAAACGCCTTGCCGTCGAGTCCTGCCAGCTGTTTTTCCAGCTTTCTCGCCAGCCGGGCGCTCTCCAGCAGGGCAAGGTCCTTCGGTCCCTTCAGG
The DNA here is from genome assembly GCA_003058525.1 of gamma proteobacterium symbiont of Ctena orbiculata. Lineage (GTDB taxonomy): Bacteria > Pseudomonadota > Gammaproteobacteria > Chromatiales > Chromatiaceae > Thiodiazotropha. The sequence goes on along the minus strand of QBVD01000020.1, from coordinate 7,928 downwards.
CTGGCGAGCGAAACGCGATGGCGGGCCGTGTAGACGCCCTTGTCGGTGGGGCCGTCGACGATGCCGTAGGCGGTCTCTTCATGCAGCTGGCTCTGGGGGTTGTGGTCCGGTTTGTGGGAGACGACGCAGCGGGTCAGGGCCTTCTCCAGTGCTTGGCGGAAGTCGGGCCAGGGCATCTCCCGGTCCAGGTCGGCGAAGATCCGCTCGTCGCCCCGGGATTCCGCCCGCCCCGCCCGGGTGGCGATGCGTTGCAGCAGACCCCGGTCGGTGACCGCCACGACGGCGGCGTCGATGGCGTGGTGGCGATGGTCATCCCGGTTTTTCCGGTTCCCCTCATTCAGCAGGGCGTTCAAGCCCCACTTGCCCCGGAGCAGGGCGGTCAACCGGCCGGGGGTGACATCCACCCGTCCGCAGACCGATTGCAGGTAGTGGCGCGATACACGGGAGAGATAGGCGGTGTCGGTGAGCTGTCGGGCGAGAAAGCCTTTTCCGTCCTCCCCTGCGAACTCGTCGAAGTTCCCCAGCCATTTGGTGTAGGCGGATTCCTTGAAGCGCTTGCGCTTTTCATAGGGCAGGGCCTCGGCCCGCGCCTGCATCGCCTCCCGGTCCACGCCGGGGGTCTCGGCGGCGTAGCTGTAGGGGTCCCGGTTGCCTTTGGCCGCATTGCCCTCCCGGGTGGCGAGGATCTTGTTGTTGTAGCTGTCGTCCAGGGTTTTTGAAAAGGGCAGGATATGGTCGACCTGATAGTGGTTGCTGAAGAGCAGGGTCGGCTTGATCAGTTCGCCGGTGTAGGGGCATCGCGGCGCAAGCGGGCCAAGCTCCTTGAACAGGCGCAGGCGCAGACGGTTGGCGGCGGTGGGACGCTGTTTCCACTCTTCGATCAATTCTTTGTTCAGCAGCTCGTTGCGTTCACGGTTTTCGACGTTATCCCGGTTGACGCGCCGCTTCTGCTCACGGCTGAGTTTGAGTTCACGCGCCAGCTCCACGCTGATCTGCGCCGGCGGACCGTAGCGGTCGATGACGGCGTTGACCAGCTTGCGCAGTTGGTTGAGGCCGATATGCACGGTGGGATTGGTGATCCGGCCGTACTCCTTTTCGTCCGGGTCGGTAGCGTTGGGCATCTCCTGGGTATGGCGCCAGAGGATCTCCCCGTAGTAAGGGAGTCGCTCCAGCAGCGCATTTCCCGCCGCTGCCCGGTGGTCCTCGTAACCCGCCGCCTTCACCGCCTGGTCGTAAGTCAACGGCTGGTCTTCCGCCTGGTTCCAGCCTTCGATCAGATGGGGAAGGACCCGGCCGATCGCCGTGCGGCCGAAGCGCAGGTGGCCTTCGTCCAGCGGGACGCCGGCCAGATAGTCTGCCGCTGCCTGATCGAGCCCGTAGCGTTGTTTCAACCAATCGGTCAGCGCTGCTTCCTCTTCGGTCTCCAGCAGCCGTTCGACAATGGCGTCCTGCTCGGCCGGCGGCAGGTCGAACCAGGCTTTGCCGAAACCTTTCTTGTGGGCCAGACGATGGGCGCTGGTATCGCCGTAGAGCTCCTTGCGCAGACCGCCCTGCTCGATGGTGAAGACAAAGGCATCCCGGTTCTCTTTGCCGAACAGGTGCTGCCTGAGCGCCTGGTACTTGGCCTTTGCGCGGCTGGCGAGATAGGTGGCCAGATCGTCGCGCTCCCTGCGGCTCAAGGAGCGCTCCTCGCCGGTGGAGAGGTCGATCAACCGCAGGTGGTTCAACTCCTGGTAGAGGCGGAAACGCTGGGACGAGGGCAGCGCCAGGGGCGCCCGGGTCTCGCTCGGCTCCAGCCAGCACTTACCGACGGGCGGGGATTTCAAGGGGCGCTGACGGAGCAGGATATCCCTTAGCGTCGCCCGGGCCTGGTCGTGCAGTTGTTCGGGATGGTAGCTCCGCTGCTTCGCCCAGAGGGCGTCGAACTCGTCGCCGATCATCTCGCGGGTGATATAGAAGTCGTAAGCCGCCTTGACGCCGCTGCCCTGCAGCCGGGCGCGGCTGCCCTTGCCTTCCGCCAGGCGGTGGTAGAGCGCCTCGCCCACGGTACGGTAGCGGGAGAGCTCCTCCGCGGCGAAGCGGTCGGCGGCCTGTTTGATCTTGCCCGACTCCCCCGCTTTGCGGTCCGCCTTGCGATTGCTCTTGAAGCCGCGCCGTTGATTGAGGTGGAACAGGGCGCGTCCGAACTCATGGAGTGAAAGTGCGCCGTCCAAGCCCTTTTTGCGTAAAGTGTAGGGATCGCGCGGCTGCAGGTCTTTACGCGCTTTCTCCCCCTGCGGTAAGAGTCCGTAACGAATCAGATGGTCGAGAAAGGCTTGCTGACGGCGCAGAAAACGATCGCGCCGGCGCCGCTGGGAACGCGGCTCCCGCCGGTTGACCGCCAGGGATTCGCCGGATTGGGGATCACGGCCGTCGGGAAAAACTCTCGATCCGATCCGTACCAGCGACGCCGGCTTGGGTGGGTTTGCATCATCCAGTGCGACGATCGCCCAGCCGATCGAGTGAGTGCCGATATCGAGTCCGAGGCGATACTTCATGGTAATTACTCCCTTTTTTTATTCTCCACCGGCTAAGGGTCCTGTCTTGTATTTGGAATGTCAAACGATCTTTGTTAGTGTTAAGTTTCAAATCGGAAATCGCGTTCTGTTTCTTGGCTACTAACAAGGCAGAATTGCCAACAGATGAGAGGCCGGGTCTTTACCCGGCCTTTATTTTTAGGCCGCCGAAGCGGAACGGGCGGCGCTCTATGACCTGCGAAACTATTCCTGGGGATGGAAACCGGAACTGGGATATGAAGTGCTGCAGTCGTTTCGCTATTGATCGACCGCTGATTGAACCGATACCTCCAATGGAAAAGCCAGTCTGGCTCTATACTTTAATCTGAAGCCCCGTACCTGGAGCTGTAATTAGCCCCAGGAACCATTGAGTTACCCCGGAGGAATGGGTTGCGACAGGTCACCTATAGTTCGTCAACCGATCCCGGTGTAGACGACGCTTCCAGAGGGTTGACCAGGGCATTGATTGGAGGCCGGGTTGAAGTGATTGACAGAAAAACGCACTGGCAAAAAATATATCGGGAGAAACCTCCCTCGGAAGTCAGCTGGTATCAGACAGAACCAAAGCTATCGTTGGAATTGATCCATCGCTGCCGGGTTGCCAGGGACGGGGCGATCATCGATGTAGGGGGTGGTGCGTCGGTACTGGTCGATCACCTGTATAGGCAAGGTTATACAAACCTGGCTGTATTGGATATCTCCGATAGGGCGCTGGCTGTCGCTAAACAGCGACTGGGAGATGCGGCAGGTGAAATCGAGTGGTTCGAATCCGATATTACAGAATTCAAATCACCCCACCTGTTTTCGCTTTGGCATGACCGGGCTGTGTTTCACTTCTTGACCGATAAATCGGACAGGGATGCCTATTTGGAGGCGTTGAAGCTGGCATTGAGACCAGGAGGCCATCTGATTATCGCAGCGTTTGCGATCGGGGGTACGAAAAAGTGCAGTGGTTTGGATATCGTGCAATATGATGCATCAAAACTAAAGCGTGAGTTGGGCGTGGCGTTCGAGTTGGTGGAAGAAAAAAACGAGATGCATATAACGCCGGCAAACAAGTCGCAGCAATTTACCTACTATCGTTTTATCAGGGAAGCGAGCAACTAGGGATTATTTTTAAAAAACTTCGATTCTTACATGATGAACTGAAATCAATCGCCAGCGGGATCAATCCGAATTGCATACTTAGATTACAATGGCTATCTATGTTTTACTGGCAATAAATATCGCCAGCATATTTATTTGTCACCAGATCGCTAAATCGCGTGGAGGCAGGCCGGTATTGTGGGCGGTTCTGGGCGCGGCCTTCGGTCCGCTTGCGATCCCTTTTGCATTAATGATCAAACCCGGCCCGGTGGATAGAACAGGAAAGTAATCCTTTATCCTCGCGGGTGATTTCTCTGATCTATTCCAGGTGACGGTAAGGTTCAGTTGTGCAGTATCATTCATGGTTTGCGCTGTCTGTCGTGGCCGGTATCACGACATGTGGGCAGTTTGCCGCGATCTCGTTATACACCTGCCATGACGTGCCCTCATACCTGCGGGAGAAATGGAACGGAATCAGGTGGCGGACAGCGGCGCTGTTGGCGATCTCCGCGCAGGCGGTGGTGGTCAGGTGGCCGGTGCGTCGGGCCTGCGTGGCATCCTTCTGCATGAATGGGGATTCGCAGAACAGGGTGTGTGCCTGCCTGGCCAACAGGGTGAGTCGATCGCGGTTATGGGGCGTGTCAGCCAGGTCAGTGGCATAGACGATTTTGCTGCCGGGCGTGGTCAGGGTGAGGGTGGCGGCCAAGGCGCCAACCGTCTCGCTGGTTCCATCCGGCAGGGAAAGATACTCATCCAGCCGCTGTTCATTCATCAGCTGCTTCAGCCTGGTCAGCCAGGGACCGGGTTGCAGTCCGTGTTCACTGAGTTTCTCCTCGAGCACATTGATCTGCGGCACAGGTTCGAAGGCGTAGGCGATGACGGGTATGCCGTGCTCGAGGGTGACGGCGCGCACGTGAAATCCGGGCTCATCGACTAGGATACCATTCTTGATCACAGTCTCACCGTTTGGCCGAATGCCTGCCGAACCAGCCTGCAGATTGAAGCGGATCAATTGTTCGCCATGCAGTTCAGTGACCTCGAATCTGGGGCCTCGATCACCGATCCGGTCCCAATGGATGCCGTTGATCAGATGCTCTATCTGCGTAGCGAGGCCGGGAGGCCCATACAGCCGGCATCTTGCCGATTCGCCGATACGCGATCGCAGCAGCCAGAGAAAGCCGCAGATGTGGTCCATATGGGTGTGGCTGATGAAGACGTCGCTGACCTGGTGTGCGATCCGCGCCGGGAGCCGTGCGCCGTCGCCCAGGTCGAAGAGCAGGCTGCGCCGCTGGTGTGCCAGGCGGAGATGGAGTTGTGGATCGCCGAACACACCGTTCATCAAGACTGCGGTAGCACTCGGGGTCTGAACCATGGGCCGGGGTCCGGTATCCTGCGGCAGCTTGTCGTCGGGCACCAGATCGGAGGGGGGGAGGTAACGTACCACGCTTTCCGCAAAGCGTTTGCCGGTGACCAGCAATCCCGACTCGTCCCGGACGGCATCGCGCACCAAGATAACCCCTGTCCGCCTGTTATCAGGGGGTAGCAGGATCCGGAGTCTCTCCTCTCCCATGTCAACCACCTCACCCATACCGACAGTGCGGGATCCATCGAGAAACGCAACCTGCTTGCCCACCCAGGCTTCGGTTGCCTGGCGGGGCGGTGTCCCCAGGACAGCGACTTCGGACAAGTCGATATCCACCTTGCTCGCATGGGACAGATAGTCGTCCCAGTGGCGTGTTCGCTGCCGGTCGCGAAGGCCCTTTCCCGGCCGGCTCGCCGACGCTGAAGCCTCGACAGCCACAACCTCGGCGGCCAGCGCCCGCAGTTCCTGACTGAGGTGGAGTGGCTGTCCCTCGCGCATCAACACCATCACCAGATCCACATCCGCACGGTGTGCCAGTGATGTCAGGAGTTCAGCCCCCGCCACACCCCGCACAACCCCGGGTGTGTCGAGCAACAGTGTGCCGCCTTCCACCTGGTTGGCCAATTCACCGGCGGCCTCGATCAGTGGCAGGCGGAAACGGGCGGCGTCGAGACTACAGACAGCCGCGCGACCGACAACCTCCCATGCGTCCTGTTTCCATAGGCCCAGATTGACCGCGCCCGGGATACCGAATGCCGGCATCCCCGGGTCCGCCGCGAGACAGTGGACCGGTCTGCCTGCCTTGTGCAGTGATCCCGCCAAGGCTTTTACCAGCGTGCTCTTACCGATGCCGGGTGGGCCGTACAGGAGTACCCGTCGTGCCCGGGCCAGTAGCAGCTCGGACAATGATTCCGGATGCTCTGCGGAGAAATGTAGCTTCATCTGTGCAGGTCCATATGGCGCAGGCAAGTTTTTCGGTGGCGGTTGACAGGTCCGGGTAGAGGCTGCCGAATTTCGTCACAGCTTACCACTTAAGCATATTGGATTATGAAGGATTGGCTATTTGAGGGATCAAATGAATAGAGGAAAAATCAGCCGGCAATCAGTGCGTGGCATGGTCCTCGCTGTCGTAGCAGTCGTTGAGCGGTTACAGAAGGCAGAAGTAGCGCTACACTGATTCCATCAGGTCCAGTCCGGAGACAAATGCTCAGGCATTCCCAAGGGGGGTATATGGCACCAAGAATTCTCGCATTCGCAGGCAGCAGCAGGAATGGATCCTTCAATAAAAAGATCCTGTCGATTGCCGCTGCGGGGGCCGAAGCGGCCGGGGCGGATGTTACGCGGATCGATTTGGTGGATTTCCCGATGCCGCTCTTCAATCAGGATCTTGAGCGCGAACAAGGGATTCCGGAGAATGCACTTCAACTTAAAAGACTTCTGATGGATCACGATGCCTTCATTATCGCGTCTCCGGAATATAACAGCGCGTTCAGCCCATTGCTTAAGAACGTTATCGATTGGGCATCCCGTGCCGAATCCGAAGATGAGCCGCCGCTGGTGGCTTTCCGAGGTAAGACGGCTGTAATCCTGGCTGCATCTCCAGGGGCCTTGGGCGGGCTTCGTGGATTGGTTTTTTTAAGGATGTTGCTCGCCAATATAGGTGTTACGGTTTTGCCTGACCAGCAGACCGTTCCACAGGCATTTAAGGCCTTCAATGATGATGGATCGCTGGTGGACGAGCGTAAACAAGAAGCTGTTTTGGCGCTTGGCCGTAAGCTGGCGAATACAGTGGGTAAACTGAATGCCAAATAAAGGCCCACGCTATAATTCCATGTTCGATATTCAGTGTATGCTTTTGCCAGGCATGACGGGCATCATGGCAAAGCTTGCCAGACGGATTCATAGATAAGGAGTGCCAGTGATCGCAGACATCGTGGTCGGTCTGATCGCTCTCCAACACATCGCTTTTCTTGTGCTGGAGATGTTCCTTTGGGACAAGCCGTTGGGAATGCGTGTGTTTGGTCATAGCAGAGAGACCGCGGCGATTACGCGAGTGTTGGCGGCCAACCAAGGCTTGTACAATGGCTTTCTGGCTGCCGGGCTCTTGTGGGGGGTTATCCTGGGTGCGGATGGCACGGGCGTGAAGATCTTCTTTCTGAGCTGTGTGCTGCTTGCCGGTGTTTACGGTGCGACAACCGCCAGCAGAAAGATCCTGTTGATTCAGGCCCTTCCTGCGGCGATAGGTTTGTTGCTCGTATACTCATCGTAGAGATTCACCGAGTTAATTCTGTCCGCTTATGTGGGGGCACCCCGGTAGTAGTGCCATAAAAACAGCGAACCCACACTTCTCCACGGCGACCAATGGGTGACCAGTTCCCGCGCCTGTTTGACCGACGGTTTATTCGGCAGGTTTTTCAGTTGGCCCACTGCGACGCGCAAGGCCAGGTCGTCGGCGGGAAAGATGTCCTGTCGCTGCAGTGAGAACATCAGGTAGATCTCGGCACTCCAGCGACCAAATCCCCGGATTGCGGTGATGCTGGCTATCGCATCATCATCACTCATCGCAGCCAGACCATCGATATCAAATCTGCCTGACACGACGGCTTCCGCCATGCCTTTGGCGTATTCAATCTTGCGGAATGACAGGCCGGCATCACGTAAGACCTGGTCCTCAGTCACTAGGGCCTGTTAACACTAATCCAATCGGCTCTGTTGTGTCTGAAAATGCGCCAATCAAGGCGCGAGGAGTGAGGTTTGGTGATTCCAAATGAGTGACGAGCAACGCCGAGTGGCGCATTTTCAGGCACAACCCGAAGGGCTGGGGCTGTTTTTCCACCCAGCGGCGTTATCATTCGCTCATTTAGCACGGCTAAACCTCGCTCATTCTGCCTTGCTGGGTAAAAAAACAGCTCCAGCAGAGTCGA
>QBVD01000021.1 GCA_003058525.1 gamma proteobacterium symbiont of Ctena orbiculata | reverse complement strand
AGGAGTGCGGCACTGGGGAATTTGAAAAAATCCGTCAGGCACAAGCCGAAGCTATTAAAAAGCAAGAACCAGAGAACCTAGGGCCGGAGCTGCCTTAAGAAGAACAATAACCAAGTTATTTATTTGATTACTTTTTAGTTCTTATCACAGGGACGTGTTATCACGCATATCAATTCTTAATTATCAGCTGAGTTTTTAAGAAAACATAGGATGATGATCCACTTGGATATGTCATTAGCCTGAATACCCACCGTAGACACTTGGATGAGAGTCAGCGGGTAATGGTTGCTGCAAAGATAGTGAATCTTGAAAACGGTGGGGCCAGATTAACTGAGCGGTCTGTAAATTTGCAGTCTGGTTCTGTGACTGTTACTGATACAATCTATTATGCAAAAGAAAGAGAGTAATGCTATTGCCGGGGAGTGAGAGTGTTTATGGCTTCCATGCCATTTGTCAATATTACATCAACACGTTATTAAGGTTATTCATTAATCCCGAATAGAATGAAGTGCAGGTGCTGAATTGAGACGATTGCGTTAAATAGCCTGCTCGATTACGGCCTGCTCCAGAATGATGAATCAATCAGAACTTCCTCAATATTTGTGCAGTCAGTTAAATAAAGGATAACCAGATCATTACTAGTGCGGTTACGACAGCAAGCACCGCCAGTGCGGCGCCGATACACCAGATACAGATATTACCAAATCGATTGATCAACGTAGTCATTTGTCTACTCCTACCCTCATTGAGTGGTATAAAAAAAATATTTTTTTATTATTAAGTGCTGGTTAGTTGTCATGTAGTTGGTGAAACAAAACAACATAAAACATAAGGTTAGACAAAAGAATTTAAAAAGCAAAAAAATGAATAAAATCAGATGGTAAGTGTATTATGAAGTACTAAATATGATATTTAAGGCTATGAAGTTCCAGTATTTTTATAGGTTGTCGCTGCTTGTGAAGATTTCCTGAAATGATAATACTGCCGCCCCGTTAACTATCAAAGCAAAGCCATTTGATGAATATCGGATTGCTAATCACATAGCGGATCGCCTCTCAGCAATGCCATCAAATCCAGCTTTTCTATCGATTTGAGTTGTGATAATCATGATAATTACTGTTGCTTTTCCAAAACGTCTAAAAATAATTCAACCTGCCACCTCGCCTTGTATCTATCTGTAATAGCTGATTGCCTGGAGGACGATATATATATTCTCCAAGATATTAGTGACACGGCTCAGCACTCAGATCGATCAGGCATGCGGCATCGAGCGGTTTTCACCCATTCAACTCAGCACTGTAAGTGCACTATCTGACAATCATGATGGGTAATATTCACTGTTTTGCGCTGCTTGCGGTTGGGATAATAGTCTCGGGATAACAACAAGCGTAAGGAGAAGGAAATGATTATTTATCGAAATCCCTCTAACGCTAAGATCAAAGAGCTGATTACCTTATCGAGCGAGGGTGCCGCCAGGTGGATTGAAGAGAAAGAGACCGGTGATGTGTTTTACTGGCCCTCGGACATTGCCTATCACAAGCAGATAGCCGAGGTCCTGCATATCGAAGAGTATGAAAAAGGCATTGCCATTGAAGACAGGTATGAATCCTGATTATCCGATCCGGTGCCCGTGATCGAGTCTGTGAGGGTATGCCATTCGTCAGTATGCGCCTAACTTCAATCAATAAAAAAAGGGAGAGTGATGTCTCCCTTTTTTTTCAATATGAATGGATTAACGGTTACGAATTGCGTTGACGCAAGCGGGTTATCCCGATACCGATCAGGCCCGCGCCCAGCAGAAGGAAGGTAGAGGGTTCCGGAACATTCGGTGTTGGAGTCGGGCTGGGTGGGGGAACCGGCGGATTCGCTGTTTCACCCGCAAGACTGTAGGTAAAGGCCTCAATCGCTTCATTGTCATAGAAGGCAGTGCCGGTGAGTTCGATTAAATTATTGTTATCGGTAAATGTGAATTGCAGCAGGTTGTCTGAATCAGTGTCAATGATCGAAAAATAATCCGAATAATTGATCCCATAATCGTTACCGACAGCTGTACCGATAATGTTATCCGCACTAAGCCCGGCCAGACCGGTCGGTTCGTTTGTGCCGTCGGCGCTTATCGTGTAGAACCCCGGGCCATTTGTGGTGTGACTGAAGATTGGTAGCGCGTCAGCGGTACTGAAAAAACCTGATAACCCCTAGAAAAACAAAAACTTAATCTTATCCATGATCGTGCTCCCTTTGATTGATATTGTTTGTGGGGATTTTAAATCCTAACCTGAAGGTTTACAAGAAAGCAGCGAACCTTCCTCATGAGTCTAAAGGATATAACAATCGCGCCGCATATTTGCGTATGAACTCGGCCGGCCATGCGGGCGGAATCTTATTTGTATTTTCGATATTTGTTGTATCAACCTGAACAAATCTATGCTAAAAATAGTATGATAATTCCTGATTTTTTATTGAGATAGATTCATTGTTTAAGATTATCTCTCAGCAAAGCCGGTGAAAAAGAAGAATCTCAAGAAAAAAGAACTCGCGGTCAGAATGAAGCGATTGGTTGACCAATTCTCCGATCTGAACAACCGGCTCAATCGAGTTTCCCACGACAAGCTCAATCAAGGATTGAAACTGGATCAGTTGAGTGAGGCCAATACTGGCATGCAACTGCGTCTGCAGGAGATGCAGAATCAGATTGGGCAATTGATCTCTCAAGAGGAAGAGCTGAGTAGTCTGCTGGACTCCCTGCGCCTGCAAGCCTCGGATCGGAGTACCACCGAGGAATCCCGCCCTGAACAACAAGAGATTCAGCGAAATTTCGACTATTTGAACGAACAGCTGGCATCACTGCATGAGCAGCAACAGGCGTTCAAACAGGCTTTGGAGCGTGACAGTCGGTCGGCAGATAGCACTGCCAATGACACAGACGATCTGCGACGGGAAATCGCCGATTTGCTGTCCCATATCAGGCGCCTTGAGGAGAGTGGCAGTGAACTCCTGATCAGCGACTCGAATCATGAATCGCAAATTCAGAGTCTGCAGAACGATATCGCCGAACTCAGCCACAAACAGGTGCTGAGTCAGACTGAGCAGGGAGAACCGCAACAGGAGGTCTCCCGGCTGTTGCAGGAGAATGCTCAACCCCTGCGTCATGAGATTGAGCATCTGAGACATCAGCTCACTGAGAAGGGTGGTCAGCAGAAGGAGTTTGAACGTCGCCTGTTGGAGCTTGCCAATCGCATAGGCGAAACCGGGGCCAGACTGGAGAGTCAACAGCAGGATAAGGCGCGCAAGAACGAGGTATTGGAGCAACGTCTGTCGAAGTTGGAGAACCTGGTCAAGGATTTTGAACCGGTTTCCAATGCCGATGCGTCCCAACTGCTGGAGTTGGAGCGGAAACTCAACCAGGCCGAAGAGGATATGACATCCCTGTTGGCGGATAAGAATCGCGAGTTGGCAGCGCGCCTCGATTCCATCGATGGGGCTTTGAATGAACAAGCGGTCAAGCACCAATCTTTCCAGGACAGGGTCAATCATCTTAACAATGATCTGGCCGACAGTAGCCGCAGTTTGCAAGAGCAACTTGCATCCACTGCTCTCCGGCTATCAAGCTACATCGACCAGCAAGCGGATCTGCCGGATCCATTGACCTCAATCTCTACTGTAATCGAGGAACAGAGAGAGCGTTTTGAGGAGACGGTCAACCAATTGAAAGGGGAGATAAGCGGTCTGCAATCGAAATTGCAGGTGCTCGATATGGATGAGCATGAGGCCGCAGAGAGATTGAACTCACTTGCCACCGATCTCGACCAGCAGGCCGGTAATCGAGAGCAATTGCAGGAATCGGTTACTGCCGCCAGGAGTGAAATCAACCGGAGAGTGGATGAAATCGAGGCGCGACTGGTCAATACTGAGCGCCTGTTCAAGGAACGAGAAGAGGCTGCACAGGATCAGTTGCACAGGTTGAACAGCGTTGCTGATGAGATGACCGAGCAGAGTAGGCATGGCGTGGATCTGAAGTTGACCACCGCTGCTTTGCAGGAGGACGCCAGCGGCCTGAAAGAGAGTGCCGGCAAACTCAGTGAACGCCTTGATGCATTGGAGCAGACACTGCATCAAGGGGAACAGAAGCAGACACAAATTTCACAACAATTGTCCGTTGTTGAGCAAGATCAAAAGGAACTCCGTGAATTTAGCGACTTAGGGATCGATTCTCTGCAGGAGCGCGTGAAGACCGCATTGGCGCAACTGGCCGAACAATCAGGGCTGAATGAAGGGTTGTCGCAACGCCTGGATGATCTGGAATCATCCCTGCAAGCACAGTTTAAAGACATTGACTCCAGGCACCATCAATTACTGGAAACAGAGTCAGAAACCCGGGATCGGTTGCAACTCCAGGAACAAAACAGCCACACTCTCTCCGATGTGATCACGGATATTAAAACAGATCATCATCTACTGTTGGAACAGACTGAAAAACAGAAAACCTTTCTCGAGGCGATGACCTCCGAATACGGTAAACGCCAGGAGGAATCGGAGCAGATGATTGAACGTCTGGGCCTGCTCGGTGCGCAGGTGGAGTCAGCCAGGTCGAGCGGGACATATCATAGCATTGCGATTGGCGGGCTTTTTGTATTACTCCTGCTTTCCATCCTGTTGGGTTACCAATATTTTACCGACAAGTTTGGCGGTTTCGAGCGTGACATCTCACTGAAGCTGATGGAAGCCAGTGAAAACTATATGACTCAGGACGAGATTGAAAAGCTGATGAGCGGTGGCGTTGCTCAGGAGGGAAGCGCCTATGATTCATTGGCGGTCGAAGAGCTGATGAACCAACAGGAGACCTTCGAGCAGCGATTGGATGAGTTTGAACAGCAAATCGCCGCATCGATAGGGTCAGTGGCGGGCGGGGCCGTGGATAGGGATCGAAGCCCGGTCAGACAGACAGAAGCGTTGGAGCCATCGACCTTAGATGTGAGGACGGAACAACGGCTGCAGCGAATGGAAGTGATGCTGGAGAGTCTGAGAAAAGAGTTTGGCTCCCGTATTGAACAACTTGATGCGCAGAACCGTGTTTATCTCAGCAGCCAGGATGAGATGGCCGCGATAATAAACCAGATGGCTACCACTCTGCAGGGGCTAAAGAGCGAATATCAACAGTTGGAGCAACAACCGGTGTCACAAGATGGCTGGCAGGCGTTAAGAAGCCGTGGCGGCTATACCATTCAGCTGATCGGTGTTTCCAACCAAGAGTCAATTGCAGCTTTTGCCGACAAGCACGGCCTGAAGAGAGAATTAGCCTATATCGGTACCGAGCGAGAAGGGAGCGCATGGTACATCCTGCTGCACGGTACGTATGATACCTATACAGAAGCTGCAAACGCACTGGAGACCCTTCCAGAATCCTTGAAATCCCAGCAACCATGGATAAGAAAAATGCCGGACAAAGGAACGATCAATAGACTGTAAGGTTAGGTGTCTCTTGATTCAATCCACTGCGATTTCACCAAACAAGGGAAAACCGCTGTTTTTAATCCACTCTTTGGCTGACCGGCTCAGGATCAAAACGGGCACTTCCAAATCGATCTGCTTGCAGTGTCTGGAGAATACCTTCATGGCCTCCTGTTGGGTATAGCGGGGACGGGTGTAAAAACTACCGGTCCGATCTGTTAAGAACCACTTGTCCAGATGCCGGGCAATTTGCAGGCGCGGCTCTTTGGTGGTTATCCGGGTATTACCGATCGTCAGGTCGAGGCCTTCACAGAGCCGCCCGATTATTTTTGGTATCTCATTGTCATACAGGCGTTTGACGGTTGACAGTTTTTTGAAATAGTGGGACTCCTGGACTTCACCTCGTGTCCAGGCGATGGCGTCAAAGTCATCTTCAGCAGCGTGCATAAGCAGAAGTTTCAAGGCTAGACTCAGCCACTCCCTGCGGAAAGGCGCGGGTGTTATCCTGCCAGGCCAGCGATCTTTGTATCCATACATGGCGCCGCTCTGGTGCCAATCACTCTGTATCTCCTCAATGAACAGCAATCGCCTGCCCCGGCAGTCAATACGCTGTTTGGTGCGGAAGTGTACAAGCAGGTTTCGGGCATGGTAGTGGCCGGTGAAATGTGAAAGCGGATAGTCGGGCAGTGTCAACAACCACTCGCGATAGTCGCTTCCGCCGTACAGACTTTTATGCTCATAACGGCCGTAGTGTGTATAGGCGACAGGAATGCCCAGATGTTGCAGAGCATGTCGGCTGGCGGTAGTGAAGGCCTGTTCCTTGGTTGCAAAGTGATGCTGATTGGTTTCGTTGTCACCTATCGGATTGCCCACTGAATCGAGTGCAAACCACTGTTGCGATGAGGCGAGGTTATTCCAGCCTTTCTGCTTTTTCAGATATCCCACCTTGTAGTAGTGGACAGGATCGACGTAACGAAGGACGCAACAATCGCTGGGACCGGTAATGGCTCTGGGCGCAATCGAAAGGTTGATCGATTTTGAGGTGGGTATTTCTGTGAACTCAAGCTGACAGGCTTGATCTCTGACGATCTCGTTGGTCAGACTGAGACGGGTAATTGAGAAATCAATATGCGACAAAAGTTGATCCCGGGTGATAGCCGTCCTGCCGTCTTCTTCCATCTTATCCAGAAAGGGCATCAGGCCGGACCAGGTTATCTCTTCTTCACGGACACCTGAACGTGACAGATTCAACAATGTTTGCCGCCATTGTACCGGGGAAGCACGATGCATAGACATCTGTTCTATCTTTTTTCGTAAACTGCTGTAGAGCTGTTTGGGATAGCTATACTGTTTTTCCGTCAATACAAGTTTATCCCCGGTCACGCGTTTTCGAACATGCTCGATCTCCCTGATCTGCTGTTCCTGCTGTATCCACTCATCGAAGGCCTGGTAGTCTGATGATGACCAGTGAAGTCGTGGCAGATCTGCAAGCGTATAACCGGAGAAAACAAAAGAGGGATGATAGGGTGGGTTTTTCAACCGATCCGGTTTGACGATGATGTCGACAAAACCATACAAATCACGATGAGATGTGTCCGCACCTACCACACGGTTGAGTCGCAATGCGTGGTAGCGTGCGCGGATATTACTTATTCCGGCCAACTGTCCACTGGGTAATGGGATCATCTTGCTCGCACCCTATCTGTTGTCTGCGCATTTTGTAGCATCTGCTGGTTTTATAGCAGGCCACCGTTTCAGTTTTAACAGAGTGGATGTAGGGAAATGGCGGTCATACACCATAATTCATGCAACAAGCCCTGGGTAAATCTTACCCGAGGATCCATTCGCAGGCTGAGCTCTATTGAAATACAAACGATGCATAGAGGGGATGTGATTCCGGTTCCTTTTTAATCAGCGCAATAGTTGTGGTATTTCCAGCGTCTTTTTTTTACAGTCAGACACAAGGGTGGGTGACTGACTTTCGCTGGGTGTGTGAATGGTGTGACCGCGCTACTGACAGGCATAGTGTCGCGGTTGATATTGAATGGCTTTCTCATCTTCAGCCCGTTGTGGTTGCCACTGGAGTCGGTATTCTGGTTCACTGTAATAATGACTTTACCGGCCAAAGTGGTCCACGATGGGTTTGTGACTGATTCTTACGTTAGGCTATGGTCATTTATCTGGCCGTGATATAGATGAAGTTCAATATGCGGTCTTAAGATCCTTTTAGGTTGAGCCGGAGATCAATATGGCTGATAACTACCAAGGCAGCTGTCATTGCGGTGCTGTCCGCTTCTCTTTTGAGGGCGATATCATTGAAAAGGGATTGCGTTGTAACTGCTCAATTTGTACCCGTAAGGGTGCGATGATGAGTTACCAAGCGATCCCACCGGAACAATTCAAAATCCAGGCGGAAGAGGGTGTATTAGGCCTCTATCAGTTTGGTGCCAAGACAGCGAAGCACTATTTTTGTAACCGTTGCGGCATCTACACATTTCATGAAACCGCCAGGTTTCCGGGGCACTTCCGCGCCAATCTGGGCTGTATTGAGGGGATCGATCCCTTTTCAATGGAGTACGATCTGTTTGATGGCAAGCATCTGCTTTAATTTATCTGCGTTCACAATCAGTAAAGTGCAAAATGGCCCGTAAAAGAGGCAAAAGAGGACAACTCCAGCGTTTTTACAAGGGATTGTTGAGGTGGGTCTTTCTGCTCTTCTTCGCATCATCGATGTTGCTTTTCGCATTGATACTGATATTCCGTTTCGTTGATCCGCCGACATGGTCGTGGAAACTTCAACGAGAACTCAATCCCCCTGTCAACCAATCAATTGTATCGAAACACGAGTGGTGGGACCTGCAGTACATACCGCCCGCCATGCAACTGGCAGTAGTGGCAGCGGAAGATCAGAATTTTCCCCGTCACATGGGAATAGACTTCAAAGCGGTTCAACAGGTCCTCAAAGAGGCTGAAAGAGGTAGGGCGCTACGCGGCGCCAGCACCCTGACTCAGCAGACGGCAAAAAATCTCTTTCTTTGGCAACGTCGGGATTGGAGCCGCAAACTGCTTGAAGGAGGTCTTGCCATTGTGCTTGAAGTACTCTGGGGTAAGCGTAGAGTTCTCGAGGTCTACCTGAACATTGTAGAGTTTGGTCCAGGTGTATACGGTGTTGCCGCCGCCAGCGAATATTGGTACCAGCTTCCACTGGATCAGATATCGCATAATCAAATGGCCAGATTGGCGGCGCTTCTTCCCAATCCCTGGCGTTACCGCGCAGAACCGCCAACACCCTATGTCAGTGAACGGGCAGTGTGGATTGAGCAACAGATGGATCGACTGGGATATGTCTGGTTACTGCCCGTCACCGGCGGTTGATTCCACAAGCCTGGTGTTGTCCACGGGGCCTAAGTTGATGGCTGATAGACAAACTCTACCGGCATACCCTCTAAACGCTGCTGGAAATGATCAAGCAGTTTCCGCGATGTCAGGACGATAACAAAGGTTGTTTCCCGGGTGTCCCGATTTTGCAGGTCCTTCGCCAGGGCTTCAGTGGCGGAAAGATCCATATAGGAGACCACACTCAAGTCAAGAAGCACGCTATCGTATCGATGGCGCTTGAGCAGACTGCTCAATTGATCGATTGAGGCGTAAAACAGATGGCCTTCGACGCGGATCTGAACCGATTCGTCTTCCTTCTTAATATTAATATCAAGTTTTGAAGCGGATAGAACAAACAGGATCAGCGACAGTATAAATGCAATGATCAAACCGGTTTGCAGGCCGAGAAATACTATTCCGAACAATGTTGTGACAAACACCAACAGTTCACCGGTCCAGGAAAACAGGCGGGCGATCTCTCCGGGTTTGATCATACCTATACCCACCAACATCAATGTGCCGGCGATAACCGGCATCGGCAGATAGCTGAGCAGGGTGCCAAGGGTATCAATCAGGATGAAAACGATAAATGCTGAGAGTATACCGGCCAGGGGCGTAGCTGCCCCCAACGACAGGTTCAAGGCTGTTCGGTTAAAACTGCCGGAACCTGCGAAGCTCGAAAAGAAGGCAGCGAGGGTATTGGCGATACCCTGAGCGAATACCTCCTTATCCAGGTTGATTGACTGGTCGGTGTCACTGCGCAGGTGTTTGATGATCACCATTGACTGGGCCAGTCCAATGAGCGCTATGGTAATGGCATTGGGTAACATGGCCAATCCCACCAGCAGATACTCGAGATCCATCTTCGGGGTTGAGAGAGGCAGGGCCTGAAAGGGTATATGTCCAAGCAATTCTATTTCCGTATCGACTTGAGTGAATATACCCATCACAAGCAGGCCTGTGGCATAGCCGACAACCATGGCGATCAGGATTGCATATCGGGGGAACCTGATTTTTACGATGATTCCTGCAATCACAGTGGTGATACCGATGGTAAAGCTGTAGGGATTGATCAAAGACTGCCAATCATCAGCCATGACAAAGAGTTTTTCGAAGAAGAAAAGGGTCCCCGATGGGGTAAGCCCCAGCATACCGTCGAGAGATGAGAGGATGAGGATGATACCTACGCCGACCGTGATACCGGTTATGGCTGCCGGGCTTAGGTATTGAAAATATTTGCCGCCCCTGAGTAACCAGATTGATAGTTGAATCAGTCCAACCATCAGGCTGAGCAGTATCACATAGTCGATATAGAGCGGGCTGCCACGACCTGCGAAAGGCGCTACCGTTATGCCGATCAATACGGCAACCGCAGTGTTTGGTCCACCCAACATTGAACTGGTGCCGAAAAGACTGGCGAAGAGGGTTACGAAAATCGACGTATAGATGCCATATTCAGGCGGTAGTCCTGCCAGATAGGCGAATGTGATGCCCTGGGGTATCACCAATATGGCTGCGACAACAGCGGCAAACGCCTCTGTCGTTAGCTTCAGCTCTCCTGCTTGAGATGGCCTCCACGGAATTAACTCCGACAACAGTCGCAGATATCTCATATCACTATCATTGGCCGAGTGTCAGCAGGCCCAAAGTTCCATGGTTTAACCTCGTGTCTATTCCGGCAGCTCAATCTACTCCACCAGTCGGGAGATGGATTCAAAGAGTTTCAACATTTTACTTCGCCGGGGATCACCCGGCCGGATCTGCATATTGATGTAGGCCGATACATCCAGGGCATCCTGATGGGTCAGGGAACGCTCCTGCCCGAGGGGCATGTTCGCCCAGATGAATCCGGCCGCCTTTTTGATATTGGCCATGCCGGCACCTTTATTGTATGAATCCATTCCCCACAACGGCGGTATACCGGGTATGCCATGGCCGTCACTGCCGTGGCATAGGGCGCACTTACTGTCATAGATGGCCTTGCCATTGGCTGGATTCGGGTCATAGCCTGTGTCGGGCAGGGTGGGTACCCCGCGGCCCGGTGGTGCCTCGCCTATCATTTCGCCATGGGAAATATGGGAGATGTAGGCCGCCACAGCCAATATCTCCGGCGAGTCCTCCGGAGGCATGATGCCATCCAGGCTATAGACGAAACACTCACGTATACGCAGCCCTATACCATTCCGACGCCCGTTCTTACTGCGCCATTTCGGGTACATACCGGCAACATTGAGGGGAATGGCATCCGGTTTCCGTCCGGCGTTGAGGTGGCAGTTACTGCAACGCAATTGGTTGCCGGAATAACGGGCGCCAAAGCGTTCGGTTTCAGTGATGATGCGATAGCCGAAAACAACATTGCTGTGGTAATCGTCCAGGTAACTCCGCTTGAGTAACTCTTCGATCGGGACGGGGGTGCCTGCTGCTAAAGGCTCGATAGCGAGCAGCCCAAACATAAGTATGAAAGGGTGTAGAAATCGGCCGGATTCAAATACCTGACGAACCAGTCTCGGTAAAATATAGTTGTTGCTATTCAATGTGTTATAAACATTCTAAATAACAGATGCATGGTATGTTAAGACCTGTGTCCAACTGACCTGCAGCCTGGCAGCCGGCAGGTGAGTGGGAGGAATTTACCATAATTAAAGTGGTTTTTTTAGATATATGCTTCAGAGTCTGGTGTAGTTCACCCTTCTGACTCTAATCGCAGGGTCCTAAGCGCTTTCCAGTGGTCTTTGAGCTCACTTGCACACCTTCCACATCTATATTGATAACACCTTCGGCGCTATCACCATGGTAGGTGATACTTCCATGGCTTCTGGTTACACCTGCCGCTTTGGTACAGCTGATATTCCACGACACCTTATCCCCCTCTGTGGTGAGATCGATGTTTTCACAGGCCTGTCCCAATTTACTCTCCTTAGGCACAAAATCAGCCCTGGTAATGCAGGTTGTATAGGAAGTGGGTGGCAGCTGTATCGGCATGCCGGGCATATTCAGTACCGCTGTCCACTGCCACTTGCCCGGATTCATATTGACCTCAGATGCGTCGCTGAGCTTTGAAAGAAGCAGGAAAAAAGAGAGCGAGATAGCAATTTTTCTGAAATTCATCGGTAGATCCAATGAGACTGGAAACTGTTAGCAGGAATAGCTGGCAGATAATCTATCGCATTTCGAACGCCGATGACACGATCTGATTCACAAGGCAACAATGCCCCGAAGTAAAACTTGGCCTGCAATTTGCTGTTGGACTGGGTAAGGGCATATTCAACAGGAGAACAGCATTGGTTATTCAGCTTTGGATTGGGTTGCTATCACTCTCCGTACTGGGTTCTGTGAGTATACAGCTGTTAGCCCCGGGTTCCGGGCTGATCGCGATTATTTCAGGTCTTTTCCTGGTTGTAGGCGGTACTCTACTGACAGCCATCATGAGCCACTCCTTCAATTCCGTATTGACGCTTTGGGAGCTGATTGCAGATTTTCGTCGTCCCTCAGCCAACACGGAAGACGAAGAAGAGGGGTTCAGACGTTTTCTGCAAGCGGCAAATTACTTCCGCCGCGGCGAAATTCGGCCGGCTGAAGCGGTCACTCAACAGATCTCAGAACCGCTGCTGCGCCGGGGGACACAACTGATTTTGGACGGTTTTCCCCGTGACCAGGTAACGCTTACGCTGCAGCGTCAGATTGCAGAAGACCGGGACCACTTGCGCCGCCCTGCCGAGATGTTGCGAGCCATGGGAGGCTATGCACCGGCATTTGGCATGCTTGGAACATTGCTTGGTTTGGTGCAGATGTTATTCGGGTTAGGGTCCGGAAATCTGGCCTCTATCGGTGCGGCCATGGGTTTCGCCATGCTGACCACAGTGTATGGCCTGGTTTTGGCCAATCTGGTGTTCAAACCCTTAGCCAGCAAACTGGAGCAACGCGGCAGACAGTTGATTACACGTCGCGTCGCACATCTCCAGGCAGTCATGATGCTGTGCGACCGGCAACATGCTGAACTGATCAGGGAAATGATGGATGAGGTAAACGCCAGGCAGGACATGCGGCAGGCGGCTCATGAGTTGCAGTTGATCGCAAATCCCAACCAGCATGCGGCCTGAGGGCATGACTACCGATGACCATCAACAGTGGAAAGAACCAGATGCTCGATAAAGCAGCCAGGGAAGAAATACTGGATGGCACTACCTGGTATGCCTGGGAGATTGAAGAGAACGATGGCGGATGGCTACTGACCTATGTGGATGTGCTGAGCGTCATCCTGGCCATGTTGGTTGTGTTATTGGGACAGATGGCAGTACAGCATCTCCAGACAACCAATGAAGACAGCCGGATGGCGGCGAGCTATGAGGCCGTTCCCAGCGACGAGCCGACTATTGAAGTACAACAACCGCAACCATCGATTCAAACTGACGCTGATTCCGCACAGACCATTGATGCCGAAACCCGTCTGGTTGCGGCGATAGAGGATCGTTTCCAGGATGAGGTTAAGGTTGTACAACGGGACAAGGGGATCTCCCTGGAGATCGCCGATGTGATTCTTTTCGATTCAGGCAAGGCGGAACTGCTTGCCGAGGCCCTGCCCGTATTGAAAAAGCTCGCTGTGACACTGCAGGAGATTGGCGAGGCGGATATTGCCGTGGAAGGGCATACCGATGACAGGCCGATTTTGGGTGGCAGGTTTCAGTCGAATTGGGAACTGGCGGCAGCTCGCGCCAATGCAGTTACCCGTTTTCTGTTGGACCAGGGATTTGCGCCGAAACATCTGCGTTCGGTCAGCTATGCGGATGCTCATCCTGTTGCAGATAATTCAAATCCCAATGGTCGTGCCGAGAATCGCCGTGTCAATCTGCGCGTGGAGTTCTTGAAATAGCCGTTAGATGCTTAATCAAGTCTCATACAGGCTGAGCCCTGAATGGATGAGGCATCCTTAAATTCCCACACTCATAATTTGATGTGATGCACTCCCCATTCTAGTCCGTCGCTCAGGCCTAGTTCCCTGTTTTTTGATCGATGTCAAGTTCAAACCTCCCTGCAATATCCGATTCTTTGCCAAGCTATTTGGTATTTATGTATTTTGGAGTAGAAGAGCCATGGGATTTTATAGAGCCGGCATTGCTGTATTGATTGGATGCTTGACCGTTTCATGTGGCGGCGGTGGTGGCGGTGGCGGGAACAGTGATAACACCAATACATCGACTATATCCATGGCTGAGTTGGGAAAGAAGCTGTTTTTTGATACCAATCTATCCAGTGGCAGCAACCAGGCATGTGGCTCTTGTCACGACCCGGACAACGGCTTCGCCGATCCTCGTGTCAGCGTTACAGCTCCGGTTTCGGAGGGATCCGTAGGCGGAGAATTTGGTGATCGAAATGCGCCCACCGCTGCCTACGCCTCTTTCGCTCCATCCTTTGGGGAAGTTGCGGATCAGGATCAGACACCGGAGACAAACTCCAATTACCAGGGTGGGCAGTTTCTCGATGGGCGTGCCGTTGACTTGGTTGAACAGGCCAAGGGGCCCTTCCTCAACCCGGTCGAAATGAATAACACGTCCGAGGCCGAGGTTGTCGCAAAGGTACAAAACTCTGACTACTCTTCGGACTTCATCGCTGTATTCGGTGCGGATGCGTTTAATGATACAACGATGGCCTATCACAACATTGCAACCGCGATCGCAGCATTTGAAGCTTCTTCAGAGGTCAACAGATTCAGTTCGAAGTTTGACGCTTACCTGATGGGCAACTACACCATGACTGCATCGGAACAGCGTGGGTTTGATCTGTTCATGGATGCCGAGGTGACTAAATGCGCAAACTGTCATACAGTCGGTGACACACCTGAAACATCCCTGTTTACAAACTTTCGCTACTACAATATCGGAACACCGATTAACCTGAATAACCCTGCCTATCTGGCTGACAACTCTTTTATCGATATCGGCCTCGGAGCCAGCAGTGCGATTACTGAGTCAGACAGGGCAGGTGAACGGGGTAAATTCAAGGTTCCCACCTTGCGCAATGTGGAGTTGACGGCACCCTATATGCACAATGGTGTCTACGCCACGCTGGAAGAGACGGTGCTGCACTATGATATTCAGGTTGCAAACCTGTTTATCACGCCGGAAGTGAATGACGACAACATCGCGGCTGAAATGAATGCCGGCACTTTTGTCGGCCTGGGATTGTCCGATCAGGATCGTGCTGATCTGGTCAATTTTATGAAAACCCTGACCGATGGTTACTTTTAGGGTCTGCTGCCACCGTAATTCCGGCAATCAAATCAGCGTTACATGCAGCATTGACTCGCAAGCTGATGTGCTCAGCGGCGTTTTTTGCTCTTTCCTTTTTTAGGTCTGTCCGGGCCCACGCGAATTGTACTGCCGCCTAGATCGCTACCATCAAGTGCAGCGATTGCGGCCCGGGCTTCGTGACCCTCCATATCGATGGTGGCGAAACCTCTACAGTCACCGCTGAAGAGGTCCTTGGCTATTTTAAGAGAACGCACTACGCCATATTCTGTAAAGAGTGCTGTCAAACTCTCTTCTGTGGTCGATCTGGGAAGACCGCGAACCGATAGGGTAATCATTGACCTATTCCTGAGTAAGTGTGATGAAAGACCAATCCGTGCATCCCTGTACGGATATCGCCCGTTGGTTCGCAGATATGACAGGATGCCAAGGTGAGTGGCAACGGGGAAGAATTAAGAGTTACAGGGGAACTACGTTATCAGCCTGCGGACCCTTCTTACCCTCGACCTCAGTAAATTCCACTTTTTGACCATCCTCCAGAGAACGGTGTCCTTCACCGGCAATAGCGCGAAAATGGACGAAAAGATCCTTGCCGTTTTCACGTTCGATAAAACCATAACCCTTTCCGCTGTCGAACCATTTAACGGTTCCGATCTGTCTTTCTGACATCAGTAAATTACCTCAATGAATTGCAAATATGCCCGCCACAATAAACGGACCATCCCCATGGATCTTGGCAGGCGCTATGTTGCTCGATTCGGTTGCATCTGTAGTGAGACAGCGAATTTGAGGCGTTATAGGCAGGTCAAAGATCATGCAGACCACCCACGATACTTCTCCCGGTAAAGAAATGCAAACAACAAAATTTATTCGCCGAGTAGCTGCCACCGATTGAAAGGTCCCTGGATGTACTTCTGGCGAATTGGTGGTGATGATATGTAACATATTGTAATAAAAGATTATTTTAGGGTTACTCGCTTGTAACTTAGGAAGCTGCTTAGAAAGAAAGTCGATGATTGAGCCAAGACGGGAACGATAAGAATAGTTAATTGAATATAGATGTGGGAAGATTGATTGGCTAAATCGATAATTTTGCGGACCGTGCAAGAATCTGTGTGTTTTCTATATATATCAATAAGTTAAGTATTTTCGTATTTATTATTGCGGCACTGTTGCTGCCTGCCTCACAGACCCCTGCCTCAGATACCGTAAGAGTACTGATTGTACACGCCTACAGCCAAGAATATCCCTGGACCAAGGGGCAACATGAAGGTTTTGTCGAAAGGCTAAAACAGGGATTAACCCTACAACCCACGATAAAAACAGAATATCTGGATACTAAACGCATTCACTATGATGAGGATTATGCAGATCGATTTGCCGATTACCTGAAGCGGAAATACCATGATTTCAATCCAGATGTACTGTATGTCACAGATGACAACGGTTTAAGTTTTGGTATAGATGAGCTCTCCGCACTGTTTCCTGACACACCGATATTCTTCTCCGGAGTCAACGATTATTCGATCCAATCCAAGCTTGACAAAAGCAGAGTCACCGGCGTTTTTGAAAAAAAAGAGATCGGGCCCAATCTGGATTTACTAGATGCTCTATTTGGCGATGTAAGCCATATCGTGGTGCTTGGCGACGATTCAAATACCTACCAGGCCATCGAACGAGAAATACATCAGGAGATGGCGACGCGACCGCGGATGAAAATTACCTATCTGGCGGATAATCGACTGGACATTATCTTGAGTCGCTTGACTCAGATTGAAAGGCCGGTAGTCTTGCTCACTACTTTAGGTGCATTACAGAATAGTCAAGGCGAGATACTCAATCTCCACCAGACAATTTCACGTATAACATCATCCAACGCGGATGTCGTTATCAGCATGGAAGATGCTTATCTCTTAGATGGTGTGCTGGGTGGCTATGTCACCAGTGGCCATGCACAAGGATCGACTGCCGCCGCTCTGATGCGCGATTATCTTGACGGCCAACCCATCAGTTCAATATTGCCTGTTACCGACAGTCCGAATGAATATGTAATTGATCACAGGGTTCTGGAGTCCTTAAAGCTGGATTTACCAGACTACATTCACAGCAAGGCCAAGATCCTCCACCCCAAAATCAGTTTTTATCAGGATAATCGTAATGCGATATTGTCGATTCTTATCTTTCTTGCAATTGCATTAGTTGCAACACTGATTTTTTATAGCCTGGTAACCTCGCGTAAGAATCGAAAACTGCGATTACAGTCTACCCAGCTTCTTCATCAAGGGCGAATGCTTCGAGAAAGCGAAGAGAAATACCGTTTATTGTTTGAGCTTTCCGAAGACCCAATGCTAGTGATTCAAAGCGACAAGTTCGTTCTGGCCAATGATGCGGCAATTCGGACGTTGGGATATGGCAGTGCAGATGAAATACAACAGGTACATCCATCCAGTTTGTCCCCCGAAAAGCAGCCGGACGGGCAGCGATCTGTGAGTAAAGCCGACGACATGATGGAGCAGGCCTATTTGAATGGGTATCATCGATTCGAATGGCAGCATCTAAAAAAAGACGGTAAACCACTCCTCTTAGAGGTCTCATTGACACGAATACCTTTCGAAGGCAAAAGTGCACTGTTTTGTGTATGGCATGATATAACCGAGTGGCGACGTGCTGAACGGGGATTGCGTGAAAAAACCACTTATCTCAATAGCATATTAAGTGCATCGATTAAAATTGGCTTTATTGCGACTGACAATGATCTGAATATTACCTATTACAATCAAACTGCCGCTCAGATATTCGGTATGAAACCTGACGAACTGGAAGGTAAAGACATTCACTTCTTTCACGGCGGAGTGGGCAGTGTGGCCGATGAGCAGATGTCCAAAGCGTTGCAATCAGCCAGAGAAGAGGGTGAGTTTCGTTTCTCTTTGCAACGTATAATTGATGGCAGTAAACAATATATTGATGCCAGAATCTCGCCTATCTGGGATGAATCCAAGATTTTGAATGGCTACATGCTGATGACTGAGGATGTAACCAAACAACACGCTGATGAGGAGTTGATAAAATTTCAGGCTACCAATGATATTCTCACCAGTCTGCCCAATCGACGAACACTTGTGGATCGTTTATCTCAAACCGTTTCACGCTGTTTGCGGCATAATAAACTGGGCATTGTGATCTTTATCGATCTGGACCACTTCAAACATATTAACGATACGCTTGGACATACGGTCGGCGATAGCTTGCTGCAGCAGCTGGCTGTTCGTATGCAGGAATCGGTGCGAAGCGAAGATACCGTGGCACGTTTGGGGGGTGACGAATTTGTTGTCCTGTTATCTGAAACCAATGAGGATTTAGAGACTGCCATCAACAACGTACAGGTTATCGCCGGTAAACTGTTGCAGGCGATTGCCATTCCCTATGATATAGAAAAGCATGATATAAGAACCAGTGCCAGTATTGGTATCACAATCTTCCCCACAGACAATGAGTCGGCTGACGATGTACTGAGAAAAGCGGATACAGCCATGTATCAGGCAAAAGAGGCCGGCCGCAATACGATCAAGTTTTTCTCACCTGAAATGCAACAGAAAGTTGAAGC
Source organism: gamma proteobacterium symbiont of Ctena orbiculata (assembly GCA_003058525.1). GTDB lineage: Bacteria > Pseudomonadota > Gammaproteobacteria > Chromatiales > Chromatiaceae > Thiodiazotropha. The sequence goes on along the minus strand of QBVD01000021.1, from coordinate 31,151 downwards.
TCGATTAAGGTTATTGGAGCAGTTGCATCAGGCAGTCGATAAGAGGGAATTTCTGGTCCACTTCCAACCGCAGATTGACCTAGACGGACAAATGGTTGGCGCCGAAAGTCTGGTGCGTTGGTGCATGCGTGACAATACTTTAGTGTTACCGGACGAATTCATTCCATTGGCTGAAGAGAGTGGCCTGATAGAACCGATCAGTGAATTTGTATTGCGTGAATCACTTTTGGCACAGCTGAAATGGATGCGGCAGTACCCTGAACACAGGGTTCCACGCATATCGATTAATGTCAGCGCCATGCAGTTTCGAAAAAAGAATTTTGTCGATGCGATCAGAACGGCCGTGAAGGATAGCGGCAATGACCCGGACAACCTGACACTTGAACTGACGGAAAGTATGCTTATCGGCAACATCGACGAGACCGTCGAAAAAATGAAGGAATTAAAGGATTTCGGTGTCAGATTCTCCATTGACGATTTCGGAACCGGCTATTCATCATTGGCTTATTTGAAAAGCCTGCCGATCAGTGAGATTAAGATTGACCGCTCCTTCGTCCGGGATATACTCACCGATCCGAATGATGCCGCATTGGTGGAGACTATTCTCAATCTGGCCAAACAGTTACATCTGGAGGTTGTTGCGGAAGGGGTTGAAACACAGGAGATACGCAACATGCTTTTAGAGTATGGATGTACTGTTTTTCAGGGCTATTATTTCAGTAGACCCATACCCCTGGAGCAATTTGAAAAAACGTATCTAACCGACCCTGGCATATCAACCACCCAGTAATGCGGCTACCTCCTTACTTCGTTTTACCCGTGAATGTCGATGTGTCGATGATTGGCTTTCATTCTGCTTGCTGCGCTTGTGTTTGTGTGTGGCTTTTGTCGGGGACTGTTTTTCTGCGTCAATTCGGGTATCTGATTGTCGGGTTTTATTGACAGATCGCTTCTTGGTTGTATTTACACGGTTTTTGTTGCCGTTCGGTTTTCTGTTTTGTATACGATCATGACCATTTCCTCGCTTCTGAATGGGCTCGGCTTTGATGTTGGGATCCGGTTCGTAGCCTTCAACAACTATTTCCGGAATCTTTTGTTTCAAAAGTCGCTCAATATCCTTTAACAGCTTGTGTTCATCCAGGCATACGAGAGATATGGCTTCCCCTTCATTTCCGGCCCTCCCGGTACGCCCGATACGGTGGACATAGTCCTCGGGGACATTGGGTAACTCGTAGTTTACAACATGAGGCAGCTGGTCGATATCCAAGCCACGTGCGGCGATATCGGTGGCTACCAGCACACGTATCTCACCGTTTTTGAAACCGGCCAGTGCCCGGGTGCGCGCACCCTGACTTTTATTGCCGTGAATCGCCGATGCGCTAAGACCGTCCTTCTCCAGTTGTTGTGCCAGACGGTTAGCGCCATGTTTGGTGCGTGTGAATACCAACACTTGTCGCCAGTTTTGCGATCCGATCATATGGCTCAACATCTCTCGCTTGCGCCGTTTATCCACCGGATGGACCACCTGTTTGATCCTTTCGGCGGTGGTGTTTCTACGCGCGACCTCTATCAATTCGGGATGATCCAGCAAGCGGTCAGCGAGTTTTTTGATATCACTGGAAAATGTGGCGGAAAAGAGGAGATTCTGACGTTTGTTGTTGTCGGGCAGCAATGCCAGTACTTTGCGGATGTCATGGATGAACCCCATGTCCAACATGCGATCGGCTTCATCCAGCACCAATATTTCAATTTGGGAAAGATCCACTGTCTGCTGACCGGCATGGTCCAGTAGCCTGCCCGGCGTGGCGATCAGGATATCAACACCACGGCGCAGTTTATCGATCTGAGGGTTGATCTTGACGCCGCCGAAGATAACCGCAGAGCGTAAAGATGTGTGGCGGCCATAGGTCTGGACGCTGTCGCCAACCTGGGCTGCCAGTTCCCGGGTTGGCGTCAATACCAAGGCCCGAACAGGTCGTTGACCGTTATGTGAAGGTTGTTTCGCCAGCCGCTGCAGCAGGGGTAAGGTGAAGCCAGCAGTCTTGCCCGTACCGGTCTGGGCACCGGCCATGACATCCCTGCCTGTGAGAATGACGGGGATTGCCTTGCGCTGAATCGGTGTGGGTTGGGTGTAACCCTGATCGTGAATGGCGCGCAGAAGTTCGGCCGACAGGCCGAGATTTTCAAATGACATGGGATAGTACTCCGTAACCAGCTGTTGCTCCATTTCAACAGGGAGCATGAAGCGGTTACTTGATTAATTTGTTGGATTTCCAAAAGGGGAGTTGCTTGCTCAACCCTTTGGCCCCGCACCGGAAGTCCTGTGTCGGGTTGTGATTCTGAATCTATTTGTTACTCCAGTCTTGCCCTCCCTGCGACAGCAATGCTGGCGGGAGCCGGTCCGGGCTGGAAAAGATAGCTGTCAATAAGCGGGAAGCGCTGTCCCCGATGAGGGAGAGGCGAACGGCTCAAGGTATTTCGACGAGCGGATTATCCTAGTGGGCGCTAACCGGTCAAACGCCCCCGAAGCGGCACATTATACCAGAAAAATCGTCACCGATCAGATTTGTTTCGTTTTTTCGCCTTGCGGGGGCCTTTTTTACCCATTTTCGGCTGCTCCAATCTGCTGATGTTCAAGCGTTGGCCACACACCCAAGCCCTTTTCAGATCCTGATAAATATCTTTCGGTATCCCGACCGGCAGATCGACGAGGCTGAAATCATCATGGATATCGATATGCCCGATATACTGAGCATCAAGCCCCGCTTCGTTTGCGATTGCGCCAACGATATTGCTGGGTTTGACCTGGTGTTGATGCCCTACATCGATGCGAAATCGCTCCATCCCATTTGCGGGACGGGTCTGTGGTTTGCGCTGACGTTTCTCATTTTTCCCACGTTGTGACTTCGACTCTGTATCTCGCCGGGCTGGCCTCTCCCTTTCCGGTTTCAGCAATAAAGACTGATCACCCATCGACAGCTTGGCCAACGCGGCGGCAATCTCCAGTGCAGGTACATCGTGCTCCTGCTGAAACTGCTCCAGCAGGCTTTGCATGAATTCCAGTTCTCCTGCTGCAATGGTATCGCTGATGCGCTGTTTAAAATTGGCGATACGCTTGTTGTTCACCATTTCGGTGGTCGGCAGCTCGAGGGATGCGATTTTTTGTCTGGTTGCCCTCTCTATGGCTTTGAGCATGCGACGTTCGCGCGGGGCAACAAAAAGAATGGCGTCACCGATACGTCCGGCGCGCCCGGTTCGCCCGATGCGATGGATATAGGCCTCGGTGTCATGGGGAATGTCGTAATTTATGACATGGCTGATCCGCTCAACATCGAGGCCGCGAGCGGCCACGTCTGTAGCGACCAGGATATCGAGAGAGCCACGCTTCAGGCGCTCGACCATCTGTTCCCGCTGCTTCTGCACCATGTCTCCATTCAATGCTGCGGCGGCATAACCCCTGGCTTCCAGGCGCTCAGCCAGTTCACTGGTGGCGGTCTTGGTGCGAACAAATATGATGATGGCGTCGAAGGTCTCCACCTCCAGGATGCGGGTTAGTGCATCGAGTTTGTGCAGGCCGCTGACCTGCCAATAGCGCTGTCGAATAGTATCTGCAGTCGCGGTTCGCGTCTTGATCGCGATCTCGCAGGGATTGTTGAGGTGGTGACGGGCAATGTGTTGGATCTCTTTCGGCATGGTTGCCGAGAAAAGGGCTGTCTGATGCACTTCCGGAATCTGTTGCAGAATCCACTCCACGTCATCGATAAAGCCCATGCGCAACATCTCATCCGCTTCATCCAGCACCAGAGCTTGCAATGAGTCCAGTTTAAGCGTCCCCCTGCGCATGTGATCCATCACCCGTCCCGGGGTGCCGACTACCACGTGCACCCCTCTTTTCAACTGCCTGATTTGACCAGAATAGTCCTGGCCGCCGTACACCGGCAGTACATGAAATCCCTTGATATGGGCCGCATAACGTTGAAAGGCCTCGGCTACCTGAATCGCCAACTCCCGGGTAGGTGTAAGGACCAATACCTGGACGATGTGTTGTTTGGTGTCGAGTCTGGATAGCAGGGGCAGGGCGAAAGCAGCTGTCTTGCCGGTTCCCGTCGGTGCGTGTCCCAACAGATCCCGGCCTTCCAGCATATAGGGGATGGTCTGAGCCTGAATTGGCGACGGTGTTTCGTAGCCGACCTCGTCAAGTGCCTTCAATAAAGGCTTGGGCAGGTTTAAATCACGGAAACTGGAGTGGAGGGCGTCGGTGTCTGACATTGGGGGATTCCTGGTGGGGCGAAGCGATATGGCCATAGGCAAGGCCGGGCGGAGCAGTATAATGTTTCACCTAGTGATTACAATAGCTTATTTAAGTTAACCGGGTTAAATGGCGTAATAAATGAAGATTGAACAGATTTGGGTCGATGCCGATGCCTGCCCGAAGGTGATCAAGGAGATTCTTTACCGTGCTGCTGAGCGGGTAAGAATAGCGTTGATTCTGGTTGCCAATCAGCCATTGCAGGTGCCGGGTTCCCGCTATATCCGCACGGTCCAGGTGGGGGCCGGTTTCGATATTGCCGATAACTACATTGTACAACGGGCGCAGCCGGGCCATCTGGTGATAACGGCAGATATCCCCTTGGCGGCCGAAGTGATACCGAAAGGGTGTCTGGCATTAAGCCCGCGCGGGGATCTCTATACCGAGGAGAACATCCGCCAGCGCCTGAATATGCGTGACTTCATGGATACATTGCGTGGCAGTGGCATTCAAACAGGTGGACCGGCAGCACTCAGCCAGGCAGACAGGCAGGCATTTGCCAATCAGCTTGACCGCTTGCTGGCTTGTTGAGCAGGCGGTCTGGTGGCCTCCAAGACTATTTCAAACCGATCTTTTCGCTGGTGGAACGTGTATCGAGGCTGAGTGCGGAATAGAGCGGGCAGGTGGCGAATAGACCGGTCAGCAGCAGAATAAGCCCAATCCAGCCGACTGGGCTTTGCAATCCATAGAAGATATTTCCGATCAGCAAGATACCAATAATGATGCGGACGACACGGTCGATTTTACCGACATTCTTTTTCAGTAAATCCATATGTGTTGCTCCCGATAATAATGATTATAAAAAAGCCTACCATAACCTCTATGTGTATTGATTGTACCCTATAGCTGATTAACAATTGTTTTCATAAAATCGGCCGTTCGATCATGAATCATACGCTTGATATGTTCCTTACAATGTCGCTGATTGCCAATGAACCAATGCATGGGTGAGCCATGAATGCCAAACACTTGCGTGAATCGTTACGCAGCTCAGCGGATCCTGTAATAGCGGAACACTCTCAACGCTTCTTCAAAACCGGTAAGGGTGAATATGGTGAGGGGGATCGCTTTCTGGGTATCCGAGTACCCGTTCTCCGGCAACATGCCCGACAGCACCGCAACATACCCATCAAGCAACTCCTTCATTTGTTGCGCTCCGGATATCATGAAGAGCGTCTCTGTGCGCTGTTAATCATGGTATTGAAATATCAAAGCGGTACTGATGAAGAGAGGGAAACAATCTTTCAACACTACTTGAACAATACGCGATATATCAATAATTGGGATCTGGTAGACAGCAGTGCCTACCATATCGTTGGTGTACACCTCGAAAATAGAGACAGGCGCATATTGCACAACCTGGCCAGGTCGGAAAGCCTTTGGGAGCGCCGTATCGCCATTATCTCAACCCTGCATTTCATTAAAAAACAACAGTATGAGGATACCTTAAGGATATCGCGTCAACTGTTGGATGATACTCATGACTTGATACACAAGGCGGTTGGCTGGATGTTGCGGGAGGTGGGAAATCGTGATCTATCCGTTGAGCAGAGATTTCTTCACGAGCACTACCAGAGTATGCCCCGTACCATGCTTCGCTACGCGATCGAGAAGTTTCCGCAAAAACAGCGCAAAGCCTATCTGAATGGCCAGGTTTGATTGTTATGCCGTATAAACTGCATTAAATCAGTCGATATGCCATAATATGTGTGAAATTTATTATATTCTTCATACGATGGCCGTCACGACTCGATTCCGCTCTTTCTTGCTGCTTGTCCTGCTGGGTTATGCGCCTTCCTGCCTCTCCCATGGGGTGGGTTTGAAGATAGAACGGCAGGAGGCGGCTGTTATCTGGCTTCACCATACCGACGACACTCCCCTGGCCGATGTTGCATACGAACTCACTGCAGACGGTGGGAACGCACCCTATCAATCCGGAAAGAGCGATGCATCGGGTAGGGTTGTGTTCATTCCCGGGGATGTCCGGGGGTGGCGGTTAAGGGTCTTCAGCGAGGACGGGCACGGTATCGATACCGTCTTAGAATTGGCTCCAGGTATGGCATCACACTCCCATACTGGCCATACCTATTCCGAACTCACCAAACTGATTTTGGGTATTGGTATCCTGTTGAGTGGATTTGGAGTGATGATGTTGTTTACGAAGCGTAAGAGACGGTGATGCATTCAACACATTGCATCTGCTGAATATGCATATACCCGACGGTTTCATTGCACCACAGTTCTATCTGCCGGCCTATGTGGTGACAGGCGGAGCCTGGTTATGGGCGGCGCGGGGTCTTAAACAGCGGCTCAATGAAGAGACCATACCCCGTTTGGCGGTGATCACCGCATTGGCCTATGTCATTGGAATGGTCATGTTGCCTCTGCCGGGGGGAAGCACGGGACATCTGGTGGGAATCGCCATGCTGGCGATGCTGTTTGGTGTAAGGCTGGCTTTTTTGGCATACAGCCTGGTGCTCTTGCTACAGGCGCTGCTGTTCGGCGCGGGGGGGATTACAGCCCTGCCGGTGAATGCATTCGCGGTCGGACTTGTCGGTGCTGCAGTGATGACCCTATGCATGGGTTTGCGAGGTGAGCGAAATCCGCTGCCATTTCTAGCGGCAGGGACATTTCTGGCGGTGGTGATACCCGCTTTGCTGATAGCGTTGGTATTGGGGATTCAGCCGTCCATCGCCCATCGGGATGACGGTACCCCCCTGTTTTTTCCATTTGGCCCCGAGGTGGCGGTGCCCGCGATCCTTCTGCCTCATCTGATAATTGGCGGGGTGGAGGCGCTGCTTACCCTGGCTGTCTGGCGTTATGCCAAGACAAGGGGGTGGTTGGTATGAGGGATTTGCGTTGGATAGTGCTCTATCTGCTTACCGTGGTTGGGGTGACACTGATACATCAACCGTTGTATCTATTGATCGGCCTGGTTGTGGTGATTCTGTTTTCGGGTTCGCTACGTTGGCGTCTGCTACGAAAGGCGCTCCTCTCCGTGTTGCTGTTCAACACAGCTGTCTCCCTTGGATATCTGGTAATCGCCCTGCTGAGGGATGAGTTCCGCATCGAGTACCTGATATTGATCAACGCTCGTGTGTTGTTGCTGGTGATGCTGGGATTTTGGCTGAGCGCCAGGATTAATTTCGCCAACGCATTGAGGTTCTCGCCCACACTAACGTTTTTAACCACCTTGGCTGCAGGTCAGATTCGTCTGATGAGCCGCATCATCAACGATTATCGCGCGGCGTTTGAGAGCCGCTGCCTGAAAAGACCGAACTGGCGTGAACGGTCCCGGCTCGCAGTGGTGCAGACGGAAGCGATAGTGGAGCAATCCCATCATGCCGCAACAGAGATCAGCCAGGCGATGCGTTCAAGAGGCGTATTCAATGATTGAACTGGATCGTATCGGATTCAGCTGGCCTGAGGGTCCTGCTGTATTCAAGGATCTGTCCCTGCGGGTGGAGACGGGAGAGAAGTTGGTGGTGTTGGGTGCCAACGGATGTGGTAAGACAACCCTGCTCAAGCTACTGAACGGTCTTCTGTTTGCAACCTCTGGAGACTATCGCTACAGGGGGGATCCGGTCACCAGGCAGCTTGTACGCAGCGGTCCATGGGCCAATCGATTCCGGCGGGAAATGGTATTGCTGTTCCAACATCCGGAGGCGATGTTGTTCAATCCCACGGTTGCCGATGAGATAGGTTATGGCCCCCGCCAATTGGGCATTCCCGACAGTGACAAGCTGATTCAGGAATGGGCCGGGCGTTTGGGGCTTCAACCGTTACTGGAAAAGGCCCCCTATAACTTGTCCGGCGGTGAGAAAAAGAAAGTGGCATTGGCCGCGCTGCTGGTGCTGGAACCGGCGTGCCTACTGCTTGATGAACCCATTGCCAATCTCGATCCTCGCAGCAGTGGCTGGGTGGTCGATTATCTGCTTGCCACTGAGGCGACAGTGATTATCACGACCCACAATTTAAGTATGGCTGCTGAATTGGGAGAGCGCTGCCTTATCATGGATGAGCGGGGCACGCTCTGTTTTGACGGCCCGGTCAAACAGGCTTTGGCGGATATGGAATTATTGCAGCAAGCCAACCTGGTGCATCGTCATCAGCATCGGCACGGTGCAATCAGCCATTCCCACCCACATGTACACGATTGGGAGTAGATGAAGCCATGACAGATTCCAACGAACTTGCCCGCGTCACTGTTTCACTACCGGAAGGTTTACTGAATGAACTGGATAAACGCTACACCGATCAGGGTTATGCATCCCGTTCAGAACTGGTGCGGGATATGATAAGAGAAAAACTGGTGGAGGAGCGCTGGGCCGGCGAGCATGAAGATGTGTTCGGTGTATTGACCATCAGCTACGACCATCATCAACGTGGCTTGACCGAGAAGATCAACCATATCCAACATCACAGCTATATCAATGTTCTCTGCACAACCCATGTGCATCTTGATCACCATCACTGTCTGGAAACCATTATCGTGCGGGGAAAACCCGATGAAATAGAACAGTTGGTCACCAAGATAGGCGGTATGCGAGGCGTCAGATTCTCCAAATTGACCCGAGCCTCGATACCGGCAATGTGAATCAATCAGGGTGCCAGGGCCAATCGCTTTAATTGGTTAATAATGGCTCGATAGGCGAGTTATTGATACGTGGCACAACAGCTTACCCGCTCCGATTATTTCTTCTATTGTATTTATCAGGCGGTTGAATGATTTTTCAACAGGGGGTTCGGGTGAGGGAGCTGGAAGAGCGTATTCAAACCATTGGTCACCAGATGTGGGCCGAGATGCAGTCGAGGTCCGATACCCACCCTCGAGGATGGATCGATCGATTGCTTGCCCAATTGTTGGCTGACGATCAGTTTCGCCTGCAAGGTCTTCGCTTCGTCGACACCGTACCGGTGCTGACTGACGACGCACAGCTTGTGAACCATTTCAGGGAATATTTCTCAGTACTCGAAGGTCGTCGCCTGCCGCCGCTGCTGGCCTGGGGGATCAGGCGCAGCACATCTCCGGCACTACCGACAATGCTGGCACCGGTCATCCGCACTGCCGTACGGCGGGTAGCGCAGCGATTTATCGCCGCCGAAGACGCTGACGGCATACTGGATTGTGTGGCAAAGCTGCATGGAAGAGGGATTCGCGCAAGTCTGGATATGCTGGGTGAAGCGACTGTGAGTGAGGCGGAAGCCCTGGGCTATCAACAGGCCTATCTCGACTTGATTGCCAGGGCTTCCGAAGGTAGTAAAGCCTCTGGTTGGGACACTGACTTGAACCTCTCGATAAAGGTCTCTTCTCTCTATTCACAGATCTCGGCCGTTGACAGTGAAGGCAGTATCATTCAATTGGCCGAGCGTTTGAGACCGATCTGCCATGCCGCCATGACAGCGGGACTCACGCTCACCCTCGATATGGAGCAGTACGACTTTAAGGCGATCATCCTGCAACTGTTCAAACGGTTGGCCATGGAGGAGTCGTTGCGCCAATGGAAAGGGATAGGGATAGCCATCCAGGCCTATCTGCGTGATGCAGATAGTGACCTGGACGAGCTCTTATCATGGGTCGAACTCAGGGGCACGCCCATTATGGTGCGTTTGGTGCGTGGCGCCTACTGGGATATGGAAACCGTGGTTGCAAGGCAGCAGGGATGGCCGGTACCTGTTTGGCCCACCAAAGGTGAAACCGATGCCTGCTTTGAACGCTCCCTGGTCCGGCTTTTTGAATCGCCGCTGATCAGGCCGGCAGTGGCTACTCATAACCTGCGTAGCATTGCCTGTGCTATAGCACTGGCAGAGAAGACGGGTAGAGGTCGGGACGAGTACGAGTTTCAAATGCTGCATGGAATGTCAGGCGCATTGGAACCCCTGATAACCGATCGAGAGTTGACTTTGCGCCATTATCTACCGTTTGGCGAGTTACTGCAGGGTATTGCCTATCTGGTAAGGCGCCTGCTGGAGAACTCTTCGGATCAATCGATTCTACCCCTGATGCCGAAACTGGACATCACCCGGATATTACAGCCTCCCCAGACAGGCGATGCGGAGGAATCGCCGACCCTGCAAGGATTTACCAATCAGCCGTTGCATCGATTCACTCAATTTTCAGAGCGCGAGGATTTTGTTTCTGCACTCGAGGCGGTGGAGAGCGAGCTGGGTAAAACCTACCCGCTGATGTTATCGGGCCACATTGCGTTGGAGGAGCGTGTCATCGAATCCACCAATCCCGCCGATACGACGCAACTGATCGGCAGGGTTGTCAGTGCCGGCGCTGATGATGCTGAAATGGCGATCAGGCAGGCCCAGTCGGCCTGCAGCGACTGGCGGGCGAGGTGTTTCAGCGAACGGGCGGACTACCTGGATCGTATTGCCGGTGCATTGGCCGGTCAGCGTGACCGGTTTGCCGCATGGGAGGTGAAAGAAGCGGGTAAGGGGTGGACAGAGGCGGATGCGGATGTGGCGGAGGCGATCGACTTTCTTCACTACTATGCGGAACGTGCGCGAGCCCTCGACAGGGGACAAAACTCATCCCTGCCGGGGGAGGAGAATTGGCTTACCTACCAACCCATGGGTATTGGTGTGGTGCTTCCACCCTGGAATTTTCCATTGGCGATCCCCGTCGGCATGTTATCGGCCGCCATAGCCTGTGGTAATTGTGTGATTCTCAAACCCGCGTCACAGACACCTGTGGTTGCCTGGCACTTTTGTCGGCTGCTGCAGCAAATAGGACTCCCCGAGGGCGTTGTGACCTGTCTCCCGGGAAGTGGGGCTGAGATAGGTGAAGCACTGGTACGCGACCCACGCACCCATTTTGTCGCCTTTACCGGCTCAAGGGAGGTGGGTCTGCATCTCCATCATCTGATGTCACAATCCATAGAGGGGCAGCGTCATGTCAAGCGCCTGATTGCCGAGATGGGTGGCAAGAATGCGATCATTATCGATGCGGATGCCGATCTCGACGATGCGGTTGCAGGAGTTATCGACTCCGCCTTTGGATATCAGGGGCAGAAATGCAGTGCCTGTTCCAGGGTGATATGCCTGGACTCGATCCATGACAGATTCGTATCCCGTCTGACTGAGGCGACACGCAGTCTCTCTGTCGGTGATCCAGCGGAGCCTCGCAACAGGATCGGCCCGGTAATCAGTGCCGAGGCAAAACAGCGCATTCAGCAATGTATCGAGGAGGCCAGGATCACGGCGCACCTACACTACATCGGAGCCTCGAAATCGAATCAGGCCCACTATCTGGCACCGGTTATCTTCACCGATGTGGAAGAGGAGTCGCCGTTGGCGCAAGAGGAGATATTCGGGCCGGTGTTGGCGGTGATGCGCGCGACAGATTTCCAGGACGCCCTGCGCATTGCAAACAGCACCGCCTATGCGCTAACCGGAGGGGTCTATTCCCGTCTGCCATCCCATTTGGTACAGGCAAAACGGGAGTTTGCTGTGGGAAATCTCTATATCAATCGCAAAATCACTCACGCCATGGTCCACCGACAGCCTTTCGGTGGTTTCAAGTTGAGTGGGATGGGTTTCAAGGCGGGTGGTCCCGACTATCTGCTGCAATTTCTGCAGGCCAGAAATGTAACCGAAAACACATTGCGGAGAGGTTTTGCCCCCGCTAATCCGACTATTGGAGATTAATCCGGGTTTTGTAATGCATTTAGCTAATATTTGCGAGAATTAACGATACGCTGTGTATATAATTATGGGTGAAATCAAAACAACTAAATGACCACAGGATTTCCAAACGCCAGTTAATTGTCCAGGCCTTACCTGATGTGAAAATTAAACCCGGTAAAATTTATGGTTGTTTGGCTGAGGGCCTCTTAAAGGTAACTAAAAAAGATAATTGATTGAAGTCGATATGGAAAAAAAGCCTGAGAGAAGAACAATGGGCGCATACCCAAAATCTCAAGAAAAAGCCGGTGAGATCTTCCGTTTGACAGTCGCCTTTCTAGCGAAACATGAACTAATTATCAATCCTGTCAATTTCAGCATTGCATACCACTATGTCCTCGGTGAGGATCCCGCTCTGAACGCACGCTTGGACGAGCTGCTGAAGAGTGATAAGGGTTGGCAGGAAGAAACTGTAGGGAAGCTGTTCAGACACTATGTCTGCAATTGTGATGAAGCGGTGTTGAGGGATCTGAGAGAGGAACTGATGGATATCGTCGCCCATACCTTGGGGACCATGATCGATCTGACCGGTAAGACTTCGATAACCAATGAAAAGATTAAAACGCATATCGATACCCTGGCGGAAAGTAACAGGATTGAAAGCGTCATGCAGGCGGTTTCTTCGATCATATCTGAGACCCGCTCACTGGTTACCGAGACGAATCAGTTTGAGACACAACTGCTCAATTCAACTGACGAGGTTGAGAAACTCAAGGAGGAGCTGAGTTATGCCAGGCAGGAAGCGATGCTGGATCCGCTGACGGGGGTGATGAATCGACGTGGATTCGATCAGACACTCGCCTTGATGATCAGTGAGATAGACCAGCAACATACTGCCAATTTCTGTCTGGTGCTCATAGACATTGATAAATTCAAGGAGGTTAACGATAACCATGGCCATCTGCTGGGAGATAAGGTGCTGCGCGCAGTGGCGGAGCTGTTAAATCGTCATACCAAGGGAAAAGACGCCTGTGCGCGTTTTGGCGGTGATGAGTTCGCCATCCTGCTGCCGGATATAGGTTCCAACAATGCGCGGAACCTGGCCGAGCATTTCCGTACCGTTATCGAGAAGATCGTACTCAAACGACCGAATACCGGGAGTGTCGTCGGTGGCATTTCGGCATCGATCGGTGTGGCCGCATTCCGTATGGGGGAGTCCTGCGAAGATTTTCTCAACCGCTGTGATCAGGCGCTCTATCGCTCTAAATCACTGGGCAGAAACCGGGTGACGCTGGCGGATTGATTTGAATCCCTTTCAAAGGATTCAAATCAATATGTATTAGGGCCTGTTAACAGGCCCTAACCGGCATCTGAATGGTTTGTTTTCAGGGTCGTAATTAACAGCATCCTGAAAGGTCAGGCTTGAGATATTTTCTCAAAGGTTCTTTCCATCTCTCCGCGCATCGTGCTATCAGGCATTTTTCCAAATCCTGCGCTCATATTGTCAAGGACATGGTGTACCTTTGAGGTTGCAGGTATGGCACAAGTGATGGCTGGATGGGAGACGATATATTTAAGGAAGAACTGCGCCCAACTGTTGCAGTCGAATTCATCCACCCATTCCGGCAGCGGTTCCTCTTTCACCCGTCTGAACAGGCTGCCCCGCGCAAAGGGACGATTTGCGATCACAGCAATCCCCCTGTCCATCGCCAAGGGCAACAGCCTGTTTTCTACTGCCCGGTCTCTGATATTGTAACTTAGTTGAACAAAGTCGAAAGGATTGTTCGAGAGAGCCCGATACAACTCATCATGATCACGGCCATGAGATGTCGTAATACCGATATATCGGATCTTACCCTCCGCTTTCATCCTCTTCAGCGTCTCAAGGTGTACTCGCCAGTCTCTCAGATTGTGAATCTGCATGAGATCGAAACGTTCGACGCCCCACAGCTTCCTTGAGAGTTCCATCTGAGTGACACCATGCTCTTTTCCGTCTGTCCAGACCTTGGTGGCGGCAAACAGTGATCCCGGTTGAGTACGTTTTAACAAGGTACCGAGTACATGTTCAGCGGAGCCGTACATAGGGGATGAATCGATCAGTGATCCTCCCATTTTAAAAAACTGCTCCAATACCTTGCCGAGCTTGGCTATCTTTTCACTGTTCCCGGCAGAATCAAAGGTGCGTGAGGTGCCCATTCCAATCACGGGTATTCTCTCATTGCTGGCGGGTATCGTTTTTCTGATTGCTGTTCGTTCTACAGCCTGAATCAAGCTGGGAGTGAGCCAACAGCTGCCGGCCATAGCGGCCATCATTTTGAGCAGTGCCCTGCGTCCAATCGGCTTATCCGATCCGTTCATAGCGTCCTCCTGCAGAAGTAGCATGCAGTCCATTCGCCATGATAGTTTGCCGCCGTCCCAGTCTGTATGCAATCCATGCCCAAAACAGGGAGATCGGTACGGCGATCCAGGCGATGCCGGAGAGCGTGAAGCCGACCGATTTAAGACCTGCATAGACCCAGGAGCTGACGGCATCCCCGCCGCGATAGACTACGGTATCGATAAAATTCTTTGCCTTATATTTCTCTTCCCGACTAAGGACTACATATAGCATCTCGCGGGCCGGTCGCATAATGGCGTAATTTCCCGCCCGCCTCATTACTTGAACAGCGATCAATACTGGTAGTGTCGGATAGAATCCCAACAATACAAAGCCGAAAGCAAGTAGCAGAGGGATCAAAGCCAATGTAATACCCAGGCCAACTCCCTTCACCAGGCGTGATGTCACAAAGGTCTGCAATAATAGAGTAAGCAGATTCACGCTGAGATCGATCGCAGCAAAAACAGATGTGCGCGTTTCCGAGTCGGAAAATGCATCTTTGACGATCTGTGCCTGTTGAAAATAGAGGAAAGTAGAGAGCAGTGTAAACAAAAGCATCAACAGGCAGATTCCCAGCAAGTAGGGGGAGGTGAGGGCAAGGCGTATACCGTCCAGGATTGCTCCTCCCAGCGGCTTGTCATCGAGTCGATGAGGTTCATTGACCTCATGCCGGGTACGTTGCCAGGCGATCAGCCGATAAATGCTGATGATAGATAGACCAAGCAGTCCGGCCGATATCAACAGCATTGATGCATTGCCGACAGATTGAACCAGGAAGGTTGTCAAGAGTGGTCCCGTAATCGCGCCGATAGTTCCTCCTGTGGCGATTACGGCAAACAGCCGTCTTGCCTGTTCATTATTGAACAGATCGGTCATAAAGCTCCAGAAGACCGAGACAACAAACAGATTAAAGACACTCAACCAGACGAAAAAGATCCGGGCAGTAAGGATCTGTGAAAATCCGGATTCGAAAAGCAGATAGAAGAGCAGAATATTGACGATAAAAAAATAGTAGATGTAGGGTAGAAATGATTTGCGTTGCAGATGTGATGTCACATAACCAAACAGTGGCACTGCCAGCAGCATGACGATAAAGGTGGCTGTAAACAGCCATTGCAATTTATCTACCCCCGCTATCACTCCCATCTCGTCGCGGATCGGGCGCAGTATGTAGTAACTGCTGAGCAACGAGAAAAAATAGACAAAGGACCAGATCACCGCACCATATTCACCCGGGTTGATATTGACCATGTTTTTTACATAATTGTGAATGGCGAAGCGTCTGATCATCATAGTTTACAGTTGTCAATCCTTATGGTGATGGTCCGGGAGATAGCCGTTAAAATGCTGTTCTGCCGTGCTTTGTGAACTGCGCACTACCTGAATTATGGGTAATTTAGTAAAAGTTTACGCCATACAAATCCTTCTGTATGACAACACCGCACCCTGCAGAGCGATTAAACCGGCAATCTATTAAGTTGTCGGGCTGATATTATGCGGAAGTTTACAGGGTGGATCTGCTTACCGGCTC
This sequence comes from gamma proteobacterium symbiont of Ctena orbiculata, assembly GCA_003058525.1. Classification (GTDB taxonomy): domain Bacteria; phylum Pseudomonadota; class Gammaproteobacteria; order Chromatiales; family Chromatiaceae; genus Thiodiazotropha. The sequence goes on along the minus strand of QBVD01000021.1, from coordinate 15,302 downwards.
TTTTGACTACGCAAACGGTCTAGCAGGGAGTGGGCCTGATCGATGAATTCTGTTATCAGTTCAGGGTCAACTCGCCTGTCTTTCTGGTAAAAGATCACTCGATCGCCCCGACTCTCAACCACCCAGCCGGGATTGTTGGCGAAATGGGTCAGCAGGTCATTATTGAATAACGATCGCACTTTTGCCTCTTCACGGGCGGCCAGACGGTAGTTTTGAGTAAAGTTCGGGGCCTCATCAAAAGCCACTGTTCTGAAGTCTGTATTCAGCGTGCGTTTAGACCTGTCATTCGGACTCAGATCGAAGTGTGGCAGGGGAGTGATTTCGTGGAAGGCAACCACTGTTTGCATATGTGTCAGTATTACACCCTCGTCAGTCAAACTGGGGATTTCTCGCCTGCCTTCAAACCCCTGAGTGGCTTCGAAGGTGTAGTTGAAAACCAAAAGACGGTCTCCGATACGTCCGCCTCGCATCATGTTCTGAATCAGTGGCTGTCCCTGGCTGAAAAGATAGAAATCAGCGTCATCAACGAATTGGGGCAGTCTCTGTTGACCGGGATCAAGCGTGAGACCGATGCGTTGGGCCGCTTTCGCAAGTGCGTCACGGCGGTGGTTCTCGAAATACCAGGCGGCAACGAGAATAACAGCGACGATGATCAGAAAAATCGTGATTTTCAATCTCCTTTCCCCTTGTGCTCCATCTGCGATTCCAGAATTAGGTGGGTCCAGTTACAATGTCACTGCATGACAGAGATAATCTCGTTTTAAGCTTGTGGCCAACAATCAGCAATATTTCAACTTGGAATTGAGATTCTATCAGAATTGATATTCCGGTTGCCGGTGCGATGGATAAAATTTAACAATCCAGTCGAATTATGGCAGGTATAAACAAACCAGTGAGCGATTCACAAATAGGCAAGCGGTTCGAAGGTGATCTCGATCTTCACAAAGCCCAGGATATCAAGTTACCTAAGACACTGTTTGTTCATGGTAATCTGGACCTTTCAGGGAGTCATAATGTCCGCTTGCCCAAGCGTCTGCATGTCGCCGGAAACCTTGATATGTCGGATACGATGATCGAGGAGTTGCCTCCCAGGCTTCGTGTCGATGGTGACCTCAGTCTGTTCAGCACAAGGATTCATACGCTGCCTAAAGGCATCAGACTCGGCGCCGGACTCGATCTGCGGGCAAGCAGAATCATGAAGCTGCCCAAGGGCTTGGTGGTACCGGGAGATCTGGAGCTCTCCGGTACTCTGATAGAAAGCTTACCTAATAATCTCAGCGTGGGTGGGGATCTGTATCTGGGCAATTCTGAGCTGACCGGACTTCCCGCAAATCTCAAACTGGGTGGAGGATTGGATCTGTCCGCGACACCCGTCAAGGAGTTGCCGAATGGCCTGAAGATCGGCGGCTGGTTGAACCTGGTCGGGACTTCAATAAAGCGCCTTCCCAAAGGGCTTAGCGTGGGCGAATGGCTTGATCTTCGGGCCGTTGATATCAAAAAACTGCCCAAGGATCTTCAGGTGGGTGGTGATCTCTACCTGGCGGGTACGCGAATCAAGCGGTTGCCCGGCAACATCAGGGTGGGAGGGGATATCGAGTTTTGAATCAGAGTATACTGTCTAATTGCACAAGCCATGCTTTTCGATAAGCGCCTGCTGTAAAAACGGTTGAGCAAAGACTTGCAAGTCCCGATATGCCAATTTAGTGATGTGTGACAAATCCTCGGTGTAATAGCCTTCCTTACGGTTTCCTTCTGAATTGGTCATCAACCGCTCAATCTCCAAGACACTGACTCCATGCTCGTTCGCATAGTTTCTGATCCATTCATTGACCGCTAAGACATTCGAACTGATGTAATCCTGAAAACTTCGTTTTCCCAATATTTTTCCGATAAACTGCATGACAGAAGTTTTTATGTCTGACGGCATACCGAAAGTTACCTCAGTTGCGATTATCGGTATGATTCCCGCTTCTTTAGTGCGGTCTATCATGTATTTCAGATTCTCAATTGCTGTTTGGCGTGTCTGCGCTTCCAGTTCCATTGGCGCATTCGAGAAATCATTGATATGGCCCCAGATAATGACCGCTGCAGGATTGTTGGAGATGGCATCGGCTTCAAAGCGCCCGCGAACCTGAGTTGAGGTCTCACCGGATATACCTTTATTGACAACCGGGAGACATGCCACTTCACTTAATGGCCAACCTTGCAAATAGGATGCGCCTATCATTACGATCTGTTGCGAACCAGACTGATCGCTTGTCTTATCCGACAAAACCGGACCTGGGTATATTGTGATCGAAAATACAAAAAGCACCAAAGACAAAGGAATGGGAAGTTTCATGGGATAGATCAACTTTCCTGTAATTTAATTTCGAAATAAATGATATGCAGTATGCACTACACGGCTGGTATTAAATAGACAGCAGATTATGAGTTTTTCATCTTTCGAACATATCTTCAAGAGATTATTATTGTTGTATTTTAATATCTTTATTCTACTTCTCCTTCCGATAAATATTTACAGTAAATAGTGTGCCGTCAGCAATCTTTCAGCATGAGGTTTGAATAGGCGGGCCTCTCTGCCCGCCGGTCGGGTATCGATGGCGGTTCTACTATTCTGTTAAAATGCCGAACGACTCTATCTCAGCCCTGCTCATAAGGTAGATATCGTCGGCAGGAGCGGCATAAATCGTGAAAAAATAAAAATCCTTCCCAACAGGTTCGCTCAGCATTTCATTGAAATAGGTGATCTGGGCATTATGCAATGGGCTGTCAGCCGGGAGATCTACCGCTTCGATACCGTTTTCAAAGTCAGACCAGGAATGTACCCCGAACGTTGCGCCTTCTTCCATGGTGCGTTGATTGCCTGAGCAAAACAGATCGACAGCGCCTGAGGCGATATCGCTGGTACTTTCCAGGTGGGTGGACAACCCCGACTTTCTGATGAGTCTGCCTGTCTGCATGTTGATGTCGTCGTGAATCGAACCTGAGATTGTCCCTTCTACGATTGTCGTTACCTCCGGGTGGTCAGATACCAGATCGAAAATCTGATTGTAGGCCCGGGTGCCCAATCCCCCTGACAGGCGTAGATTTTCACCGAGTTGGAACTCCGTATCGAGATAGGCCCTCTCCCCATCGATCTCAACACGGCTGGTTCCTCCAGAAATCATGGATTGGGTGAGTTTCATGTGGATGTCCTTTAGCCGTCCTGTGTTTTCTCCTGTACCGACACAGTTCCGCCCGGTGGCGGAGAAGACCACTGCACCTTCAATGACTGTCGAAGCTGTCTTCACACTGCTGATTTGATCGCAGTAGTAGCCATTTTCGGCATCCGGCAGGTTCACAAGAACCCACTCAAAATCAGGTAGAAAACCGTCTTCCGTCGACATGGTAAGGATAGGTGACTGGTTATCTTCGCCAAAGGCTGCCAGCCCCAAGGCCTGGTACTCCTGCTGTGGTTCAAGTTGGATCAACAACAGGCCGCTATAGGCTAGTGTCGTGCTTGCCCCATCGACAGTCACACTGCCATATTCATAATTAGCCGGTTGATTCAGTGACACGAATTCCGCAACCTTGCTCCCATTCGAGTCGCCATTACAGCCGGTCAGCAGCGGCAATGCGGTAAAACATGCCAACATAACCGCTTTAATCGTAAACATGACTATCTCCACTCAAAATTACAATCTAACCGACCACCCGGTGGCCGCGCTGCTTCATGCATTCGACAACGATCAACTTGCGCTCCTCCCGGGTTTCCCATGCCCGTTCGCCGGCACCCAGCATGCCACCGACTATTGCACCGCCAACTGCACCTTCCGAACCTTCATCAATAGCGCCAACCAGAGCACCTATTGCTGCACCCAGTAAGGCTTCCGATTTAACGTCATCGTTGGTGAACCTCCTTTTCTGGGAGAGGTTGCTGCAGGCAACCAGATCGACTTCATAATTAGAATTCTTGTCGCCATCCACGATTGGGTGGTATTGACTACTGGTCGTTCCGCATCCACTCAACAAGAGCGTTATTGAAGCTGCAACTATTATTTTGGGATTGAGTAACATGGCAAATCCTCTTTTATCGTGTTAATCGATGCTGACAGTATCCATCGCCTGTGCATATATGTCTGTCGCAAGAGGGTCTGCTTATGTAAGGATTTGTAGAGACTGCGTATCTTTGGTGAGACGGGTTGGGCAGTGCCTATAGAACGGGAAAATATATAAAAGTATGGGTTACCGGACTTTTCCGGAGACGCCAGGCCAACGCAATTCAACGCATAAACCACCTGACTCGATGTTCCTGGCAACCGCTACGCCATTGTGCTGCCGCATTATCAGCTGCACGAATGCAAGCCCCAATCCAATACCGCCGGTCTCGCGGCTCCGGCTCTTATCGATGCGGGAAAAAACCAGGAAGATATCTTCCAGCTTTTCAGCCGGAATGCCCGACCCGTCATCCTCTACCTGGATCACGATATCATTCTGCTTCACCAAGACACGAACTGCGATCCCGGTCTCGGTAAAATGCACAGCATTCTGTATCAGGTTATGCAGGGCTCGTCTAATCAAGCCTTCATTTCCATAACCCTGTGTCCCCCTCTGACAAGTAACGTCGATTTTGATAACCTTGTCCTGATAGCACTCGGCAACGGAATTTGCCAGCGCACACAGATCAATCGCTTCATCGATCGATGCCTTTTTGCCTTGCAGGCGGGTATACTCCAGCACATCCTCAACGGCGCAATCCAGCTCGTCCACATAGGCATCGAACTGCTCGATTTGTTGCTGCAGGGCTTCAATCGTGTGCTTATTGCGTGACAGATCAAGGGCAAAACGGATACGGCTCAGAGGTGTGCGCAATTCGTGCGGAATAGCACCGATCATGAGCTGCTGTTCATGAATCTTGCCTTCCAGCTGGTCGGCCATGCTATTAAAACTTTTCGCCAGTAGCTCTACCGGTGGGCGGGGTTTGTCTATTCTGGCGCCTAATTCTCCCTTCCCGATAAAGCCCGCTGCCTCAGATAGTTCATTGACAGGTTTCGATACCGAACGAATAATCAGAATTGTACCGAATGCCTGCGACAATGATATGAGTAAGAGCGGTAGGACCAACCATATGGCCTCATCTGTGTTGATATCGCTGAATGGTGGTGTGTCTGTCTCGGAGATCTTCAATACACTGTCGTTGTTGGGCAGGGCGAATAGACTGTACCAGATATCTGTCGAGATATCACAAAGGTATTGTCTTGGGCCTTCACCTAAGAGTGCCTTTCGCTCAGCGCTATTAAGCAATTCACGGCCGACCAACTCCATGACCAAATCGAACACAGGCTGATAGTCGGAAACTGCCCGATGCCATTGACCTTGTGGTGTCTGTTCCAACTTGAGCATAAGTAGTTGGTGGTCCACAATCACTTCCTGTTTGAAGTCAATCCAGTTGCTTTTCAGTAAAACCGGCCTGAATATCACAAATATCATGACAAAAAACATCACTATGGAGAAAAGAATGACCGCAAGGTAGGTTTTGAGAAAAAACAAGCGCATTGGTGTTCAGCTATCCTGAGTCAAACTGCCCATACAAGTATGAACAGCACATGTAAAATATGATAGTCATGTTGTTTATCGCTTTTGTATGAAACCGTAAGCATCGAGGAATTAAAACTACCTGTTACATAGAGAGACCGAACAGAGTTTATTTTCTTGACATCAGGTACCCCTTACCGCGTATTGTCTTGATGTAGCGATAGGGCGGACTTACGTCTTTCAGCTTCCTGCGCAGGGTTGAGATACGTAAATCGATAGAACGATCCAGACCATCGTATTCGATACCCCTGGTCATCTTGAATAACTTGTCCCGACTGACAGGAGTGCCGGCATTCTCCATCAACACCACCAGTAGTTCGAACTCACCAGTGGTCAGATCCATCTGTTCCTCACCTTGCATCACTCGAAGAGAATCACGGTCCACTCTGATATCCTGTACAACCAAGCTGGATGATTCCATATGCACCGGTGAAGCAGAGCTTCGGCGTAATGCCGCCTGGACATGCGCCAACAATACATGGGGCCTGATTGGTTTTTTTAAATAGTTATCGACGCCCTGTTGGAGGGATGCCACCTCGACCATATCATCATCTTTTGCCGTCAGCATGATAATGGGATTAAAGAACTCTTTGCGGATACGCCTGCAGATTTCAATACCATCAATACCAGGCAACATGAGGTCGAGGATTACCAGGTCCGGGACTTCGGTGGTGATGGCGTTGAACGCCTCATCGCCATTAAAGACCGATTTGACCAGATAGCCTTCGTCGCGCAGGAATTCGGACATCATCCGGTTGAGTTCCATATCGTCTTCAATCAAAACAATTGAGTGATTACTGGTCATTTTAAATTACTTTTCGGTTGTTAGATTTCAAACTTAACATCTGTCGGTGTGAGCCGCTGCATAGCCTGCCGTCAATCTGGCTCTCTACCATCATGCAAAAAGAGTAACTTCTGAGTGGGTTGATTTGTGGAGGTTCTCAGTTGCTTTGGTGTTCCGAATATATTTTATATTGATAGGGGCTTCAAGTTTACCAACCAAGCATATACGGACGTACTGAAATCGCCAGCGATAAAGAGTGGAATGAGTGGTAAACAATTATACAGTTTGTAACTCAAATCCAAGGACCTGTGAAAATCCTGGACAGCAGGTAATAATTTCGGCCTACTGTTGGCATAGCATTATGTAAAAGCGAATGGCGTTATACCGAAACCAAAGATCAGTATGAAATAACACACAGACTGACTGTTTGGATTTATCTCTTCAACCAGTCTACAAGGTGTTCCACTGCGGTTGTAACCCGGCCGCAATATCGGCGAATGAATTCATCATCTATCGTTTCGGTTTCGGCCATTTCCAGGGCATGTGACCCATTGAAATCCACTACAGCGATGCGCGTGGAGAGTTCCTTTGTATGGCGTCCAAAACAGGCGCCTGGCAACAGCGCCACACCCTGCTCAAGCAGCAACCGGTCGCAAAAACTCAGGCTGTCCATGACGCCGCGGATGGCCAGTTGCTGACGATAGGCATCAAAGCGGGGAAAGAGGTAAAAACCACCTGAGGATGGGTGGAGCGCTGCACCGGTATCCGATAGCGTCCTGTAGGCATAATCAGACAGCGTGGAGAGAATCGCTCTGCATTGATTCAGATAGACCGCCATCTCGGGATGATCCTCCATGGCGGTAATCGCAGCATACTGTATGGGTGCACTGGTGGAGGTGAATGTTTCACTGGCAACAGCGGCCACTGCATCCGCCAGCCAGTTGAGACCGTGGGGAAAGACGAAGAAACCCAGTCGCCAACCACCGGCACCGCACCATTTGCTTAAACCATTGCTGATGATGGTGCCTTCCGGGTAGTAGCGTGCCAGAGAGCGATGACTACCCTTGAAATGCGTACCGCTATAGATCTCATCGGAGAGGGCAAGCACGCGGTACTTTCGTAATACATCCGCCAAGGCTTTGAGTCGTTCCTCAGTGTAACAGAGACCGGTGGGATTACTGGGTGAGTTGAGAATCAAAAGACGCGGACGATCCGGATCTTGTCGACACAATTCTTCCAGGATTTCGGGCTCCACCCCTAATCCTGTTTCCGGGCGTGTACGAAGCCAATGGATCTGCCGGCCGATGATACGTGCCTGTGGCGCATAGGAGACCCAGGATGGCGAAGGGATTACCAGGTCACCGTAATAGACCAATTGAACCAGAAACATCAGTTCCTTGGTACCGGGACCCACCACGATATTGTCGACAGCGTAGTCAAGACCCTCGGTGCGTTTCACCCAGTCTACTATTGCCTCACGAAGCGCGGGGAGTCCCTTGACCGGCAAGTAGTCTTTCTGATGGGCGTTTCTCGCGAGGCTCTCGCGCACATGTCCCGGTACGGGAAAAGGGGACTGTCCCAATCCCAGTCGATAGACATCACGCCCTGAAGCCATGAGTTGACGCGACCGCTCATTGATCGCCAGGGTTGCGGATTCTCCCATACCCCTGATATTTAAATTGAGATAGACCTCAGGGGAACGAGGTTGATTGACAGACATAAACTGACCCTTGTATTGGTTGTTCTCTACACATAATAGCGGTGATCACAGATGCCTATCCGGATCATCCATATTGTTAATACGATCGTAATAGTGTTTAGGATGTCTGATGAATCGGTCATCCTGAAAACAACCGATCACTCGTTTGATGAGTGTTATTAGTTTCATAAAACCGGCAAGAGAGCATTGCCATGTGCAAAATCGATACAGAACAGCCCCCTCACCCGGTATGGATACCTTCCAAAAAGCTGATGGAACAGAGCCAGATGGCGCTCTTCATGCGCCAGGCAGGGGAGCAGCAGGGGCGGGAATTTACTGAGTATGGTCAACTCTGGGAGTGGTCTGTCACTGACCCCGCCACTTTCTGGGGCGCCTTGTGGCGCTTTTGCGCTATTGTTGCCAGTCGAGAGTGGGACGAGCTACTGCAAGATGGTAACCAGATGCCGGGGGCTCGCTGGTTTACAGGTGCAAGACTCAATTTCGCGGAGAATCTGCTGCGTTTCAGGGATGATCATCCTGCATTGATCTGTATTGGCGAGGAAGAGGACGGTGACGGTGGTAACTTGCAATATACTGAGCTCTATCACGCCAGCGCCCGGCTTGCCGCGGCACTTCGTCAACTGGGTATAAAACCGGGTGACCGGGTTGCCGCCATCCTGCCGAACATTCCACATGCGGTAATAGGTATGTTAGCCACATCCTGGCTGGGTGCCGTGTGGTCATCCTGCTCACCGGACTTCGGTAGTGAAGGGATTGTCGATCGATTTGGACAGATCGAACCCAAGCTGCTCATAGTCGCAGATGGTTATCGCTACAAAGGTCGATCCATCGATATTCGCGATAAGATCAATCGGGTTAGGGCGGGGCTGCCTGGCTGTGAGCACTGTCTGTTCGTGTCCTGGCAGGGGACAGGTGAAATCGAAGATGCGATCCACTGGGACAGTGCATTGGATAACGATTTCCCTTTGCCACCCTTCGCCCAGCTGCCTTTCGATCATCCGCTGGCAATCCTGTTCTCTTCAGGCACCACCGGAAAACCGAAATGTATCGTGCATGGAGCCGGCGGCACGTTGTTGCAACATCTGAAAGAGCATCGACTGCATACGGATATCCGTCGCGAGGATCGTCTGTTCTACTTCACTACCTGTGGCTGGATGATGTGGAACTGGTTGGTCTCGGGTCTTGCTTCCGGCGCCACTCTGATACTTTACGACGGTAATCCCATGTACCCGATGCCCGATCGTTTATGGCGTGTGGCGGATGATATAGGGATTACCGTATTCGGTACCAGCGCCAAATATATCTCGGCTCAGCAGAAAGCGGATGTGACGGTGAAGCACAACCTGCCTTTGTCTGAGTTGCGCACGCTGCTCTCCACCGGTTCGCCACTGCCACCCGAGGCCTTCGACTATATTCACCAGGCGATCAAACCGGGAGTACAGATCAGTTCCATCTCGGGAGGTACCGATATCATCTCCTGTTTCGCTTTGGGAAATCCCATGCTGCCGGTGTATCGCGGCCAACTGCAGTGTCGTGGTCTGGGGATGGCGGTGGATGTGTACGATGCTGAAGGAACGAGTCTCAACGATCAGCCGGGTGAGATGGTCTGTAAAAGGCCCTTTCCCAGCATGCCGGTCGGCTTTTGGAACGACAGTGACGGGCGTCGTTACCGTGCTGCCTATTTCGAGCGTTTTGCAGGTGTCTGGACCCATGGAGACTGGATACGCATAACCGGGCAGGGCGGACTGATCATAGAGGGTCGGTCCGATACGGTGCTCAATCCGGGTGGTGTACGTATCGGCACTGCCGAGATCTACCGTCAAGTGGAACGGCTGCCACAGGTGAAGGAGTGTGTCTGCGTGGGACAACAGTGGGATGATGACGTGCGCGTGGTGCTGTTCGTGGTCCTGCAACAAGAACTGGTTTTGAATGATGAACTACGCCAACAGATAAATGACACCCTACGGATAAACGCCAGTCCTAGGCATGTGCCTTCAAAGGTGATCCAGGTGACCGATGTTCCGAGGACGCGCAATGGAAAAGTGTCTGAAATCGCCGTTCGGGATACCATCGAGGGAAGAGCGGTTGCCAATACGGAGTCGCTGATTAATCCCGATGTCTTAATACAATATCGTAACCTGCCTGAGTTGGCTGTTTCATGAAGGTGCGGATCGGAACAGAACAGGGAGGGCCGCCGATGCGGCAGATATCATATACCTGCCGCTGTATATAGATTATCCGTATTGGTACAGGCGCCTATAGAGACTTCAGATATTCGACCAGGTCGGATTTGGCATTGGCACTGAGAGATAGGCCAAAGTGGCTATCATAGTGATCGACAACATCCATCAGTGTGGCGAATCGGCCATCATGGTAGTAGCCGCCCTTGCTATGAGTCCACAATCCCTTGAGAGGTGCCGTTCGGTAACCATCCTCGGGGCCACGCCGGGCCTGGAAATCATCAATGCCGATTTCATCCGGGAAATGTAGATTCCAGCCTGGTTCGCTAAACAGTGGAGGTACATGGCAGCGTGCGCAATCAGCCTGATTCTCGAATACCAGCTTTCCCCGTTTGGCCGCCTCGCTATCATAACTCCGGCGGGGTGGCTTAGGTGCTTTGAGCGCAAGTTGATACTGTTGCAGTACAGCCAGTTTCGCTGTTACCCGATCAACTTCAGGTCTGGTATCGCCAAATCCATTGGCCGCGGCTACCGGGAATTTATCGAAGTCATCGAGACGTGGATCATAGAGTGTACCTTGGCCGCCCATCTCCAAAGTCGCGACAAGGGCATTCCAGTGAGTGATCGACCCCCAACCGGTCCAGGTATGCAGATTGATGCCTGCCAGGCCGAATGCGGGAGGAATCAAAACAGCCCCTGACCTGCCGTCCGGCTGAAAAGCCTTGCCGTCGAGCAGCAGGGAAGCATCGAATTTTCCCGCTCCCCAACTCATGAGTACGCTTCTGACCGTTTGCTCATCGACATTCAACAGTTCAGTGAACGGCGAGAGATCCGGCGCAAGGGCGATAATCAATCCTGGGTCGAGATCACGGTTGGCCCAACCATCCAATCGACGACCGATACCACCGGCGAAAGAATCATCTACCGTACTGTGGCAAAGCGCACAGGTGATGCCCACTGATTCCAGCCTGCCGGCTTCATCTAACTTCCCCTTTAAACCCACCACTGCATCGAGTTCGAGCAGGGCGAGTGTTGTTGCGGGATCGGTCAGATCCACCTTGTCCTGTTTCAATGCGCGTTGCAGTTTTTTTGGCAGGGCTTTGATGTCGACTTTCAACCCCACGGCCAGGGCAGTCGTCGGATCGACACCGGGACCCACCCCTCCCAATGACTCACCGGCAATGGCTTCATGCAATCTTAACCGCTCTGTCCAAAACGATTCATCACCGAATGTATCGTGTCTGAATGTCTGTCTTCCCTTCGATACAGAGGATAAAACATCGAACAAAAGACCCGCATCATGGAAGTGTCGGTTTGCAGCCTGCGCAGAGGTGGGTAATGCAAACGTTAATGTCAGAGCAAGCAGTTGTATACTAATCAGTAGATTGCGACATTTCATGATTTGTTCTCCCATCATGGCAGGTTGATGGATTGTTTCAGGAGCAGGAACACGCGATAGACAATCGCATCGCAACGGGCGCCTGCAAATGGATAGGCAAGAGCACTGATCTCTTCCAAACGATATTTATATCTGCTGCGAAGAATCGATTTAGCCCTGTGCAGTCGTGTTTTTACGGTTGCTGGATTCAAGTCCAGCGCCTTGGCGGTTTCATCGGTACTCAAGCCTTCAAACTCACGCAACATCAGCACCAGGCGAAAATCCCGGGGCAGGCTGTCAACCGCTTTTTCCAGCATCCGCACCATTTCATCGTTTATCGCTGTCATTTCAGGCTCGATGGTTTCATCGGCGGTCAAACTGACAGCATCAATCGGTAGAGAGACGGCATGCAGCCCCGACTCTTTGCGGGCAATTCGAAACGCAATACGGGATGCGATACGCATCAGCCATGTAGCGAAGCCATCGGGGCCATGAAACTGATGCAAATGCTGAAATGCACTAACATAAGCCTCCTGGACCGCATCTTGCGCCAGTGAATCGTCAGTCAGAATGCCATATGCCAAGCGAAACAACCTGCGGTTGTAGCGCCTCATAATCAACTCATACAATGGATGATCGCCATCAAGAATACGGGCAATGACATCACTGTCGCTGAGTGCCTCAAACAACCGAAGATTTTCCCTCATTTTTGGTTTGTCGTCTTTCATAACCTTAAAGAGGCATCTGGTTATTGATAGGTTCCCACTAAATTTCAAATGATCTGAGCATGGGGTATGCAACGCCAAGGGTATTCGCGCGCAAGCCGAGATAGTGGGGACTTATGATTCAACTGACAAACATATCCCGCCATACAGGAAGAAAAAATCCACTATGTGAGAGGAGGGCATTGATCGGGTGAAGCTCTGATTGATTCACCATTCCTGGCGCAGCTAGGCACCGACGAGAAATCCTGCGCCAATCTTTCAATGACTGATTGGATTAGTGTTAACAGGCCCTAGTAAATCCTGAATACTTTCCGTGTCAGCTACTTCGCCGTGTAGCTGAATTTCTGGCCGCCGATGCTCGCCTCATACATCAAGCCACCCTTGGCGACGGTAAAGGTGGCCATGCCTTTGTGATATTTACCTGAGGTGATGGCATCATGCTGACCGCCACTTGCGCCGACAGAGCTTCCTGTGGTCGTCGCAGCGGCTGAGGCACCCGCGGTGATCGCGACTGCAGTAGCCTGCGCGCCGAATTCGAAATTACCGCTGGTAAACTCATCCAGTGCCCGCTTGTCCTGGAAAAAAATAATCATGCTGTAGGCTTGTCCGCCGAGTTGCAGACCAATCGTTACCTGGGTGACCTTGGTATCGCCGATGTGTACGCCGTTCTCGTAAACACGCCCATTGCCAAAGGCGCCGCCAATGCCGATCCCTGCCTTTCCAACGGTGGGAAAAACAGCATAGCCCTGATGGTTGTCGAAGAACCATCCACTTTCACTGGCGGCATTAAAGACATCAACTGTCTCTTGATATTCATCGGCCCAGGCATTCACCACCGAGAGAAGAAACAAGACAGTAATTGAATAAATGGAACTGATTCTAATATTCATTATTGTTTACCCTCCAGTCACCGGTGTGGGAATGATCAGCTGATAGGCATACTATCGACCATAGATATTATAGATGGGGAGAAGTTTTATATTCCCTCCGTTTTACCTCAATTAGGCCACGCTTTTGATCATAAGATTATAAATTTAGAAAAAATATAAGCGGTTATTAAAATGTGTCTTTTTTTGTAAACTTTTTACTTCTATCGGGTGTATGGCGATTATTAGGGCCGCCTTGATTATTATGCGGAACGGCTTTATCAGTTAATACCTATTTTTTAAAACCACTTTGTTGTAACAAGGTTTGTCATGAGCATGGTCTGTTACAAGTAGTCAAAGCTCCATATACACGGATATTGTGTCTTGACGAGAATATAGGAATTGATAATAAATACGATTGAGCTCAGAAATGGTGTGCCCAACTTAGTTCCAGTTCCCACTGTTCCATTTCCACCGAGCCTGTCTGGCCAGGTGTAAAGACCGGATTGCTTCCCTCGATCTTCTCATTCAGTGCACGTGTCAATGACAGATTGATTTGATTCATTTTATTAAAGGAAAAAGTGGTGCCGAAGCTCAGGTGGTTACGGATCGTTGCCGGTGCAAGTACATTGAACAGCGCCTGTCCGCCTTCAAACAGCTCATCGGCACGGCTATATCCTGCGCGAAAGGTCCATTGAGGATCATATTCCCACTGTACCCCGAATTTCCAGATTCCCATGTCGTCCCAACCAAACCCCAAGCCCTGATCCGAACCAAGGCGCTGACTGGGATTGGCGAAGAAGTTGACATCATTGCCATTCGCTAGAGACCTCACTTCACCGTAATTGATGTATTGATAGTCAAGCGCCAATGTAACCGTTGGGCTGGCAACATAAGAGAGTCCAATGACCCAGGTTGAGGGGGTATCGAAATCCCCCTGTTCCGCAAACAGGCCCTCGTAGTCGTCAAATTCCGACATATAGAGGCGGCTTTGGTATGAGGCGCCCAGTGACAGCCTGTCATTGACCCTGCCCAGCCAGCCTATCCGTACACCGTAGCCCCATGACTGATCATAACCGTTGTTGGTTACCTTGCCCGTTGCGGTTGTCGCCATGGGATTGTCGAACGGTTCCAGACCTTCCGCCTTGAACCGTTGCACAGCGACTATGGGCATGATACCCAGCCAGTGGCCATCACTGACCTTACGGGCATAGGTGACACCGAGAAACAGTTGAGCGAAATCCACGCCTGTCGGTGAGCTGGTGGGAATGCCGAAGGCAGCCCCGAAATTACCGAACACCGCGCTATCGTATTCGGTATTCATGCCACCGTTGCCACCGACGGAGATGCCGATACTGCTATGTTCGTCCAGGGGTCTGTTCCATCCGACATGAGGCACAAGAAATATATCGTTTTCACTGGTGTATTCGCCGGCTGGAATCTGCATCGGTGAAAGGGCGTCGTTATTGGCGGTAAAGCCGCGGTCGGAAGGTGAGAAAAAGGCCATGCCCAGATCCGTTCTGTGACCGAGCAGAACCATGCCGGCAGGATTGGTCGCGGCGGCGAGGGTGTCCTGGGGAAATGCAACACCGGTACCCGCCATGCCCTTGTTGGTGGTGCCGAACCCGGTGGGGGAATAACCATTGGTTGCGTGGGCTGTATGGCTCACAGAGATGATTAGTACAAGTCCCATGAAGCGGGACAGCCGGTGAGTTACTGTTGATCGCCTACCCAATAAGAAACCGACTGTCATAATGAAATTCCCCAACAGATATGAATAGTGACTATGTGCCCCAGGATTCAGGCAGCTAACATTATTGTATTAGGGCCTGTTAACACTAATCCAATCGACTCTGCTGGAGCTGTTTTTTTACCCAGCAAGGCAGAATGAGCGAGGTTTAGCCGTGCTAAATGAGTGAATGATAACGCCGCTGGGTGGAAAAACAGCCCCAGCCCTTCGGGTTGTGCCTGAAAATGCGCCACTCGGCGTTGCTCGTCGCTCATTTGGAATCACCAAACCTCACTCCTTGCGCCTTGATTGGCGCATTTTCAGACACAACAGAGCCGATTGG
>QBVD01000022.1 GCA_003058525.1 gamma proteobacterium symbiont of Ctena orbiculata | reverse complement strand
AGTGTCCAGTATTCGTGCTTCAAATGGGTAAACACGATGTTGGGTAATGTCAAAAACAGTCTGTTGGGTACTTTTCATGCGATTCGAGATAAACATGTGTCGCGTTATCTTGCTGAGTTCGAATATCGGTTTAACCGCCGTTTCGATTTACCCGCCATGATTGAACGATTGCTTTTTGCCGCTCTCCGCACTCCACCTATGCCATATCGCCTCTTGAGAATGGCTGAGGTTTAGGGGTAATCAGGAAATGTTATGTGTGCATGCAATCTGGCCTCAGGTTTTGGATGAATGAAATAGTTGGAGGTTTATGGACGCGGTCGAACTGAGTATCTTCTCCTCGCGCCTGGAGGCGGTTTGTGACGAGATGGGTGCGGTGCTGCGCAATGCCGCCTTCTCGCCCAATATTCGCGACCGGCTCGATTTCTCCTGTGCGGTGTTCGACGCCAAGGGCGAACTTTGCGCCCAGGCGGCGCACATACCTGTCCATCTCGGCAGCATGGCCTACGCCATGGCGGACATTGTCGCCAGGGTGGAGTGGCACGAGGGCGATATGGTCGTACTCAACGATCCCTTCATGGGCGGCACCCATCTGCCCGATGTCACCCTTATCGCACCCCTTTTCCATGCAGGCCGCTTAACTGCGTTTCTGGTCAACCGTGCGCACCATGCCGATATCGGCGCCAGTTCGCCAAGTTCGATGCCGGTCTCCCGCTCCCTTGATCAGGAGGGGCGTGTGATACCGCCGGGCAAGCTTATCAGGGGTGGGGCTCTCGATAACCGTTTTCTCTCCATGATCACGCGCGCCAATCGCAATCCTGGAGAGTCTGAAGGCGACTTCGCGGCTCAGATCAGCGCCAACAGGAGTGGCTTGAAACGGCTCGCACAGTTGATCAACGAATGGGGCAGGAGTGCCTTCCTGCTTGGTCTGGAGGCGCTCAATGCCTATGCGGAGCGCCTGGCGAGGGAGGCGCTTAAACGGATACCGGCAGGTGAGTACTGTTTCAAGGATCTGATGGATGATGACGGTCAAGGCAATGGAGATATTCCAATTCAGGTCAGACTGGACGTGAAGCCGGAACGGATTCTGGTGGATTTCAGCGGTACCGCCGCTCAGGTTCCGGGAAACATCAATTCACCCCTGTCGGTGGCCGCCGCCGCGGTCTACTATGTGTTTCGTTGTCTGATGCCGCCGCAAACACCGGCCTGCGCAGGCAGTTTCAGGGGCATCGAATTGCATGTCCCCCCGGGCTGTCTGCTGAACGCCAAACGTCCGGCTGCAGTTGCCGCGGGTAATGTTGAGACCAGTACCCGGGTTGTGGATGTCGTATTGGGCGCCCTCGCCCAGGTATTGCCTGACGAGATACCCGCCGCCAGTCATGGCAGTATGAATAATCTGGCGATGGGGAGTGTCAGTGGGGAGTTTCGCTGGGACTATTACGAAACCATAGGCGGCGGCATGGGGGCGGGAAAGCAGGGCGGTGGACTGCATGGTGTGCAGACCCACATGACCAATACACTGAACACGCCAATCGAGGTGATTGAGGCGCGTTTTCCTGTCAGGGTCGTCAGCTACGGTTTACGTCGGGGCTCGGGCGGTCAGGGCGTCAGAAGGGGAGGCGATGGTCTGGTCAGGTGTTTCAGATTTCTCGCGCCGACTCAGGTAACGCTGTTGACCGAAAGGCGTGTCCATCCACCCTGGGGGTGCGCCGGCGGTCAAGCCGGTGAGGCAGGGGTCAACAGCCATAACGGAACACCCCTGCCGGCCAAAATCGCATTGACGGTCGAAGCAGGCGATACTGTCACCATTGAGACGCCCGGTGGAGGTGGTTGGGGTGTCATTCCGGTTCGGCCGGCATGTTCTCATCCCGGGTCTTGACCAGAGGCGGGATGGCGGACCCCGCCTCCGGGTTGTGCTGACTCGACTTGTCCGCAGTTAAGCGAGAGCTTGTTTGTATTGGGGTGTGATCAAGCTCAAAGCCTCATGACTTTTTGTCACCATCTCTTCAATCATAGGCGCTACGGTTTCAGCACTCAGACCTGTCATCTTCCAGGCGAACGGGTTGATAGCCCATAGCATCTCTTCGATGTTCAGACCTACCATATCCCCGTTTGCGATAGCCTTGGCGATATGCACAAGGGATGTCTCCAGTTGATAATCGCCCGCCTGCTGAGGATGATCATGGTATCCGGCCACCGTTGCGAAACTGTCGGGCAGGCCCCATGAGCGCATCAGTTCGGCGCCCACATCCAGGTGTGTGAAACCTAGAACCTCGGCCTCGGTCTGCGCCAGTATCCAGTTATCGCCGCCGGTGATATAGAGAATATCGGTGGCTTTTTCTGGTAATGTGAGATAGATCACCAGTCGCCCCACATCGTGCAGCAGACCCATTACGAAGAGCCGTTCGCTGTGCAGCACGTTAGACTCTTTAGCCAGGGACTGGGCCATCACCCCGGTGGTGACTGAATGTTGCCAATACTCTGTCATGTCGACCAGCTGCTTGGGAATGCCGCTGAAGGTGCGCATGGCGGTGGCCGCCATGACAAGGTTCCGTAACTCGTCTGCACCGACGATGGTGATGGCGCGGGAGAGGGTTTCGATCTTAGCCGGCAGACCGTAAAACGAACTGTTGACCACGCGCAGCAGCCGGGCGGAGATATCGGCATCCTGACTTATGATATCGGCAACTTGTGTTGAGGAGTAATTGCCGGACCCCATCAGCTGATTCACGCGAATACAGATATCGGGCAGGGAGACCAGATGATCAAGATCTTTGACGAGCGTTTTAGGATCCATCATGCGTGTACCTCAGTTTGATGGGTGGAAAAAATTCTTCTTTATCTTCTATGTACCGGCAATACTTACAAAGAATTTATGGATTTTATCAATGGTGGACTCTGGAAATGAGAACTGGTTAGACATTATAGACGTCCTCTGACGGGATCAGGCTGGATCGGTCGGTAGATCGGCCGCATCCGTAGAGTGGTTCTGTGCATCCTCAAGGTTGCTGTTCAATAGCGATAAAAATGCATCTCCATAGCGCTCGAGCTTGTGATCCCCTACGCCTGATATCAGTGCCAGCTGCTGTTTATCCCTTGGTCTCTTTTCCGCCATCTCTATCAGGGTTGCGTCGTGGAAGATCACATAGGCCGGCACCCCTTGTGTCTGTGCGAGTTCGAGGCGGAGGTTTCTCAATGCCTGCCATATGGCTTGATTGCCATCGCTGATATCAGCAATGCGGGGTTGTTTGCGTTGTTGTTTAGCACCCATTTTTCGTGCCTTGCGCAACATCAGCCGGGTTTCGCCCCGCAGCACCGGCCTGCTTGCCTGGGTCAGGCGGAGCCCGCCATAACCCTCCAGGTCGACAGTCAACAGGCCACGGGCAATCAATTGACGATATATAGTACGCCATTCGGTGGCAATGAGATCTTTACCGATACCGAAAGTACTGACCCGATGGTGGCCGAATTGCGATATGCGGTCACTCTCCTTACCCAGCAGGACGTCGATCAGGTGATTGACGCCGAAGCGCTGGCCGGTCCGGTGCACGCAGGAGAGGGCCATCTGTGAGGCGATGGTGGCATCCCAGGTCTCGGGGGGCTGCAGGCACGTATCACAGTTACCACAGGGGTGTTCGAGATGATCGTCGAAATAGGCGAGGAGCGTCTGGCGGCGGCAGGTGGTGATTTCGCAGAATGCCAACATCGCATCGAGTTTGTGGCGTTCTACACGTTTGTGCTGCTCGTCAGCATCGGAAGAGGCCTGCATCTGGCGTAGGGTGATGACGTCCTGCAGTCCATAGATCATCCAGGCATCCGCGGCCTGCCCGTCGCGGCCGGCACGCCCCGTCTCCTGGTAGTAGGCCTCGATACTCTTCGGCAGGTTGAGATGGGCGACAAAACGGACATCGGGTTTATCTATGCCCATGCCGAAGGCGATGGTGGCGACGATCACCACCCTTTCGTCGCGCAGGAATCGGGTTTGGTGATGCTGACGGCTCCGATTGTCCAAGCCGGCATGGTATGGGAGGGCATCGATCCCGTTTTCTTGCAGCCAGGCGGCGATCTCATTTACCCGTTTGCGAGAAAGACAGTAGACGATACCGGATTCGTCCGGGTGTTCCTGGTGGATGAATCGTAGCAGGCGTTGCTTGGCATTGCCGTCATTTTCGCTGATCTGATATCGGATATTGGGCCGATCGAAACCGGCAAAGAACTCACCGGCCTGCTGCAGGGCCAGGCGTTGTACGATCTCTTTGCGTGTCGGTTTGTCCGCAGTGGCTGTGAGGGCGATTCTGGGGGTTTCGGGGAAACGTTCGTGCAGCTGTGAAAGCTGTATGTATTCAGGACGAAAGTCGTGTCCCCAGTGGGAGACGCAATGGGCTTCATCTATGGCAAACAGGGCAATCCGTGACTGCATGAGCAGATCGAGCATGCGGGGTGTCAGCAGTCGTTCCGGTGCGATATAGAGGAGGTCGAGTTCTTCCCGGAGGAGTTGCTGTTCTACCTGATGGGCCTCCTCGGGAGCCAGTGCCGAGTTGAGAAATGCGGCGCGAACCCCGTATTGACGCAGGCTGTTGACCTGATCCTGCATCAATGCAATCAGGGGTGAGATGATTATGCCGGTGCCCGCTCTCACGATTGCCGGTATCTGGTAACAGAGGGACTTGCCGCCACCGGTGGGCATCAACACAATGGCGTCGCCGCCATCGATCAAATGGCTGATGATTCGATCCTGTGGTGGACGGAAGTCGGGGTAACCAAAGGTATGCCGCAGCACTTCACGTGCATGCGCCAAGCCAGGGTTTGTCGGCAGAGTCTCAGTCATCCGTGACATTATCCTTTCCTTTTTCTTGTGTGTCAGCGTTTTTCACACTGACCAATCAAGGCAGTTCAGTGCGTATAGAACTGCGCCTTATGGTACGGCAACTGTTGCCTGAAGCTGCACAGCCTGCATCGATAGGGTGGTGCATCAGCCTTTGTCCCGCTTAATCCAGTACCAGTAGGATTGTGTACCAGGCTTGTTTCAATGTCACTACATATACAATGTTATGGCATGACACATAAAAGGGCTTGGTGTAGGCTCGGACGTGGGATTGTTATCCGGATTCAGTTTGTATGTGTGGACTCTGTGGTGAACTGCGTTTCGATGGTGGGCCTGCCGATCTGTCGGCTATCGAGAGAATGAACGAAAGATTGCGCCAGCGCGGTCCCGACCATGGCGGGAGTTATAGCGACGGCGCATTGGGATTCGGCCACCGGCGGCTATCCATCATCGACCTGTCCGAACACGCGCATCAGCCAATGCTGGATCAGGAGCTGAGTCTGGCACTGGTATACAACGGCGCCATCTATAACTACAAGGAACTCAGGACAACCCTGCAAGGGCTTGGTTATCACTTTTTCTCCAGTGGCGATACCGAAGTGATTCTCAAGGCCTACCATGCCTGGGGTGAGGATTGTGTCGACCGGCTGCACGGTATGTTTGCCTTTGCGGTATGGGATTGTCAACGGCAGCGTCTGTTTCTGGCCAGAGACCGTTTCGGGATCAAACCTCTCTACTATACCCAGAACGGGAGGCGTTTCAGATTCGCTTCCAACACCCAGGCGCTGTTGGCTGCGGGCGGTGTGGATACCGTAATCGATCCCGTTGCCCTGCATCACCAGTTTACCCTGCACGGCGTGGTGCCGGCACCGCTGACCATCTTTCGGGGTGTACGCAAACTGGCGCCGGGTCACTGTATGGTGATCGAAGCGAATGGTACGGAACGCATTCGCACCTATTGGCGCTATCCCGCCACCCGTCCCGAAGTGCCGTTATCGGACGGGGAGTGGCTGGAGGCGATACACGACACGCTTCGCGAAGCGGTGCATAAACGCAATGAGATTGCCGATGTGCCTGTCGGGGTGTTGCTCTCCGGCGGTCTCGATTCCAGCCTGCTGGTGGCATTACTGGCAGAGTCCGGCGCCAGGGATTTGAGGACCTTTTCAGTAGGTTTCGAAGATCAGCCGGAAGAGAAGGGGAGTGAGTTCGAATACTCTGATCCGGTGGTCGAGCGATACGATACCCAGCACCATAAGTTCCTGGTACCCAATAGCGAGGTGTTGAAACGGTTGCCTGAAGCGGTGGACAACATGGCCGAACCGATGTTCGGCCAGGATGCGGTGGCCTTCTATCTGCTCGGAGAACAGGTCTCCCGGCAGATCAAGGTGGTGCAGTCGGGGCAGGGGGCCGATGAAGTCTTCGGCGGCTACTTCTGGTATTCGCGCATCATGCAGGAGCACAATGGCGAAGCGGTGGAGAGATTCGCCAAACACTACTTCGACCGCGATCACGATGAGTACTTGCGCATGGTCAGTGCGGAGTATGGAGGCGCCGACTATACGCGGGAGCTGATTGCCGAGCGGCTCAGCATGTCCGATGCAGAGACATTGATCGACGCCGTATTGCATTTGGATCAGACCATGCTGATTGTCGATGATCCGGTGAAGCGTGTGGACAATATGACCATGGCCTGGGGATTGGAGGCGAGAGTACCCTTTCTCGACCACCACCTGGTTGAGCTGGCGGCTCGCTGCCCGCCTGAGCTGAAATTGCGCGAGGGAGGCAAATATCCCCTCAAGGCGATGGCCAGGGGCATCCTCCCTGACGCGGTAATCGATCGTCCCAAAGGCTACTTCCCGATGCCTGCCTTGAAATATGTACGGGGTGAGTTTCTCGAGTTCATGCGCGGCATACTCGATACCCGGGAGGCGAGGCAACGGGGGGTCTTCCAGCAGTCATATATCGACATGCTGATGGCCGCGCCGGAGATGCACCACACCCGAATACGCGGCAGCAAGCTGTGGCATATCGCGTTGTTCGAGTACTGGCTGCAACGCAATCTTCATCAGGCAAGGAGTATAGGGTGAAGCGTTATTTGCTACTGGCTATGGCGGTATCTGTCAGCGGGTGTTCAGATCCGGTCGATGTCGCACTCTTCAACTACCAGGGTTGTCGCAAGCAGATGACAGTGGAGTTTATCGACCAGGGGAGTGATCCGGTTGCCGCCAACATGAAAGCTAAGGCCTACTGTGAAGAGCGGATGGAAAAGTAGGGAATTCTCTGTGTCGTGTCTATTTCTTCAAGGGAGGGATATCCGCCTTGGAGACAGCCAGTAATGCTTTTACCGCATCCGGGCAAAACTGCTTTCCGCTCTCAGATTCGATCATCTTCAATGCATCTTGTTTGCTGATCTCCTGCCGGTAACTGCGAGTCGAGGTCATGGCATCATAGGCATCCACTACGGAAATAATGCGCGAGATGACCGGTATCTCATGACCTTTCAAGCCATCCGGGTAACCACTGCCATCCCAATGTTCGTGATGATGCAGAACACACTCTGCGACCTCGTTGAGTAGCGGGTGTGCCAGGGTGCGTAGCATATTCGCACCGATACTGGCATGGGCCTTGATGCCATCGTACTCATCTCCGTTGAGCTTGCCGGGCTTGAGCAGGATGTTATCGGGTATGCCGATCTTGCCGATATCATGAAAACCCGCAGCCAGCGAGAGTACATTCATCTCGTGCTTTTGCAGATTGAGATGCTTACCAATTCGCTCCGATAGTGAGACAACCCTGTTGCAGTGTTCCAGGGTGTAGTTGTCCCTTGCTTGCAGGGCATAGTGGAGAATCGGTTCCAGTTTAAAACCGATATGATCTTCAAGCAATGAAACACTTTTTTGTAAATTGTCGATATCTTCCTTTTGTATCACAATTCTCTGCCAATTATGCAACCTGTATTCCGGTTAAGCTTAAGATTACTAAATGATTTTACGTCACTTGGGATCTATTTCAGTCGTTTAATTCCCTTGTTGTCGTTGTGTTCATTGTGGTTTTGCCTGCACCAACAATAACCGGCATTCATCGATTCGCCGGTAAGTGTATCTTGTCAGCTGCCTGCAGTTCGAATCAGACATGCCGGACCGGCATAGTTGGATCTGTGTCGACAACTTCTCAAGCCCTGTCGGGTCAAAAGGTGTACGCTTGGATTATTACGGGTTTTTTATCCCGGCACAAATAGATAGAATTCCCTGATAAAATCGTGTTTGAATCTTACAGTAAGCACCCCATATAGACACGATAACCCATATTGTGAGGTATACACGATGGATGTCTTGGACAGAATCAAAGAGCAGGTCGAGCACAATCCGGTAGTTATCTACATGAAGGGTACACCCCAGTTCCCTATGTGCGGCTTCTCATCCCGTGCTGCCGCTGCCCTGCAGGATTGCGGGGTGCCATTCGCCTACGTCAATGTGCTCGCCGATCAGGAGATCTTCGAGAACCTGCCGCGCTATGCCGATTGGCCGACCTTCCCACAGATCTACATCGATGGTGATCTGATCGGCGGTTGCGACATTACCCTGGAGATGCACCAGAGTGGTGAATTGAAGAAAATGATGGAAGAGGCGGCAGCCAAAGTTGCGCCGACAGGCGACGATCAACGCTAATGACCAAATGGGATACCCGCTTTCTCGGGCTGGCGGCCTATATCTCAGCCTGGAGCAAGGATCCCTCATCCCAGGTCGGCGCTGTTATCACCGATGGGAACCGCATCATCTCACTTGGCTACAACGGATTCGCAGCCGGTGTGGAGGATAAACAGGAGCGGCTGGGCGACCGCGACTGCAAGCTCAACCTGACCATTCATGCTGAAGAGAATGCAATGATCTTCGCCAAGCGTGATCTCACCGGCTGTACTGTCTATGTCACTCATCCGCCCTGCCCGCGCTGTGCATCAAAACTGATCCAGGAGGAGGTGGGGCGTATCGTCTACATCGCACCCAGTGGGGATTTTCTCTCCCGATGGGCCGACGACCTGAAACTCTCCAGCGAAATGTACCGCGAAGCCGGTGTGGAAGTCACCGGCTATGCAATGGAAGAGATCAACCACGACAATGCCCAGATCACCATTGCGCCGGGCGGATTTTTCAAGAAGGTGATGAACCTTTTTCTGCACAGTGATGATTGAGCGGCGCAGGGCCTGTTAACCGGTCGTGGTGGGCGCACGGTCGGGCATTAGTCAGTGATTCTAAAATTGGATTAGCTTTACTCGTCTGCTAACTGTCCAGTAAATCGGTCAGTGCACGGAAGAGATCGGTTTCGGTGAGCATGCCGGCGACATGTTTGTCATCGCCGATAACCGGCAGACAGCCGATCCGGTTGTCGTTCATCTGCTTGGCCGCCGAGGCAAGGGGAGTGCTTGCAAAAGTGGTGAATACAGGGGTATGCATGACTTCGGCGATCTCCACCGGAGCCTCTTTGAAATAGCGGGCAGCGAGTTGAAGATCCCGTCGTGTCACGATGCCGACCACTTGGTTCTCGTTGTCTACAACCGGCAGGTGGTGCATGTTTTTCTTTTCCATGATCTCGAAAGCCAGATCATAATTATCCTCTTGCTGAACGGTGATGGGTGTGGAACTCATATAGTCGCTTACCAGCATCGGTATCTCCTCTGATGTATTGGTGTTATAGCCATCCAAGATGTGATGGTGAATCGTATATCTGAACTTTAGACGATAAAACACCTGTCTGCGTCTATCCGCCAACAGGTTGATAAAGTCTAAATGGCCCATGAGTGAATCCCGGCTGATGGATGAATATGAAAAGGGTCAGACGGGTACCCGCCGAAGTGGTCATGATTTTAGGCTGATAAATGTCCGGTTGGTAAATAACCTCTCCATCATTCCTGAAAAAACAGTATTTTTGTTCCATAATAAATACTTAGACTGGAAAAATAACCACATGAATAAGGGGAAGTTTGATGTCCAAGAAGAGTAAATCAAGTAATGCACTGCAAGACAAAATTCAGAAAAAACTTAAAAAAAGATTCACCACCTCTGACCATCACAAAGCCCTGAAGGCCAGGGTGGATGTGTTGGAGAAGGAGTTCAAGGCATTGCGAAAGCTGCTGGACGAAGGTGCCAGAAAGGCTTCGCCGGTAACCAAGCGACGTACCGTCAATAAACCTGCGGCGAATAAACCTGCGGCCAGCCAGTCAGCGGCCAAAAACAGGAATAATCTCCAGATGATTAAAGGCATCGGCGCTGTCATCGAGAAGAAACTACAGGAATATGGGGTTAAAAGTTATGCCCAGATTGCAGCCTGGAGTAGTGCGGAAATTGAGGATTTCTCACAAAGGCTGAACTTCAAGGGGAGAATCGAGCGGGAGCGCTGGGTCGAACAGGCAAAAGAGCTGATAGCCAAGTAGACTTTTAGTTTGGAGCGGCAATACTTGCTGTCAAGGAGGTCTCGATGTCCCCATTGAGCCACTACCCCCATATGATCGCTGCCGGGATCGAATCCGCAGGCCGAATGCAGGTGGTCGCGCCATTCGATCTGGCTCCGATCGCAACCATCGACACTGTGGATGAGAATGGTGTGGAGCAGGCCTTGACTGTTGCGCGTAATCTGTTTGATGAACGTGACGGATGGTTGGCGTTGTCGGATCGGATTGCAATCCTGAGGCGAACCGCCGAGCTGATGGCCGAAAGGGCTGAGTCACTGGCACTGGAAGCGGCAAGAGAGGGCGGCAAGCCCCTCATCGACTCACGTATCGAAGTGGCGCGTGCTATTGATGGTATTGCAATCTGCATCGAGACTCTGCGCACCGAAGCCGGTGAAGAGATTCCCATGGGGGTCAATCCTGCATCCAGCGGACGGGTCGCATTCACCCACCGGGAGCCGATTGGGGTGGTGGTGGCCGTCAGTGCCTTCAACCATCCCCTCAACCTGATTGTGCATCAAGTCGCTCCGGCGGTTGCCACCGGTTGCCCCGTGATCATCAAGCCGGCCGAGGATACCCCGCTCTCCTGTATGCGATTCATCGAGATACTCAGAGAAGCGGGCCTGCCTGCGGCGTGGGCGCAGGCGCTGGTCACCGCGGATCTGGAGGTTGCAGGGAAGTTGGTGACCGATCCCCGGGTCGATTTCTTCAGTTTCATCGGCAGTGCGAGGGTGGGTTGGCATTTACGATCCCATTTGGCGCCAGGCACGAGATGCGCTCTCGAACATGGTGGCCTTGCACCGGTGATTGTTGAAGCCGATGCCGATCTCGACGATACCCTGCCGCTGCTTGCCAAGGGTGCCTTCTACCATGCCGGACAGGTGTGCGTGTCCGTGCAGAGGGTGTTCGCCGATCAGTCGATTGCGCGCCGTATCGCGGATGGCCTGGCAACCGAAGGAAACAGTATGCGAGTGGGCGACCCGACACTCGAGGAGACAGCCATAGGTCCGCTGATCCGGCCCCGTGAAGTGGAGCGAATCCATGCCTGGGTCAGCGAGGCGATAGAACAGGGCGCTGAACTGATCTGTGGCGGCCAACCCTTGTCGGAAACCTGTTATCAGCCGACAGTGCTCTACAATCCACCGGCGGACGCAAAGGTGAGTACCCAGGAGGTCTTCGGACCGGTGGTTTGTGTCTATGCCTATGATGATATGGATCTGGCCATCGATCAGGCCAATGCCTTGCCCTTCGCCTTTCAGGCGGCGGTCTTCAGCAATAACCTGCAGCGATCGCTGCGAGGTTATAAACGCTTGCACGCATCGGCGGTGATGATCAATGATTTCACCGCCTTTCGTGTCGACTGGATGCCCTTTGCGGGTTTGCGCCAGTCAGGTATGGGCGTTGGCGGCATACCCCATACCATGCGTGATATGCAGATTGAGAAGATGATGGTGATCCGCTCTGACGAGTTATGACTCTTTTTTCGCTGCCGGGTTGATATCTTCGACCCGGCAAACAAGGCTGCCCTGGCTGAGTCTGGCATTTACCCGGTCACCTCTCTCGACTTCGCTGCTGGCATGAAGGATATGGCCATCCTCTTCACGGCTGATTATGGCATAGCCCCGGCTCAGGGTATTCAGCGGGCTGAGGGTGTGCAGGTCTCTTGCCAGTTGGTTCAATTTCGTTCGGCTATCCAGAAGGCTGCGTTCCATGGCGCGTTGCAGCCTTTCCGCAAATAACTGATAGTGGTGGCGCTGATTCTCGATGCGTTGTTGCGGGGATAGGCGCGTGAGGCTGGACCACAGCTTTTCCAATCTGTGTTGCAAGTTAACGAGGTAGAGCTGCTGGGTTTGTCTGAGGCGCTGGTTGAGTTCGTCAAGCCGTTGAGCGCGTTGTTGCAGGCGTTGGCTCGGGTGTTGCCTGAGGAGACGGTTCCGGAGTGTGGAGAGCTGCTCCTGGTGATGTCGTAAACGTCTCGTCTGGATCAGGTCAAGACGTTGGCCTAGCTGGTGCAGCTGCTTCAACCAGGCTGCCTGGTCGGGAGATACCAGTTCAGCCGCCGCCGATGGCGTGGGTGCCCGTTGGTCGGCGACAAAGTCGGCGATGGTGAAGTCGATTTCATGGCCGATACCGCTGACCAGTGGAATCCTGGATGCATGAATGGCACGGGCAAGACTTTCGTCGTTGAATGCCTGCAGGTCCTCCAGCGATCCGCCGCCGCGACTCAGGATCAATACATCGCATTCATTACGCTGATTGGCCAGTTGCAGCATATGCACCATCTGTTTTGCCGCCCCATCACCCTGGACCTGGACCGGATAGATGACCACAGGCAATGCGGGGAAGCGTCTCTTCAACACGGTGAGCAGATCCCGAATCGCGGCGCCGCTCGGTGAAGTGATAATACCGACCTGCCTCGGCATGCCGGGGATTGCTTGTTTGTGAGCAGCTTCGAAAAGGCCTTCCGCTGCAAGTTTCTGCTTGAGCTGCTCAAAGGCAAGTCGCAAGGCCCCTTCTCCTGCCGGCTCCATATGTTCCGCGATCAGTTGGAACTCGCCGCGTGCTTCATACAGGCTTACCTTGGCGCGCAGCATCACCTGCTGCCCGTTCTCCGGTTGAAAACGCAGTCGCTGGCGCTTCATGCGGAACATGGCGCAGCGAACCTGGGCGATCTCATCCTTGAGGCTGAAATAGATATGCCCCGAGGCCGGTTGAGCCAGGTTGGAGATCTCGCCGCTGATCCAGATCAGCGGAAAGCTGTTCTCGAGTACCGAACGTGTTTCACGCACCAGGCGGGAAACCGTATAGATATCTCTCTGGGGAATGTCGCTGGTTGTGGTATTCAAGCTGGCTGTTTCTTCAGGCTGGATTCTAACGCTTCCGGTTGTAACGGACGGTCAAAGTAGTAACCTTGAAATATCCTGCAGCCGTTGTCACGCAGAAATTGCAATTGTTGCTTTGTTTCGACGCCGACTGCAACAGCTTCGATCTCCATCTGATGAGCGATGGTAATGATTGTCTGTACCAGTTTGGCGTCTTTGGGGTCGCTGGTGATATCCCTGATGAAACTACGGTCGATCTTCAGTTCATCCAGTGGCAACTGTCTCAAGTAGGCGATAGAGGCATAGCCTATTCCAAAGCTGTCGATACAAAATCTGACCCCAAGCTGCTTCAATGCGAGAATCTTCTGTTTCGCCTCATTGAGGTTTTCCGCCAGGGTGTGTTCATGGATTTCCAGGGTCAGCCTGTTCGGATTGAATGAGGTCTCCCTCAAAATAGTCTTGACCTGATCGGTAAAACTGACCTGGTGAAAATGTATAGCGTTGATGTTGACTGCGATGCGTCTGAGATTGTTCGGTTCCTGCACCCATGGTTTGCTCAGCATCAGGGCATGTCTCAGCACCCACTCGCTGATCGGTAGGATCTGTCCCGACTCCTCGGCCGCGGGAAGAATGATATTGGGTTTGATCTCACCCTGTTGTGGATGATTCCAGCGCAACAGTGCTTCAGCGCTCACCAACTCTTCCTCGCTGTTGTACTGGGGCTGGAAATGGAGAAGTAACTGGTCGTTTGCCAGTGCCAGCCTGAGGTCGTGCTGCAGACGCAGATGCTCCTCTGCCGCCTGCTGCATCCCCGGAAGAAAGAAGCGGATGGTATTGCGACCGGCATCTTTGGCCCGGTACATCGCGGTATCGGCAAATTTGAGGATATCGTCAGCGGTTTCATTGTTCATCGGGAAAATCACGATACCGATACTGGGTGTGATGTGAAGTTCGTTACCGCTGATCGTAAAAGGCTCCGATATGGTCCTGAGAATCTTATTCGCACCTTGTTGGGCCTGCTGCGCCGCCAGCTGCGGGTCTCCGCTCAATTCAGAAAACAGCACCACGAATTCGTCGCCACCGAGTCGGGAGGCAGTATCTTCATCGCGGATCTGCTCAGTCAATCTAATGGCCACCTCCCGCAGCAGCAGATCCCCGATATTGTGTCCCAAGGAGTCGTTAATGGTCTTGAAATGGTCCAGGTCCATAAACATGACCGCGCCACGGTGGTTGTGTCGCAGGCAGCGAGCCCTTGCCTGACTGAGGCGATCCAGCAATAAGCGTCTATTCGGCAGTTCGGTAAGGGCATCGAATGTGGCCTGGTGTTCCAGTCGGTCCATCGCGTGCATGCGTTCGATCTCGGCACTGACCCGGGCGGCGATAATATCCATCACATCCACCCATTCATGTTCCATGAACAAGGGTTTACTCGATGTAACCCAGACGATACCTGTTACCCTGCCTGTACGATCTTTGATCGGTGTGCCGGCATAGCCCTGAGCCTTCAGTAAGGCCAGATTTTCGTCGCCGGGAAACAGGTCCTGTACTCCCTGTGTGTAGAGGCGGGCGCCATCTTTGACCACGACATCGCAGGGCGTTCCTGAAAGTGTGTATTCAAAGTCATCAATGGATTTGTTGTTGACAATGGTCGCCAGGGCCTTGATGCGGTCGTTACCGATCAGCTCGCCGATATTGGCCCCATCGGCATCGAACCAGCGGCATAGTTCCTGTGCGACATGCTTGAAGAAATCACCGTCGGTGATGCCCACCATGCTGCGCATTAGCGTATGCATGGTATCGGCTGCCCGCTTTCGATCAGAGATATCCTGATGGGTGCCGCAGGCGCGAGTGGGGCGGTTGCTGCTCGGTTCATGTTCCACGGCGCCGCCAGAACCCTCGATCCATATCCAGCGGCCATCGCTGTGGCGCATTCGAAACTCCACATTGTAGGGAATGCCATCCTCGATATGCTGCATAATGATCGGCATCACCCGTTCTCTATCCGCTGGGTGTAGGCGGCTGCGCCAATCCTCGATATTGCCTTTCAGGTCATCCGGCAACAATCCCAGCATATCCATCCATCTGCTGTTCACCGTCAACTCGTTTGTAGTCAGGTTCCAATCCCAGAAGCCCAGCGTGGCGCCTTTGATGACCAGGGAGAGTTGTCTTTCTGTATCCCGTTGCAGACTGATGTCCATGATCGAGACAGGAATACGGCGAGCCTCGTCAATGGTGTGTGAGAGAGGAAAAGAGATCAGCAGCTGTATCGGTCTGCCATCGGCTGCAAGTATGGAGATCTCCGCAGTGAATACCCGCTTTTTTTCGCTGCTTGCGATGAGAAACTCCTTGAATGCGGTGAACACATCAGGCGTGTAGCTCTCCGGCAGCCAATGTTGCAGTTCATACAAAGTGTCGACGGCGAAAAGCCGCAGGGTGGCCGGGTTTGCGTTCACGATGCGGATCAGCTGAATATATTCAGCAAGCTCTTGTGGATGGTTGTCTAAATAACTGCGGATATCCTTCACGCCTGAGTCGGTGAGTTCCTGCAGTTTGATCAAGGCTCTGGAGCTGTCACCCTCACAGAGCGCAATGGCAACGCCGTTGAAGAACTGTCGATATTGTGCCTCCTGGGTAATTAGTTTTTGACTCTTGCGGTTGTGTTTCAGGCTGAGGATCTGCGCCAAGATAAACAGTGCGATGATCACAAGACTGCTCATCAGGAGTACCTGCAATATCCAGGTCGGTATCTTCTCCTCTATGGTTGCTTCCGGCTCGAATAAGCTCCTCAGGTTTTGTTGGTAGGCTGAAAGGTCATCGGTTTTCATGATCGCCAAATGGTATTCCAGCCGTTTCTTTATGTATTCGGCGCTGGGTGATTTTCGCGATATGGCAAGACGTATATCCTGAGGCATCAGTACAATGGGACTGGCGATGGCAGGGTAGATATGACCCCGTGTGGCGCCAAACAGGCGGTTGACCAGGCCGGCGTCCGCATTCCCTAGGGAGACGGCGCGCAGGACCCTGTCATAGGTGTCGTATTCGATGAGATCACAGGTGATGAGGAACGATTCGCACAGGGATTCAAGACCGCCCGCACCAGTGATATACACATCATCCCGCAATACGGCGATACGTTTCCCGTCCAGGTCAGGAAACGACTTGACCGGTGACGTTTCAGGAATGAAAATCTGCGCCCAATTGCTGACCAGACCTTGCTCGATGAATAAAAACCGTTGTTGTCTGGCTGTGTTGATTGCTATGGCCGGCAGCAGGTCTATCCTGCCGGTGGCAAGGCGCTGCAGGTTTTCGCTCCAGGTGCCGGCTACGTAATAGAGTTTCCAGCCCTCTTTGGAAGCGATTTCATTGAGAGTCTCTATGAACAGGCCACCGGGACTCCCTGTCTGATTGAGAGTGACAAGGGGTGGATTGTTATAGATGCCGACTTTTAACAAAGTAGCCGATTGATCGGCTTGAATGGCGTCTACTAAAAGGATTGAAAAGAGCAGGAAATACCTTCCAATAGTATTGACAGCTCGTCTCCGCATAGTTGCAGTTCCGTGAAATACAGTCCTTATCAGAAGCATAGCGCTTTGAAAACCGAATGTTGGGTAATATTTCATGTTGCAGCGGCCTCATTACCTTTATCGGTTCCTGCCTAACCTTGCGCCGGACGGAGTCAGCCAGGCAATGTGTAGTGAGGGGTAGATCGCCAGGCTCGCGATAGCGTTTTGTCGAGACTCTATATTTTTGATTTATAGGATATTTATGGTTAACGGTTTACCGGCCAACCGGCACCTCCTATAATGCCCGGTTTATTTCACCCCACCTGCCGGAATAAATGCTATGCGTGTAATCGAGGAAGCCCTCACATTCGACGACGTACTTCTGGTACCGGCCCACTCTCAGGTGCTCCCTAAAGATGTAGATCTACGGACCAAGCTGACTCGTGGGATTGAGCTCAGTATCCCCCTGGTTTCCGCTGCCATGGACACCGTGACCGAGGCCCGTTTCGCCATTGCACTGGCCTTGGAAGGGGGTATAGGCATCGTGCACAAGAATATGACCCCGCAGCAGCAGGCCGCCGAGGTCGCCAAGGTCAAGAAATATGAGAGCGGCGTCATTCGTGAACCCATAACGGTCGGGCCCTATGTCAGTATCGGCGAGGTTGTCGAGCTGACCCGGGCGAGAAATATCTCCGGGGTACCGGTTGTGGACGGTAAAGAGTTGGTCGGCATTGTCACTGGCCGGGATCTGCGATTCGAGCGAAAGATGGATGATCCTGTACGTAACATTATGACTAAAAAGGAGAATTTGGTTACAGTCAAGGAAGGTGCGAGCCGCGACGAGGTGCTGCAACTACTGCATAAACACCGTATCGAGAAGGTGCTTGTGGTGGATGACGATTTCTCACTGCGCGGCATGATTACGGCAAAGGATATTCAGAAGGCCAAAGACTATCCTGGCGCCTGTCGCGATGAACATGAACGTCTCAGAGTGGGTGCCGCGGTGGGTGTCGGCGCGGGTACCGAGGAGCGGGTGGATGCGCTGGTCAAGGCCGGTGTCGATGTGGTGGTGGTGGATACCGCCCACGGCCACTCCCAGGGCGTGCTTGACCGGGTTGCCTGGGTTAAGAAGGAGTATCCCGATGTGCAGGTGATCGGTGGTAATATCGCCACCGGGGAAGCGGCCAAAGATCTGATCAAAGCGGGCGCGGATGCGGTCAAGGTGGGAATAGGTCCCGGTTCCATCTGTACCACACGCATTGTTGCCGGCGTGGGTGTGCCCCAGGTGACTGCGGTAACGAACGTTGCCAAGGCCCTTGAAGGTACCGGCGTGCCGCTGATTGCCGATGGCGGCCTGCGCTACTCAGGGGATATCGCCAAGGTCCTGGCTGCAGGCGCCTATTCGGTCATGATCGGAGGCATGTTTGCCGGTACCGACGAGGCTCCCGGCGAGGTGGAGATCTACCAGGGCCGCTCCTACAAATCCTATCGGGGTATGGGTTCACTGGGCGCCATGTCCGGCAAGGATGGCTCAAGCGACCGATATTTCCAGGAGACCAATGAAAAGGAGAAACTGGTGCCGGAGGGTATTGAAGGCCGGGTTCCCTACAAGGGGCCTGTGGTCGGTGTCATCTACCAGGTGATCGGCGGGATCCGCTCCAGCATGGGTTATACCGGTTGTGCCAACATCGATGAGATGCGCACCAAGCCGGTGTTCGTGCGGGTCACCAATGCGGGGGTTACCGAGTCCCACGTCCATGACGTCGCCATCACCAAAGAAGCCCCCAACTATCGGCGCGATTGACATGACGACTGATATCCATGCCCATCGGATCCTGATCCTCGATTTCGGCTCCCAATATACTCAGTTGATCGCCCGCCGCGTGCGCGAGGCGGGTGTCTATTGCGAGATCTATCCCTACGACAATCCCGATCAGGGATTAAGCGGCGTGAAACCGGCCGGTGTCATCCTCTCCGGGGGGCCGGAGACGGTAACCTCCAATGAGGCCCCGGCGGCGCCAAACGAGGTATTCGAGCTTGGCGTGCCGGTGTTGGGAATCTGCTATGGCATGCAGACCATGGCGGCTCAGCTTGGTGGCGAGGTGGCCTCGTCAGACAGGCATGAGTATGGTTACGCTCAGGTGCGCGCCAGGGGCCACTCCCGGCTGCTCAAGGATATCGAGGACCATACCAGCAAGGAGGGATATGGCTTGCTGGATGTCTGGATGAGTCATGGCGATCGCGTGGAGTCCCTTCCCGAGGGATTCAAGGTGATCTGCGAGACGGAGAATGCACCCATCGCCGGTATCGCCGATGAATCCCGTGACTACTATGGTCTGCAGTTCCATCCCGAAGTGACCCATACCCGCCAGGGCCAACGCATCATCGAGCGTTTTCTGTTCGAAATCTGCGGTTGTGAGGTGTTGTGGACGCCGGGCAAGATCATAGAAGACACCCTCCACCATGTGCGTGAACAGGTTGGTGAAAAGCAGGTCGTGCTGGGTCTCTCCGGTGGTGTCGACTCCTCCGTCGTGGCGGCGATGCTGCATCGTGCCATCGGCGATCAGCTGACCTGCGTGTTTGTCGATAACGGCCTGTTACGCCTCAATGAAGGCGACCAGGTGATGGCCACCTTCGCCGAACATATGGGTGTCAAGGTGGTTCGGGTGAATGCGGAGGATCGCTTTCTCAAGGCGTTGAGCGGGATTGCCGAACCTGAGCAGAAGCGCAAGATTATCGGCAACCTCTTCATTGATATCTTCGAGGAGGAGGCCGGCAAGCTGGAAGATGTCTCCTTTCTCGCCCAGGGCACCATCTATCCCGATGTGATCGAATCGGCGGGCGCCAAGTCTGGCAAGGCCCATGTCATCAAGTCCCATCACAATGTGGGGGGGCTGCCCGACTATATGAAGCTGGAGCTGGTCGAGCCCCTGCGCGAGCTGTTCAAGGACGAGGTCCGCAAGATCGGTGTCGAACTGGGTCTGCCCTACGAAATGATCTACCGCCACCCCTTTCCCGGACCGGGTCTTGGGGTGCGCATTCTCGGCGAGGTGAAAAAGGCGTATGCCGATCTGCTGCGGCAGGCCGATCACATCTACATCGAAGAACTCTACAAGCACAATCTCTACGACGAAGTCAGCCAGGCCTTTGCCGTTTTTCTGCCGGTCAAGTCTGTCGGTGTGGTGGGGGACGCCAGGGCTTATGAGTATGTCGTCACTCTCAGGGCGGTGAAGACGGTGGATTTCATGACCGCCAAGTTCGCTCATCTGCCATTCGAGTTTCTCGAAGAGGTGGCACGCAGAATCATCAATGAGGTCCAGGGCATTTCCCGGGTGGCCTACGACATCTCCAGCAAACCGCCTGCCACCATCGAGTGGGAGTGACTTGAATTTATAACATATTGAAATATAAGAATAAAAACAATCTGATTGACAATGTAATCTACATCATCAATGGTATTTTTCATGGTATTTATTGCGTATAGCAAGGCAGCAGACATCGATACCATGAAAGGTAAATTGATGCTGGCATGGTATCAGGGAGCTTGAATAACTCGCGTTCTGGAGCAATCCGGAAACCTGCAATACCTGCTGCCCATGTGTACCAAGGCAATATGGATTATGCCCGGCTATTTCAGATGGCGTTGTGGATCCTGACGGCCATGTAGTACCCGGATGATTTCAACCCTGTTGGCGGTTACACGGTAAAACAGGGTATGGCTTTGTGTAGGGAGGCTTCTGGTATCTGGCAGGAGTTCGGGGCGCTCGGTGCCCATAAGTGGTTGCCGAGTCAGCAACCAGAATTGCTTCTTAATGGTGGACAGGTAGCTTTCGGATTGTGACTGTCCCCACTGTCGCAGGCCGTATTGGTAAATTTCTTTGAGGTCATTTTTAGCGGCAGGCGCAATGACGAGCAGCCGGGAAGCCATGAAGGTCAGCTCTTGATATCGTCAAACAAGGTGTCGAGCGCCGATCTTGATTCGATTGCGATACCTTCTCCACGGTCTAGTTGGTCCACTCCGACTTTCAGTTGCTCACGTAGCCGAGCCAGTTTGATTTCATGAATCCAGTCTTCATGGGTTTCCATAAAACGGAGCGCCTCACGGATGACTTCACTCGCATTGTTGTAAAAACCGGTTTCCACTTTGGCTTTAACGCGAGATTCCAGTTCAGGAGTTAGTGAAATATGCATAATGGCCTCCGAGGGTAGGTGCTTTCATATAGAATGCTAGGTCGAAATACAAAGATTGTCAAACTTTGTATTTATGTGAGCCGGGTTGAAATCAGAGAGGCTGTGTGGCGGTGCGAATCAAAAATTTTTTCGACCATTTAGCAGTAATTTTTTGAGCATGGTATTTTTCATGGTATTACAGTTTAGCAGTAAAATAAGCCATTGAATTTAAAAGATAAAAATGGCTTATTTACAATCGAGTGGGAGTGACGGAAATTCATAACCAATTGATTAATAATGATAAAAATAACCCAATTGATAATATAATCTGCATCATCAATGGTATATTTCATGGTATTTTCAGCGCGCTGTAACGCAGAAAGCAGTGATGCCATGAGTGGCAGGTTGGCGAAATCATGGTATCAGCGGTCGGCACTCAGATATCACCTTCTTAACGAGCGTGGCGTGATTTAGGTCACGATCTGCATTCATGCAACGAGTAGCCGAACGTGACACCGAAGAGTTCTTCATAGTGACGAAGACGTTTTTGTACTACTGTGATAATTTGTTGTTGTACTCTTCAATTACTGTATCGCCATCCATCGCTCAATACCTTTGAGGATCAACTCGATGGCAAATGATCCGGTAAACAAAGCCGTAACTCGGCCAGCAATGTCCATATAACGCGCAACATATCGTTCGTCACGTTCGCGCACCACATCATGAATCTTTTTAAGAAGAACGATAGCGGCGATGGCTACTGCCAGCGCAAGGCCTATCGCAAGCGCCGCATCGGGATATGACAACCGGCTGCCTGCCAGTACGCTGGCACTGATGGTGCCTGGCCCGACAATGAACGGCATGGCTATGGCGCCAGACAATTCGCCGGACTGAGGGCGTAGCGTCTCCACAGGCGGGCCTATGCCAAGGATTAGCCGTATGCCGACGATCAGGAATGTGACACCACCGAAGATCATGAAGGAAATAAAGCGAATCTGGAAAACATTCTCGAACATAGCCTCGCCGGCCCAGGCAAATAAAAGAAATACGATATAGCTGATCAGGCCGGCACGAATGAGTTGTCCGGAAAGCACTTTAAAATCCAGCCCTTTGATTAATTCAATCAGATAGACGCTGAGAATAAAGGGGTTGATCAACACGAAAAGTATTAACGAGGATTTTACGACTTCGTCCATTTTTCAGTTCAGTCTTTGTCCGAGGCGCTACTCAAATGCACAATCATGAAAGAATTGGCTGAAGCTTTGAGTTGTTCTATATCAATTTGGATCGATTTTACCCATTACCCAATAGTTCACTGTGTTGGGGTGTTGTTTAATGTAATCATCCACAGCCTTTTCATAAGAACTGTCATTGGCCTGAGCCATGATGGCTTCCAGTTCCTGCAAAGGGATATACAGGCGACTGAGGAATTCTGTCACTTCCACCGGAAAATCCTGGTAGAAACCCTTGCGCACCAGGGCGTGGATGCGTTCCCGGCCGCCCAGTGAGCCTCGCGGGTCTTCGAGATAGCGCAGGTTCCAGCGCGCGAACATCCAGTGTGGGCTCCAGCCTGTCACAACGATCCAGTTATTCCTTTTGATCGCCCGCGTCAGGGCGGCAGTCATGCCGGCGCCCGATGACGAGATCAGGCGGTAACGATCCAGTCCGTAATCTTCAATAGCTTTTTCTGAAGCCTGCATCAGACCTGCTCCCGGATCGATGCCGTGGATCTGGTTGCCCAGTTTGCGCATCACCTTGCGGTCCTTGAGGTCCTCGATGCTGTTCAACTGGTCTTTGGGTATATACTCTGGAACAACCCAGCCCAGCCGGGCACGGGTGTACAGTGGGCCAAGGTTTACTACCTGGTCACCAACTTTATCCATGTACGGTTTATGTGTGAGTGGCAACCAGGCCATGAGCATGGCATCGATGTCGCCATTGGCGAGTCCCTGGTACTGGATGCCGACATCCAGCAACACCAATTCGACAGGTTGATTGAGTCGAGTCTCAAGAATTTTTGCAGCCAGTTTGGTTACGGCTTCGGCATCCGACCAGGCAGTCCAGCCAATGCGCAGCGGTGGCTTGTCAGCCGCATGAGCAGTACTGATAAAAAAGACGACAAACCATAATCGCAGCCAGTTTTTCATTGTGGTCTCCGGGGTATCCGGTGGTTATTTCCCGAAGCTCTGTGTAATGCGGTCAAGAATGATGGCGAGAATCACCACGCCCAGGCCACCCTCGAAGCCCAAGCCGACATCCAGTCGCTGAATACCGCGCAGCACGGTATCACCCAGTCCGCCCGCGCCGATCATGGAGGCGATCACCACCATGGACAGGGCCAGCATGATAGTCTGGTTGACACCCGCCATGATCGAGGGCCGGGCCGTCGGCAACTGCACTTTCAGGAGCAGTTGGCCAGCAGTACAACCAAAGGCAAGACCGGTCTCAACCAGTTCTTTCGGTACCTGGCGTATGCCCAGGTTGGTCAGGCGTACGGCGGGCGGCATGGCAAAGATGATGGTGGCGACGACCCCCGGGACCCGGCCCAGCCCGAAAAACATGGCCGCGGGAATCAGATACACGAATGCAGGCATGGTCTGCATAAAATCCAGCACCGGTCGGACAATGCGTTCGACGGTATCGTTACGCGCGGCCCAGATACCGAGCGGGATGCCCAGCAACAGGCTGACGAGTGTGGCTGCGATGACCAGTGCCAGTGTTGCCACCGTCTCGGTCCATAGCCCCATCCCCACGATCAATGCCAGCGCGGCGGCGGTAAAAACCGCGAAGCGCCAGTGGGTACGCCAACCGGCCAGGCCGGTCAGCAGACCGATCAACAACCACGCCGGCGGCAGCAGGAGTGCTTCTTCGATGCCGAACGTCAGTGTGTCCAGTCCGGCACTGATGATGTCGAATAGGTCCTGCGCATGATCCAGGAGAAACTCGACCAGTGCCGTGGCCCAGCGGTCGACCGGGATGTCGAAGCTCATGCGTCCCTGCCTTTCGCCAGCGCCTGCAACAGGCGGGTGCGTTCAATGCTACCGATGATGTTGCCGTCGTCATCGGCGACGGGTAGGGGCGCCTCGCTGGCGGCCGCGCGCGGCAGGATGTCTTCCAGCAGGCTGCTGGCGGAGACCGGCTCTCCGACAGGAGGCGTATCAACGGGCCGGGCAATGTCGCCGGCGGTGTACAGGCGGCCGGGTTGAAAGTCGCGAAAGAAGGCGCGGACGTATTCGTCGGCAGGATTGTCGATGATCTCCGCCGGTGTGCCGACCTGGCAGATTTCGCCTTCGGCCATGACGGCGATACGATCGGCAATACGAACTGCCTCGGCCAGGTCGTGGGAGATGAAGACGATGGTGCGTTGCGCGGTGCGTTGCAGATCGAGCAAGGCATCCTGCATTTCGGTGCGGATGAGGGGATCCAGGGCCGAGAAGGCCTCATCCATCAGCAAGATTTCCGGTTCGGTCACCCAGGCGCGCGCCAGTCCGGCGCGCTGCTGCATGCCGCCGGAGAGCTGGTTGGGCCGGTGGTCGGCCACCTCAGGGATACCCACAAGTTGCAAGGCTTCCAGGGCTCGGCGTCGGGCCTCTTTTTTGTCAACACCGGATACGCGCAAACCAAACGCGACATTGTCGATCACAGTTAGATGTGGCAGTAGCGCAAAGGACTGGAATACCATGCTCATCTTGTCCCGGCGTAGTGCGACCAGCTCGCGCGTGGACATTGCGGTCACATCGACTCCGTCAAGCATCACCCGGCCTGTCGTTGGCTCGATGAGCCGGTTTATCATGCGTACCAGGGTGGATTTGCCTGAACCGGACAGCCCCATCACGACGAAGAGTTCACCCGGTTCGATACGCAGACTGACATCGCGCACGCCGATGACATATCCGCTGGAGGCAAGTAGCTCCGATTTGGAATGCCCCTGTTGCAGCGCCTTCCTGCCGGCCTTCGGGCCTGCACCGAAGACCTTGCTGAGCTGAATCAGTTCGAGGTGCGCGGACACGGTCAGGCGATTTTAAGACCCGCGGCCGAGCGAAGGGCATCGGCCTTGTCAGTATATTCCCAGGTCAGGTCCGGCTCACTACGGCCAAAATGCCCGTTGCTGGCCGTTTGCCGGTAGATCGGGCGTAACAGGTCCAGCATCTGCACGATGCCCTTGGGTCGCAGATCGAAGTGTTCCGCAATCAGGGCCTCGATGGTTTCTTCGGCGACATGGGCTGTACCGAAGGATTCCACATGGATGGAAACCGGGCGTGCGATGCCGATGGCATAGGCCAGCTGTACTTCGCACTTGTCTGCCAGACCGGCTGCGACCACGTTCTTTGCCACATAACGTGCAGCGTAGGCAGCCGAGCGATCCACCTTGGACGGGTCTTTGCCCGAGAAGGCACCACCGCCGTGACGGCCGACGCCACCATAGGTGTCGACGATAATCTTTCGGCCCGTCAAGCCACAGTCACCCACGGGACCACCAATCACAAAACGTCCGGTCGGGTTGATGAAGTATTCCGTTTTATCGGACAGCATATTCGCCGGCAGGGTCGGCTTGATGATTTCTTCCATCACGGCTTCTGACAGCTCATCATGGGCGACTTCCTCATCATGCTGGGTGGACAACACGACTGCCTCGATCGCCTTCGGCGTATTACCTTCATACCGGACCGAGACCTGTGATTTGCAGTCCGGCCGCAACCAGGGCAGGGTGCCCTGTTTTCTCAATTCGCCTTGCCGGGCGGTGAGCTGGTGGGCGTACTGGATGGGCATCGGCATGAACGCATCGGTCTCGTTGGTTGCGTAGCCGTACATCAGGCCCTGGTCACCCGCACCCTGATCCAGATCGATACCGGCGCCTTCATCGACGCCTTGCGCGATATCCGTTGACTGCTTGTCGAGGGCGACCAGTACCGCGCAATTGTGTCCGTCGAAACCCATCCGGCCATCGTTATAGCCGATATCCAGAATGGTTTCGCGCACGACATCAATGTAGTCGACCACCGCGCTGGTCGTAATCTCGCCGGAGACGATTGCCATGCCGGTGTTGACCAGTGTCTCGCAGGCGACGCGGGCATTGGGATCCTGTTCCAGGATGGCGTCCAGGATGGCGTCCGAGCAGTTGTCAGCAAGTTTGTCGGGATGACCTTCACCAACGGATTCGGAAGAGATGATGTAATTTCGTGACACGGTGACTCCTTGATTCAGATTTTGTGAACAAAACGCCTGTTACGCGGCCGCACCAGGCGCGGGTTTACGGAAATGCAGGATGCCCCAGGCCAGGTAACCCTTTTCCCCGGCATCGATCCAGTGTTCCAGACCCATGAGCATGTTGAACATGTACTGGTCGGAGACCTTGCCGGCCAGCCGGTTTCGCTGCCGGGTCAGTTCTTCCCTTACCCGGGTGTAATGGGTGATCAACTGCGGCGTGAGATCGAATACGCCCAGTTCCTCCCAGCCCAGTCGTTGCGCCTGCTGCCGGTAGAAGGCAAACGATCCCAGGCTATCGAGATGAATCCGGTCCAGCACCGGCTGCAGGACGCCGGCGGGACAGTCGTCGGCCTGCATGGGATCGGTGAAGATGAATTCCCCCCCGGGCTTGAGTACCCGGTTCACTTCATCCAGCACCCGTTCACGCTGCCCGGAATGGAGGATCGCATCCTGTGACCAGGCCAGATCAAAGAATGCATTGGTAGCCGGGATATCCTCGAAACTGCCATCAACCACGACGATGCGGTCGTCCAGTTTCTGTTCGGCCGACATGGCCCGGTTACGGGCATTCTGTGCCTCGCTGAGATTCAGGCAGGTGACAGGGCAGCGGTATTTTTTCGCCAGCCAGCGGGCTGAGCCGCCGTAACCGGCGCCGATATCAATGATATGGGTATGCTCGTCCAGACTTGTCTGGTACTGGGAAGCCATGGCATCCACCGTGCGCTGCGAGGCGCGCGCAATGTCCTCGTCGGGTTTCTCGTAGATGCCGATATGAATATCCTCGCCACCCCAGACATGGTAGTAGAAGTTGTCGGCATCATCACTGTCGTAATATTGCTGTGCCGTCCTGACGACGCCCGAATAGTTCTCGTTCATACGATTACTCTCCATCGATGTACTTTTTCTCGGCGACATGAACGAAGAAGTCAGGTTCTGTCTTGCGGTAGGTCTCCTTGAAATCGCCGTAGGTGGTCACGCGCTGGAAGCCCACTTCTTTCATCAGTCGTTCCATGTAGGCCTTGCGAAGCGGAAACATATTGAGGTGGAATTCGGCGCCATCGGCGAATTCGTAGCGGAAGCGCGCCAGAGACTCATCCACGTGTTCCGGCGTGGCGCGCACTTCGTCGCCGCAATAGTAAAAGTCATGCCCGGGTTCGATCTGGTGGTCCAGGATGGCGTCGTAGTTACGCTGGTCGAGGATCAGGATGCCGTCGTGGCGTAGCGTGGCGTAATACTCGGCCAATGCCTTGCGCCGGTCGTTTTCGTCGTGCAGGTGAGTGAATGAGTTACCCAGGCAGATGACGGCGTCGTACAAATCATGCACATCGCGGTTGAGCCAGCGCCAGTCGGCCTGAATCGTCCGCAGGATGTGATCGCGTTCGCGGGCGTTATCAAAGGCCTTGGCCAGCATGGTAGGACTGCCGTCCACGCTGGTGACCTCGAACCCGGCCTCGATGAGCTGCACTGAATGAAAGCCGGTCCCGGTAGCTACGTCCAGGACCTTCCTGGCCCCGTGTTCACGCAGTTTCTCGATAAAAAATTCTCCTTCGGCCCTGGCGCGCCCGTCCCAGTCGATGAGTTCGTCCCACTTGTCGACGAAGGCATGGACGTACTCTTCCTGGTATGTGTCGGATTCGCGCACGGCGAGGGGATCGTCGCCGTAATCCTGTCTGGTTTGTTTATTCAACATCATCATACTCCCGCATAGCGATTGTTCTCGGTGGTTCCAGGCTGTGGTTGGTCAATATGCCACCCCAGTTCAGCTGCCTTGCGCCGGGCCTGTGCCGGAATGTCATTGGCGATGAAGTGCTGATGCAGAACCTGTACGCCGATCAGGTGGTTGATCACTGCATCGAGTTGTGTCTGGGTGGCGGCGGTGGTGTCGGGTGCTTCATGCAGTCTGAATAGGGCTTCTACGCCTTTGGCATCCAGCAGGCCGGCAGCATCGATCGTGTGCGGGTTAAGGTGGCGTCGGGCCAGATTCCGCATGGCTTCCCATTTTTTCGGGTCGGTGTGTGCCGGTGGGGCCATAAACGCGAACTTCTCACGCTTGTACAAGGTTTCCGGAAGTAATCCCTTCATAGCTTCACGCAACACGTATTTCTCGGTACGGCCGTGGATGCGCATGGAGGGTGGCAGCGTGGCGGCGTATTCGGCCAGGTGGTGATCGAGAAATGGCGGGCGGGCTTCCATGGCATTGGCCATGTCCACGCGGTCACCGCCCCAGGTAAGAATCTGGCCTTCCAGCATGGTCTTGATCCAGACATACTGGGCCCGGTCCAGAGGGTGCCGGTTCCTGAGCGCATCACCATCGAGGGTTGCGGAGATGGCGGCGCCGGGCGAGTATTCGGCCAGTGCTTCGCGGTGTTCGGGGTGCAGCAAGGCCGAAACATGAGCACTGCTGGCAAGCCACGGCTGGAGGCAGGATGGCGTAAACCCGACTTTGCTGGTGAGTGCTGTGTCCTCGACGCTCTGTTCGGCCAGCATGGCGCCACTGAACAGCTTGTTATTCTCGGCCAGCAGCGCCTCCCATTCCTCGCGTTCAGAAGGCGAGAGGTGGTCCAGGCCGTACAGGAACATATCACGCC
Source organism: gamma proteobacterium symbiont of Ctena orbiculata (assembly GCA_003058525.1). GTDB lineage: Bacteria > Pseudomonadota > Gammaproteobacteria > Chromatiales > Chromatiaceae > Thiodiazotropha. Next base: position 21,668 of record QBVD01000022.1, on the reverse strand, counting down.
GGAAGGCCGGGTAGCCGCCGAACAATTCATCGGAGCCTTCACCGGTAAGTACGACCTTGTAGCCGGTCTCGTTCACGCGGCGGCTCATCAGTAGCTTTGCAACGCCCAGGGTGTTGTAAATCGTGCGCTCGGTGTGCCAGAGGGTTTCCTCGAAGTGGTCATATAGATGTTCCGCTTCGAGACGGAGGATTTCCTGGTCAGCGCCGGCGGCCTCGGCCATTTCAGTGGCAATCGGCGTCTCATCGTAGTCGTCACTGTCAAAGCCGATGGTAAAGGCCTTGACCGAGCCCTGCGTGCTGGCTGCGGCCATGCCGACGATGGCACAGGAATCGATACCGCCCGACAGGTAACAACCGACTGGTACGTCGGCCTCGAGACGTAACTGCACGGCTTCGATCAGCCGTTCGCGTACACCTTCGATGTATTCAGATTCATCAACGGGCTTGCCGCGCGCGTCCTCTTCCGGGAATGGCATATCCCAGTAGCGGCGCTCCTCGACCTGCAAGCGACCGCCACGGCGACGCACTGTTAGCACATGGCCGGGCCTGACTTGGTGCACGCCGGTGAAGGCGGTCGTACCGGGCACCATGGTCTGCATCAGTTGATGATAGAGTCCCGCAGCGTCGAACTTCCGTGTCACTGCCGGGTGGGCAAACAGAACCTTGAGTTCGGAACCGAACACCAGGCCGCCGTCGATTGCAGCCCAGTAGAGCGGCTTGATGCCGAAGCGGTCGCGCACTAGGTGTAGTGTGTCCTCTTCACGGTCGTACAGGGCGAATGCGAACTCACCGCGCAGGTGGGGCAGGGTGTCATCTATTCCCAGGCGCGGATAGAGGTGCATGATGATTTCGGAGTCGCTCTTGGTTACGAAGCGCGCGCCGCGCGCCGAGAGGTCCGTGCGCAGGCGCTGGTAATCGTAGAGCTCGCCATTCTTGGTCAGCATCAGGTTCCCGTCAGATGACACAAACGGCTGCCGGCCGCGCTCCTGGTCCAGGTCGATGATCGACAGGCGCGCATGGCTGAAGCCGACGCCTTCCATGGCTTGCCAGCCATAGCCGTCGGGTCCGCGGTGATACTGGATGGCCGCCATCGCGACCAGTGTTTCAGGGTCGACCGGGCGGTTTCGGTCTGCGTATATGAATCCGGCTATTCCACACATAGTTATGTAAAGGTTTTCATGATTGAGGACAACAGCGCCATGCGAATGAACACGGCACCACGGGCCTGGGCGAAGTACCAGTTGTGGGATGTGTTATCGAGTTCGCGCGGCAGTTCGTCACCGCGTGCCAGCGGGTGGAGAATGATGGAATCCGGCTTAAGGGGCGACGACTGCTCTAGGCGATAGTGACTGCCCAGCTCCTCGTAATCATCGCCGATCCAGGCAATGGTGTTTATGTAGATGACATCCATGTCAGGTAGTGACTGATTGAGATCGCGGGTAATGCGCAATGTCAATCCTGCCGCTTCGAGTTCTTCGCGCTGGCCGGCCGCGAAGGGCTGTTCCTTGTCGCTGACGATGACGACTTCTGCGATCGCATCGGAGAACAGCCCCAACAGTACGAGCAGGCTGCGCACCGTACGCATGCGACCGGGCACACCGATGATGCCGATACGTATGCGTTGTGTTGGGTCGAGCTCAGGTTGGCAGATGGTGGGCCGCCATTTGAGCAGCACATAGATGTCGGCCAGTGCCTGGGTAGGGTGTTCGTCGGTACCATTACCACCATTGATAATGGGAATGCGCAGTGATTCGAGCATTTCGTATACCGCTTGTTCATTGCTGTCACGCAGTACCACCAGGTCACCGTAATGGTTCAGCATTTCACCCACGTCATACAGCGTTTCCCCCTTGGCGATGCCCGTCGAGGCAGGGTCGGTAATGGACATGATGTCGCCCCCCAGTCGGTGCCAGGCACTCTCGAATGACAGGCGCGTACGGGTGCTGGGTTCATAAAATGCGCTGACGAGGATCTTGCCCGTTAGCGGTCGGGTGATCATCTGCGGCTGGGTTTCATAACGGGCAGCCAGTCGCGCGAGCTGTAACAGTTGTTCGCGCGTAAACTGGTTGGTGGAGACCACAGGGCGCTGGGCCAGATCAAGCAGCGGCGCCAGATCTTCGTCGATGGCGTTCAGCAGGTTACGCGGTCGCTCGAATCCCTGTGTATCCAGTGGCTGCTCCTCAAGCGGCTCCTGCAGGCGCGGGTTCAGCTTGTTTACCATAGTTGTCCCCTTATCCAGTCTCTGATCCAGAGGATCATCATCACGAAAGGCGCCAGTGCCGTGATCAGTGTCGCTGTGCCCACCAGAAGGGCGAGTGAAGTGACGGAGATCGTCATGCCTGTACCTCTCCGTCGTTGGCCAGGGCAGCCCAGTCGAAATCTCCCGGGCGTAACCATGTGCTGAGTAGCACGATGCTCATGGACACTGCGGCGGAGATCAGTGCGGCGACGTAGAAGCCAATCAGAAAGTAACCGGCCAGTCCGGTCGCGGTGCCGGCAACCATGGCGAGTGCCGCACCGGCAGGGTTGGTCCGACGCCAGAAGAGGCCGGCAGCAATGGGCCAGATGGTGCTGGCCACGAATGCCCCTGTGAAATAGAGCAACTCGGCCAGGGTAGTGAGGCGCGGCAGGCAAAGCAGCCAGGCCAGTACGCCCAGTCCTACGACCACCCAGCGTGCAGCGCGGGCCAGTTCGATCTCGCTGGCGCGGGGGCGGAAGTGGCCCTTGTAGATATCCGTCAGGATCAGGTCCGAGGTCGCGGCCAGCAGTGAGTCCAGGCTCGAGGCCAGTGCGGCGAACACCACGATGAAGACCATTATGGCGCCACCGGCGCCGAGCAGGTTGGCGGCCACCAGGGGGCCTACCATGTCGGCAGCGGGGACGTTGATACCCAAGGCCGGAACGGTCAGTGCGATGAAACCCGCCACGACGGGAATCGGCATCCAGAAAATGCCGGCCATAAGATAGGCCCGGAATCCAACGCCTTCGCGGAAGGCAAAGGCCCGGCTCCACCAGACGTTGGAATGGAAGATCTCGCCGACGCCGAACAGCAGATTGTTGAACAGGAACATGATCGCTGCCGGCATCAGCAGATTGAGTAACTCGGGACGTTCCGCGAGTACGGCTGCATGCATGCGTTCGAAGCCCACTTCGGTGATGGCGAGCCAGGCCAGTACGACGACACCGGCGAGGATGATCAGCGTCTGCAGGAAGTCGGTGCCGATCACCGCCCGCAGGCCACCCAGTACCGTGTAGAACACGCACACTGCCAGAATCACGCTCATGCCGATGCGGTAGTCGATGCCGGTCAGGGCGTTGACCAGTACCCCACCGGCCATGCCCATGGACACCAGCCAGCCGAATCCGTAGAACAGGGAAATCGCCAGAAAGACCCGCCAGGTCGTCTTGCCGTAGCGCAACCGGACAAAATCCCCGCTGGTGAACCCGGCGGGCATCAGGCCGTGAATGCGTTTTGCCAGGGGGGCGAACAGCATCAATCCGACCGAGCCGAGCGAGTACCCCAGCATGCCCCACACGCCCATCTGCAGAGCCAGTTGCGGCGCGGCCATGGTGGTGTTGCTGGTGACCCAAGTGGCCATGGCCGTGGCAGTGCCCAGCGCCAGGCCGACCTTGCGTCCCGCCAGCATGTAACCTTCCAGCCCGATTGCACGGCGACCCAGGTAGCCCCCCAGGGCAATCCAGATGATCGAAAATACGGCAAGTATGAGCCAGCCTGTTCCGGCATCCAGAGTGGCGCTTTGCATGCTGTTCATGTAGTCACCACTGCCTGGATCTCATTGATCGCTTCATCGGTATTCAGCACGCGTGCATAGCGATCTTTCATCGTGATCATGGTGGCGCGCTGCAGCTCGGGTGTAACGGTCGCACAGCCATCGGAAATGAGGGTGACGTAGAAGCCGAGATCACAGGCATCACGGATTGCCGTGGAGACGCACTCGTTGCTGTAGACACCTGTGACGAACAGGCCGGTGATTTCCAGGTTGCGCAGGATGTAGCCGATATTGGTCGAGTTGAACACACCGCTGGCGGTCTTGTTGATCACGATTTCGTTTTCCTGGGGCGCGACCTCTTCAAGAAATTCAGCCTCGCGGGAACCTGGTGCGGCATGCAGGTTCAGGCGCTTGTGACCGGGACTGCGGTCACGGCCATCCTGGGTCAGGGACTGAATACGCGTGTGAATGACCTCCAGGCCACGCGAGCGAAAGGTGTCCTGCAGGCGCCGCACATTGGGTAGTACGGTGTATTTCAGGCGATCGAAATAATATTCCTGGGCCTCGGGGGGTACGCCGGAGGCCTCGGCGCTGGCGAACACCCCGAAGCCGGGGGCGGCATCGAGATACTGCATGTCGATGCACAGTAAAGCGGTTTTGTGTGACTCGAGCGAGCGGGTGACGGCCGGTGCATGCGTGATGGAATCCCGGTAGGCTTCGCGTAACGGATCGACATCGAGAAAGTCCTCGGTTGTCAGTTTATTTTCCTTGTCATCTTCCATGGTCATGTCGCCAGCTGACTGAGTGTGTTGAGCAGGGTATTGGCGCCCGCCTCGATGTCCGGCCAGGCCGTCCATTCCGCCGCGGAATGACTGCGGCCCTCCTTGCTGGGTACGAAAATCATGCCCGTCGGTGCGATACCCGCGATAATCTGGGCGTCATGTGCCGCGCCACTGTTCAGGTGCGTAGCGGGGAGACCAAGGCTCTGCACTGAGGCATCAATAGCAGCGATCACCGCGGCATCGCATTGCACCGGGGCAATCTCACTGAGCACTGTGAATTCGAACATCAGGTCACGTCGCCGCGCGATGGCCGACAACGTTCTGCGGAAGGCATCACTCAGTGCCTCGAGGATATGGTGGTCGGTATCACGCACATCGAGTGAAAACACCGCCCGTCCGGGAATCACATTGGCTGCGCCCGGTGTCAACTCCACGCGCCCGATGGTTGCTGTACTGTGTGGGCCGCCGTATTCCGACAGCACCCGGTCGATTTGCCCGGCGAATTCGGCGAGGCCCTGGAACGCGTCGGCGCGCATCTCCATGGGTGTGGTGCCGGCATGGTTGGCCGCACCAGTCAGGGTGATCTCCCATTTGAACAGGCCGGTGATGGCATCGACGACGCCGATACTGAGCCCCTTGCGGTCGAGAATCGGCCCCTGTTCGATGTGCAGTTCCACGTAGGCATGAATGCTGTCGGGATTGCGTTGGGCATGGAGTGCCTCGCGCGCGTCGAGTCCCTGTGCCGCCATGGCGTCACTGAGTGTGACCCCGTCGAGATCACTGGCATTGTGCAGGTATTCGGGTGTCACCCGCCCGGCAACGGACTGGGAGCCGAACATGCCACCAAACCGGCCTTCCTCATCGCTGAATGAAACGGCTTCCAGTGGGTGTGTCAGTTCAATCCCGGATTCGTTCAGTACGCGCAAGGCTTCCAGCGCACACACCACGCCTAGCGCGCCATCCAGGTGGCCCGCGCCGGGTACGGTATCCATATGGGAGCCGGCGATGACGCTGGGGACAGTAGCATCCGGGTTCAGGCGCGCATAGAGATTGGCGGCGCCATCCTCGAAGAATTCGAGACCACTCTTTTCGATGCGCTGGCGCAGCCAGTCACGGCCTGCCATGTCGCCGTCGCTGAACGCCATACGGTAGATGCCGTGATTCTCGCGGCGGCCGATCTGGGCGAGGGCATCCATATCTTCACGCAAACGCTCGCTGTTGATGCGCAGTTCATGGGAAGTCATTCGGTCTCCTTGACCCGGACGATCGTCAGCACGATGGCTACAAAAACGATAAATCCGAGTGCCAGGAATATGAGAGCGCGGCCAAGGTTGTGGTGGGCAACCGTCACGGTGACCGGATCACTCCATGGGCCGGGCTGGCCATCTACCGAAGCGCGAACCCGGTAATGCCAGGTGCCATCCGCTTTGCCCGAGAAGACGGTGGCCCGATCGGGACCGCTGTAAGCGGTGGTCGTATTCTCGAAATTGGGAGATGCTGCTTCCTGCAGTTCAAAAGATTCCGCGTCGGTTTCCCAGTTCAGGCTGTAGAAGCCTGCTGAGGCAGTTTCATTGTCCACGGACAGTTCTGGTACAGGCGTCTGGGCGTGGATGGCACCGGTTGTAAGCAGGCAGGTCAGGGCAGGAGCCAGTATTATTGGTATCCGTATTCGCCGCTCCTGGCGCAAAGCCCTGGTCAGTGTGGCCAACATCAGGACATCCCATTGCCGATGGCGTTGAAAGGCGGTAATTCCAGCCACCAGCCCAGTATGACCAGGACAGCGAGCACGAGCAGAATTACCCCGGGACGGAGCATGGGATGCACGTGCCGTTTCCTAAACAAACGCCTGTGCCGCCAGCGGTTTTCGTTAATATGGAGGTCGTTTTTTGGCATGGTTCGGAAGAGCGGACTCTGTTCAATATCAGGAAGATGCTTTGTGTCCAAATTAAATATTCTAGTGGTGTAAAATGCTAAAATGCTGTAAAAGAACGGAATTATACGGTAATACGGTGAGCGATTAAAGGTGCAAGTACAGAAGACATGGCGAAAATGTTTACGATACAAAGTATTTGCATCCAAATCTTGAATATATGAGCAAGCACGACGATATCGGGGATCAGGTCATAGTTGCCCTGCGGCGGGTAATACGTGCCGTGGATTTGCATTCCAGGACACTGGTGGAGAGTCATGGCTTGACCGGTCCTCAGGCGCTCATCCTCAAGGCATTGCAGAATGGCAGCCTGCCCGCCGGTGAACTGGCGACTCAGGTTAGCCTCAGCCAGGGAACGGTGACCGATATCCTCAATCGACTCGAAAAACGCGGATTGATTCGCCGAAATCGGGATACGGAAGATCGACGACGTGTATTGGTTGAAGCAACGGATGCGGCGTTGACTTTGCTTGAACAATCACCGCCATTGCTTCAGGAAAGTTTTGCTGAACGCTTTAGTAATTTGCAGGATTGGGAGCAGACTCAATTACTGGCATCGCTACAGCGTATTGCCGCGATGATGGATGCAGAGGATATCGACGCTGCGCCGGTGCTTTCCAGCGGGTCAGTGCGGGCGACCACTCAGGCTGTTGAGGAAGTGTTGGAGCCAGAACCCACGGAGGAAGAGTTGATGCCAGTCGAGCCATCTAAAGAGGCCAAGGTCTCTTCTGTCACCTGAGATTGGCAGTAAGGTAATTACGCTGCGGTGAAAGATTTATGTGCCGGCTTATGTGGGTATCGAATCGATTTTGGCCCTGGTTATTGGATCTACTTCGGCAAAGGCGGGGGCCGGCTAGTAATCTTGCTGGCGGGTGGTACCAAGAAGCGCCAGGATGCAGATATTTCTGCTGCGAAAGGGCACTGGCGCGACTATAAGCGCCGAAAACGGCAAGAGGTGACATGATGGCTCTGACGAAAGATTTTAAGGACACCATACAGGCTCGCGCCCAAAGGGATCCGGCGTTTCGCAAGGCTCTGTTACAAGAAGGGGTCGAATGCCTGCTCGCCGGTGACGTCGATACCGGCAAAGCAGTGCTGCGCGACTATATCAATGCGACGATCGTGCTCGAAGAGCTCTCACAGGTCTTCGACAAATCGAGCAAGAGTCTCATGCGTATGTTCGGGCCAAGAGGTAATCCCCAGGCGAGCAACCTGTTCGCGGTTATCCACTACCTGCAGGAGCAGGAGGGGATACACCTGGAAGTCAAAGCCCGGAAGGTAGCCTAAGGTGCTGTATATCAGTGCTCAATCGGCACATTTCGAGCAGTTTGAAGGCTTTTCTGAGCATGGTATTTTTCATGGTATTACGATTTAGCAGGAAAATAAGCCATTGAATATAAAAGATAAAAATGGCTTATTTATAATAGAGTGGGAGTGACGGGAATTTATAACACATTGAAATATAACAATTAATTTAATCTAATTGATAATATAATCTGCATCATCAAGGGTATTTTTCATGGCATTTTCCGCGCTCTGTAGCACGAAAAGCAGCGATACCATGAGAGTCAGATTAGTGTAGTCATGGTATTTTGGAAGCTCGACTGAGCGGATATTTTCTAACAGCTTTACTAGCCCCAAAGTGTGCACAGGGGGCCGCCCACAAGCTGGTATTCAAAAGATATGGCTTTATCGCCATCGTAATGATCGACACCTGCGGCGATTTGATTGCCGGTCAGGTCGACTCATTTTATAAATCCACGTAGATCCCTTTCTTTGACTGTCGCCGAGGCCTTGGCTTCGACGCCGAGGGGTGCCCAGCACAATTCTCGATCACGCACCAATTCGATTTTATCCAGGGGCCTTTAACTATATTCAATTGACGAAATATATGGCGCAGGATATATTCGGCTACATGAATATATCCCCCTTAACGCTATACCCCGCCATCGCGCACGAAATACGCCTGCGCTGCCTCCTGCTACTCCTTGAACACGGTGAACTCTGCGTCTGCGAGCTGACCCACGCCATTGGCGCGGCCCAGCCGACCATTTCCCGTCATCTTGCGCACCTGCGTGAGGTAGAGCTGGTGAGTGATCGCCGAGAGGGCCTGTGGATCCATTACCGGATCAATCCCGAGCTTCCAGACTGGGTGGACAATGTGTTGCGGGAAACGGCTGATGGTGTGAAGGGAGTGGCTCCGTTTACGGAAGATCTGGCCGCATTGGAAAGCATGCCGAATCGTCCCGGCGCACCCCGTTGCGCATAACTGTATTTCATTAGCCCATCGAACCCGAGGAGGGAATTGATTGTGACCGACAAAACATACAACGTGTTGTTCCTCTGTACCGGCAACTCTGCCCGCAGTATCTTCGGCGAGAGCATCATCAATCGATTGGGTCGCGGCAAGTTCCGAGGCTTTAGCGCCGGCAGCCACCCTAAAGGTGAGGTCCATCCGGGGGCTCTCTATGAACTGCAGCATAACAATTACATGACTAATGGGCTCCGCAGCAAGGACTGGGAAGAGTTCGCCGCCCCGGATGCGCCGCAGATGGATTTCGTCTTTACCGTCTGCGACAAAGCCGCAGCCGAGGTCTGCCCGGTTTGGCCAGGCCAACCGATGACAGCGCACTGGGGTATCGCCGATCCTGCTGCTGTCGAAGGCGACGAGATAACCCGGCGAACTGCATTCGCTACGGCTTTTCGTGAGTTACAAAACCGCATCTCGATTTTCGTCAACCTGCCACTTAATTCGCTTGATCAGTTGCGTCTGCAGGAGAAGCTGGACGAGATTGGCCGCATCCACGTCTCCGACAAGGATTCGGCTGCCTGACCATGAGTGCCCAGTGTGAAGTCACTGCCAAGCGTGCGGCTGGCAGTTCGATGAGTCTGTTCGAGCGTTACCTGACGGTGTGGGTCGGGCTGTGCATTATCGTGGGCATCGCACTGGGGCACTGGTTCCCGGTGCCGTTCCAGGCTATCGGTCAGATGGAAGTGGCGCAGGTGAATCTGCCGGTGGCCGTGCTCATCTGGCTCATGATCATACCGATGCTATTGAAGGTCGACTTCCGGGCCTTGCACCAGATGAAGGAGCACTGGCGTGGTATTGGCGTAACGCTCTTCATCAACTGGGCCGTGAAGCCTTTTTCGATGGCGCTGCTCGGTTGGCTATTCATTCGTGGTGTGTTCGTGGACTACCTTCCCCCTGACCAGCTCGATGCCTATATCGCCGGACTGATATTGCTTGCGGCCGCGCCTTGCACGGCGATGGTGTTCGTCTGGAGTCGTCTCTCTGATGGCGATGCCAACTTCACTCTGACCCAGGTGGCCTTGAACGACACCATCATGGTGTTTGCGTTTGCGCCCATCGTCGGGCTGCTGCTCGGCCTGTCGGCGATCACCGTGCCCTGGGACACGCTGTTCCTCTCGGTCGTGCTCTACATCGTGTTGCCGGTGCTGTTCGCGCAATGGTGGCGGCGACGCCTGCTGCAATCGGGCGGTGAAGCAGCTTTGCAGGCGCGGCTCGATCAACTGCATCCGGTCTCACTCATCGCCTTGCTGGCGACGCTGGTGCTGTTGTTCGGTTTCCAGGGCGAGCAGATTTTGAGTCAGCCACTGGTGATCGTCATGCTCGCGGTGCCGATCCTGATCCAGGTCTATTTCAACTCCGGTCTGGCGTACCTGCTGAACCGACATTTCGGGGTCGCCCATTGCGTGGCGGCACCCTCGGCCCTGATCGGGGCGAGCAACTTTTTCGAACTCGCCGTTGCCGCGGCCATCGTGCTGTTCGGTTTTGATTCGGGCGCGGCGCTCGCGACCGTGGTCGGTGTGCTCGTTGAAGTGCCGGTCATGCTGTCGGTGGTGAAAATAGTTAATAAAACAAAGGGCTGGTACGAGGCTGGCACGTCAAACTGAGAAAAGTAACTATGAAATCAACACTCCTGTCTTTGCTGATGGCCATTGGCCTGTCTATTTCACCTTTCGCCTGGGCTAACCCAGATTACCTGGTTGATGCCGACTGGCTTGCGGAACACATCGACGATGACAACCTGGTCGTTCTGGAAGTGCGTTACCACCCACACCGTTATCACAGCGTTGGGCATATTCCGGGTGCCATTCAGGTCAAGCGGTTTAAGGATCTCGCAGACAACCAGTCGCTGACCGTTACGCGCTTTCCGTCCCGCGAGCAGTTTCAGCAGACCTTGCGCAACTGGGGTGTGACCATGGATTCCACCCTGGTGATTTATGACGATACGCGCACGGTCACCAGTGCGCGACTGTGGGTGTTACTCAAGCTGTACGGCTTCCCGATGGAACAGGTAAAGGTGCTCAATGGCGGCACAATTGCCTGGTCGGCCTTTGAAGAGATTACCCAGGAGCCAACCGGAGCACGGGAGCCGAGCAATATTGAACTCGCGCCGGCTGATCGGTCGATGTTTGTCGAGTTTCCGGAAGTCTACGACTACGTCGCTGAAGGCAAGACATCAGACATCGTACTGATCGACGCGCGCCCCACGGATCGCTTTGCCGGTGGTAGCCATCACGGTGTGGCCGAAGGTCATATTCCGGGTGCGATGAACATCATCAGCATGGATGGCACTGATGGGCAGTCGCAGACCTGGCGCTCGGATGAATTCCTCGCCGACATGTACAAGTCCGTACCTAAAGACAAGACCGTCTACGTGTACTGCGATGATGGTTTTCGCATGAGTCTTGCCTACCAGCAACTGACACACCTGGGTTTCCAGGATGTACGCCTGTACAACGGTGGCTGGTCGCACTGGGGGAACTGGCTGGACTTGCCCACCGTCACCGGTGACAAGCCGTTTGCGGGTGATTTCGAACTATGAAGCGTTGGCTCGTAAGCCTGTTGCTGGGCTTTTATTCGATCAGTGGCTGGGCCTTTGAACTCAAGGTCGAGCCGGTGGCGGATAATGTCTACGCCATCGTCGGTGAGATCGGCCCGCGCACACCGGAGAACCATGGCCTCAATAACACCTTGGGGTTCGTGGTGACCGATGAGGGTGTGGTGCTGGTCGGCTCCGGCGCTTCCCCGGCTGGCGCGAAGCTGGTGGAGCACGCGGTGGCCAGTGTTACTGACAAGCCGATCCGTCTGCTGGTGAATATTGGGGTGCAGGATCACCACTGGATGGGCAACAGCTACTTTGCAGGACAAGGCGTACCCATCAAGGCGTTGGCCCGCACCGTTGACAGCCAGCACCAACAGGCAGAGGCACACATCGGCCGTTTGACCGCCCAGGTCGGTGACGAGGCCAAGACCGTCGTCCCGACCTACGCGACAGACATCGTGGAGGCCGACAGACAGACCTTCGAGTTTGGTGGTGTGAACTTCGAGTTGCAGTGGCCAGGGGATGGTCATTTTGTCGGCGATGCGGTGCTGTGGTTGCAGCAGACACGCACCGTGTTCACTGGGGATTTCGTCTTCCTCGAGCGCCTGCTGGGCATTCATCCAACCACCCCAGTCGCGAAGTGGCAGCAGTCGTTTCACGAAATTGAGAATCTGGCCGCTGCGCATGTAGTGCCCGGCCACGGTCATCCTGCTGACATGGCGAAGGCAAAAGCCGAGACCGGTGATTACCTCGATTGGCTGATCACGGGCGTGAGCAAGGCACTGGAAGATTGGCAGGATCTTGGCGATACCGTGGAACAGATGGGCGATGCCCCGGCATTCGCGCATCTCCAGTTCTTCGATGGCTGGCACAAGCGCAATGTGCACCAGACCTATATGCAACTGGAGTCGGCGAGGTAAGCACCATGGGTGTAGTCCTGCAGTCCACCATCACCTGTCCCAAGTGCGGCCCTGTCGCTGCAGAGGCCATGTCGACCGACGCCTGCCAGTGGTACTACGAATGCAAGGGTTGCGGAGAGTTACTCAAGCCGTTGCAAGGCGACTGCTGCGTGTTCTGCTCCTATGGCACCGTGCCGTGTCCGCCTGTGCAGTTGGAAGGCAAAAACGCCTGTTGCAGCGCCGGCTCCGGCTGCTGTGATTGAAACGATTTATAAGAGGTAACAGAGATGAAAAAAATCAAGGTGTTGGGTTCAGGCTGCAAGAACTGCGAGACAACCGCCAAGCTCATCAGCATTGCTGCCGAGCAGGCCGGGGTCGAGATCGAACTGGAAAAGGTCACCGACATGGCGCAGATCATGGGCTACGGGGTGATGTCCACGCCCGGCGTCGTCGTAGATGGAAAGGTTGTGCATGCGGGCGGACTTCCCAGTCCGGATCAGGTGCGTAACTGGGTTACCCAGGACTGATACCGAGGTTCGGCAACGTGAGTACCCATCCCTATGACATTCTGGCCTTGCCCAAACGCGGTCGACTGATTTTCACCCCGTGCCCCGGTACCAAAGGCGTGGATCTGGCCACATCGGTCAGCGAACTTCACCAGGCCGGTGCGGATGCCATCGTCACCATGATGACGGATGAAGAACTAGACAAGTTTGATGCTTCTTCCTTGCCGGATGTTGTTCGGCAAAGCGGCATGACCTGGTTTCACTTTCCCGTCGAAGATGATGCAGCCCCTGCCGAGGACTTCGAGCAATCCTGGCAGGTGAGCACACCCGAAGTGCTGGCGCTGATTGAACAAGGTAAATGTGTGGCGATTCACTGCCGGGGCGGTTCGGGTCGCACCGGCTTCATGGCGGCGGTGATTATGCGCGAACTGGGGATGGACGAGGCGCAGGCAACCGACATGGTGAAAGGTCTGCGCCCCAATTCACTGAAGCTGCCGGCACATACCGAATACCTCGCAGCGCTTTACGACAAAAAATGATAAGAGGAGACAGTTCAATGACAGTAAAGATCGGTATTAACGGGTTTGGCCGCATGGGCCGCCTGGGATTGCGTGCCGGTTGGGGAAAGGAAGGCATTGCCGTCACCCAGGTGAACGAGATCGCTACGGATGCTGACGGTTCGGCGCATCTGCTCAAGTTTGATTCGGTGCACGGAACCTGGGCTGAGGAGTGCAGTGCCGATGGCGACGCCATGATCATTGCTGGCAATCCAGTTGCATACAGCCGCAATGCAACCATCGACGAAACGGACTGGTCAGGTTGCGATATCGTGATTGAGGCGACGGGCAAACACCATAAGAAGCCGGATACTCTGCAAACCTATTTCGACCAGGGCGTGAAGAAGGTCATCGTGGCGGCACCGACTGAAGGCGCGCTGAATATCGTTTACGGCATCAATGACCATCTCTACGATCCCGTACAACACCATCTGGTCACAGCGGCCTCCTGCACAACCAATTGCCTGGCGCCCGTAGTCAAGGTGGTACACGAGAAGATCGGCATCGTGCATGGCTGCATGACCACTATCCATGACATCACCAACACCCAGACTATCGTCGATAAAGGTCATAAGGACCTGCGCCGCGCCCGTGCCTGCGGTCAGTCGTTGATTCCGACGACGACCGGATCGGCAAAAGCGATTACCAAGATTTTCCCGGAATTGACCGGCAAGCTGAACGGCCATGCGGTGCGTATCCCGCTGCTCAATGCGTCGCTCACCGACTTCGTGTTCGAAGCCGCTCGGCCGGTGACAGCAGAAGAGGTCAACGGTTACTTCAAAGAGGCCGCCGAAGGTGAGCTGAAAGGAATTCTCGGATACGAAGAGCGTCCACTCGTGTCGGTGGATTACTTGAACGATCCTCGCTCGTCGATCGTGGATGCACTGTCCACCATGGTGATCGATGGCACCCAGGTGAAGGTCTACGCCTGGTACGACAATGAGTGGGGTTATGTGAACCGCATGATGGATATCGCGGCCATGATCGCACGGAGTCTGTAAGCCAGTGAAGACGATCGATATTGAATGGCGTCATCTGCGAGTGGAGGGCGAGACCTGTGAACGTTGCGGTGACACCGGCGCCTTGTTGCGTGAGTTAGTTGCCAATCTGAACCGGGAATGCGCGCCTAGAGGTGTTAAAGTTACGCTGACGGAAACCCCGCTCGGGCCGGAGTCTATCCAGGAGTCGAACCAGGTGCTGATCGGTGGGCAACCGCTGGAGGCCAGCACTCCGGCTATCCAGATCGGCAGCAGTGCCTGTACCTCCTGCGGTGAGTTGACCGGGCGCGAAGAGTCCTGCCGGACTCTGGTGTTGGGCAGCGAATCCTTCGAAGTCCCACCCGCCTACCTGATTCGCGGCGAGGTCTGTCGCCTCGTCCGGTGCTGCTGATGGACGCCAGCACTCGCAACTACCTCACCGTTACCGCCGGCTATTGGGCCTTCACGATCACCGATGGTGCCATCCGCATGCTGGTGGTGCTGTATTTCCACATGCTCGGCTACTCGCCGTTTGAGGTGGCCATGCTGTTTCTGTTTTACGAGTTCTTCGGCATTGTGACCAACCTCGTGGGTGGCTGGCTAGGGGCGCGTATTGGTTTGAACCTGACGATGAACATCGGAATGGCCATGCAGGTAGTGGCACTGGCGATGCTTACCGTGCCGGATGCCTGGCTGTCGGTGGCCTATGTTATGGCGGCGCAGGCCTTGTCGGGCATTGCCAAGGACCTGAACAAGATGTCAGCCAAGGCCTCGGTAAAACTCATCGCAGGCGATGGCGGTGAGTCAAAGCTGTTTAAGTGGGTAGCTGTTCTGACCGGTTCCAAAAATGCGCTCAAGGGCGGTGGTTTTTTCGTCGGTGCCGCCTTGCTGGAATGGATTGGTTTTCGTGGTGCCCTGATCGTGCTGGCAGGCATGCTATTTGTGGTGCTGATCATTACCGCTGTCATGCTGCCTTCAGGTGTCGGCAAGATGAAATCAAAGCCGAAGTTTACCCAGGTGTTCTCCAAGGTGCCTGCGATCAACTGGCTGTCGGCAGCGCGTTTTTTCCTGTTTGGTTCTCGCGATATCTGGTTTGTCGTGGCCTTGCCGGTATTTCTGGTAGAAGTAGCCGGCTGGTCAGCGACTGGCGTGGGTACTTTTATGGCAGCCTGGGTCATCGGTTACGGGTTTGTGCAGGCATCAGCGCCAAAACTGATCCGGCGCAGTCATCATGGGCAGGGACCGGGTGGCGGTACCGCAAGGCTGTGGGCCTTCGTGCTGGCGGTATTTCCAGCCGGTATCGTCATTGCCATGCAGCAGGGTTGGCCAGTCGAAACCGTGCTGGTCGCTGGATTGATTCTGTTCGGCATTGTCTTTGCGATCAATTCAGCGGTGCACTCCTACCTGATCCTGGCCTATTCCGATTATGACAAGGTGTCGATGAACGTTGGTTTTTACTATATGGCCAACGCGGGTGGCTGCCTGGCAGGCACGGTCCTGTCCGGATTGGTCTACCAGACGCATGGACTGGAGGGCTGTCTGTGGCTGTCATCGGGTTTTGTGTTGGCTGCAGCCATGCTTTCCTTTGCGCTGCCCTCGGTTCGGCCTGTTGCCGGAGAACAACCCCGTGTTTGATCATCTGGCCAGTCTAGTCGTTTATCAGTGGCTGGCTTTGTCGCCAGAAAGCCACCTGGGGGCGGCGCTGTATTTCTTCGTCATGGACGTCGCCAAGATCTTCGTCCTGCTGGTGATCGTCATCTACGTGATGGGTCTACTGCGCGCATTGCTGTCGCCCGAGCGGGTGCGCGAGTTCGTGCGCGGTCGGCCGGACTGGCAGGCGCGCGGCTTCGCGGTCACGCTAGGGGCGGTGACGCCATTCTGTTCCTGCTCCTCGGTGCCGCTGTTCATCGGTTTCGTCGAGGCAGGTATTCCGTTGGGCGTGACCTTTTCGTTCCTGATTGCCAGTCCGATGATCAACGAAGTGGCTGCGGTGATCCTGGTCGGGATCCTGGGCTGGAAGCTGGCAGCACTGTACGTAGGAGCTGGGCTGCTGGTGGCCTGGTTCGGCGGCATCGTTATGCAGTCCTTCAAACCCGAACGCTGGGTGGAGGAGTACGTCTGGAAGATCCAGATGGGCCAGGCGGACCTGCCGGAGCCAGACCGGTCGTTTGCCGGTCGCCACCGTTATGCCGTGGCCGAGGTCAAGGAGATCGTCGGCCGCATCTGGACATGGGTACTGCTTGGCATTGGCGTCGGCGCACTGTTCCACGGTTTCGTGCCGGAGCAGTGGGTCGGCGACAACCTGGGCGGCGATGCCTGGTATACGGTACCGGCGGCGGTGTTGATGGGCATCCCGCTGTATTCGAACGCCACCGGTGTGATTCCGGTCGCTGAGGCGATGCTGACCAAGGGGGTGGCCGTGGGGACTACGCTGGCGCTGATGATGAGCGTGGCTGCCCTGTCGCTGCCGGAGATGCTGATCCTGCGCAAGGTGATCAAGTGGCAGGCACTGGCGCTGTTTGCCGGGGTGCTCGCGATCGCGTTCACGCTGGTGGGATGGGGCTTCAATGTCATTGCCTGATAATTATCACGACTCGTGCTTGAAATCGTACTGGCCTGTCCCGAATGCAACGTTATTTGGGTATTGAAAAAGGTAACATATATGCTACTATATGGGTCATATGATCGAGGTTAGAGAGTACCTGGATGCTGAGGAAAAAAGTCCTTATGCCAAATGGTTCGATCGTCTGAGTGTGGCCGCTGCGGTCAAGGTGACGACAGCCGTCCATCGGATGGAGCAGGGCAACTTCTCTAATGTGAAAGGTGTGGGTGCCGGCGTCTATGAGTTCAGGATTGATTTCGGTCCCGGTTATCGGATCTATTTTGGCAAGGACGGCGACCGGTTGGTGATATTGCTCGCGGGCGGTACCAAGAAGCGGCAGGACTCCGATATCACTGCTGCGAAAGCCAACTGGCGCGACTATAAGCGACGGAAACGGCAAGAGGTGACATGATGGCTTTGACGAAAGATTTTAAGGACACCATACAGGCACGCGCCCAACGGGATCCGGCGTTTCGCAAGGCTCTGCTGCAGGAAGGGGTCGAGTGCCTGCTTGCTGGTGATGTCGATACCGGCAAGGCAGTGCTGCGTGACTATATCAATGCGACGATCGGGTTCGAGGAACTCTCCCAGGTCTTCGACAAGTCAAGCAAGAGCCTCATGCGCATGTTCGGGCCAAAAGGTAATCCCCAGGCGAGTAACCTGTTTGCAGTGATCCAATATCTGCAGGAGCAGGAGGGCATTCACCTGGAAGTCAAAGCCCGGAAGGTGGCCTAAGGTGCTGTGTATCAGTGTTCAATCTGCATTTTTTTCGAGCATTTTGAAGGATTTTCTGAGCATGGTATTTTTCATGGTATTCTCATTTAGCTGGAAAATAAGCCATTGAATATAAAAGAAAAAAAAGGCTTATTTACAATAGAGTGGGAGTGACTGGAATTTATAACATATTGAAATATAAGAATAAAAACAATCCAATTGATAATGTAATCTACATCATCAATGGTATTTATTGCGCATAGCAAGGCAGAAAACATCGATACCATGAAAGGTAAATTGATGCTGGCATGGTATCAGCTGCGCTGAGCATTACCTGTTTGAGCAAGGCCTCAGCCCGCCGGTCATTAAAGACATGACCGGCTACCAAGCCACGAAGGGGATGCGTGTCGTTGCTTGTTTTGCGCCGACCTTACCCCGCGCTCACTCATACAGACTTCGAGGCTCTGAATAGCGCTTTTATTTTAAAAGAAAAAGATATACACTTTTCTTTCAAAATATATGGGCAAGCACGCAGACAGTACCAACAGCAAGATCCTCCGCCGGATTCAGGGCCGCAAGCGGGGCTGGGTCTTTACGCCAGACAGTTTTACGGATCTTGGTACCCGCCGGGCTGTCGATCTTGCACTGATGCGGTATCGGGACAGCGGCCTTATCCGCCAGCTGGCCCGGGGACTGTACGATTACCCGAAAATTGATCCCCAGTTGGGTCCGTTGCAACCATCGACGGATGATATTGCAAGCGCACTTGCAGGTCGCGACGCCACCCGGCTTCAACCCTCCGGGGCCTACGCAGCCAATTTGCTTGGACTCTCCAAGCAAGTCCCCATGAAGGTTGTTTATTTAACGGATGGTCGCTCACGGACTGTCCAGGTTGGCAAGCGTCAGATCATCCTGAAGCACACGACTCCCCGCAATATGGCCACTGCGGGAAAGATCAGTGGGTTGGTGATCCAGGCACTGCGCCACCTGAGCAGGAAGAACGTCGATCAGCAAGTCGTCGCACAGCTCGATCGTCGGCTCGATGACGATGCACGCAAGCAACTGGTAAAGGATATTCGATATGCCCCGGCCTGGATCGCCGATATCTTTCGTTCACTGGCCGATCGGGAAAGCGCAGCATGAAAGAATTTATTGGGATGTCGGAAGAACGTCGCCGGCTGGTCTGTACGGAGACGGGCGCACAACTGAATCTGTTCGAGATTGCCGTCGAAAAGGACTTCTGGGTTTGTTGGACGCTGGGCAAATTGTTCAGTCTGCCCGAATTGGACAAACATCTGACGTTTAAGGGTGGTACGTCGTTATCCAAGTGCTGGAATCTCATCGAACGTTTTTCCGAAGATATCGATATCGTCATCGATAGGGAAGCCTTGGGTTTTGGTGGAGAAAATGCCCCGGAACAAGCACCCAGCAGGAAACAGATGACCAAGCGCCTCAAGGCGCTGAAAGAAGCCTGCCAGCAATGTATCAGCGACCAGATTCAACCGACACTCTTCGAATCGATCTCATCAGATCTACCGGACACACTCGAATGGTCGCTTGAGCCTGATCTCGACGATCCCGATGAACAGACCTTGCTGTTGTTGTATCCAACGGCCTTCCCGGAGCAGGCCGCCTATCTTCGTCGAGCTGTAAAGATTGAGATGGGCGCCCGGTCAGATACAGAGCCTGTTGCATCCGTCGAGATCACGCCCTATATCAGAGAAGCCTTCCCGGAATTACTGGCCGAGCCAGGTTCAGAGGTGAGGGCAGTACGGCCAGAGCGCACCTTCTTGGAAAAAGCAATGTTGCTGCATGAGGAGACATTTCGTCCAAAGGCCAAGAAAAAGCAGCGACGATCGATGGCCCGCCATTACTATGACCTCTACCGGATGATTCAGGCCGGAGTGGGTGACGAGTCTGTCCGGGATCTTGGGCTATTCCATCGGATTGCCATGCATCGTCAGGTGTTCTTCCGCTATACGTGGGTCGACTATTCGACGCTAAATCCGAAGGAACTGCAGCTGATACCCTCAGCCGCCGATCTCCCCGCGTGGCAGGCCGATTATGAAAGTATGCAGCAGGAAATGTTCTATGGTGATGTACCAACATTTGAGGAGATTATGGAGGAAGTCGCTGTTTTCCAGAACCTGCTGAATGCTGGGTAAGCGACATCACCTAGGGGCAGTGTGGAAGCGTTCAATCGGCAATTTTTTCGAGTATTTTGAAGGATTTTCTGAGCATGGTATTTTTCATGGTATTTACCGCGTGTTGAAATCAGAAAACAGCGATACCATGAGCGGCGAATTGGTACTGTCATGGTATTGACGGCATTCAGATTTCTCTTCTCGAGCGGGTGTGGCGTGATTATGGCCTATAATCACGCCAATAATAAACTATAATATGGCGTGAATAAGTGCTAAAATCGCGCCATGAGATGGATATGGCAACAGCCCGATTGGCCAGATTTTCGCTATGACAATCGCGCGCTCGATGACCGGGAACTTAAATTTCGCATAAGCTCAGAGCGTCTAGCTGGCCGCTTTGAGGCACTGCCAATGGCGTCCCAAGAGGATGCCACGATCGATTTGATGCTTTCAGAAGCCATCAAAACCAGTGCCATTGAAGGCGAGGATCTGGATAGAGAATCGGTCAGGTCATCTCTACTCTCTTTAATTACATCGGATACGCTACCAGACAACTCAGACCAGAAAGCGGTGGGGGCTGCTTCGCTGCTGGTGGACGTTCGTAAGAACTGGCACGCATCGCTGACACACGATCTGCTGGGCAAGTGGCAATCCATGGCTGTCCCGGAACAGCGCTATACGCCTATTCTGCGAGGCGCATACCGCAACGATCCTTCGCCAATGCAAATAGTGAGCGGGCCTTACGGTCGTGAAAAAGTTCACTACGAAGCCCCGCCAGTGACTCAGGTGCCTGACGAAATGACGGGATTCATCGGCTGGTATAACCAGACCAGCCCTTCAAACAGGGATACAAAAATACCAGGGATTGCCAGAGCGGGTATTGCACACCTCTGGTTCGAAGTGATCCATCCCTTCGACGATGGTAACGGGCGAGTCGGCAGGGCGATTGCTGATCATGCGCTTTCGCAGTCTCTCGGCTATCCGACCACGGCTTGTCTTGCCACGGCGATAGAGGGAGGCAAAAAATCTTATTATCTGCAACTGGAGAAAGCGAGCCGTGGAAGCCTGGACGTTAATGCCTGGCTTGATTACTTTGCCGACAGGGTCATCAAGGCACAGGAAATTGCCAGAGAAGAAGTGGATTTTGTACTGGCCAAGGCACGTTTCTACGAAACCTATGGTGACCAGTTGAATGACCGGCAGGCCAGAATGGTATCTCGGGTGTTTGCTGAAGGCCGGAAGGGCTTTGAAGGTGGGATAACGACAAAAAAATATGAAGCGATAACCAAGTGCCCCAATCGAACAGCCAGCCGTGATCTTTCAGATCTGGTTGCCAAAAGGATCATCGTCCCGCTACCGGGTGGTGGCAGAACAACTCGTTATGAGTTGGCCGTTGTCGAACCGGCAGGATTTGGTTTAGAGAAGAAGTGATTTACTGTGCTAGTCGGTGATTCTCGTATCGATTAGAAGAAATTTCTGAGCATGGTATTTTTCATGGTATTAAGATTTAGCAGGAATGTATGCCATTGAATATTAAAAGAATAAAAGGCTTGTTTACAATCGAGTGGGAGTGACCGGTACTGGCAGGCAATGTCTGGCAACGGCAGGCATCAAGCATTCGTCTATACATATAGAGAACATCATGAGAACATAAGGCTCTCCATGGAAAGGAGAGTGATATGTCTCAGGTCGCGATCAAGGACCGGTCGTCACACAGCCCATTTTATCAGCGTCATCGACCGGAACAGACGCTTCTCTATCAAATCATCGGGCGACACTACCCGCAGTTCAGGGATGTGATGGCTGCTCAGGACAATCCCCTGCCGTTGCACGTAGCTGGTGCATACGATCAGCCACCGAGTTGCCGGATATCTGGAACGACAGGGTATTCTTGAAAGAGATGAAGAGAACAGTTATCTGAACCTGGAGGAGGGTGATGAAGACCCCATGCAGCAGGTATTGGGGTGTTCGGTCAGC
>QBVD01000042.1 GCA_003058525.1 gamma proteobacterium symbiont of Ctena orbiculata | reverse complement strand
CACTTGGAATATTTCCTCTATTTTTTCATCATCTTGTGTACTTGGTCTACCTGCAGTGCATACACTAATGTATCTTCTTGCTCTATCCCACGCCTCTTCATTTAGGTTTTTCAACACATCTTCTACTTCCACTAAAACTCTATCTATGTCGCTGTACTGTACTATCAAGTTACCCGCGAATCCTGGTAGCCTTTCTGCCACTTTCGGAAGTAGCGCGTAGTAAAGGACTGAAATTGGCGTTGTACCTCCAAGTGAGATAAATTTTAAAACATCATTTTCGTTTAAAGGCAGTTGCTGGAACAATTCACGATATTCAAGAATATTTAAGGCCAATGAAAAATCATTACTCAATTTTCCTTCTATATAGCCGTTCTTGAACATTTCCATTTTCTTTTTATCTTCCGGTAACTCGTTAAATGGTATGTACTTAGGCAATATTGATGACGGTGACGCCTTGCACATTTCATAGGTCTCACGATACTTCTCCGGAATTTCTGCTTGTTCATCTGCAGCATCAAATTTTGGTTTCAAAATCCTATATTTCTCCTCCGATATCGTGCAACAGCACCACCAGAAATCAAAACTCATAATCTATGTAGCCCTAACTATAAATAATTCCAATAAGTGCCCTATATCTCAGACATAAAAAGTTGTCTATCCAAGGGCAGATAGGTGTAAGTAGCTGGTTGTTATTGTTCTGTTCCCAGCTAAGGGGATATATTGAAATGGACAAATTGGACAATTTCCATCTGGCGGCAATTGACATCGAGAGGGGGTTCAAAAGAACCTGGATGCACTCCATGGCTTAACCTCATTTTGAATTCGTTTGAAAAGAATACCTCGAAGCCAGTTTTTCGGTCAACTATTAACCATTCTGAATGAACGATCACAGGAAATTACACTTAGGAAGAAAATGACCGTTCAGTCACATATAGTTGACAGTTCACGATCTCTATTCATTTTGGGTCGTACTGTTTTTTACACAGGTCAATCCCAAAATCAGTATCTCTTCTGGTGACCTACGGTGGGTTATCTGATGTATGACATCAGCGCGGGTTGTCTTTTTTCCAGCGTTCGCGGGCGGTCGCCTGTTCTTTGGGTGACAACGATTTCCAACGCTCATGTTTTTTCTGTAAACGTTGCCTGAAGGCTCTCCGCTCTTCCTTCGGCATGATGGCCCACTTCTCTCTGGGACGCTTTCTTCGCTCAGGTGGCAGATCACGAAAGAACTTTGTTAATTTTCACACACGCGCCTGTTCTTCAGGTGAAAGTTTATATAGGCCGAAGGTTTTCGAAAGTGGGCCTTATTCTCATCGGACATCGGCATGGGAATTTAGGTCGAAAAAAATAATCCGGGTGAATCGGCAACTGATTCGATCGTCAGCTGGACTGAATAGAAGATACTTCATCATGTCTGCCGGTCTCGGCCAGCAGGTCTTGAATGGTCTGCATGAACTGGGCTGTGTCTATCGGTTTGGTAAGGAAGGCATTCGCGCCTGCATCGATGGATTTTTTACGTGCTTCGTGTGTCTTGTTGGCGGTTAATATAATGATTGGCACAGTTCGATTGACAGCGTTGCTTTTTCGTACTTGTTTTACGATATCAATGCCAGTGACAACAGGCATTTGCATATCAAGGATGGCCATGTCTACAGAGTCTTTTAACAGCTGATCCAGTGCGCTTTCACCACTTTCATGCATATACACGTCATAGCCTGCACGTTTCAATGTTTCATCAATGAGGTAACGGTTGATGGAGCTGTCTTCAGCTATGAGTAGTCGCAAATTTCTGTTGGCAGGCGTCACGTTACCAATCGATGCGAAACTTGAGGCGCTATCAGCTTTCAGGCAATTTACATAGTTGATTGCGTTATATAATTGCCTGGGGTGATTGATGTCATCAACAACAATGGCGGCGTTATGTATCTTGAAAAGCTCACCCATGGATTTGCGATCGTCACGAACAAGGATTGTTGAATGACTTATAACAGGATTGACAAGCAGCTGATAGTAATCACCCATAGTATCGTGCAGTAAACAGGACTCATCGAATATGACTACCGGCAATGGCGTCTTGCTCTGGTGATCGGTGATAAACTCAACGATCTCAGAATGTTCATGCATCAGGCTGAAATCTATCTGCTTATCAGAGAGGTGTTGGCCTGCAATTTCTGAAAGTTCCACGCTGTTGGTAATAATGGTTGCAGTAACTTTTTCTTTTACTTCGAACTCTTCTTCATTAACCTCCTGCAAAGCCAGATCAAAGAAAAAACGGCTACCTACACCTGGTTGGCTCTCGACCGACAATTTACTGCCCATCAGATCAACCAAGTCATAGGCTATCGCCATTCCGAGCCCGGTACCGCCAGTCACCCTTGCATCCGAGTTATCGAGTTGTGTGAATCTGTCAAAAATCACATTGAGTTGATCTTGACTGATGCCCACTCCGGTATCAGAGACTTCGAAATGAATCAGGTGTTTATTGTCCTGTCCGGATATTTCACTGATTTTAAGAGCGATCTCCCCCGTGTTGGTGAACCTGATTGCATTGCTTACCAGATTCATCAGAACTTGCCGTAATCTGGTCTGGTCTCCGATGACATGTCTCGGGATGTCGGCTGAAACTTCCATGTTGAATTTCAATGATTTCCCATCAGCGCTTGCCAAATAACTGGTACGTACGAAGATGATCAGTGCATGCAGGTCAAACGGTATATTGTTAATCCTTAAATGACCTGCTTCAATCTTCGAGAAATCCAAAATATCATTCAGGATAGACAAAAGGTGTTTGGATGCACTTTCGATAATCGAGATGTTTTTTTTGGTGCCCTTGGACTGAGGCTGGCGGAGCATCAATTCGCTGACTCCTATGATGCCTGTCAAAGGGGTGCGGATTTCATGGCTCATGTTTGCGATAAATTGCGATTTGGCCTCATTGGTGGCCTGCGCCTGCTTTTTCGCGATCAGGAGATTTCTCAAGAGATAGGCAACGAATACGGGAATAATGATATTGGTTGCCAGCAGGCTGTAACTGAGGAACTTCAGATTCAGCCAAAATTCGGCGGTTCTAATGGCTATGAGAAAGCCGATGTTAGAGAGTGCTGTAGCTGCATACAGGTAGGGCAGCCCAAATCTGACACCGTAGCCTACAGTGATAAGCAACATGATGGCGAACAGGGGCGTACCGTATTCACCCATGGTGTAGAGACCGTAAAAGACGATGGCATTGTCACCGAACAGGGTAGACAACCGCCTCAGCCTTGAGGGAAACGGCCATGGAATAAAACTGAGCAGGATGGCGATGGAAAAGAGGGTGTAACCGGCTGACGCATACAGTTGGGGATTTCCAACGTTGTCAGGTGCCAGCGTTGATTTCAGGATAAATATGTAGGTTGTAAAAAGGGTGATGAAGATCAGCCTGACAACGCCTTGATGGAGTTCCTGCATTGTATTGGGGCTATATTCAGAATCGTGACTTGATCCGAGCATTACGATCTAGTGTGCGTGCAAGAAGTGGGATGGCAGGAGGACTATAGTAAAACAGGAACATACACTATCTCCTCAGTTCTATCCAGTTGAGAGGAGATGTTACAAGAATGCAGGATCAGACATCTTGTGTAATAAATGTACCAGTTAAATTCACTGTTTTACCTTTGAGAACAGCTATATATAGCTAATAACCGGGTAAAACAGTTAGTCTTGGTGTGGTCTAAGGTGTGGGAAATAATCGAATCAGTTTTCCATCATGTGAATCAGTCAACAGATAGATAAGCCCATCCGGTCCCTGTCGTATATCGCGAATCCTACCTAAATTTCCGGTGAGTAGACGCTCCTCATGGATCACCTTCTCGCCATCAAGTTCAAGTCTCACCAGTTGCTGAAATTTTAGTGAACCGACGAACAGATTTCCCTTCCAGTTTTTGAAGATGTCACCGGTGTAAAAGGCCATTCCGGATGGGGCGATGGATGGAACCCAGTAGTGGATCGGCTGAACCATGCCGGCCTTTGTTGTACCTTCGCCGATCTTAGTCCCAGTGACATAATTTACCCCATAGGTGATGACAGGCCAGCCGTGATTGGCTCCAGGATCGGGTATGTTTATCTCGTCCCCCCCTTGTGGCCCGTGCTCATGTGTCCACAGTTTGCCATTCTTCGGGTGCAACGCCGCGCCCTGGATGTTTCTATGGCCATAGCTGTAGATTTCCGGTAAGCCACTGCCGTTTTCAAACAACGGATTCTGAAGCGGGATGCTCCCGTCGTCATTGAGTCGTATGACAGAGCCGGCATGATCGTTCAGGTCCTGTGCCCGTTCGCGATCTCCCCGGTCACCCAGGGTGATATATAAATAACCCTGCGGATCAAATACCAGGCGCGATCCGAAATGGTGGCGGGATGCGGTTTTACGTGCCATACGAAATATGGTTTCTACTTGTTGAAGGCGACGGCCTTCCAGTCTGCCGCGGGCTACCGTTGTTCCGTAGGATTTTCCATCCCGCTCGGCATAGGAGAAGTAGACCCAATGGTTGTCCTTGAATTTTGGATGCAGCACAACATCAAGGAGACCTCCCTGTCCATGTTGGTTGATATCGGGGAGTCCCTCAATGGGCTTTGTCTCGAGTTTTCCTAGCGTGTTGACGATGCGCAGGGTTCCGCTGCGTTCGCTGATCAGCATGCCGCCGCCAGGTAGAAAAGCGAGCGACCAGGGATTGGAAAGACCTTCGACGACTGTCTCGTAACCAAGACGATGTTTCTCAGTGACGATGGTTTCAGCCGATGCTACAGTTGATAATTGTACAAGCAGTGCCGCCAGTAAGATTATATATTTGTGATAGTCTTTCATTGAGATCCTCAGTTTTCCCAAGACCATTTGATAAAGAGATTGATCCTGATCTTCTGATGTAAACTGTTGTCCGATAATTGACTCAGGTGAGTATCACACGAGTATAGTTTGAAAAAAACATGGATGTCATAGGTGTAATTTCATGCGGGGCCTAATAGATAGGCCCTATCGATATTAGCAGGATAACCCGAATAGATTCTGGCTCGGTAATCAGGCGACAATAATATTTATATAAGTTATTCATTTATCCAACTGATCCCATGACACTTGCAATATCCAGAAACGTTACGATTCCTGACAGTGAGATTGAAATAAGCGCTGTTCGTTCACAAGGTTCAGGTGGACAAAATGTCAACAAAGTCGCATCCGCCATCCATTTGCGGTTTGATATAACTGCCTCCTCCTTACCTGAGCGTTATCGCCAAAGGTTGTTGAAACTCAGTGACAAGCGCATCAGTAAGGATGGGGTTGTCATCATCAAGGCGCAGCGGTATCGGGATCAGGAGAGAAATCGCCAGGATGCCCTGGATCGACTGCAACGGTTGATCGCACGGGTTTTGGCGAAACCCAAAAAGCGCATTCCGACGAAACCGACAAAGGCATCCAACAGGCGCAGACTGGATAGCAAAACCAAGCGTGGCAGGCAGAAGGCACTGCGACGCAGGGTGGAAGATTAGATTATCGCATTGACCCATCCACTCATAACTTCAGACAGTTGTTTTTGCAATTGCCTGGTACAAGAAGTAACCAGGTGGAAATCTTTTCGTACCCGCCTGTCGCAGAACATCAATAAATCCCACCTGTCTAATAATGTGATCCTTTGCCATGCTATATGTTGTGCATTGCCGAGATAGGCAAGGTAATGCCCGTAACAAATCGGGAGAATAACAATGACAGCTAAATATCAATTAATACAAAAAGATAGGGAGCAAGAAGGTATAGACCTAGATGTTATACAACCGGTCGTCGGTCCGCCGGCCGTCGATGTGACAGGGCTCTATCGGGACCAGGGGCTGTTGACCTATGATCCGGGGTTTATGTCAACGGCCAGTTGCCAAAGCAGTATCACCTATATCGATGGAGAAGCCGGGGTGCTGGAGTATCGCGGTTATCCCATCGAACAATTGGCGAAAGAGGCTGACTACCTGGAAGTGGTCTTTCTCCTGCTGTATGGCGAGTTGCCGAACCGGACCCAACTCCATGAGTTCGATGACATCATCACCCACCACACAATGCTGAACGAACGGCTGAAGGATTTTTTCGGTGGTTTTCACTATGATGCCCATCCCATGGCTATCATGGTCGGAGTTGTAGGATCGCTTTCGGCTTTTTACCACGACTCCCTGGATATCAACAGCCCTCGGCATCGTGAAGTTTCCGCTCATCGACTGATTGCAAAAATACCGACAATTGCCGCCGCCAGCTATAAGCACAACGTGGGTGAGCCGATTATCTACCCGGATAATGAGCTCTCATATTGCGGCAATCTGCTGCACATGATGTTCGCAACACCCTGTGAATCCTACCATCCCAACCCAATTGCCGTAGAGGCGATGAATCTGCTGTTCATTCTGCATGCCGATCATGAACAGAATGCCAGTACTTCAACCGTTCGTCTGGCCGGTAGTTCTCTGGCCAATCCATTCGCCTGTATCGCCGCAGGTATCGCATCATTGTGGGGGCCTGCTCACGGCGGCGCCAACGAAGCGGTTTTGGAAATGCTGACAGAGATAGGTGATGTCTCCAATATCGACAAATATATTGCCAAGGCAAAAGATAAAAATGATCCGTTCCGTTTGATGGGGTTTGGTCATCGAGTCTACAAAAACTACGATCCACGCGCCAGTATCCTGCGGGAAATGTGTAAAAAGGTGCTCAATGAACTGGCAGACAGTAACAATCCCCTGTTTGAATTGGCGCTTAAGCTGGAGGAGATTGCCCTGGAAGATGAATACTTCGTGAAACGCAAACTCTATCCCAATGTGGATTTCTATTCCGGGATCATCTATCGTGCATTAAATATTCCCAACAATATGTTTACCGTGATGTTCGCAATCGCACGAACGGTCGGCTGGGTGTCTCACTGGATGGAGATGATGAGCGATCCATTGCAAAGAATAGGCCGTCCTCGCCAGGTCTATACGGGACAGCCCCGTCGTGATTTCGTTCCTCTCAACAGGCGATCATAATGGTCCTAAAAATGAACAGGCAGAGAAAAGGTCGTATATATTGGCGCTGAAGGCAACTGTGTTTAAAGCGGAGGTTGAGGTGTCCGATATGGAGCGGGGACATTATCAGACCTATAATCTGACTCTGGCAAGACATCCTTCGGAAACGGACGAGCGGCTTATGGTGCGCCTGCTTGCATTTTTATTGAATGCCGATGAGGCGCTCTCATTCACCAAAGGGTTGTCTACCGATGATGAGCCTGATCTGTGGCAGAAGAGCCTAAGCAACGAGATTGAGTTGTGGGTCGAACTGGGGCAGCTGGACGAAAAGCGCCTGCGGCGCGCATGCGGTTTGGCGAAACAGGTGATTGTCTATCTGTATGCAGAAAAAAGCGCCACTGTTTGGTGGTCGCAGCAGCAGGATATGGTGCGCCGATTCTCCAATTTACGAATAGCCATACTGGCCGTTGTCGGTGATACGCGGTTGGAATCACTTGCTCAACGCAATATGTCCCTGCATGCCACGGTACAGGACAACCAGGTTTGGCTATCAGACGATCAGCAGACTGTAATCATCGATGTTCAGGAGTGGTTCCCCTGAGATCCGGTTACTTCAAGAGATAGACATGCTCCAACATATGGCTGACACCCCGGTCCCGGTAACGCTCTGTATCCTGCAGAATATTCAGGCTGTGCAGATGCTGGATGGAGAAGCGCTCTGAAAATAACGCTCTTACTTCATCATCGGAAACACTGAACGGAGGGCCTTCCATCTCCCCCTGGGGGTACTCCATGGTAATCAGTAATACCTTTGATTGCTTTGGCAGCGTCCGCTGCAGCATTTGGGCATACCGGGTGCGCTGCTGCGGATTCAGGGCAACCAGGGAGGCACGGTCATAAACAGCATCCACATCGCTGTTGTCCAGCTGCTCCAGGTCGAAAATGTCACCGCAATATATTTCGTAGGGTCCATCACACCAGCATTCAAAGCTGCCTCTGGTTTCAATGCGGGGGTCAAGCGCATGCTCTTCGAAGAATGCCTCAACCGCCAGCGGGCTCAACTCGATCCCGCGTATCCGGTATCCCTGGCTGGCCAACCAGGCCATATCCCTGCTTTTGCCGCATAAAGGGGCCAGGACCAGCGATCCTTGAGGTAGATAGAGCGCATGCCAATGGTTGAGCAAATGCTGATTAAACTCGGTATGATGCCAACCGATGTTATTATCTTGCCAGCGCTGCAGCCAGTTATCGTTTGGTGCCTTGAACCTGTCGTCAGTTGAATTCATGATGCTGCCTGTCTTATGGCCTGTTAACACTAATCCGATCGGCGGTAGGCAAAGATATTACTACGCTCGATGGTTCATATGAACCCGGCTTTGCGGAGAGCAACAGTCGATTGATCGATAATTATCAACAGGAAATGCGACAAAACCAGTAGATCAGCTGTCAATCATAACGGTGAAGAGTCAAAAAGAGTATCGATCAGAAGATGAAAGTGGATTCACAAGAGCAAGCGTTTGCCAACCTGACACCCGATGTGTTACTCGATGCCGTAGAATCGACAGGCGTCAGTTGCAGCGGTCAGATGCTTGCGCTCAACAGTTATGAAAACAGGGTTTATCAAATCGGCCTGGATGAGGGGGCGCCGTTGGTTGCCAAGTTCTATCGCCCTAATCGTTGGAGCGATCAGGCAATCCTGGAGGAGCACCGGTTTACCATTGAACTGGCAGAGCAGGAGATTCCGGTTATCGCACCCATCATTGATAGAGACGGGAACACCCTCCTGTATCATCAGGGTAACCGTTTTACCCTCTATCCCTGTAAAGGAGGACGCGCACCGGAACTGGATGATCCCAACCATCTGCTTCAACTGGGCAGGTTTATAGCCAGGATCCATCTGCAGGGCTCAACCTGCGGCTTTGAGCATCGGCCAAGTATCGACCTGGATAGTTTTCTGCACCAACCGAGTTCGTTTCTGCTGGAAAACGACTTTATTCCCGCCCACCTGGTGACCGCCTATGAAACCCTGCTTGCCGACCTGAACGAGCGGATAGAGGGCTGTTTTGCCAGAGCCGGGTCCTTCAAAACCATACGATTACATGGCGATTGTCATCCAGGCAATATCCTGTGGCGTGATGGAGGACCGCAAATTGTCGATTTCGATGATGCCAGAATGGGGCCCGCGATACAGGATCTATGGATGTTTCTGTCCGGCGATCGCGCCTACATGAGCGAGCGGGCAGCTGATTTGCTGGAAGGGTATAGCCAGTTTTACGATTTCAATCCCGCAGAGCTCCATTTGATGGAGGCATTACGCACCATGAGGCTGGTCCACTACGCAGGATGGCTGGCCAGGCGCTGGTACGATCCCGCTTTCCCCAAGGCTTTTCCATGGTTCGATACCATGGCGTTCTGGGAGGAGCATATTTTGACGCTACGTGAGCAGCTGGCAAAAATGGATGAGCCTCCCATTGCCTGGTGAGCTCAGCCAAAGGCGTGAATTTGTCATTGCCTGTCGTCGTGTTTTCGTCATTTAACGCTCAACTCTTATCGTAGCGGATATCGACAATCCAGTATTGTTTGGTACCGTTCGGTGTTTCGACTATGACCTGGTCGTCAAGGCTTCGTCCCATCAGGGCCTGTGCAAGGGGTGAGTCCAGGCTGATGTAATCGGCTTGTATACCGATCTCATCGGGCCCAACAATCCGATAACTCTGTTCGGTTCCATCTTCGCATTCCAAACTCACCCAGGCGGAAAAAAAGACCTGTCGTTGATTGCTTGGCAGCTGATTTACGACTTTCAGGATCGGCACTCTTTTCTGCAGATATCGGATACGCCAATCGATCTCTCGCAACTCCTTTTTGCGGTAGATATATTCCGCATTCTCGGAACGGTCTCCCTCCGCAGCCGCTGCCGCCAGTGCCTGGGTGACTTTGCGTCGACGAATCCATAGGGCCTGTTCTTCCTGTTTAAGGAGGTCATACCCGGTTTGTGTAATGTAGGGGGATTTTGCTGGAGCAGGTGGTCTGTATCGTCCCATCTTTCAACCCGGCCAGGGTGCGATTTGAAACTTGTAAGTGATGTTAGGTCAAAGTTCTATATGAGCATAGCCACCGTCGCCAGTTAACGCTAGGGCGGGTTATCAGGCCCTAAAGAGAGTCAATCAGTGTTGAGTACTATCGGGATGTTGACACTCAGATCATTCGGGGGTTTCAGGATTCGTCAATCAGTGACTGCCTTCTTTGACATGGATGGGACATCATCTACAATCGATAGTCTGTTGTCTATCTGGATTGCATGGATATTACGGGAGCGGGAATAATGATTCGATTGGATAAACTCACTATTTTAGGCCTCTCCCTGGTAGTGACGTCCTTTATTGCGGCTTGCGGTGGTGGTGGAGGAGGCGGTGGGGACAATGGGGATGTACAAAGGGTAACCGTCAGCGGCAGCCTGATCATTCCATCTTTCGTTGTCACAGACAGTGATGTCAACGATGTGGTGACCACCCCAATCCCCAACCATCCATTGACTGCAGCCCAGTCGGTACCCAACCCGGTCAATATCGGCGGATATGTCAATCAGCCTCGCGAAGGTTTTCCCGGCCATTCATTCAATAACGGTGATCCGGATGATTACTTCCTCATCGATATGCAGGCGGGTCAGACATTGTTGCTGAATATCGCCGACCTGGCGAATGATGAGGATCTGGATCTGTTCCTTTATGATATCAATGGTCAATTGATCGATGCTTCATTGGGGGTCACCAAGTTCGAATCACTGCTGATTCCTGCGGATGGCCAGTACTATGTGAATGTCTATGCCGTAACCGGTGCATCCAATTATTTGCTCTCCGTTGGATTGACGCCGCAAGCCCAGCTGCCGACCGGTGCAGTCAGGCTATCTGATGAATTTTTGCCGCAGGATGTTTTGGTCCGCTTTAATGAACTGTCGGTTCAGGCCCGTATTGAGGACCCTCTGTTAGCGCAGTTCCGGTTCGATACTGAAAACTACGGCGGCGGTGTGCAGCGACTGAAACTGAAAGAGCAGGCTGGCGTGGTGGCCTCCAGAGCTGTGGCGGAATCACAGATGACCGATCAGCAACGGCAGAAGCTCGATACGCTGCTCGCTATCAAGGCATTAAAAAAACGCTCTGACGTCGATTATGCGGAACCCAATTACATCGTTCACCCCTCAGCCACGCCGAATGATGAATACTACAGCCTGCAGTGGCACTATCCGCAAATCAACCTGCCGCAGGCTTGGGATATCACAACCGGGGACAACAGCGTTGTCGTGGCGGTCATTGATACAGGCGTACTGCTCGATCACCCGGAAATGAGTGGCCAACTGGTGGCAGGATACGATTTTATCTCAGATGCGGAGAGTGCCGGCGACGGTGACGGCATCGATAGCAATCCCAATGATGAGGGGGATGCGGTCCAGGAAGGCGCCTCCTCATCTTTTCACGGCACCCATGTGGCAGGTACGATTGCTGCGCGCACCAACGACAGCCGGGGTGCCGCCGGTGTTGCTTGGGATAGCAGGATCATGCCGATCCGCGTGCTGGGTAAGAACGGGGGCAACACGCTGGATCTTGCGGAGGGGATACGTTATGCGGCCGGGCTGTCGAATGCATCCGGCACAACACCACTAAATCGGGCTGACATTATCAACATGAGTCTTGGTGGGAATGCCGACAGCCAGACAACACGGGAAGCAGTGGCGGCGGCCCGTGCCGAGGGTGTGATCATGATTGCCGCGGCAGGAAACGAGAACACCTCCCAGCTCTCCTATCCCGCTTCAAATCCTGGTGTGGTTTCAGTGAGTGCTGTGGACATCAATCGCAATCTCGCATTCTATTCCAACTATGGTTCGATGATCGATGTGGCGGCGCCGGGTGGTGATCTGCGATTGGATCTCAATGGCGATTCGAGGCCCGATGGCGTATTGAGTGCAGGAGGAGACGATTCATCCGATACGCTCAGCTATCAGTTGGTGTTCTATAACGGTACCTCCATGGCGGCACCCCATATTGCCGGTGTGGCGGCGCTGATGAAGGCGGCATACCCTGCTATGACACCCGCAGAGTTCGATGCCATGCTCGCCGGGGGAGAAATGACCAGCGATCTTGGTGATGCGGGAAGAGACGATCTCTATGGTCATGGTTTGATCGATGCCTTCAGAGCCGTGGACGCCGCGCAACAAAGGGGTGGGGGAGGGGTGCCTGTGGATCCGGCATTGAGCGTCAACCCTCAGAGCTTGAACTTCTCCCATAATCTGCAGAGCGCCACCCTCTTCATCGAACAGATCGGAGGGGATCTGGGAAGCGTTCAGATTTCAGAAGATATCAGTTGGTTGACGCTACAGGCCAACCAGGTCGATGCTTCCGGTTATGGCAGTTACAGTGTCGTCAACGATCGATCCGGACTGGCTGCGGGTACCTATTCGGGGACTATTCAGATCAACGCCGGAAGTGCAAGCTCGTCTGTGGAAATCATTATGCAGGTGCTCGATGCATCGATTTCCGGTGACGCAGGCATTCACTATGTACTACTGGTGAATAACGATACCGATGAGGTCATGCAGCAATTCCAGGTTGATGCGGTTGGTGAGAACGTTAACTACAGTTTCGGCGAAGTGGCATCGGGCGACTACCTGATCTTTGCCGGTTCCGACATGGATATGGACGGTATCATATGCGATGCCGGCGAGTCTTGCGGCGCCTATGCAACCGCTTCACAACCCAGCATAATCACCGTTGAATCGAACGATATCATCGAACGGGATTTTACGACCTCGTATGAATACCAGTCTCCGAGCTCACAGTCCCTTGGAAATCAAACCCGGACACTGTTGTTGAGACGGCTGGATGCAGAGTAAATGAGCCGCTGGAGTTGGCAACGATGCCTGATTCCAGCTCAGTAAAAACTGGAGAATGCCAGGATGTTACGATACAAGATGCAATACGATTGGAAGAGATTGATCGGTTTGGGACTGATACTGCTGGTTTCTTCAGGGTGTAATACAATGGCCTCTTCATCCGTCAGTGTGCTGAAACAGGGGTATGTCTGTAGTGTCAACCAGACAGCGGGTCTGCAGTTGGTATCCGATGCTGTAGCGAAACAGGCGGACAGTGCCAGAATTGGCGCCGATACACCGCAAAAAGATGCGGATACCAGCTTGGGTCCGGAGCAATTCTGGATAG
Source organism: gamma proteobacterium symbiont of Ctena orbiculata (assembly GCA_003058525.1). Taxonomy (GTDB): domain Bacteria; phylum Pseudomonadota; class Gammaproteobacteria; order Chromatiales; family Chromatiaceae; genus Thiodiazotropha. Next base: position 153,322 of record QBVD01000042.1, on the reverse strand, counting down.
TCAGGGTCAATATGGGACAGCAACCCAGTGGTGGGTATGCCCTTCGTCTCATTTCCGGCCATCTTGAGATCTCATCCGATACGGCAAGGGTTGCCTTGGAGTGGCTGCAGCCTAAACCCGGATCCCTGCAAATTCAGGCATTGACCTATCCTTGTCTCTACTTGAAGATTGCCAAGGACAACTACTCACGTTTGGAAATCATCGATCAAGAGGGCGTGGTCAGACATCACCTGAATCTCAAATAGTACTTGCCCGAATAACATCGGTGTAAATCGAGTCGTGAAATTTATATTACAAGCTGTCCCCTATCCTGCTCCATGCCCGGCCGATCGTGGATTTACTTAATCATATAAATTCATTAACCATGTTGTCTCTGGATCTTTCATCAATATCCCTCCATTTGCTTTTCACCAAACACTGTTTATAAGAGAGTGATGGGCAGCGGTTTACGTAACAGTGACTATTTGTAATATTTTGACTGCGGTGTGAAAAAATACCGAGTAAAAATTTCCAATAGGACTAGCATATAGATATAGGCTTTTCGGTGAACAACCTGTCATAGAGGTATTCGTACCGTGTTAGTAGAAGATGCAATGACTTCATTTGATGCACCACATCCTGCCGCCGTGTGGGCTGAAGCCATCTCTCTGGATCCGCTTCAGGTGGATTGTGTTACCACCATTATGCTGACGATTCTCGACAATCAATGCGAAATGGGGCTGGAAGAGCAAATTGCACTCATGGCGATTTACGGTGTGATGAAACACCGTGACGGGATTGTTTTGGAAAAAGCTGTGCATCAGGCCATAGAACGTGCACAGCTATACAATGATCAGCGGATAACAGACGAGATTCATGAGCTTCGCCTGTATGCCGAGCGGGCCATCCCGCGGCAAATCATGCGCTATTTCAAACGTTTCTTGCAAGAGTCGCTGTACGGTTTCTGACCTGCATCCAGGTCAGCTTGGTGGAATGATGGAGAAAGAGAGCCAGAACAGGGCAGCTTCGTCATCCTCTTTCAATGACTCCTTCAGAATGACATTGCCTGACTTAGTGACCCAGTGAATCACCGATTCCATTCCCTGTATGACAGGAATCTGGGGATTTCTGTTAGCCGGTGCGCCGAGTTGTTGCCAAAGCTGTTGTTTCAACAGTTCATGATAGTTGCCGCGATAGCCGATCTTTACGCCATTGATCCAGCTGTCGTGGAAAAAAATGGTTGCGTAGTGGGCCGGGATATCGTTGTATATGCCGATGCGTGCGGCACATAGACGATTGCCGAAACCACTTAATTCATCTTTGCATGACCAGGTTATGTCGGGAAATACCTGTTTCAAATCCTCTTCGCTGATTTGATTATCCAGCGCTTCTAAATTCAATGCGATCTCATCCTCGCCCCATAAGGTCAGCAGTACGATATCCGTGCGTCGCTGTCCGTCTTCCGTAAAGACCAGCCAGAATATCGGACCGATAACAATGAAGAATACCAAGAAGCGTTTATAAAAAGAGGGTATTTTGAAATTCATGAAGTCATTGACGTTATTTGATATCGGTATTTAAAGCAGCAGCAACTTTACAGTTGTCGATCGCTGAACAATGTCATTCCCCGCTACCCCATCGGTATCTTTCAATACCGATGGGGATTCTAGGTTAGGGGCTGGAATCCATCGAACAGTAAAAAAACCGTCCGTCAGACACCAAACAGCGGGATGCTACCTGTTTTCCCTGTTGTCGATCAGGTTGTCAACCACAGTAGGATCAGCCAGGGTGGAGGTATCTCCCAGGTTTTCCAACTCGTTGGCGGCAATCTTGCGTAGAATACGGCGCATGATCTTGCCGGAACGGGTCTTGGGCAGACCAGGGGCCCACTGAATAAGGTTGACCTTGGCAATCGGACCGATTTCGGTACGTACCAGTTTTACCAGCTCAGCCTTCAGCTCATCGTTTCCTTCGGTCCCTGCCATCAGGGTGACATAAGCGTAGATGCCCTGTCCGGTCAAATCATGGGGATACCCGACCACGGCAGCCTCTGCAACCTGGTCGTGCAGCACCAGGGCGGATTCGATCTCAGCGGTACCCAGGCGATGACCTGAAACATTCAGTACGTCATCTACACGGCCGGTTATCCAGTAGTAGCCATCTTCGTCACGACGAGCGCCGTCACCGGTGAAATAGTAGCCGGGATACATGGCGAAATAAGTTTCAAAGAATCGTTTGTGATCGCCATAAACTGTGCGCATCATCGCGGGCCAGGGGTATTTGATGGCCAGATTGCCCTCGGCTGGATTGCCATCGATTACAACACCTTGATCATCGAGTAATACCGGGTCCACTCCAAAGAAGGGACGGGTCGCCGAGCCGGGCTTCAACGGTGTGGCGCCTGGCAGCGGTGTCAACATGTGGGCGCCGGTTTCGGTCTGCCACCAGGTATCGACGATTGGACAACGCTCATCGCCGACTACCCGGTAGTACCACTCCCAGGCCTCCGGATTAATCGGTTCACCCACGGTGCCGAGAAGACGCAGACTGCTGCGGCTGGTCTTTTTCACCGGCTCCTCGCCGGCACTCATCAGAGAACGTATCGCGGTGGGTGCGGTATAGAAAGTGGCGACATTGTGTTTGTCGCAGACTTGCCAGAAGCGTGAGATATCGGGATAAGTCGGGATCCCTTCGAACATCACACTGATGGCACCATTGGTTAGCGGACCATATACAATGTAGGTGTGGCCGGTGACCCAGCCTACATCGGCAGTACACCAGTAGACCTCGCCGTCCTTGTAGTCGAACACCAGTTTGTGGGTCATCGCCGCCTGTAGCAGATAGCCGCCCGTGGTGTGGAGCACGCCCTTGGGTTTGCCGGTTGATCCGGAGGTATAGAGTATAAAGAGCGGGTCGTCCGCCGCCATCTCTTCTGCCGGACAGTCGGATGATGCACCTGACATGGATTCGTGGTACCAGACATCCCGGTCATCATTCCACTCCACCGGGTCACCGCCACGTTTTACTACCAAGCAGGTATGAACATTCGGGCATTGGGCGATGGCCTTGTCGGCATTGGCTTTCAGAGGTACCCTCTTGCCGCCGCGCATCGACTGGTCTGCGGTGATCACCACCTGGCAATCCGAATCGAGAATGCGGTCGCGCAATGCATCCGGTGAGAAGCCGCCAAATACGATGGAGTGAACGGCGCCGATACGCGTACAGGCGAGCATGGCGACAGCGGCCTCAGGAATCATCGGCAGATAGAGAGAGACCCGGTCTCCTTTTTTCACACCACGCGATTTCAACACATTGGCAAACTTACAGACCTCTTCGTGAAGTTCACGGTAGGTGATTTTACGATCCTCATCCGGGTTGTCGCCTTCCCAGATGATGGCTACCTGATCACCACGGTTCTCCAGGTGACGGTCGAGACAGTTGTAGGCGACATTCAGTGTGGCGCCTTTGAACCACTCGATGTGCAGATCGCCTTTACCGAAGCTCCAATCGACAACTTTATCCCATTTTTTAAACCAGGTGACATACTGTTCGGCTTGTTCCCCCCAAAAGCCTTCCGGATCAGAGATCGACTGCCGATACATTTCCTGGTACTGGGCATCGTTGATATTTGCCTGTGCTGCGAAATCGGCAGGTACGGGGTAGGTCTTGTTTTCTGACATTGAATTCTCCTCAACGGTGGTTTTTCATTCTCAACAGCAGCTGTGTCTGTGTATGCCGTTACTTTGTTAAGAGCATGCTAGATTATTCCTAAAAATATAAACCGATATATGAAAACGGTTTTTTCTCCAGAATTCTCACCATTCTATTGCCAGTCAACGTGTAAGGAAACGCTTTAGTTGACATTGGCTCGGTTGTGGCACCATCTCAGATGCCATGGCTAAAAACAACTCAGCAGTGGCGACAGCGTCACTTAATGCGTTGTGTGCCTTGTAATTGGGTAAATTATAACGCGGGCGCAGGTTGAATAGACGCAGATCTCCTGGTTGGATGGTGTGATTGCGGTGTTCAAAGATGCGTTGCGCCAATACCAGGGTATCGATAATCGGGATGACAAAGGGTGCACCGAACAATTTTTCACAGGCGGCACTGATGAATTTCTGCTCAATCGCGGAATAGTGCACCAGCATGACTTTGCCGGCCATGTGTTGCAGGAGTTCCTGCAAGGCATCTTGGATCGAAACACCTGTGGCTGCCTGGTCATCGGTAATCTGATGGATGACCGCCGACTCTTCCGGGATCTCCTCGTCGATCGTGATCAACTGGTGACGTGCAGTCTCGAGTTTGATGGTCATGTGATTCATCTCGACCAGGCCAAAGCTGAGGATCTTGTCTTTGTTCGGATCGAGGCCAGTGGTTTCAAGATCAAGGGAAACGATCGACAGTTGCTGGCATTGGGTGGTTTTTGAAGTCAGCGGGGTAGAGAGATAATCATGCAGAATCCCCGGTTCAGCTTTTGCCAAAGCCCTTTTTCGCAGAGAGTCCAAGCTGAGAAATCTTGAAAACATAACTATACGAAACGTCCACCCTGGTAGCGGTTTTCCATGGCGTCCTGCATCTCCTGGATTACCCTGAAGGCGTCTTTCAAGTGCCTGCGTTCCAGATCTGAAAGTTCTTCCGGTGACAGGTAGTTGTCCGGTTTTAGCCCTTTACGGATCTGCTCGGCCTGGTGATAGATGCGGATACTGGCAATAAACTCCAATGCATCGACCAGGTTCTCTCCCATGTCTCGGCTGAGGACAGTCGTTTCCGCCGCAGCCTCCAGCCTCTCTGTGGTATTCACGGGTGTGAGTCCCTGATCAAGCGCGAATACGCGGGCGATATCGGTGATGGGTACGATGCCCCGGTGCTTGATGTCGAAGGTGTCATCATGTTTACCGTCATGGATCAGAACGAAGGTGCGGAAGAAACCGAGCGGTGGTCGGTGATGCAGGGCATTTGCCGCCATGTAGGCGGTGAAGATGCCGTTACCGCGGGTTTTGCTGAGAATATCGCCTTGCAATTCGTTGAAGAGCTCTACTTCGCCATAGATGGGGCGCAGGTCGAAAAAGATACTCGACAGCATCAACGCCATCGGTTCGGGTTTGTTGATCCAGGCATTGAAGTACTTTCGCCAGATCTGCAGTGTCTGCCGCCATTTCGGATTCGTCGCCATGGCATCACCGGGGCAGTAGATGAAACCGCATGCATTCAGACCGTCGGAGACCCGATTCGCCAGGCGCTCAAAATAGTCCGCGTGCTCAGGTTTCATCTCATCCGATATCAGCATGGCATTGTCCTGATCGGAGTGGGATGTCTGTTCACCACGCGCCTGAGAACCCCCGCATAACCAGACGTAACGTACCGGTGGCGGTCCTAGTTCGGCCTCAGCCATCTCGATCAGGCGTGCAGTCAATGAATCGGTGATAGAGGATATGGCTTCGCCGATGTGTAGTGCGGAGGCATTGGAATTGGCGAGATGGAACTGAAGGTCAGGCAGCCGTTCGCTAACGTGAGCCAGGTCTTCCACAGTGGCGGCCTTGCGGATATCACTGGCCAGGTAGGCCGAATTCGTGGATTGGTGCCGCGCCAGATCGGTTGCGGTCAACATGCCGACAACCTCATCTCCCTTTTTTACAGGAAGATGATGCACATGGAGCCGCGTCATGGTCATCAATGCCTGGATTGCCATGGTGCCTTCCTGGATGGTCTCCAGGTTGGTGGTCATGATCTGGCTGACTGGTTGATCGACGGAGACACCTGCCGCAATACAGCGTTTGCGCAGATCCCTGTCGGTGATGACGCCTGCCAGTTGCGTTCCTTTCAGGATCATCACCGAAGAGACATTTTTGTCACTCATCAACTCCGCCGCCTGGCGGATGGTGCTGTTGATATCGATGGTGACCGGTGTCTTCTTGATCAGATCGGAGACCTCCACAGTCATCTCCGCGACGCAATTTTTCTCGTCTCCGTAGTCCTGCAGGGTTCTAACGGCCTGTTTCAGCCGATCCCTGATCGATTCTGCGAAATGGCGGTCGAAAGCCGGCTCCGTCTTGCGTAACGTTTTCAATACGTAGCACGGCAATTGATAGATCAGGCTATCCTCGACCGCCAGGCCGTGGCTCGCCCTGCTGAAATCGATCAATTGGCAATCGGTGGTGTAGAGGCCACCCTCAGCCAACTTCTCCACCAGGTTATCCTCATCATCACGAAGTTCGATGGCGCCACTGCGCAGGATATAGATGAACCCCTGGGTCGTATCAGCGGGTGGGAACAGGCTCCCGCGGCGCAGATAGCGAATTTCGAGGGACTTGGGAAGTTGATTGAGTTGCTCTTCGGGCAGGGCATCGAAGGGAGGGCGTTGTGCCAGAAAATCGCGAATCTCGACCAGTTCGATTTCCATAGGAGTGGCTCGCATACGGCTGGAATTGAATCCCAGTAGTATGGTTAAAAATGTTCATTTTGTAACTATTCAACAGCCCCCTGGTACCAGGCTGGTGGATAGTCACTACACAATGTGTATGCGTTGCAGTTAAAAAGGCCCCGCCGAAGCGGGGCACTTAGTTACTGCTTTAGAGTTTTTGATTAGTGATCGGTGGCAGCACCTGCGCCTTTAGGTACACGGATATCTTCCACCAGGTGCTGGATGTGTTCCGGCGGTGGAGTCGTGACCTTGGAGACAGCGATGGCGACCGCGAAATTCACTATCGCACCGATGGCGCCAAAGGCGTTTGGCGAAATGCCGAGGAACCAGTTCGGGCCCAGATCACCGAGGAACGAGGTGCCCGGAATGAACATGATGCCCTTGTGCTGGAACACATACAGCATGGTGACGCCGATACCGGAGATCATGCCCCAGATCGCACCTGCACGGTTCATCTTCTTATAGAAGATACCCATCATCAGTACAGGGAAGATGGAGCTTGCCGCCAGACCGAAGGCGATGGCCACGGTGCCGGCTGCGAAATCCGGTGGGTGGAGACCGAAGTAACCGGCCAGGCCGATTGCACCCGCCATGGCGATACGACCCGCCATCAACTCATTCTTCTCTGAAATGTCGGGCATGAAAACGCCCTTCAGGAGGTCATGAGAGATAGAGGAGGAGATCGCCAGCAACAGACCGGCAGCGGTGGAGAGGGCGGCAGCGAGACCACCTGCGACCACCAGTGCAACAACCCAGTTGGGCAGATTGGCGATTTCAGGATTGGCCAATACCATGATGTCACGGTCGACCTTGGTCATCTCGTTACCCTTCCAACCGTAGCTCTCGGCCTTGGCTGCGAACTCCTTGTTCTTCTCGTTGTAGTACTGGATACGTCCGTCGCCGTTCTTGTCTTCCCACTGCAACAGACCGGTCTTCTGCCAGTTGAGCATCCATTGAGGCACCTTGGCGATTTCAATGTTGCCTTCGGCGCTTCCGACTTCACCGGTCTGGATGGTGTTCATCAGGTTCAAACGGGCCATGGAACCGACAGCAGGTGCTGTGGTGTAGAGAATGGCGATGAAGACCAGCGCCCAGCCGGCTGAGGAACGAGCATCCTTAACCTTGGGTACCGTGAAGAATCGAATGATAACGTGGGGCAGACCCGCAGTACCGATCATCAGGGAGAGGGTATAGACAAACATGTTCAGCTTGCTGCCCATGACCTGAGTCGTGTACTGGTTAAAGCCCAGATCGGTCACCACCTGATCGAGACGATCCATCATGTAGGTGCCTGAACCATCGGCCATGGAGCTGCCGATTCCCAACTGCGGGATCGGGTTGCCGGTAATGTTCAGGGAGATGAAGATCGCCGGTACGGTGTAGGCGAAGATCAACACACAGTACTGGGCGATCTGGGTATAGGTGATACCCTTCATTCCGCCCATTACGGCATAGATGAAGACTATGCCCATGCCGATGTAGAGGCCGGTGTCGTATTCGGTCTCGAGAAAACGAGAGAAGGCGACGCCGATGCCCTTCATCTGTCCGATTACATAAGTGATCGAGGCGATGATCAGGCAGATGACCGCGACAATACGCGCAGTACGCGAGTAGTAACGATCACCGATGAACTCGGGTACGGTGAACTTGCCGAACTTACGCAGATAGGGAGCGAGCAGCAGTGCCAGGAGCACGTAACCACCGGTCCAACCCATCAGGAAGACGGAAGCGCCGTAGCCATTAAAGGCGATCAGGCCTGCCATCGATATAAAGGAAGCGGCGGACATCCAGTCAGCGGCGGTCGCCATACCGTTGGCGACAGGGTGTACACCCCGGCCAGCCGCATAGAACTCACCAGTGGTTCCCGCGCGTGCCCAGAAGGCGATGCCGATGTAGAGGGCGAAGGTCGCGCCGACTACGATATAAGTTAATGTTTGCAGATCCATGAGTCAGTTTCCCCCATTAGTCCTCATGGACGTCAAATTCGACATCCAGAGCATTCATGCGTTTAGCGTAGACGTAGATCAGCACCAGAAAGGTATAGATCGAGCCGTTCTGAGCAAACCAGAATCCCAATCCGACACCACCGATCTTAATGGTATTCAGCGGTTCCACTAAGATGATGCCGAATAGGAACGAGCAGATAAACCAAATCGTCAGTAAGATGCTTACTAAGCGAATATTGGCTTTCCAATACTGTTCAGCAGTTTTATTCATGTCATGATCACTCCGCCATATAAATAAGTTCTGTCATTAAGCGTGTCTGTCACTTGCCATGACTCCTGTCGTTATCGAGTGAAGCGAGATGATCTATCCCTGAAGTGAACAAACACCATGTTGTGTTACCGCGCCGATAGCGATCACACAATGCACTATTTTGTGGCGATAAACTGGATATTGTCAAATAAAACAATAAGTTAAGCGTCAAATCTTTATGCTGCATGGCAGCATCTTCGTTACGATAGGTAACGTCGGTGTATAGGGTATGTAACTGAAAGAATCGTTATGCGTTTCCATCGGTAAGAAACATTTTTTTTCCATGCTTGTGGGAAGGAGCGGAAAACGGTTGCCCGATCTCACCGGTCATACTCGGAGATCGATAGCGGGTTGGATCAGAGGATGCTTTCATTCTCCCGTGATAACATAATTTCAGACCGATCCGTAACCCGCCTGACAAGAAATGCCGGCCTGCTTTCAATATGGTGGATCTCGACGGTCAGCAAGTTGTCGACTATATGACCAGGCAGTGCGGACTTTTTTTGGTAAAAACCAGATGATCAAAGCAATCAAAGATTTTTTCGATAGCTATCTCATACCAGGTGTTGAAGAAGAGAGAGAGCAGTTGGAGCATTCGATAAGGTTGGCGGTTGTGGTATTGTTGATCGAAATTGCCGAGGCGGATTATGAAAATGCGCCTGAAGAGCGGCATGCCATTCTGAATGCGATACAGAAACAGTTTGCCTTGAACAGGGTCTCGGCAGAGCAGCTGATAGCGCTTGCCAGGCAGGAGCATCAAGAGTCCACCGACTATTTTCAGTTTACACGCCTGATCAATGAACACTATTCGGCAGAACAGAAGGTAAAAGTGGTGGAGGCATTCTGGCGGGTAGCCTTCGCCGATCAGGCACTACACCATTATGAAGAGCATGTCATTCGTAGGCTGGCCGATTTGATCCACGTATCTCACAGTGATTTTATCGCTGCAAAACATAGGATTATGAACTCTTCTTAAGATTGTATTTCTTATTTGACCCTCATTGATGACTCCATTTCCTAATTGGATACGATGGTTCATGGTATAGTCAGAAGTGTGAAATTATAGCTGTAGTTTGATGGAAGCAACACTCATGCAAAACAAAGAAGATCCGAAGAAAGCGAAATCATCACTTAAGGGGCGCTTGCTGATTGTAGATGATGAATCTCGTCATGCGGATAGCCTGGCTATGATGGTGGCCAGTTGGGGGTATGATGTACACACCGCCGAGGATGGGGCAAAGGCCGCGGGTCTTTTGATTTCCAAGCCTTTCGATGTGGTTTTGCTGGACCTTCACATGCCGGTGGCGGACGGCTATAAGGTCATGGATTTCATTCACAAGCGTGGGTTGAAGACACGTATTATCACCATATCCGGTGATCCCTCCATGGATGATGCGATTAAATCGCTGAAAAAGGGGGCGGATAACTTTATCCGCAAGCCGGTGACTCCGGTCGATCTGCTCAAGGCGATAGACGAGAGTCTGAGAAAGAAGGTCAAGGAGGAGCAGAGACAGGGGGTCAAACGTAAGATCGAGATCAAGAGCAATCTACACCGCATGATGTTCGATGTCGCTCCCAATCTGCAGTTTCTACTCGATACCAAGGGTAACTTTCGCATGGTGAATACGGTCTTCACCAAAGTGACCGGATATTCAAAACAGGAGATTTTAGGCAGGCATTGGAGTTCATTGGTTGAGGGCGACCAGATCGATCGAATGCACCATGTCTTTGAAGAGCGGCGTACTGCGCCGGACAGATTTCCGGAGGTCGAGCTCAGACTGCGTTGTAAAGAGCCCGATGGTGAGAATCCGGGCAGGAAGCCGAAAACCCTTCTGGTGGCCCTGCAGTCCAGAAGGCTCTACACGCAACAGGGTAAAAAACGTGTCTTTTTTGGCACCTATGGCGTTGGGCGTGATATCACCCAATACAACAAGATCGAAGAACTCAACAAATATCAGGAGTTCCATGATGAGCTGACCGGACTCCCCAGCCGGGTGCTCTTCGAGGATTATCTCAGCTTTGCGCTGACACAGGCCAAACAGGACAATACGCCGCTGTGTCTTTTACATGTCGTGTTGGTGGACTTAAAACAGGTCAATGAGCGCTACGGCCACACTGCCGGTGATGAATGTTTAAAGACCATTACAGCCAGACTTAAGCGCCAAGTCCGCAAGGGCGATATTCTTTCGCGCATTGACGGTAGTGAATTCGCTCTCTTATTACCCCATATCCAGAATGAAAAATCGGTCATTCATATCTCGGAAAAGTTGCGTATCGGACTCTCCAATCCAATTGAGGTCAATGGCAGAAATATCACACTCGATCTGACCATCGGATCGTCAGTCTTTCCGAAACACGGTGAAAACAGTGACGAGTTGCTTCGTCATGCCCAGACCAGTCACGGATTCCACCCACTGTCAAAGCAAAGGCATCTGCTGCAGACATCGAACTGGATCAAGCTGATAAAGTCACAGCATTGATCCTTAACCCGCGATCACCTCTTCTCACCGTAGGGTGCGGCTTGCCGCACCGAAACCATCCTCTGGCGCTACGGTATCCCTGATCATGCTTGTGAATGGTGCGGCAAGCCGCACCCTACGGGCAATTGGTTTAACCGCAAATTTACGCAAATCACCGCTAACCATCGCAAGTGGTATGTCAGGGTTGTGTCTATGGGAGACATCCTGCGGAGTTCTGAACGCTTAGCGTAGGGGAATTACGATTTCATTCTACAGATAAATTGCGTTTATTTGCGGTGATTGGCGTTCATTTGCGGCTTGTTAAGATCCCTCATGTTTTCTTGCCCTTCTTCTCCCTGGGAATGCCGAAACGCTGTCGACGTTCCCATAGCGCTTTGCGGCTGATTCCCAGCTGTTTGGCAAGCTCCGTTTCGGTCATATGATCCTGGTTGTCGAGTACAAAATGGCGAAAATACTCTTCAAGGGATAGATTATCGGCGGGATTGTTACTGTCCATGCGTTTGGTGGTGATATGGTGGTCGATGGCCAGCAACTGCGGTGTGATATGGTCACCCTCGCAGAGGATAACCGCACGCTCGATTGTATTTGCCAGTTCTCTGATATTGCCGGGCCAATGGTAGCGCCTGATGGCTTCGAGGGCGCTCCTGCTGAGGCTCAATGATGGACGGTTGAGCTGGCGACAGTATTTGGTCAGGAGAAATTTCGCCAGCGATTTGATATCGCTGCCCCGCTCCCGAAGCGGAGGCAGGGTCATTTCAACCACACGCAGGCGGAAATAGAGGTCGCTTCTGAAAGTCTGCTGTTGGACCAATTTACGAATATCCCTGTGGGTGGCGGCAATAATCCGGATATTGGGGCCACTGTTCGACGTCTCCTGCTGAGCACTATAGTCATCACCCTGCAATACTCGTAGCAGTCGAGCCTGCGCAGCCATGGAGAGTTCGCCGACCTCATCCATAAACAGGGTACCGCCATGGGCCTTCGCAAGCAGTCCGCCACGCCGGGTCTCGCCTTCATTCTGGTGGCCGAACAACTCGATCTCCACCTGGTTCTCCGGTACAGCGGCACAGTTGAAAACGATAAAGGGCGATTGACTGCGCTGGCTCTTTTCATGCAGTGCACGTGCGACCAGTTCCTTTCCCGTGCCCGACTCCCCGAGAATCAATACCGTGGCATCAGTGGGTGCTACCTTATCGATACGTTTAAAGACATCGATCATTGCCGGGCAGTCGCCGACCATGCCCCGTACCGGATAGCTTTTATCCACCTCCGATTTAAGAAACTCTTGCTGACGGAGCTGGCGATCTTGTTTGATGATTCGCTCCACCACAATCAATAACTCATCGTGGTCAAAGGGTTTGGCGATATAATCGATGGCCCCCAGTTTCATCGCATCCACCGCAGAACGGATACTGGCATAGCTGGTCATGATCAGAACCGGTACCGGTGCCGCGGCCTCGATGATTTGGGTCCCGGGCGCGCCGGGTAACCTGACATCACTGATGATCAGGTCGAAGGAGGCGAGGGGGCTGGATTGCGCCTCTTCTACCGAACCCGCTTCAGTGATTTGATAGCCGTTGCGCTCGAGCAGACGCTTGACTGCTCGGCGGATGACCTCCTCGTCTTCGATGATGAGTATCTGATTCATGATGTCTCTGTGATGATGGCGTTCAGGCCTGCCTTTGGAAGATCGATAATAACCCGGGTGCCCTTGTCTTTTTCAGAGTCGATGCTGATGGCGCCCTTGTGGTCCGAAACAATTTTATAGGCGATGGCGAGTCCGAGCCCTGTGCCGTCGCCTGGAGCCTTTGTGGTGAAAAACGGTTCGAATATATAACCTAAATCCTGCTCCTCGATGCCTTCGCCCTGGTCCTGCACCTGGATTCTCACCAGATCATCGATTTCATCGGCGCTCAGTTCCACTCGACTGTCGGGTGGCGAGGCATCGCAGGCATTGGTGAGGATGTTGACCAGGATCTGCGAGATGCCCTGGCGATCCGCAGTGATCGTCAGGTCGGGTGGGCACAGGTTTTCACAAAGGATCTGACGTCCGTGACGGGTTAATTTCACCAGACGCATCGCTTCGTCCGCCACCTCCCGTATTGAGAAAACGCATATATCGCCGCCGATACCGCCACTGCGGCTGAAGTTCATCAGTGTCTTTACGATTGTGGTGATGCGTTGGGTCTGGTTGATTATCTCTTCGATACTTTCCCGCACCAATTCCGGATCATCCTCGTGACGCAGGTTTTGCGCCAGGGATGCAATGCCGGTCACCGGATTTCCAATCTCGTGCGCCACCCCCGCCGCCAGCCGGCCGATCGAGGCCAAACGTTCGCTGTGGGCCAATTCAGCCTCCAGTGTCTCCAAGTCGGTAAGGTCCTCCATCAGCATAACCTGGCTGGTGCGCGCCTCTTCCACGGGGTGGTCCACCGGCAGCGGTGCCGGAATGGCGGCTTTGTGCAGATTGAACCAGCGACTCTTCCCTTGATGAGTGACTTCCAGATGGTGAATGTGCTCATCCGATGCGGAGGCGAAGCCTGTCAGCAGATGTCCCCATGGGGGAGGCAGTCTGTGAATCGAAACGCCGATGGCATCCCGAGCGGGCACGCCGGTCATCACTTCCATGGCCAGATTCCAAATGGTCACTGTGCGTAGCCGGTCGATGGTACAGACACCCAGCGGCAGATCGAGCAGGACCTGCCGGTGATAACGACGCAGATTGTCGAGATCGGCACTGAGTCCGCGCAGCCGCGTGCGTGAGTGCTCCAGCTGATCTTCGATAAAACGCATGGAATCAGCCAGCGCGGACTGGGTGTGGATATCCAGTTGCAGCCTTCGGTTGATGATCATGTGCGCCAGCTGCGGACCCAGCAGACCGGACAGATTTCGCTCAATACGTTCACGCAGTCGACGCAGTTGCGCCGGACGTGTCTCGTTGATCGGCAGGCTGAGATCTCTGAGCGCCTGCTCCACCTCCCGTTGAGCGGCTTCGCTACCCAGCATCTGCGACAATTGTTTGGTGAACTGGGCGGTTGAAACGGCGTTGACCATGCCCCCCAGAGGCACCAATGACTCGCTGCAACAGGCCTGCGCAGCCTCTCTTTCGCCTAGACTCTGCTTACTCAGCAGAGACCCTAAAATAAACAACAGGGTGTTGGCGGTGAGTGTCCAGAAAGTCGCGAATTCCCACTTGTCCATGCCGGACGTAGCCAGCAGGGCCGGTATATCGAATTCGGTCCGCACCAAACCTGAACTCTCCAACAGAGGGATCAACAGTGTTCCCGTCCAGACTCCTATACCGGCCAGCAGGCCCAGGATGAAACCGAGACGGGTGGCGCGACGCCAATAGAGTAGTCCGATGATGCCGGGAAGGAACTGAGCGACCGCGACGAAGGAGATCAGGCCTAGCTGGACCAGTCCCTGATGCTTTTCCAGTAAAATATAGAATCCGTACCCTGCCATGATGATCAGGGCGATCAACAGTCTGCGGCCCAACAGCAGCCAGCGATAGAGATTGACCTGCGGATCGGGAAAATTGGTGGGGAGCAGGATGTGGTTCAATGTCATCGACGACAGCGCCAGCGTGGTGATGATCATCATCGCGCTGGCTGACGAAATACCGCCGATAAAGGCGAGAAACGGTAACCAGGATGGGCCTTGATCGAGGGTGATGCCGAGGGCGAAATAGTCGGGAGGCATGCTGAGACCGAGAGCCTCTCCTCCCCAAAGAATCAGGGGTATCGGTAGATTGATCAGCAGGAGAAACAGAGGGAAGCCCCAGGTGGCGGTCTTCAATGCCTTGGGTTCCAGGTTCTCCGCGAACAACATATGAAATTGCCGTGGTAACAGAAAGGCTGCTGCGAAGGCCAGTAACAACAGGGTCGACCAGGGACCCTCTCTAACTGGCTGATAGAGGCGATCGAGCATCTCAGGATGTGCGGCAAGCCATTTGTCGAGACCTGAAAACCCATCGAATACACCAAACAGCGTTACCAGGCCAATGACGAGTAAGGCCACCAGCTTGACTATCGATTCGAATGCAATCGCCAACACCAGGCCTCGGTGTTTTTCGCGACTGGTGCTGTGCCTGGCGCCGAACAGAATAGCGAACACCACCAGTGTGGAACAAAAGATCAAGGCCAGGATACGTGGTGCCACAGTATGGCTGATCATCTGCAGGGAGTCGGTGACTGCGCGGATCTGCAGTGCGATATATGGCAAGGTGCCCACCAGCATGAACAGGGTGACCAGAATGCCCGCCAGTTGACTGCGATAGCGGAAAGCGAACAGGTCGGCCAGGGATGTCAGCTGATATTCGCGGGTAAGGCGAAGCAGTGGTTGAAACAGGATTGGCGTCAGGGCGAATGCCAGTGTCACTCCCAGATAGATGGTCAAAAAGAGATAGCCTTGGGTCTTTGCGAAGCCGACGCTGCCATAGAAGGTCCAGGTCGTGGCGTAGACGCCGAGAGAGAGAACATAGGTCAAAGGATGGCGTATCAGACGTTCGGGAATTCGACCGCTGTCTCCCGCATGGGCGATGACAAACAGCAATCCCAGGTAGAGAAAGCCTATGCCGAAGAGTAACCAGAGATCATGGCTCATGGTGTCGTTGGTTGATCCATGCAATGAAGCAGATAACCGCTATCCAGATGATATAGGGGAGGTACCATGGACTTCCCGGAGAAGTCCACCAGATCATAATGGGCGTTGAAAACAGCAACAGGATCAGCAGACCCAGGGCTACGGTGCGGTCTATCAGTCGGTCGGGTGGCGGTTGTTCTCGCATTCCCAGAGCCTAGCAGTTGTTACCTTAGGTAACAACCCCCCGGCAGGGAAAGCAGCCAGCTTCAGTCGCTGGCTGCCAGGGTCTAGCCGTATCGGGCGATAGAGACCGTCAAGAGGTTTTCTGGGCGTGAATATTGTCGATCATTTCATGCAATTTGGCTGAAAGCTCGGTGGGCTCAAATTTTGGGACATAGGCATCGGCGCCTACGCCCTTGCCCAATGCCATGTTGGCATCTGCCGAAAGAGAAGAGTGCATAATGATGGGAATATTGCTGAAGCGCGCATCCTCCTTGATCTTCTTGGTAAGCACATAACCATCCATTTCCGGCATTTCAACGTCAGTCAGTATGATCTGTATGAAATCGCTGGGTTTATGACCGGTGGCAGATGCCCGTTCGGCGATCTCTTTGAGCTTGCTCCAGGCTTCTGCGCCATTGGTGGTGCCGATATATTTGATGCCCATATGCTCCATGGTGCGGATAATTTGGTCGCGGGCAACGGCAGAATCATCGGCGAACAGCAGAGTGATATCACTATCGCCGATATCCTGGATGCCCTCGAAGATTTCAGAATTCTGTCCAAATCCCGATGTCTGGCTGAGGACCATCTCCACATCCATGATCATGACCAATCGCTTATCCTTCAGCTCCGTGACTGCGGTCACCAGTCCGCCATGCTGCTGCGCCATCATGGTCGGCGGCACCTTGACGTCTTCCCAGGCCAGGCGCTCGATGGTATCCACCGCATGTACCAGGAAACCCTGCACATTTTTATTGTATTCCGTGACGATTAGAATACCCGGCCTCTCTTCTGTCTGAATACCGCAAAAATCAGGCAGATTGATCACTGGTATCATATTTCCCCGCAGACTCACCATGCCCTCCACCGATGGGGGCATATCCGGTGCATGGGTGATTTCCGGTACCAGCATCACTTCACGAACCTTGAAGACATTGACGCCGTAGGTCTCTTCACGGCCGGTTCTGAGATCTTTACCCAGGCTGAAAAGAAGGACCTCCAGTCGGTTGGTGCCAGCCAGACGCGTGCGGTCATCTACAGATTTAATAAAATTTGACATGGTCCTGTTACTCTAAAATAGAGGGCGTTTTCTGTGGTCGGAGCGGAACTTGATAATGCTGAAGCTCTGTTCCTCATGCATTTTGTAGCGGTCAGGTATCAGAAAGCTTTAGCTGGTGAGGCCTGTATAGGTGCAGAACATAGCCGTTACACAGGTGTCATCGAAATCAGGGAGATTGGGGATGCCACACCCATGGTGGCTGGCTGTATTGATCACGGCTGTATTCGTGGGGTATGTCTAAATGACTGGAAAAAAAGTAGCTTTTACACCAAGATCTGAATCATAAGTCTTTTGATGGGTAAATAGAGGAGAATCGGTGTGAATCCGGAGAAGGTGGTTTTTGGTTTTTTCATTGTACTTGCCCTGACACTGAATTTTGGTTTTTTTGTCGGTGAACTGGACAACCCGGATCATCATCATGTCTATGAGCTGTTCGCGGTCATCGTGGTCAATATGATTGCCACTGTACTCAAGTTCGGTGATCGGACCCAGATGGGGGCGGTATTACTGGCTACCAGTCTGGTTGCCTTGCTGCAGCTGTTTGCCGCCGCTCTTGTATGGACGGTGGCGGTGCACGTCACCGAGAGCGGTCTTACCACGGTCACCACGGCCAGTATCGTCTCTCTCTCCGGCGGTGCAATGTTGGCGAATGTGGTTTCCGTTATATTGTTGATCATCGAGACCGTCATGCTGCGCCGTTAAACAGATCCAGGCGCAGCCGTTTCACCCCATGAACAATATCTTCTTTCTTATCTTCAGGCGCATGCGGGCGCCGCTGTTGACCCTGGTGATGACCTATTCGATCGCCATGCTGGGCCTGGTGCTGATTCCGGGCAAGGATGCCGACGGTAATGTTGTGTATATGGATTTCTTCCATGCCTTCTACTTCGTCAGTTTCATGTCCAGCACCATCGGTTTCGGCGAAATACCCTACGCTTTCACTGCGGGACAGCGTCTATGGGTCAGCTTTTCCATCTTCTTTACCGTGGTGGTGTGGCTCTACTCCATCGGTACTGTATTGGCCCTGCTCAAGGACGAAACCTTTCAAAACGCTTTAACTGAGCGGAGATTTACAAAGCAAATCAATAGAATGCGAGAGTCTTTTTATCTGATTTGTGGATATGGTCAAACCGGTGAGGCATTGGTCAAGGCATTGACTGACAGAAACCAGCACGCGGTTGTGATAGATATACTCGAAGACCGTGTCAATATGCTTAAGCTGGAGAATCTGCGTGAGTATGTTCCCGGCCTGTGTGGCGATGCCAGTCTGCCGGACCATCTTCTGGAAGCCGGCCTTAAGCATCCGCTGTGTGAAGGGGTGGTGGCGCTGACCAACGCCAATGAAGTCAATTTGATGATCGCCATAACAGCGAAACTGCTGCATCCCGAAATCGGGGTGATCTGTCGGGCCGACTCCCATGATGTGGAAAAAAACATGGCCTCCTTCGGCACCGATTTCATCATCGATCCTTTCGATGCTTTCGCGCTGCATCTGGCGACCGCTATTCAGGCACCGTGCCTCAGTCTGTTGCAGGATTGGCTCTCATTGGGGCAACGGGATATGCTCAACGATCCTGTCTATCCCCCCTCGAAAGGACTCTGGGTGATTTGCGGCTATGGTCGCTTTGGCAAGGCAGTCTATGAAAAGCTTGTGCGCGAGGGGTTGGAGGTTATCGTTGTGGAAGCGGAACCCCAGATGACGGGGACTCCGTCCTCACCCTACATTGAAGGCAGGGGCACTGAGGCGGACACCCTTCAACAAGCGGAGATCGAGCGGGCTGTCGGCCTGGTGGCGGGAACCGACAATGATGCCAACAATCTCTCCATCATCATGACCGCAAGGGAGTTGAACCGGGATTTGTTCGTCATCTTGCGTCAGAATATCAAGCACAACGATGCAGTGATAGAGGCTGTCGGGGCGGATATGGTGATGCTGCCCAGCGATATTATTGCCAACCGTATTCGGGTATTGTTAGGCGCTCCGATGCAGCATCAGTTCGTTAAACTTGTGTTACATCAGGATGATGAGTGGGCCTGTCAGCTGATCAGCAGGATATCCGCCCTGGTGACGCATCACGCGCCGGAGGTGTGGGAAGTGGCATTTTCCGAGCGCGATTCACATGCTGTGTGTGCTTTCGTCAAACGCGGGAATCAGCTGACTCTGGGGGATCTGATGACGGATCCCCGGGATAGACACAGTAAACTCTCCTGTATTCCACTGATGCTCTATCGCCACAATGACTATTTTTTACTGCCCGAAATGGACCTCAAGGTACAAAAAGACGATCATTTGCTCTTCTGTGGATCTTACTATGCCAAAAACCGCATGCTCTGGACCCTGCAAAATGAGAATGCCTTGAACTATATTCTAACGGGTGAGTCCAGGCCAGAGGGGTGGGTTTGGCGTCGATTAAGAAAAAGAGAGGTGATATGAGACCACTACTGGAAAAACTCCACAAAGACCATATCAATCTGGCTCGTCTGCTCGATTTGTTGAGCAGAGAACTGGATGCACTGAGTGCCGGTCGTGAAGCGAACTTCGATCTCAAGATCGAAATGCTGGATTACATCGAGCACTACGCCGAACAATCGCATCACCCCACCGAAGATCAGATCAATAAAATCGCCTTCCGCAAGCAATCGATGCAGGCGCACAAGGCGCTCTACGATCGAATATGCAAGGAGCATGGCGACCTGATTGGGCTGGCTCGAACATACAGAAAAACCCTGGAAGGGGCCATGCAGGGTGAGGTGCTGTTGAGAGAGGAGGTGGAGACGAGGGGCAGGGAATTCGTCGCCCTGCAGCGGCAGCATATCGACCTTGAGGAACAAGAGGTCTTTCCTCTGGTGGAGAACGCCCTCAGCGACAAGGAGTGGCAAAAACTCGAGGGTCAGATTTCACATGGCGAGGATCCCCTGTTTCACCGCCAAGACTTCAATCGATTCCGTAGTCTCATCGACTATCTGAAGGCGCACGAAGACGAATAGCATTTGATTCACAACTGCTCTCAACATCTTTTTTAAAACATCATATATACGCTTGCTGGCCCCAGCCTGAGGGTCTAATGCAATGACAGGCAGGGTAGGCTAAGGATAGGTATAGCCTGGCCGATAAGCTCTCAAGAGTGGTTAAATTTAGATTCAGTTATGATGTTTTCGGATTACAGGCAATACACCTCCCTGTCCATTATTCCCATGAGGTTTCTGGTACTGCTGGTTCTAGTCGTACCTCCTTGTCTGAATGCCGCTGATCTGGAAGATCAGCTCTACATGGCGGGTATACATGAGTCTGTCTGGGAGTTTTCCGGGTCGGATTACAGCTGTGAGCTAAAACATGAAGTGCCGCAGTTCGGTGTGGCCCGATTCAGGCGAATTGCAGGTGAGAATCTGCACTTTTTCATCACTAGCTTTCAACCGGTGCCAGAGCCGGTTGACGGGGTTGTCAGAGAGCTCTCGCCGGCTTGGGAGCATACTCCACCGGACACCCTGCAACTTTCAGTTGCGATACAGACAGGGATGCGGCCGATGGCCTTAAAACGGAAGCAGGCCGGGTGGTTGCTGACCTCATTGACCAAGGGTCAGATCGGTAGTTTCTCCTTTCCGAATTGGGACGACAACCGCAGACAGGTCAGGGTGCAATTGTCACCGGTCAAATTCCAAAAGCCCTATCGTGAGTTCAAGCGCTGTCTTCGCCAACTGCCGAATAGCGGGGGATTTACTGAGTTAAAGAATTCGACGGTTCATTTCGCACTGGACGTCGACGCCATCGACAATCGTGGAGAGCAACATCTCGCACGGTTGGCCGCTTATGTTCTGGCCGATGAGAAGATCAACCGCATTATCATCGAGGGTCATGCCGACGACCAGGGATCGACGCGGTACAACAAGCGCCTTTCGGCAAGGCGGGCGGCAAACGTCTACAAATATCTCTCCGGCAAAGGTGTCAAAGGAGTGATGATGATCCAGCAACACTATGGAGAGTCCCGGCCTAAAATAGCAAAGCGGACAGCGCGCGCCAGGGCAGCCAACCGACGAGTCGAAATCAATCTCCAGTGATAGCCCCGAAAGCAAACAGCTCGTTTCGTAAACGCTGATTTATACTGCCAGGGGCTTTATACGACCACATTAAGTCATAGCAAGGGTGGCTACCACACTATACAGGTGTCGCCACACAATAAGGCTGTTGAAAGGCATAGTTATGACTCGTAGTTCGTAGTCACTTAAGATTAGTTTTAACATGGCCTAGTATATGGATATGGCGCCAACATCACCCCCTGTCACAGCTCAACTGACATGGTTTGAAAAAACCTGGCAGGCATTCTGTCGTCTTGTGGTCAGGGTGTTTTATCGTCGATTTGAGGTTGTCGGCAGCGAAAATCTGCCGATGGGGCAGGGTGTTATCTTATGTGCAAATCATGTTAATGCCCTGGCGGATGCCGTGGTACTGCAGGCAGCGACAACCAGAGCCATTCGACCACTGGCGCGAAGCGGTCTGTTTGATAATCCAATTCTCAAACCTGTCCTGGGCTTGATCGGTGCCGTCCCTATCTACCGGCGTGGTGATCCGGGGGTCGACATCAGTAACAATAGCGCTACATTCAGACGCTGTTATGAACTTTTGGCAAAGGGGGAGACCCTGATCATATTTCCAGAGGGCCAGAGTCATGACGTGCCCCGGTTGATGGCATTGAAGACCGGGGCCGCGCGCATGGCGTTGGAAACGATTCAGGTTACGGGCAGTGAGCCGGTGGTTATCCCTGTCGGTCTGACATTTCCCGAAAAAGGCCAGTTTCGCAGTTCAGTTCTGGTCCAGTTCGGTAAACCGATTGACTTGACACTCTCGGAACAGAAGACGGATGAACAACGCGTTATCGAATTGACCGATCGTATTCGCAATGGATTGGAAGCCATAACATTGAATGCCGAGAGTTGGGACGAGGTCAACCTGATCACCAGACTGGAGCGATTTTTCGCCTTTCGTCACGGTAAATATCGGCAACGCAACCTGCAGCAACGTCTGCGTGCCCAGCAACGCCTGATAGATGCGCAACGCTTGCTGAGAAAATACGAGCCCGATCGGGTGAGGGCATTGATAAGCCAAATGAAGCAGTTTGAAAAGGTTTGCCGTTACTGTGGTGTGAAGGATTACCAGCTGAATATCGAATACAGACCAACGTTGATTGTACTCTATCTGCTGCGCGTGATCTGGATGTTGTTGATTGTCTTGCCGGTGGTCATGTGGGGTGTCATCAACAGCTATCTTCCTTATAAACTGACCGAACACCTATCGCTCCATTTTGCCAGGGGAACCAATCAGGCTGATACGACCAAAATGGTGTTGGGATTGGTTTTTTTCACGATTTTCTGGTTGATGCAGAGTTATCTGGTTTACCATAATTTCGGTTTGATATGGATGATCGCATATATTCTAAGCCTCGTTGTCAGCAGCGTAGTGGCCCTGATGGTGCGAGGAGAGATGCGCCGAATAAGGGAAAATGTCAGAGTGTTCCTGCTCTTCCTGCGCCGACGGGATCTCAAGGCATACCTGCAGTACAAGCGTCAGGAGTTGGAGCAGGAATTAGCCCGAATGGTTCGTATCGCCAACCGCCTCTCTCATCACTGAAAAAGCAGATCTGAGACCTTATGAAGCATGCGTTTCCACTTACAGTGTTGCTGTTGATCGCATCATCGCAATCCCTGGCGGTTCAGACTGAGTGC
The DNA here is from genome assembly GCA_003058525.1 of gamma proteobacterium symbiont of Ctena orbiculata. Classification (GTDB taxonomy): domain Bacteria; phylum Pseudomonadota; class Gammaproteobacteria; order Chromatiales; family Chromatiaceae; genus Thiodiazotropha. The sequence continues at coordinate 130,602 of QBVD01000042.1, read as the reverse complement.
GTTGTTTTATTGCATGGTATGGGACGTACTTCATTTTCGCTCAGTGCCATCGAAGAGTCGTTGCTGAATCGACACTACCATGTATGGAATGAGAGTTATCCCAGTTTGACCCAAAGCGTTGAGGAGTTGTCCGCGCCGGCGATTGATGCAGGATTGGCCTATTGTGAAGGAAAACAAGCGGAAAGGGTCCATTTTGTCACTCACTCCTTGGGGGGTATCCTCGTCAGATACTATCTGCAGGATCATCATATAGAGAATCTCGGCCGGATTGTGATGCTGGCGCCGCCCAATCGGGGCAGTGAAGTCGCCGATCAGATGAAGGATGGTTTTTTCTACCGGAACATCATGGGACCGGCTGGTCAGACGTTGGGCACGGACGAGAAGAGCCTGCCAAACAGCCTGAAACCTATCGCCGGAGAGATAGGCATCATTGCCGGCATCAAAGCGGGGGAGCCCTGGTTTCTTCCCGAGATTCCCGGAGATGATGATGGCAAGGTCGCGGTGGAACGTACCAAGCTGCCGGAAATGAGGGATTTTCTGCTAGTGAATGTGGGACATACCTTCATCATGGATGATGATGAGGTTATCCGTCAGGTGTCGTATTTCCTGCAAAATGGTGTGTTCGACAGTTCAAAACAGGTACGGACCACAGATGGTGCTGCAACGGAGTGACCCTGCTGGGGATTGAGACGTGAGAAGATGGTGGGCGCAACAGGGATCGAACCTGTGACCTCTGCAATGTGACTGCAGCGCTCTCCCAGCTGAGCTATGCGCCCGAAAACAGTGAGAGGGGCATTCTAAAGAGCTATTCGAAGTGGGTCAATCGAGTGCTCTCGCAATGCCCGGTAGTTAAGGAATAGCCGCCAATAACCCAAATCACAGCAAATGAACGCAAACAGGTTCTGCCATACCGGCATGGATTTGTGTGAACTCACGGTGATTTACGTCCATTTGCGGCTTCCGAATCACTCCGGGTCTGATAGAATCGCGGTTTTGCCAGTAACCGGATTGCCTGCCTGACCATGACTGTTCGTACCCGATTCGCTCCCAGCCCGACCGGCTATCTCCACGTGGGTGGTGCCCGAACCGCCCTTTTTTCCTGGCTCTATGCCCGCAAGCACGGTGGAAAGTTCGTGTTGCGAATCGAAGATACCGATCTGGAGCGTTCGACCATGGAGTCGGTAAATGCCATTCTCGAGGGTATGACCTGGCTCGGCCTGGAGTACGATGAAGGACCCTTCTACCAGACCAAGCGTTTCGACCGTTATGATGAGGTGATTCAGGATCTGCTGGGGCGTGGATTGGCCTATCGTTGTGACTGCAGTCATGAGCGTCTCGACCGGCTGCGGGACGAGGCGATGCAGAACAAGCTTAAACCCCGTTACGACGGCCACTGCAGGCACCGTGATGTGAGCCCGGACGAGCCCCATGTGATCCGCTTTCGAAATCCGGAATCGGGTATCGTCGTGGTGGACGACATGATCAGGGGAAGGGTTACTTTTAACAATGAGGAGCTGGATGACCTGATCATCCGACGCACCGATGGATCACCCACCTACAATCTGACCGTGGTGGTCGATGATCTCGATATGAGCATCACCCATGTCATACGCGGTGACGATCATCTCAACAATACACCGAGGCAGATCAACATATTGCGGGCTCTGGATGCGGATCCGCCCCAGTATGGCCATGTGCCGATGATCCTCGGCGATGATGGTTCAAGATTGTCGAAGCGGCATGGCGCAGTGAGCGTGATGCAGTACCGTGAAGCGGGTTTTCTGCCAGAGGCGCTGCTCAACTACCTGGTGCGCCTGGGCTGGTCCCATGGGGATCAGGAGATCTTCAGTGTCGATGAGATGATCGAACTGTTTGATATCGATGCGGTGAACAAGGCGGCCTCCAGCTTCAACACAGACAAGCTGTTATGGTTGAATCAGCACTATATCAAGCAGGAGAACCCGAAGCGTATCGCCCACCTGTTGAGTCCGCATATGGGGGATCTCGAGATCGATCCCTCGCAAGGGCCCGATCTGGTGGCTGTGGTCGAAGCCCATCAGGAGCGCGCGAACACCCTGGTTGAGATGGCTGAGATGAGCGCCTTCTGTTACCGGGATTTCGAGAGCTATGAGGAGAAGGCAGCCAAAAAGCACCTGCGTCCCGCTGCCAGGGAACCCCTGCAACGCATGCGCGATGTATTGGCCAGCCTGGGTGACTGGACAGCGGAGACACTGCATAGCGTGGTGGATCAAGTCTCTGCCGAACTGGATGTGAAGATGGGCAAGGTGGCCCAGCCCTTGCGTGTGGCCCTGGTGGGGCGCGCTGCCTCTCCGGGGATCGATGTGACCCTCTATCTGGTGGGGAAAGAGGCCAGTTTAAAGCGCATCGACAAGGCCCTTGAATATATCGTTCAACGTGAAGCCAATGCCGGTTGAGTCGGTGTTAACAGACCCCAGGGTCACAACTAAGTCAAGAAGCGAACAACATGAGTAAATCGGAACCCAGCACAACGACCAACTTCATCCGCCAGATCATCGATCAGGATCTGCAGTCGGGTAAACACGGTGGGCGGGTGCATACCCGGTTTCCCCCCGAGCCCAACGGCTATCTGCATATCGGCCATGCCAAGTCGATCGTACTTAATTTCGGTATCGCCCGGGATTATCAGGGATTGTGCAATCTGCGTTTCGACGACACTAATCCCCATAAGGAGAATATCGAGTTCGTCGACAGTATTCAGGCGGACGTCCGTTGGCTCGGTTACGACTGGGATGATCGTCTCTTCTACGCCTCGGACTACTTTCAACAGCTCTACGACTTTGCCGTTGAGCTCATCCAGGCCGGCAAGGCCTTCGTCTGCGATCTCGACAGCGAGCAGATGCGAGCCTATCGCGGCACCCTGACCGAGCCTGGCCGGGAGAGCCCCTATCGCACCCGTTCCGTGGAGGAGAACCTGGATCTGTTCGCCCGCATGAAGGCGGGTGACTTCGCCGATGGGGAACGTGTACTGCGGGCCAAGATCGATATGGCTTCACCGAATATGAACATGCGTGATCCAACCCTGTATCGAATCCGCCATGGTGTGATCCATCATCAGACCGGTGAGGCCTGGTGCATCTATCCGATGTACGACTATACCCATCCGGTCTCGGATGCCCTGGAGGGCATCACCCACTCACTCTGTACCCTGGAATTCGAGGATCACCGGCCACTCTATGACTGGGTGCTCGACAACATCTCCATTCCCAGCCATCCGCAACAGATCGAATTCTCCCGCCTCAATCTGGAATACACGGTTTTGAGTAAACGCATGCTCACGCAATTGGTGGAGGAGGGATTTGTCGAGGGATGGGATGATCCGCGCATGCCGACGATTGCTGGGATGCGGCGTCGCGGCTACAGCGCGGTATCGATACGGGAATTCTGTCAGCGGATCGGTATCACCAAATCGGACGGCCTGGTTGAGATGGGCATGCTGGAAAACTGTATTCGCGAGGATCTCGATGCCCATGCGCCTCGGCGCATGGCGGTGCTGCATCCGCTCAAGGTAGTGATCGAAAACTTCCCAGATGAGAAGAGCGAGACATTGACGGCATCCAATCACCCCAAGGATGAGACCATGGGGGTACGTGAAATCGAATTCTGTCGAGAGGTCTACATCGACCGGGCTGATTTTCGAGAGCAGGCGAATAAAAAATATAAGCGCCTGGTGACTGGGGGCGAGGTGCGTCTACGCAATGCCTATGTCATCAAATGTGAAGAGGTTGTGAAGAATAACCAGGGCGAAATCATTGAGTTACGCTGTAGCTACGATCCTGAAACCTTGGGAAAAAATCCTGAAGGCCGGAAGGTCAGGGGTGTTATCCACTGGGTATCCGCCAGGCATGGCATAAAGGGTGAAGTCAGACTCTATGATCGTCTGTTCGGCAAGGCAGACGCGGGCCGGGTCGATGAAGGCGGCCGTTTCACGGATAATCTCAATCCCGACTCCCTGCGCACCCTGACTGACTGTTATTTCGAACCGGCGTTGGGATCAGCGATCGCGGGCGAACAGTATCAATTTGAGCGTGAAGGCTATTTCATACTCGACAGCCGCGAGGCCGCCAGAGAGGAACCGGTCTTCAACCGCATCATCACCCTGCGCGACTCCTGGGCGAAGATCGACAAGCCGGGTGGGTGAGGGAGTGTCAGGATTCATGCCGCAAATGGACGCCAATCACCGCAAATAAACGCAAAAATCAAGCTAATTTACAGGGTACACACACTTTGTAAGTTAGTTGCGTCAATTCGCGGTGATTAGCGTCCATTCGCGGCTATATAATCTCTTTACCTGATACGGTCTAAGGATCACTGGGACAACAAAAAAGCAGTGGACAAAAGTGTCATAATCCCCTAATATTCGCGGCTTTCCGGGGCCATAGCTCAGCTGGGAGAGCGCAACACTGGCAGTGTTGAGGTCGGCGGTTCGATCCCGCCTGGCTCCACCAATTTCTTGCACAGCAGGCTCCGATTCAACAGACCTGGGTATCCACACCCGCTTATGTCCATGGAACCCTCCTCAACGCGATCACTCGACAGGCTGGCTATATGCTCTGGATCGATATTCTGATCATCGCGATCATCGCGCTTTCGGCAATCATCAGTCTGATCCGCGGTTTTGTACAGGAAGCCATCTCTCTAGCCACCTGGATAGCCGCATTTACGCTTGCCTGGCTGTTCTTCCGTCCGCTGGCGCTGGAGCTGGAACCCTGGATCGACGTGCAGTCCATCAGACTGGGCGTGGCCTACGGTATAATCCTGATATTGGTGTTGATAATCGGGGCGGTGGCGAACCATTTCATGAAGGTTCTGGTGAGTACCACGGGGTTGACAGGTACCGACCGTCTTATAGGGATATTCTTTGGTGTCGCGCGGGGCGCTGTAGTGGTTGCCGTGCTGATTCTGCTTGCAGGGTTGACCCCGTTCCCGAATGACAACTGGTGGCAGTCATCACAATTGATCCCCTATTTTAAGGATATAGCTCTTTGGCTGCAGAGCTATCTGCCTAGTGATATTGCTGCAAACTTCCACTACTGATCCGGAGAACTGAAGCATGTGCGGTATTGTGGGAATTGTGGGTAAGACACCCGTGAACCAGTCACTTTATGATGCGCTCTTGGTGCTTCAGCATCGTGGGCAGGATGCGGCCGGCATCGTTACCTGTGAAAAGGGCAAACTCTATTTGCGCAAGGCCAACGGCCTTGCCAGAGATGTTTTTCATACGCGCCACATGCTGCGCTTGAAGGGTAATATGGGCATCGGCCATGCCAGATATCCCACAGCAGGCTGCTCTTCATCCGCGGAGGCTCAACCGTTCTATGTCAATTCACCCTACGGCATTACCCTGGCGCACAACGGTAATCTGACCAACACGACTGAGTTGACCAGGGATCTCTTCGTCGAAGACCTGCGTCATATCAATACCTCATCCGATTCAGAGATATTACTCAATGTATTTGCCCATGAGTTGCAGATGCAGAATAAGCTGCGGATCGCTCCGGAGGACATCTTCAAGGCTGTAGCAGGGGTGCATCGCCGCTGTCGGGGCGCCTATGCGGCAGTAGCCATGATTCCGGGGGTCGGGTTGCTTGGATTTCGTGATCCTCACGCCATACGCCCCATCGTCTATGGCAAGCGGGAGACCGGCCTGGGGACGGAATACATGATTGCCTCGGAGAGTGTCGCTTTCGACACCCTGGGATTCGAGCGGGTTCGCGACCTGGAACCTGGCGAGGCGATTTTCATCAGTAAAGAGGGGCAGTTGCATTCCCAGATGTGTGCCGCCCACACGGTAAAATCCCCCTGTATCTTTGAGTTTGTCTACTTCGCCCGCCCCGACTCCATCATCGACAATGTGTTCGTTCACAAAGCCCGCTCGCGTATGGGCAAGAAGCTGGCGAGAAAGATCATGAGGGAGTGGCCGGATCATGATATCGATGTGGTGATTCCGATACCGGATACCAGTCGGACAGCTGCTCTGACCCTGGCCAACGAGCTGAAACTTCGTTACACAGAGGGTTTTATCAAAAACCGATACATTGGGCGTACCTTCATCATGCCCGGTCAGACAGTGCGCAAGAAATCTGTCAGGCAAAAGCTCAATGCCATCGATCTCGAGTTCAAGAACAAGAATGTCCTGCTGGTCGACGATTCCGTGGTCAGAGGGACCACCTCTCAGCAGATCGTGCAGATGGCGCGGGAATCGGGCGCCAAAAAGGTCTATTTTGCTTCAGCCGCACCACCGGTGATCTATCCCAATGTCTATGGTATCGACATGCCCGCCGCCAGTGAGTTGGTGGCGCACAATCGCAGTGTGGAAGAGGTGAGGAGTATTATCGGTGCGGACCGCATGATCTATCAGGATATCGAGGACCTGATCGATGCGGTACAGAAAAAGGGCAAGACCGATATCGAACGCTTCGACACCAGTGTTTTCAATGGCGATTATGTCACCGGTGATGTGAGCGAAACCTATCTGGAACAGCTGGAGCTATTGCGCAACGATGGCGCTAAGAGCAAGGACGAGACGGCTGAGAAGAGTATCCTTGATCTTCACAACGATGTGTAAGCCGGATTACTGCCGGATGCGGTCGTAGTAGCGCGCCCGGTAGAGCAGGCGGGCCTGTTCCCCATCAGTGAAACCGCTCCGGGTATGTAATACGTTATTAGAGATCAAACCCTGCCCGGCCTGCAGTTTCGCATGAAATTGCCAGGGCGAGGGGCTATGCAGCAGTGATTTCATGTATTCCACCGCCTCTTTGAGCAAGGGATCGTCCAGCCACTCGATACTGCGGCTTCTGTCGGTATAACGCATATGTAAATGGCCATCCGGGTAAACGGCAAAAACCGGGCCCGTACGCGCAGGCCTGAGTTCTTCGCCGTCGACGATATTGGCCGGGATGGTCATGGCCTGAGGGTTCATCAAGGCACGGATATAGTCGGGATTCCGCTCCATTATCTGAATAAACAGGATCTCATGATCGAGCAGGTCATTCTCACCGCCTTGTTCAGCGGGATTGACGCAATGCAGCAGCAGTGCATGGATCTGTTGCTCAGGAAGGTTGTAATAGCCATCAGTGTGCCAGGCGATGGGACGGTCGGAATAGGGGATATAGCCGTTTCGTAAGGCATCCGATTGTACGGTCAGCGAGGAGATGGCGTCATCATCTGCGCACATATTGTGGTCCAGATGGCTGAGACCGAATGCCAGGCCAAGTTCGCTGATAATGTGTTTATCCGAATCATGCCCCGAGAGGCCTGCCCAGATAGCCATATTGGTCTTTCGGCAAAGGGAGAGGATTTTATCGTGCTCGGTTGTTGAGAGCCGGCGCGGATCGTGGATTTCGACGATCAGTTCTCCCACTGTTTCAGGGTAACTGTCGAGCTTTGCATCCCGCCAGATCGCATAGGCATTGTGGTTGTCGGGCAGGAATGGTGATGGATTGTGTTTGGACATACCAGCAATTTTCGCAGATTTTGTTGAGTGTTGGTATGATATTATTATTGGTCCTAAGCCGGCTGGAAAAACTAGCGTTTTTTAACGGCTAAGCATCCGAAGACAGGGGTTCAGGAAAGTTAATCTTTGAGGCGCACAATCATGCATGCAGTCAAGCAACGCCCTAAAATGCCCAAGCCGCTATCCTTGCCACTGCGGCTGATACCCAAAAAGGCCCATGGTGTTATTCTGAGCTCAGTTTTGAACAGACTGTTTCGTAACGAGCTTCTGGAAGGGGAGTTGGATTTTCTGCAGGAGCGGGTTGTGCAGATCAAGGTGAGTGATCTTGGTCTTGCTTACAATCTGACATTGACCAATGGCGTGATTTCGGAAGCCGGCGGCAGGAGAGCGGATCTGAGCATAACCGGGTCCGTATACGATTATCTGTTGTTGATCAGTGGCAAAGAGGATCCGGATACCCTGTTTTTCCAAAGGCATCTCGTCATGGATGGTGACACAGGACTGGGTGTTCATTTGAAGAACATGCTGTCAGCCATTGAACTCGAGCAGTTACCGTTGCCAGCCGATATCCGTCCCTATATAGAACGATTTATCCGGATTTACGAGAATCTGCCCTATATCTCTGCCCGCACATGATTTTTCCCGGTTACCCGGCATTCTCAACTATCCGCACTCGCCCTATCTCTCCCTCACGGTGGGTGTTATGAAAGCAAGCCGCAAATGAACGCAATTTTTAGCGTTTTAACTGTCCTGTATGGAGCGGTAGGTTAGGGCCTGTGTTACACCATGTTGTACGGTAAAATATAATTGTAATTGCGTTTATTGCGTTCATTTGCGGAGATAAAAAAGCATTCGCGAGTATTCGCGGCTTACTTATACATCTTCATCAAGTCACCGATTCAGTGGCTGTATACTGTGGGTATCAGGTGATTTTTTACTTCGAACGATTCGACAGTGTAGCTGCCAGCTGTATACTCAGTCCGGCAGGGGCAAGCAATTGACGATACAGGGCTGGCCTTGGATTTTTGCAATCAGCTTCTGAGTCTTCTCAGGTGAGCCGCTGCACCAATAACGCTGTTGGCCCGTATCCGGATTGGATGAGAGGATCTCTTCATCAGACAACCTGCGTTGCAACTGCCGAGCAACCGCACGACCGGTATCGATAATAGTGACCGAGGAACCCGCCACCTTTTCAATGGTGTCTTTCACGAAGGGGTAGTGTGTACAGCCTAACACCAGGGTATCGACACCTTTTTCGAGGACAGGTATCAGTGACTGTTCTACAAGCTCGACGGTTTTACCGTGAGTTGCGCCGTTATTTTCTATTGCCTCTACCCATCCATGGCAGGGACAATAGAATATATCGGTACCATTCGCATGCCGCTGGACAAGGCTCTGAAATTTGCCACTCACCAGTGTTCCCTCTGTAGCGAGTACACCTATCACACCGTTCTGGCTGTTTGCTGTCGCCGGCTTGACTCCTGGTTCCATGCCGATAATTGGGAGTGGATAGCTGTTTCGTAAATGTGAAACGGCAACGGCAGTAGCGGTATTGCAGGCAATGACGATCGTCTTAACTTTTTGCTCAATCAGAAACTCTACGATGTACTTGCTGCGTTCGAGTATGAATCGGCTTTCCTTGCTGCCATAGGGGAGATTATCCCTGTCTGATACATAGATAAGATCTTCACTCGGCAACAGGTCGCGTATGTGTTGCAACACCGAGAGCCCACCAATGCCTGAGTCAAAAATGCCGATAGGCAGGCTAGACGACATCATTGGTTTCCCGAGCTTGCAGCAGTCGTTTTACCTCATACTCCACTGATTTATACTCTTCCATTAACTGCGCTGCCTGCTTTGATGCGGTTGCATGTTCAAGTTTTTGCACTGAAAAGTCGAGTGCAGGTACACCGCATGACGATGTGGAGCCGCGCATCTTATGGGTAATCTCCTTCAAATTTATCCAGTCCTGCTTGTGGATATATTTTTCTATGTCTTCAAGTTGTTGCGGTAATTCACTGCAGAGCTGACTGAACATTTCCTTTGCCAGAGCCTGGTCTCCGCCTGTGATATCGAGAATTTTCCTCTTGTCTATGATAACAAGCTCGTTTTTATCAAACGCAATATTCTCATTGTCAGTCTGTGATTCATCATAATCATGTTGTTTGTTTTGATTGAAAATATTCTTAATTACAGACCACATCTGTCGTTCATCGATTGGTTTTAGCAGATAGCCATCCATCCCGGATTCCTTTATTTGATTTCTGGTGGCAGGAACGACGTCAGCTGTCAATGCTATGATCGGTGTATGTCTAGTGTCTGCTTCATTATGTCGAATAACTTCTGCGGCTTTCGTGCCTTTCATTTTCGGCATATGAATATCCATCAAAATCAGGTCGAAGTTCCTGAGCAGCGTCTCTGAAATCGCGCTTAAACCATCGCTGGCTTCCGTGACATTGGCGCCATTGTTGCGCATGAGGGTGCTGATAAGTTTGAGATTTATATCATTATCATCGACGACGAGTATATTGTAATTCTCCAGACTCGGATTGGATAGGCGGATATTCTGTTCTGCGACAGATTTTGTACTGCGTAGAGAACCGGAGATGATCCTGTCCAGGGTGTCTGCCAGTTTTCCAATACTGAAAGGCTTGGATAGATAGAAGTCATCGCTGATCGACTGAAATTTCTCGATAATGACTCTTTCGGATGCACTCAACAGTACCAGAAAAGGGATGCTGCAGATGGCGCGCAACCGGCGAATTTCACTTTCGGCATATCCGGATTGGATTTCACTGTTCTCGAAACCCATTACTATCACGTCGTATCGATCGTCTGGCACCACGGGAAACTCACCCACTGTGGTTGTAATATCAAAAGACTCCAGGATGTGTTTTATGGCTAAGAATGACAATTTGTGGTTATCGCAAATCAGCGCCTGTTTACCGCTGATGAAGTGAGTATGTGGCTGTACTTGACTCAGTATGGGTTTTTCAAGAGGTATGGTTACGACAAAGTTGGAGCCCTTCCCGAGATTGCTGATAAGCTCGATATCACCGTTCATCGATTGTACGAGTTTTTTGCATATACTTAAACCAAGGCCGGTTCCTCCGTAAACTCTGCTGGTCGATGAATCAGCCTGCTGAAATGATTCGAACAGAGTCTCCTGGGCTTTCTTCTCGATCCCGATACCGGTATCAGTAACGGAGAATTTCAGTATGCATTTGTTTTCGGACTCATCATCGACCATCACCCGTATAATGACATCTCCCTGATGGGTAAACTTGATGGCGTTGCTTATCAAATTCACCAATATTTGTCGGATCCGCGTCTCATCGCCAATCAGCGTGTTGGGAACATCAGAGTAGACGAGCAAAATCAGCTCAAGCCCTTTGTCATGGGCGGATGGTGATAGTAATACAGTAGGTTCCTCAAAGCACTCATGTACTTGAAATGGGGTGGTTTCAGGGTCGAGTTTTCCATATTCAAGTTTAGAGTAATCGAGTATCTCATTAATAATATCCAGGAGATTGCTGGCTGACTTGGAGATTGTGTTGACAAGGTCGCGTTGCTGCCTTGAAAGGTCTGTCTTAAGCAGTAAATTGGTAAATCCAAGAACACCATTCATTGGAGTTCGGATCTCATGGCTCATATTGGCAAGGAATTCCGATTTGGCCTTGCTGGCCGACAATGCCCGCTTCTTTGCCAGATCGAGTTCTACATTTTGAATCTCCAGCGCTTCCATGGTTTCGGTGAGTTCCGAGGTTGCCTGGTCTATCTGTTGTTGCATCGTTTCATGTGACCTCAGTATCTGGCTGGTCATGGCGTTAAAGCCCTCTTCCAGGCTTCGTATCTCACCCTTCGATACTTCAGGAACGCGGGCAGTCAGCTCTCCATCCCTCATGCGAGAGACAGCCTGGGTCAATCTGCCTATAGGCCTGATAACAGACCTGCTCAATGCCAATGAAAAGAATGCTGTGCATATCAAACCAATCGCCAGCATTATGATCGAGTTGCGTATAATGATTATTCTGTTGTCGATGAGTCGTGTTTTGCTGAGGGAGAGAATCACCTTGCCCATACTGCGATTGATGTTCTCTCTGCTGTTCAAGCCCTGGTCAGGGTAGTCTACAATATCGATGTCTTCAATTACGTAGATCGCAGGTGCGGAAAATTCGGCAAGATTGCTTGGGTCCTCATTATATTGTTTTGTCATGCTGGACAGGAGGGTGTCGGAAGAATCATAGACATCGATACTGTAGACATCTGTTTGCAGGAAGACAGGTCTCAGGCTCATTTCCAATATAGACTTATCACGGGTGAATATGCCGTAAACGCTTATGGATGCAGATTGGTTGGCTATTGATACGCCCCTTTCGTTGAATGATTCATCCAGCCTGTCGAGTTGAGTGCTGATCAAGTAGACTGTCAAAATAAAGGCGAGGATGAAGGCTGGCAATAAGCTGATCATCAGTGCCTGAAATCGGAGTGATTTTATCTTAATCATGATAGTCAATTAATCTGTTGATCATTGTCTCTTCAAGTTCATTGACAGATTTTGTTGGAAAATCCAATGATCTTGCAACTTCAGAATTAAAAAGTATGGAAAAATACTCTGCGTATTGTTCCCGATTATTGATGTTTTCTTCCGAATATATTTTTACGATATTGTCCCTGACATGAAAGGCGATATCCTCAGGTGAAGAATAGACTGCAGCCAACGCACCGGCCTTGACATAGGCAGATGAAAACCCAATTAATGGAATACGCTTTCTATAGGCGGAAATCAGAATGTTGGAGACAGTGGCTTTGTTATGAATTTTTGTGTCAGGTACAGCCAGCAGGATGTCGATATTGTGAAGTAAACGGTTGAGAGAAGTGCCGATTTGATTGGCATCACCTATCTTCTCCAGATTGAGATTCAGTTCGAGTTCCGATGCAGACCGAATAAGTGCTTTTTCTACAGTTTCATCATTACTGCTGATTACAACCCCTACGTTTCTGAAGCCATCGGACAAAGCATTGATTAAAAGCATGCTTCTGTGCTGCGGTTGATCCAGATACAAGTAGTAATGATCAGGAGTGTCGCTGCCATCGTCAGATTGAATTTTACTGTCTTTCGGAATTAGCGCGGAAAATACGATATGTTTATTAAGGTGTTGCCTGGCGTAAGCAGCAGCTTTGAGTCCCAGAGTTACTATCACCCTTTCGTTATGATCAAGCTTGTTGTCAAGAGTGGAAATCTGATTGATTTCAAAGTTCGCATCCTGGCACATAAGCTGCCGGTTCCTGCACAGCTTTATCGTGGAATTGGTGATTGTTGTAGCCACATCAAGGTAAACATCATCGTTACCGCTCAGCAGGATCAGAATATTACTCTCTTTTTCATGCGCGGCAACAGCCATTGCGAGCATAGTGCTAACCAGGATGAGGATGAGATAGGAATACTCTTTGATACAGACCGTGCAATGCACGGATTCTCTTCCCGGAGCAGGTGCGCCACTACGGTTGGTATCACCTCGTGAGTGGTAAACAGCTGATTTATTGCTGTCAGGTAGTGGCATTTCAGTAGTAAGCTAGAAAGAAGCCTTTCCTTGTAGGTAGATGCGTCTTTCCCATACGTTATCAGCATCGATACGGTCATTATGATAAAAGTCCAAATTTTCATTATGCAGGTTCTGCAGGATCAGAGCGACGTCGATGCTGTGTCCTGAAATGTCGAAATGCTTGTTCAGCTTCAGATCAAGACGGCTGAAATTGGGTACAGCGTCTCCCTCGCCAGGCCACTCCATTTCGTCAGTAAAGTAGTAGGCGCCGCTTGCAGTGAAACCATCATCAAAACTGTGGCTGGCAATCAGGCTGAATGTTCTTTTGGGGATCTTTTCCTCGGCATTTTCACGAAAACTTGCAATACCGTCTTTGATCCGTTTCAGTTCGTTTCCGCTGATGTCGAGATAACTGAATCCCATGAAGATCAGATCCCTGTTTGTGGGGCGGAAGTCGATTTCAAATTCGATTCCGTTGATTTCCACTTCCCCGAAGTTGGTATAGGTAAATGCGCCCCGCTGATACAATCTGTTCAGTTGATTCAGCACCTCGAGTGCGATTGGGTCTGTAATGCCCCGGTCGGGATCGGTGATGTCAAAGTGAATGTATTGGTCGATGATACTGGAATACTTTTCATGGAACAGGCATACGTCAAAGTTGATGCCATAATCTGTAAAGTTTCCGAAATACCCGACTTCAACACGTTCTATCTGTTGAGGATCAAGTTTTTCCGTGCTTATTATCCAGGTATTGAACTCATCCTCTCGCGAACCAAGATACAAAGATAGGTGGGCATTGTCCTCATAGATAGTCGGCATACGAAACGCCCTAGAGCCACTTATTCTTATAGTACTTGAATTCGACAGGTGATAGTTAACCCCGAGTCTTGGAGAAAAAACATGATCTTTACCCTCAAACTTCTCGAGCATTGCTCCGGCATTGATAACTGTGGTTGGGGTGGCATACCATTCAGCATTGAGAAACAGTCTATAGAGGTCTCTGGAGATGGGATCGTCCTCCTGAAGCAGCCAAAAGCTTTCACCACGATCGTGTCTGGCACCAATTCCCCAGGCAATGCGCAGATCCTTTACCGGTTCGGAAGTATGCTCAAATTCCAGATCATAGCGGTGAGATTTCAGACCGATATATGAAAACAGCATTGGCGAGTCGGTCAGGTTCAAAGCATTCAAAAAGGCATCGAAATCATACAGACCGCCAGATAACGTGGCCGCAAAGAGATCCGCTCTTACAGATTCGTCAAACCCCTGCAGATCGTCGAGGGATTCTATTTGTTCGGACAGGGATGGTGTCGCTTTCAGGTCATCGACAGAGTAGTAGTTGTGATAAAATTGCAGGCTGATTTTGTTTTTTTCAGATAATACCCGACTCCATTCGATAAACTGATAGTTATACTGGTTATCGAGTTCCCTTTCCTGCTGTAGCAGGCTTGGCAACCCTTCATCGTAATTACCGTATGCTACGCCTACAGTGGTACGAATAGAGTTATCGATATCGATGTTATAGTCACTGTCGAATTTCAGCCATTTTGCCCGTGATGAGTCGTCGCGGTTGTCGAATCCTTCCCCCTCTTTGTAGCTTGTCGATATCCGGTAATCCAGTTTACCGACACTGTCGGCAAAGGCCGCTTCGACATAACGGGTTCTTTCATAACCGGTTGTTGCCGAAAGCATGGTACCGGGAAGATCAGCCGGGTGCTCCGTTACAATATTAATCACACCGGCATAAGAGTTGGATCCATATGCGGCGGCATTCGGCCCGCGAATCACTTCGATGCGCAATATTTCATCCAGGCTCAGATAGATTTCTGTCCATGGAATACCTCCGAACAATGGATCATATATCGACCTTCCGTCTATCAGGACCTGCATGTCTCTGGCATATTCATCCGCATGACCATGATAGGTAACCGTGGCACTGGTGCCGGAAAAGAAGCCAACTGTGAAACCAGGTACCAGTCTGAGAAGATCCGGCAGGTTCAACGCGGCGCTGGCTTGGATCATTTTTTTGTCAATGACTGTCATGGCCGTGGGTGTATCGGATTGTGCCTGGGAAAGCCTCGATGCAGAAAGCACGATCGGCAGATCATCATAAAAATAGCTTTCTGTGAAAGCCAGGGTGTCGTCATTGCTATCGGAAGGGTTGGAAAATACGACTAGTAACAACCCAGCCAGGATGTGTCGATTCATATGGTATCTATAGTGGCGCATGTGCAAACCCTGTACTGTACGAGGTTTCATAGCAATTAAGAGATTGTGTGAGTCATTCACTTAGCTCGTCTTTCATATGGAGTTGCCAAATCTCTCTCCCCATGCATTGATTGGCGCCTTTTCAGGTGCAGAGCCAATCGGATGAGTGTTCACAGGCCCTGGTGCAGGTTGTGCAATGGCGGCAATCAATGGTCAACATTGAATATGATACACCACACACGACTTAGGGTTATATCTCAATACATGGCGTGTGCGGATGTAGGATATGGATTCCGGATATCCGCTTTCAGGGTATTGATATTCTAGGGCCTGTTAACACTAATCCAATACAACCTGCTGGGGCTGTTTTTGTGCCCAGCAAGGCACAACAGGGCGCATTGGATTAGTGTTAACAGGCCCTAGGTAGGTATTCGTACGGTGGGCGGCAGGAAAGAACGCCAGATTCAATCAGGGGAATTAAATTCTTTTTGACCGCTTGTTCCATGCCAATAACCGTTACATGCACCAAGCGGTATAAATCTACTGAGATCCATCACCTCTTCATGGTGCAGGGCTTTATGGAAAGCATCCACGATGTTGGCTGTAAATGTGGATTGAGGGCTGATTCTTAATACATCGACCCGCAATTGTTTGAGTAAGGGTATCTCGTCAAGCAGATTACAGGTTTTCGCGGATACGGTCTGGATGCCGTTGAGGGCCAGAAAAGGCTCTTTTTCCTGGGTGGAAAGCAAACGCCCATCAGGATAATCGATACATTTGTATTGACAGTCATCTTTGGGAAGATTGTGGGAGCGTGCGGTGAAACATCTGGCCGAAAGGGTCAATGGCATGCGTCCATAGGAGAAGACCTCAGTTTCGATTCCATCAGGTCGTTTCGCTTGAATCTGTTGCAGTGTCTGATATGAGAGTTCTATCGGGAGAACCCAGCGTTTCAGCCCTTTCGATGCCAACAGACTGAGTGTTGCCGAATTATATATATTGACACTGGGGCCGGTCACAAAGGGAAGTCCCTTTTTACTCATGATATGGATAGCGCCGATATCGTTGGCCTCAATCACGAAGCTTCCGTTGTCACATAATCGCCTGAGCGTCTTGAGTTCTGATTCTGCCTCAATCAAGGCAAGCGATGAGAGCACGATCTCCTTGTTGCATTGTCGGCTCAGGTTAGCGGCCAGATCAAGCCAGTCACTGGTACGAAGACTGCGTCTTTTAGAGCAGACAGTCTCACCCAGATAGATGATATCCACAGGCATTTCTGCCGCTTGAGCATAGAAATCAAATAGTTTATCTCGTGACCAATAGTAAAGTACCGGGCCGAGAGAGAGTTTAGGTACTGTATTCATCATTATTGCCAAGGTCGGTAGTAAGGGCCCAATGTGGTGCTGGTCCCCTCTGAGACCTGATCCAGAATACTGTTCCAAACTGAGGTCGCTTGGAACTTATCGGGATTTTGCAGGCAGTTGTCTATCGCCTCGCGCCAAACCTTGGTGACCTGGCCCACATACGCAGGAGTGCGTTGACGGCCTTCGATCTTGATTGCCTTGATGCCGGCTCGATACAGCTCTGGAAGCAGTGCCAATGTATTCAATGAGGTAGGTTCCTCTATGGCGTAGAAGGTATTGTCGCCCACCGCAAACCGCCCCTTGCAGATCGTTGGGTAGCCGGCTGTTTCATGTTTCCCGTAACGATCTGTCAACAGGCCGCCCAAGCGCGATTCCAGTCCCTGGGGGGTTTCCCGGTATTCAACGAACTGGGCGGGTGAGCAGGCGCCGTGGGTATTCGGGGATTCACCGGTGACATAGGAGGAGAGAATACAACGTCCTTCCACCATTACACAGAGACTGCCGAAGCCAAATATTTCTATCTCGACCGGGGTGTTTTCCACCACCTGCCTGACCTGGCTGAGTGACAAAACGCGGGGCAGCACCGCACGTTTGATCCCAAATGTTTCGTGATAAAAGGCGAGCGCCTCATAGTTGGTGCTCGAAGCCTGAACAGAGAGATGCAGATTGAGCTCCGGCCATTGCCGGCTGGCGTAGTCGAGTACACCTATATCGGCGCAGATAAGGGCGTCAACCGAAAGCGAAGCGGCGCTGTCCACGGCTTGACGCCAACGCTCCCAGCCATCCGGGCGTGGATAGGTGTTGATTGCCATGAAGACGCGTTTGCCATGGTCTTTTGCATAAGCAATACCTTCCCGGGCGCGCTTTTCATTGAAATTCAATCCGGGAAAATGGCGCGCATTGGTGTCATTGCGCAGTCCGAAGTAGACTGCGTCAGCGCCATTGTCAACGGCAGCCTTAATCGATGGCAGGTTACCTGCGGGACAGACAAGTTCCATAATCGTGCATACTCGTTCAGGCAACCTGTCGACACGTCGTGCGTCGCCGTTGCAGTTCAGTCGTGATAGCGTTCAGCACAAGCCATTTTCTGGCACACCAGAGAGGGGCCAGCAGAATTGTCTCCGAAGCGGTGCCGGTAAGACGGTGCCAGACCACATTCGAGGGCGTTTGTTGCACCAGATCGGCCGCAATATCCACATAGGCCTCCAGGGTGAGCGGTCGATATTCACCCCGACGCCAGGCATTGGCCAGCTGAGTCCCCTTCACTACATGCAAAGGGTGGAGTTTCAGGCCGTCTGTACCCAGCTCCAGCACCCTTTGCAATGTTTCCGTAGCATGGTAGGCCGTCTCTCCGGGCAGTCCCGCGATCATGTGGGTGCAGACTTTGAGACCTCGGTTTCGCGCGCGTAATACGCTTTCTTGATACTCGGCAAAACCGTGTCCACGGTTAACCCTGGCGAGCGTTTCGTCAAAGGCCGACTGCAGACCGAGTTCCAGCCATACCTCTTTTCCCTGGTCCTGATAACCGGCAAGCAGATCGATAACCGTATCAGGCAGGCAGTCCGGTCGGGTACCGATGGAGAGGCCGATGACATCTTCATCCGCCAAAGCCGCGTCATAAAGTGCGGTCAGTTTTTCGATTTCAGCATAGGTATTGGTATAGGCCTGAAAATAGGCCAGATACTTGCGAGCACCGGTTCGTTTTAATATCACGCGCCGGCCCGATGCCAGTTGCTCACTGATAGGCCTGGGCTGGCGCCCATTGGGACTGAACGAGACATTATTACAAAAGGTGCATCCACCGCTACCCTTGCTGCCGTCCCTGTTGGGACATGTAAATGCAGCGTCAAGAGCAATTTTGTGTACACGTTCGCCATAGCGCTGCAACAGGTATTGTCCGAATGTGGATGCTTGCTCCGAAAGAGTTGTCATCGCATACACTCGGGCTAGCCGACCTCGTTCAGGTAGCGAGTACGAAATTTTATATTCATTGCTTTTGCGATCTCTTCACACGCGGCAATGTCGACTCCCTCCAGCCCATCGATCGCGGTTGCCGTCACATCGGCGATATATTCGGGAGCCCGACGCAGGAATTCAAGCATTGCCTCATAGGAACCAGGCAGGTTCGGTCTACAGTGAATGTCATAGATCTCACTGTTCTGGGCATTTAGTGAGATTGAGATTGCGTCCACACAATCTCCGAGCTCCGGCAATGTGTCATGCTTGTGTATCAAATTGCATAAACCATCAGTATTTACGCGCACCCGACCACCATGCTGTTTGATATGTCTGGCCACTTCAAGCAGCAGGTTCAATCTCAGTGTTGGTTCGCCATAGCCGCAAAAGACCACCTCATCGTAGCCTGCCGGATCAACGATCGAGGTAATAATCTCTTCTGCTGTTGGGCGGTGATCAAAGGTAAGATCATAACCTTTGACCATCATGTCGCCATGGGTTTTTGGACAAAACGCACACTCCAATGTGCAGCGATCCGTAATGCTGAGATAGAGGTTGTTTCCAATTTGATAACTTATCTGTTGTTGCACTTTCTACTCTGGTCTGGAAATAGGAAGTGTCATCCTAGCGTTTGCATTGGCTGAAACAATGACTTTGATCAAAGCAATCAGGTTGGGGTATCGGATATGAATAGTTAATGGAAGATGTGTTCAGCAATCACAGAATCTTTTTTTGACATCTGAGGATGCGTGCCCGGGGATGGATCTGGATTCGATCCCGTCACGAACTGATCGATTGCACGGTTTTCTGGCAAATAACCTTGAAATTGTCGTATTGCCGGCGTGTCACACCAGGACCGCTTATGCCGTTGTCGGCATAAAAGAGCCCCACCGGTTTGCC
The DNA here is from genome assembly GCA_003058525.1 of gamma proteobacterium symbiont of Ctena orbiculata. Taxonomy (GTDB): domain Bacteria; phylum Pseudomonadota; class Gammaproteobacteria; order Chromatiales; family Chromatiaceae; genus Thiodiazotropha. The sequence goes on along the minus strand of QBVD01000042.1, from coordinate 111,133 downwards.
CTGAATAAAGACCGACATTGAGACGAATCCACTGTTGTTAATCTGCTCCAAGGCTGATTGGGGAATCATTGGCAGGTACTGTTCAGCATTGTCCCTGTTTAGTGAAATTGCTTGTGGTTTATTCATTAAGACTTTGAATAAATTTGGTTTTGTCATATTCAATGCAAAGCCTTTCAGAGACAGCTGCTGTTCCGACTCCACCACGAATCGAGCTCTGAGGGCACTTTTGTCCGGGCTGAGCATGGCAAACATGGTCCTGCTCAATCCGAGCTCCTCATGCATCTGTTGCAAGGCGTCATTGAGTAGCGCCTGCAGTGGATTGACACGTTTCTTTGTTGCAGGTTGAGAGGCAGCTTTCTTCTCATCGCTGGGAGGGGGGTCAGGGCTGGATGCGTGTTGCGGTTGCGGGGCCGATTTCGCATCGGAGCTGGATTCGGCTGCGTTAACCGGTGCCTGCCGGGTTGTCACGGGTGAAACGGCAGCATTCGCTGTCTCGGTTTCGTGGGCTGCCAGACCACCAGAAATGAGATGGAACGCCGGCAACGGCAGGGTGAGCCTGTGCAAATCGCGAGCTGCTTCCGCTGCCAGACGGTGCAGATAGGCAATCGCTTCCTCGTGTGATATCTCAAGAAACTCCGCCAACAACTCGATGTCATTATCCAATTTCTCATGCTGCCAGCCCAGACTGCTCTCTCTGGCAAGTATCGAAGCCAGCATCACGGAAAGCGGTTTTGGCAGGTGGCTGTTGGATAACCCCTGTGATTCGTGTACCAGCTCAGGCAGTTGCCACTTCAGACTCAACTGAACGTTTAACTCTTCCAGGGTAACACCCAGGATCTCCTGGGCGGCGCTCTCGCGTGGTGTTCGCTGGATGATTTTCCTTTGCACGGTGCGCATATCATCCGGTGCTATGGCCCACAATGCCATCTCTCCAATGTCGTGGAGCAATGCGGCGGTATAGAGTGAATCGACTTCCTGCCATCTCTGCATTTCAGCGATATTGCTGGCATAGATTGCTGCGTGGACTGCGCGACTGTAGCAATCGATCAATCCGCGTCTTGGCGGACCTTTGAGTTTTTCCTCAAGAGAAGGCAGGGTCCGGCTTGCCTGTTCGATCGCATCCATACCTAATAAGGGTATGGCGAGGGAAATCTTGGTGATGGCTTCTTTCGGCGGGTTCGGCAGGTTGTTGATCTGCCGCATTACATACAGGCTGAAACCGGGATCGCGGGAGATGACTTCGGATAGTCTGCCGTGGTTGACACTCGATTTTCGCAGCAGATCCCTGACCTGAGTCAGTGTCCTTTGCATTACAAGGAGCGGCTCTGAAGAAAGTGCACGGGTCCATTCTTGGACTGTTTGGGTCATTGGGGATTGCTCTTTGAAACGGTTTTTAGCGCCAAATGATTTTACCTGTATGGATCACCCAAAGGTGGCGGTTGCCGAGCCGGATGGGTGAATGGAGCTCGATTGTTATGCCCTCAAATTGTACTTAACAGATCGGCAATTCACAGTGAATCTTAAGCCGTCTGCATTCCTCGGTTTCTGCGAGATCGGGTGGATGATAAAATGCCATATTTGAACGCAGAGTTTTGAGAGGTTTGTATGGCAGGACACAGTAAGTGGGCCAATATCAAGCATAAGAAAGCCGCCAATGACAAGAAACGCGGTAAGATTTGGACCAAGCTGATACGAGAGATTACCGTGGCTGCCCGCATGGGAGGGGGGGAAATCAATGCCAATCCGCGTCTGCGGCTGGCCGTTGACAAGGGTCTCGGTGCGAATATGCCCAAGGACACCATTGAGCGCGCCATCAAGCGTGGCGCGGGAGGCACCGACGGCGATAACTATGACGAGATCCGCTATGAAGGCTATGGGCCGGGGGGTACGGCGGTCATGGTCGACTGTATGACAGACAACCGAAACCGTACCGCATCCGAGGTTCGTCACGCTTTCAGCAAGCTGGGTGGCAACCTGGGCACCGATGGGTCTGTATCATATCTGTTCAGCAAGCAGGGAATGCTCAGTTACAATCCGGGAGTGGACGAGGATGCCATCATGGAGGCGGCCTTGGAGGCAGGTGCCGAAGATGTGGTCACCAACGACGATGGCTCGGTCGATGTCATCTCCACACCAGAGGAGTTCTCCCAGATCAAGGATGTCCTGGTTACCGCTGGCCTTAACCCGGATACTGACGAGGTCACCTATAATGCCTCGACCAGCGCAGTCCTGGATCAGGACGATGCCGAGAAACTGTTGCGCATGGTTGACATGCTGGAGGACCTGGACGACGTACAGAATGTCTATACCAATGCCGAGATCTCGGATGAGATTTTGGATGCAATCAACTGAATGTTACGTATTATCGGCATCGATCCCGGCTCCCGCATGACAGGTTACGGCCTGATCGATACCGATGGCATGCATTCTGTCTATTTGTCCCATGGGGTCATAAAACTGAGTGGTGAACCGCTTCCCCCCAGACTTGGGGAGATATTTGCGACAATCAGCGGCTTGATCCGGGAGCATCAACCCGATGTGATGGCCATCGAGCAGGTTTTCGTGGCCAAGAATCCCTCTTCAGCCCTCAAGCTGGGGCAGGCGAGGGGAGCTGCCATCTGCGCTGCGGTGTATTGCGGACTGAGTGTGGCGGAGTATACGCCCACCCGCATCAAACAGGCGGTAGTGGGAACGGGGCGCGCGGACAAGGCGCAGATTCAGCATATGGTGCAGATGATCCTGGGTTTGCGGCAAAAACCCCAGGCGGATGCCGCGGACGCCCTGGCGGTGGCCCTGAGCCATGCCCATACCCATACCCATACCACACTGATGCGCCAGTCCGGCCGTGGAAAGTGAGGATACCCGTGTCCCATCCGTGCCATAATCACAGCTTGAATCGTCAACCGGATAACAACCCAGGATGATAGGCCGTTTAAGAGGGGAGCTTGTCCACAAACAGGCCCCCCACATGCTGATCGATGTCAATGGCGTGGGCTATGAACTTGAAGCCCCGCTCTCCACCTTTTTCACCCTGCCGGAAGCCGGCCAGGCGGTCACTCTCTTCACTCACCTGGCTGTGCGTGAGGATGCCCATGTCCTGTATGCCTTTGCTACGGAATCGGAACGAACCCTGTTTCGCAGTTTGCTGAAGGTGAGCGGTATCGGCGCCAAGATGGCATTGGCGATACTCTCCGGTATGAGTGCTGATGAGTTCGGCCGCTGTGTGGAGGAGGAGGATGTGGCATCCCTGGTACGGTTGCCGGGAATCGGCCGTAAGACAGCACAGCGGCTGATTGTGGAGATGCGTGACAGATTGGCTAAGCTGGGCGATCTGACGCCAGCCATCAGTCCATCACAGGGTGGCTTGGCCGCAAATCGCGGCAGTGCCACAACTGATGCCGTGGCCGCACTTGTGGCCTTGGGCTATAAACCGCAGGAGGCCGGCCGCATGGTAAAGGCGGTGGCGGAGGATGAGATGGATAGCGAGGGTTTGATACGAGCTGCGCTGCAGAGTGCGGTGCAGAAATAGTGGGGCGCTTGAGTATTGGTATTAGTGTTAACAGGTCCTAAGACCGAACCGGATAGATAAGTGATTAGTGAACCCAGATTGATCAACGGCGATGCCACGGGCGAAGACGCTGTCCTGGACCGGGCCATCCGGCCCAAACGTTTATGCGACTATGTGGGTCAGCCCGCAGTCTGCGAGCAGATGGAGATCTTCATACCCGCCGCAAAGGCGCGGGGCGAAGCATTGGATCATGTCCTGATTTTCGGTCCTCCCGGATTGGGCAAGACCACTCTGGCGCATATCATCGCCAATGAGATGGGGGTCAATCTGCGACAAACCTCCGGCCCGGTGCTCGAAAAGCCGGGAGATCTGGCGGCGTTGCTGACCAACCTTGAACCCCATGACGTGTTGTTCGTCGATGAGATACATCGCCTCAGCCCGGTGGTTGAAGAGGTACTCTATCCGGCAATGGAGGATTTTCAACTCGATATCATGATCGGCGAGGGGCCGGCCGCACGCTCGATCAAGCTCGATCTGCCGCCCTTTACCCTGGTTGGTGCCACTACCCGGGCCGGTCTGCTGACCTCCCCCTTGCGGGACAGGTTCGGCATCGTTCAGCGGCTGGAGTTCTACAGCAGCAGCGATCTGGCCCATATCGTCACCCGTTCAGCCGACATTCTAAATATCGGTATGGATGCGGACGGGGCTGGAGAGATCGCTCGTCGTTCCCGGGGTACACCGAGGATTGCCAACCGTTTGTTGAGAAGGGTGCGCGACTATGCCCAGGTCAAACAGGATGGCCATATCAACAGAACGGTGGCCGACAGCGCCCTGGGCATGCTCAAGGTCGATGGCAACGGTTTTGACAACATGGACCGGCGCTTACTGTTGGCAGTCATCGAGAAGTTTGAGGGCGGGCCTGTCGGGGTCGACAATCTGGCCGCGGCGATTGGTGAGGAGAAGGGTACCATCGAGGATGTCCTTGAGCCCTATCTGATACAGCAGGGGTTTCTGATGCGCACACCAAGAGGCAGAGTGGCGACCCAGGCCGCCTATCTGCACTTTGGATTGTCGCCGAAACCCGGTGAACATGTACCCACCGAGGACGATCTGTTCCGCGAAAAGTAGTCGGCGAGGCCCCATCCGAATAAGGCTTATCCGGTGAACTGCAATCTGCCAGCACAGAATGTGAAATCGTGATTGAGTTAGGATCTTTGCCGCCATCGATCTCGAAGCCCGACGGATTCAACCCGGCATGACGGGAACTCCTTGCAAATCACATACTCATAGATTGGGATTCATGCAGGGGTTTAACTAATTTCACTACCATCGGTTTACGAAGCTAAGTATGATTAACCGTTTAAATGAATTGCACCAGATGAAGCTGGCGCAACAGTGATTCGGGTCTGGAAAGAGGTATGAACGACGAGTCGCCGGTTTTTGTCTGGCCCATCAGGGTCTACTACGAAGATACTGACACCGGTGGCGTTGTCTATTATGCCAATTATCTGAAATTCATGGAGCGGGCACGCACCGAGTGGTTGCGTTCACTCGGTTTCGAGCAGGATCTGTTGCTACAACAGGACGGGATCATCTTCGCAGTTCGACAGGTGGAACTGGGTTACCATGCTCCAGCCCGTTTTAACGATAACCTCGAGGTCATTGCCAGATTGTCTCAGAAGGGACGTGCCAGTCTCACCTTCTATCAAGAGGTGGTGCGACCATCGGATTCACAACTGTTGTGCCGGGGTACCATAAAGATTGCTTGTGTGAATATGGAAACAATGCGCCCCACCCCCATACCCAAGAAATTACTGATGGAGATACCGGATGTCGACTGACCTGACCATTACCCATCTGATACTCAATGCCAGTCCGGTGGTTCAGTTTGTGATTGCCCTGTTGGTATTCGCATCCGTCAGCTCGTGGAGCATGATTTTCGACCGCATGCGTGTCCTGAAGAGTGCGGTACGCGCAGCCGATGAATTCGAGGGGCGTTTCTGGTCCGGGGGCGACCTGGCGGAACTCTATCGCCAGATCGAAAGGGAGACCGACGAAGAGTCCGGCATGGCATCCATCTTCCGTGCCGGGTTTCGTGAATTTGCGCGGCTACGCACCAAGGGCCACAAGGATCCAATGGCTATGGTACATGGTGCGCAACGCTCCATGCGGGTCTCTCTGAACCGTGAGGTCGATCGCCTGGAAAATCATCTGTCTACTCTGGCCACGATCGGTTCCACCAGCCCTTATGTGGGACTGTTCGGGACTGTCTGGGGCATTATGAATTCGTTCACTGCACTGGGTAACGTCAAGCAGGCGACCCTTGCGCTGGTTGCCCCCGGCATTGCCGAAGCATTGATCGCAACCGCTATTGGCCTGTTTGCCGCGATACCCGCGGTTGTTGCCTACAACCGCTATTCCAACGATGTGGAGCGTCTGAATAACCGTTATGATGACTTTGTAGAAGAGTTTGCCACCATCCTTCAACGCCAGGCTGTTGCCTAAGCCGGCATATCGCAATGAGTCGTCAAAAAAATCGCCGTCGCCCAATGTCCGAGATCAATGTAGTCCCCTATATTGACGTCATGCTGGTGCTGCTGGTGATATTCATGATTACCGCACCGCTATTGACCCAAGGCGTCAAGGTGGAGCTGCCCCAGGCCGATGCGGAACCGTTGCCGAATGAGGCGGATGAGCCGCTGGTGGTGACGGTCAATCGAGAAGGCGAGATGTTTATCGATATCGGCCAGGACAAGGATAGCCCGATTGAATCGGACGACCTGGTCAAAAGGGTGCAGGTTGTTCTCAAACACAAACCGAAGACCCCGATCATGGTACGCGGTGATGCCGGAGTGGCCTATGGACGAGTGGTGGAGGCAATGGTGCTGTTACAGGCCGGCGGGGCGCCCAGTGTCGGCTTAATCACGGAGCCGCCGGAGTCATAGCCTTGTTCTCAGTTATAAAAAGAAATCCCGTTTCAGTCATGCTGGCAGTCCTGCTGCATGTGCTGATCGTGGTCTTTCTGGTGTTCGGCTTCGACTGGTCGAAAATTCACAAACCCGCGACACCCAATGCGAATGTGGTGCAGGCACATACCGTCGATGCCAAGCAACTCGATCAAGCCAAGGAGAAAGAGAAGGCGATAGAGCGGGAGAAACAGCGCAAAGAGGCGCTGAAGCGTAAGCAGGCGGAAGAGAAGAAGCGCCAGCAACTCGAGCAGAAACGCATTGCCAAGCAAAAGGCGGAGCAGCAGAAGCAGGAGGCGGAACGCAAACGTCAGGCACAGTTGAAGAAGGAACGCGAGGCGAAAGAGGCCAAACGCAAGGCGGAAGAAAAACGTTTGGCGGTAGTTGAGGCCAAGCGCAAGGCAGAGGCGAAACGGAAGGCAGAGGCGGAAGCCAAGCGCAAGGCGGAGCTGGAAAAAAAACGCAAAGCGGAGTTGGAAGCCAGGCGTAAGGCAGAGGCGAAGCGAAAAGCGGAAGCCGCAGCACAGGCCGAGCGTGAACGCGCCTTGCAAGAGCAACTGGCGGCAGAGCAGAATAGCCGTGAGATCGATCGCTATGTGGCCGTGATCAAACAGCAGATCGAACGAAACTGGCTGAAGCCGGGGCAGGCGGGAAAAGAGCTCTCGTGTATCGTTCAGGTGCGCCTGATACCGGGTGGGGATGTGGTGCCTGGTGGTGTGAGTATCGTCAGCAGCAGCGGCAACTCGGCCTTCGATCGTTCCGTGGAGACCGCAGTCTATAAAGCGGCGCCGCTGCAGGTGCCGAGCGGACCCTTGTTCGAGTCCTTCCGCACTTTAAGATTGAAATTTAAACCTAGTAGCTAGCTAATGGTTATGATGAAAAAAAATCTACTTATCCTGATTTTGATACTATGTTGGCAGCCGGCGCTCTATGCCGAGCTGACCATTGAAATTACCGAAGGTGTCGAGGGGGCGTTGCCGATCGCCGTGGTCCCTTTCAGTTGGCAGGGTAAAGGGGCGCCCCCTGAGGATATCGCCGCTGTGATCAACGCAGACCTGCAACGCAGCGGTCGTTTCAAGACCCTGCCCCGGGAGGATATGCTGGCAAGACCCGCCTCGGTGGATGCAGTGGAATTCAAGGACTGGCGAGCCCTGGATATCGAAAATCTGGTGATAGGCCAGGTACAGGCCCACGGTGCCGGTGGTTACCAGATACAGTTTCAGCTGCTTGACGTCTTCCGGGGGGAGCAACTCACCGGTTACAGCATACCCACCACGGCGCCGAACCTGCGCAGTACCGCCCACCGGATTGCTGACCTGATCTATGAAAAGCTACTCGGTGTGCCCGGTGCCTTTGCCACCCGGGTGGCCTACATAACCTCAACCAAGCAGACCGATGGCGGGGCACGAATCAAACTGAATATCGCCGATGCGGATGGATTCAATTCAGAAACCATCGTTACTTCCACCGAACCATTGATGTCGCCCGCCTGGTCCCCTGACGGTCGGAAGATCGCCTACGTCTCTTTTGAGGAGGGACAGTCCGCTATCTATGTGCAGGGGGTCTATACCGGCACGCGGAAGAAGATCACCTCATTCAAGGGCATCAATGGAGCGCCCGCCTGGTCGCCGGATGGGCGTAAACTGGCCATGACCCTGTCGAAAGGCGGTAATCCCGATATTTACGTTTACGATTTGACTACACGCAAGCTCAAGACCATCACCAACCACTACGCCATCGATACCGAGCCTGCCTGGTCGCCGGACGGACGCAGTATCGTCTTTACCTCGGATCGTGGAGGCAGACCGCAGATCTACCGGGTCTCCGCGCATGGCGGCAAGGCCCAGCGGGTGACATTCCAAAACAGCTACAATGCCCGTGCCTCCTTCTCACCCGACGGAAAGCTGTTGACCCTGGTTACCCGTGAAGAGGGTAAGTATCGTATCGCGGTCCAGGATCTCGAGTCCGGTGTGATGCAGGTACTCAGTCAGGGGAGCCTGGACGAATCGCCCAGTTTCGCGCCCAATGGGAGCATGGTAATTTACGCATCCAAGGCGGGACATCGTGGTGTTTTGGCAGCAGTCTCGGTCGATGGCCGTGTACGACAACGCCTCGCCCTGCAGGAGGGCGATGTGCGTGAACCGGTCTGGTCACCTTTTAATAATTAATTGCACCGCTGCTAAGGAGATATTAAATGAAGAAAGTACAAATCCTCTGGATTCCGATTTTGCTGTCGCTGCTACTGGTAGCCGGCTGTTCATCCACGCCGACCGGTGAAGGCGGCGGTGCTGAAGTCACTGAACAATCCACAGGCGCCGATGGCAGTGGCGATGGTAGTGGCGGAGCCTCAACATCGGCCGCCAGCCAGGGAGGGGAATGGCAGGGCGATCCATTGGAGAACCCCAACAGTCTGCTGGCCACCCGGGTGATCTATTTCGATTTTGATCAGAGTACAGTGCGTTCCGAATACCTGGATGTGATCCAGGCCCACGCCGACTATTTGGCGGCCAATCCACAGGCTGTTGTCCGCCTGGAGGGCCATGCGGATGAGAAAGGAACACGCGAGTACAATTTGGGTCTGGGCGAAAATCGTGCAAATTCAGTGCGTAGCCTGATGTTGGCACAAGGTGTATCGGACAATCAGTTGGTTGTGGTGAGCTACGGTGAAGAGAGGCCCGCGGCCTTCGAGCACAATGAAGAGTCCTGGGCACTCAACCGGCGTGTCGAACTGATCTACTGATACGGGAGGGCGTGATGAGGCTGATCATCAAACGAGTCTTGCTCTGCATCTTGATGGGGCTGTTTTCCGTAGGGTCGGCATTTGCAGCAAATGGGGCCAAGCTGACGATGGAGCAACGCCTGCAGCGTATCGAGCGCATACTGCAGAACCAGAGTCTCGCGGATCTGGTACTGCAGGTGCAGCAGTTGCGGCAGGAGGTGCGGCAGCTTCGTGGGGATCTTGAGGAACAAAAATACAATATGGACGGCATGAGTCGGCGCCAGCGTGATCTCTATGTGGACATTGATCAGCGACTCTCGCGAATCCAGTCCGGGGGCGCCATGTCACCCACACCACAGCCCGTAACCACGCCGGTGATGCCGCCCCCGGCATCGGTTGCTGTCGGCCAAACGGCCACCGTATCCCCGCAACCGCCCCCTGAGGCACCGGCGAACGCAGCGATCGGCGGAGTGATCCCTCCCGATCCGAAAAAGGAGTCGGAAGCCTACCAGGCCGCCTTCAATCTGCTGAAGCAGGGTCGCTATGGGGAATCGATCACCGCCTTCTCCGGTTTTCTCAGGGACTTCCCCGGGGGTGAATACGAGGACAATGCCCAGTATTGGCTGGCGGAGGCCAGCTATGTCAATCGTGACTTCGATACCGCCCTGGGTGAATTCACGAAGATAATGGAAAATTATCCTGACAGCCCCAAGGTTCCAGGTGCGATGTTGAAGATAGGGTACATTCAATACGAGAAGAAGAACTGGGCCGGCACCAGAAATATTCTGAAACAGCTGATTGACAATTTTCCTGCTACCACCGAATCGCGCCTGGCGCAAAAGCGCCTGCAAAGGCTGACCAAAGAGGGGCATTGAGGGGGGATTTCGACCTTCCCTATACTTGAGTATGTCTCAACTCCGTATTACCGAAATCTTCCTCTCTCTGCAGGGAGAGGGGAGGAGTGCGGGTTATCCCACCGTGTTCGTACGTTTGACCGGCTGTCCGTTGCGTTGCCGCTACTGCGATACTCCCTATGCCTTCAGCGGAGGGGAGAAATATACCCTCGAAGAGATCCTGCAGCAGGTGGCCGGCTATGACGTGGAACATGTCTGTGTGACTGGTGGGGAGCCGCTGGCGCAACAGGAGTGCCTCTCTCTGCTCCGGGCCCTTTGTGATGCCGATTATCGGGTCTCCCTCGAGACCAGTGGCGCATTTGATATCGGTAGTGTGGATGAGCGGGTCACCAGGGTGATGGACCTCAAGACGCCGGGCTCGGGGGAGATGCAGCGAAACAGGATGTCCAATATCGACTTTTTACGGGCGGATGACCAGCTCAAGTTTGTGATCACCGACAGGGCCGACTATGAGTGGAGTTGCGAACAGCTGAAGCGGTTCCGCATTATGGACAGGTGCGAAGTGCTCTTCTCCCCCGTCCAGGACCGGATGAACCCCACGCAGCTGGCCGATTGGATGATCGAAGATCGGGTACAGGCCCGACTGCAGTTGCAGCTGCATAAATTGTTGTGGGGCGATCAGCCTGGAAGATGACCATGAGTAGACGCGCAGTGGTACTGCTTTCCGGAGGTTTGGATTCGGCAACCGTGCTGGCGATTGCCCGTAGCCGGGGGTATGCCTGCTATGCGCTCAGCATGGCTTATGGTCAGCGCCATGCCGCGGAGTTGGTGGCCGCGTCACGGGTTGCCGCGTCTCTCGAAGCGGAAGATCACAAAGTCGTGCATATCGGTCTTGATGAGATCGGCGGTTCCGCCCTGACCGACCAATCCATTCAGGTGCCGCAGGAGATGGGCAACGGTATTCCGGTCACCTATGTACCGGCGAGAAATACCGTGTTTCTCTCCCTCGCCCTGGGGTGGGCGGAGGTGCTGGAGGCCCAGGATATCTTTATCGGTGTCAACGCGGTTGACTATTCCGGTTATCCGGACTGTCGACCGCAATTCATCGAGGCCTTCCAAAGGCTCGCCAATCTGGCGACCAAGGCGGCTGTTGAGGGCGCCAGCTATCGTATACACACACCTTTGATCGATCTTTCCAAGGCGGAGATCATCCGTCGGGGTGTGGATCTGGGTGTCGACTACAGCCTGACGGTATCCTGTTATCAGGCTACCGAGGCCGGTATGGCCTGTGGGGTATGCGACTCCTGCCGGTTGCGCGCAAAGGGCTTTGTGGATGCCGATATCGACGATCCCACCGTCTACCTCAATGCAAAGTGACTGCGCTGAAAGGTTAACAGGCGCTGGTCACTGAAATGGACAGTGCGACACGGAGCATCAGCTATGGATAGAGACGAATACAAGAAGAGTCTTGAAGCAACGTTCAATGATGTTGCGCAGCGCTATGATGAAAATAGATTCTTTGCCATTTCCGCGTCGAAAATGGCTGGCTTGGTTCCGGCTTCCGATCGATTGAATATTCTCGACCTTTCCACGGGTACAGGTGCCGTGGCAATCGAGACTGCCCTCAAACACCGCAGTGCAAGCATCGAGGCTATCGACTTGTCACAGGGGATGCTGGAGATAGCCAAGTCAAAGGCAAGAGATAAAGGTATTACCAATATCGCCTTCAGACAATGCGATGCAGATACTATCGCATATGGCAATGATAGTTTCGATATCGTCACCTGTGGGTATGGTCTGTTTTTCTATCCCGATATGGAAGCGACTTATCAGGTGATCTGCAATACGATAAAACCTGGTGGAATGTTTATATTTTCATCCTTTACAGAAGAGGCTTTCAATCCCCATGCCGAGCTCTTTCTCAAACGAATTGAGCGCGATTACAAAGTGCAACCACCTTCGCGATTGAGAGAGAGACTCAAGACAAAGCAACAGATCGAGGCGTTGGCAGCCACAAGAAAGTATCACGCCGTTGACGTGATATATGAGCCGATTCGTTACCCGATCAGCATTGCCGATTGGTGGTCATTGCTTAACAGTGCAGGCTTCAAATCACTTCTGGATCAACTGGACGAGCGGCAACTTGAGCGATTTAAAGCGGATCATCTTAAAGAGATTCACAACTCTGCCAACAACGGTACTGTTGAACTGAATGCGGATACGCTATTTGGCGTGGTGAACCTTTGAAGATCGATCCGGTTTATACAACCCTATTATCAGTGATAGAGCAACTCCGCCCAGCGCTCCTGTTCCACCAGAGTGGATTTCTCTTTGTTCCAGGCCTCTTCCGAACCGAATGCGTCCACCATGACTTTGTCGAATACCTGGGCAGCTTTCTCCTGCCCGGCAAGATAGAGATAGGTATTGGGTTCACGGAGTAAGCGAACACACTCCTCGACGTTGTTCTTAAGGCTGTCCTGAAGACCCTCTTCCGCGCCGGAGAGCGGACGGTCTGTCAAAACGCTGAATGCCTTGAAGCTCTGTTCGTCATAAAACTGAGTCAGGTCTTTCTGCTGGTCATTCATGTAGAGTAGATTCATGCCCCCACGATCACCGTAGAAGAGCCTGACATCGCCTTGCCAGCTCCCATGTTGAGCGTAGATCTGACGCACGAAGGCGCGAAACGGGGCGACACCGGTGCCGGTTCCGATCATCAACAGATTGCTCGAAGTATCGGCGGGTATCTTGAACGGGCTGCGATAGGGGCCGGTGATCTTGATCTTATCGCCGACCCGAGCGTCACAGAGATAGTTTGATGCGATCCCCGGGTACTGCTCCCCTGAGATCTCATCCAGATAGAAACAGCGTCTGACCAGCAGTTCCAGTTCGATACTCTGGCTGTTGCCGCTCTCCGCCGGATTGGCTATCGAGTAACGGCGATGGTGAAACTCGTTGCCGAACTGGTGCGGACCAGGCACCAAAACGCCAATCGACTGACCGGCCGTATAACGGAATGACGGTTCGTCGATCTTCAGAACGAGTTGGCGAACCTCATCCGTCGTTTCGGGAGTGATGCGTGTGGTTGATTTGAGCGTCGCGACACAACTGCTCTCAAGGTGGATCTCGTCAGCGCTATCAGACATGGTAAATTCCCATAAAAACTATTAATTACAACTAGTTATAGTGTTTGTTCAGTGCAGCATCGTTGCATTATAAAGTGAAATCCATTGATGCTCCAGCATTAGACGTAAGCTAGTTGTCGTCACCGCGATGACGGGTGTTTTAATAACCGGACCCGCAGGGTCGGGGGATTGATTGAGACAGTATGAAATGATATGTGACGAGTGGGGGTCGGATCGGCGAGAATGGACTCATGTCTTTAACCCATACCGAAAATATTGTTGCCGTCACTGTCACCTACAATGTCGGCGGCGAATTTGATAACGCCCTGCGGAGCTATCTGGATCAGGTATCGCAGGTCATCATTGTCGATAACAGCAGCGATGCAGACGCCAGGGAATTGTTGCAGGCCATTGTCAGGTCGGCAGGCGATCGGGTGACACTGATACAAAACGGTCAAAACCTTGGGCTTGGCATGGCGCAGAATATCGGAATCCGTACCGCCCTGGATGCGGGTGCGACCTGGTTGCTGATGATGGATGATGACAGCCATGCTGCACCCGACATGGTATCGACCTTATTGCAGACGGCACAGCGACAAGCGCCGGAAGTCGCAATTCTGGCGCCACGATATGATGAGCAGGGGGTCTCCAGGGAAGCACGCTATGTCACCGCACCACGGGGCGCCTACGGTAGTCCCCGCTTTACCATTCAGGATTTCTCGAACAAATCGATACTCCAACATCTGTATATTGCGATCAGCTCCGGTAGTCTGATCAGGGCATCACTGTTTCGTGAGATAGGCCTTATCCGTGAATCCTTCGACATCGATTATCTCGATGTGGATTTCTGCCTGCGCGCCCTGCGTGGTGGTTACCGGATCGTGGCGGTGGCCGATGCGGTGCTCTACCATCAATTGGGGGCACAGTCGGAACACCGCTTCCTGGGCCGGCGCTTCCTGGCGTGGAATCACTCCGCCACCCGTCGTTATACCATCTATCGCAACCGCACCCGCATCTGGCGCGAAAACCTGTTCGCCTTTCCCGGCTTTGTCCTCTACGATTTTCTCGCCAGTCTGCACGACCTGTTTCGTATCCTGATGTTCGAGGAGTCGAAGATGAGCAAGCTTTGGGCTGCGACGAAAGGGATAAGCGTAGGTCTGTTGGGCGGCGGTCTCTCAGCCTATCCTACGTATATGGATGATAATTAATAATCGATAAAAAACATGTCATAAACAGATGCTAATCACTGTTGTCAGTATTCCTCGGTAACTCTATCCCATTCTGTTGCAAATTCTGATCCCCTGCCCCGGTTAAATTAACCAATTTGCCCTTGTTGGCGGGGTTCGAAGGGCGTATAATGCAACATTATTAGGAAGTGTTTCACGTACACAAGGAGCCAATATGCCTAAGTCCCCCAAGTTTTACGCGCTCATCAAACAAGCTAGTAAATATCACGGCCAGGATGGCGGTAAGCCCTTCCCTGTCTACCTGGATCATAGTCCTGACGGCTATATCTGGGAAGGTAACGACAACCGCTACCGGGTGATCGACCTCATTCTGTTGATGCCCTGCAGCGACCCTAATAAGCCGGTAGAAGAATCCTCCGTTCTAGTCTTCGACCTTGAGGATAAGCCGGTATCAGAGGAAGAGCTTGAACGGGAGTACCAGCAACGACTTAAGAAAACAGAATGGTTTCGTGTCATCCCTCACCAGGGCGTAGACATCTTTTTTCTCAATCGCTTTGGTCATACAGTCAGCAATGGTTGAGTTGTCTTGATGAAATGTCCCAACTGCGGTAAGCCCATGAAAAGGGAGATTGTGGTTTCACTCTCCTACAGTCATCGCCCAGTTGACGAGCTGATCCAGGAATTAACAGATAAAGTGGAAGAGAAAAAAGTGACCTATGAATCGTCGTCGGTGATCGAAGATCTGAAAGAGGCGCTGGCCATCGAGCAGACCCCGAACATAGTATCGCTGCGGGGTAAGCATGGCTGAATATGCCTCAGAAATGCGTCTGTACGATCCTGAGACGCAAGAACGGCTCTACCTGGACGCCGGGGAGCGTGAGCGGTTTCTTGAGGCCGCAGACCGGCTAGAGAGCCGCAAACACTGCCTACTTTGCGAAGTGGTCCATTGGACGGGCTGCCGGATCTCTGAGGCCCTGGAGCTCACGCCCAGGCGCATTGACGTCGAGAAACGGGTGATCCGGTACCGGACCATCAAAAAACGCAAATACACGCGCCAGGGGGAGCTGAAAGCGCCGGTATTTCGGGACGTACCTATATCGAAGGAGCTGGCCCGCAGTCTGGATATGTGTTTTGGAGTCCGAAAGGCCCGGAAGGACAGAAAGGGGCTTGATAACCCGCTCTGGCACAACAAGAGTGATCCTAAACGCCCTGTGGCTCGAACCACGGGTTGGCGCATCATAAAGCGGGCGCTCGATGCTGCGAAAATCGAGGGGCCACAGGCCACCGCCAAGGGCCTGAGACACGGGTATGCGGTGGCTATGATTCTCGGTGGTATGGAGGTGCGTATTCTGAAAGACAGGCTGGGCCATGAGAGTGCGGACACGACGGCGATCTACCTGCAGGTAGTTGGAGAAGAGGCGCACAAGCTGGATGGTGACGCCTGGAAAAAGGCAAACGAGAGCTGGGTTTGAAGACTTTCAGGGTTACAGATCCGGACGCCGGCGCGGATCCGCGTGTTACCCCTCTACAGGGGTAACAGATCCACGGCCCGGGCCCGGCCTGGCTGTGACCCTCTAAGGGAAAGCAAGACAAGGAGATTAGTTATGCGAGAGATTTATTTACAGGTGGTCGGTGAAGAAAAGCGCCGACTTGTTGCGGATACATGAAAAGGATGGATCCATGAACTACGAATGTTCATTATCAGAGCCAGCAAGATAAATAACTGTTACGTGCCTTAGTGAATAGCCTTATTGCATTTATATTGAAGCAAGTAGTAAAAATTGGAGAAGACTTATGAGGTTAGAGGAATTCTGTGTCTCGAATTATCGGAACATCATTGATTCCAGATGGATCAAGACAACCGACGTCACGGCGATCGTCGGACAGAACGAAGCGGGTAAAAGCAACCTTTTTGAGGCGTTGTATTGCCTGCACCCATTCGTTGAGACCCAGTACAACCCAGACGAAGACTGGCCGGTAGACGACTGGAAGGGCAAAAAGAATGCCAATGGAAAGTCGGTATCTCAAGCCTACTTTGAGTTTAGTGAGGGTGAAGCCGAAGCCTTGTTTAAGTTTGCGACGGATCTAGCAACCGATGACGACGGCAGCGATCTTGAGGCCGTGATCACCAAGCCACCAGATGGGCTTCGTCTATTTGCTTGTCGCAGTTATGGGGGCCATACCAATTTCGACTTGCACGACAGGGAGGGCAACGCGATTGCAGTAGCAGATTTGGGCCTTTCCAAAGACAAAGTATCGGAATGGGCCGTTGAGCACGTTCCACGCTTTGTACTCATTCAGGACTACGAATTCTCCGGGACGCAGGTTGAGCTGAACGAGCTAAAGAACCGTTTAGACGCGGTGGGCGGCAAGCGACACGAACTCTCCACCGACGATCAGACGATCCTGATTGTGCTCGATCTCGCGGAGATCGATCTCGATGACTTCGTTGAGAAAGGTAGCAGCGCCGAGGGACGGACACTGCGCCAGTTCGATAAGCGTGCCGCGTCTGTTTACCTGACTCAACAATTTCAGAAACTGTGGAAGCAGAAGAAGGTCAAATTTGATATCGACGTAGACGGCCCAACACTCAACATCTTCGCCGAGGATGAGGTGATCGGCTTTCCAGTTCGCCTGAATCGGCGCTCAACAGGGTTCCGTTGGTACGTCTCATTTGCGTGGAAGTTTACCCATGCCTCAGAGGGAGACTTTGAGAATTGCACGCTCTTACTGGAAGAGCCAGGCATCCACCTTCACTACAGCGGCCAACGCGACCTTTTGGGTGTGTTCGAAGACCTATCAGACACCAACACGGTGATGTATACCACCCACCTCTCTTCGATGGTCGACCAAGCGAATCCAGAGAGGGTGCGCATCATCGAAACAGACAGCGACCACCATCTGCGGGTTACACATGGCGTAGTGAGCAGTCAGTCGGCCCCAATGGCAGTTATCGAAAGTGCTCTCGGTCTCACCCCCGACCTTTCAGGTATGCTTGGTAACCGTAAGGTACTGATTGTCGAAGGAGGAACCGATGCACTGATCTTGAGCAAACTTTCGGGATTGCTGACCAAAAGCGGCAGAGTTGGCATGTCCGATCATATATATATGTGGCCTGCGCAGACTTCAACTAAAGCTCCGATGTATGCGGCGTTCGCGATTGGACAACGGTGGGATGCCGGAGTGTTACTCGACACCGATGACGCTGGTCACCAAGCACACGAGAAAATCAAGGATATGAATCTGAAGGACTACTCTGATGAAACTGAACACGAGTTTCGGGTGTTCATGCTTGGCGAAACAGCCGGTGTGAAGAAAACTGACGTTGCGATTGAAGATCTATTCCCTGACGAATGGTTCCTCGAATGCGTGAACCACGCTTACGGTCTGGCGCTCAAGCTAGAAGATCTTCCCAAGGATGGCTCGACTCTTATTGCTAAGCGCGTCGAGATAGCCTTGAAACAGCACCAGGGACGCGATCTAAAAAAGAAGGATGTGGTTGTGGAGATGCTGAAGGAATTCGACACCTGGACGACGATCAGTGACCTACCAACAGACACCGCCGACAATGCCGAACGTTTGTTCAAGAAAGTCAATGATGCATTTGGGGTGGCGAGCTAGACTGTCTTTCAAGGACAATGGCAAAATGCCCCCCTGGGAATAGACAATGTGATGGATATTATGGATGAACATTGATGAATTTATGGAGTGGATTGTGGTACGTGAAGAAGACGCTCAGCTAGTAGCATGGCTGCGATTGTTAGACTCACATGATGAGAGCATGGATCCGATCAATGCAGAAGCGGACACAACGACTACATTCCATTGAATCAGATTAAGGGAGTTACCTTGTAACGTTTGTTGTATAAATTAGATTAAGGGATTCGCTGGGCTGTATAAGATAGAAATTCTTGCAGGAGGTGACGATGGTTCATATGCACAAATTTATTATTGGGATTCGTCCATCTACTAAAATGTTTCGCATTCAATCGATTGGTGGACAGGTTGTAGATGCGGTTTTGGATCTTCGTGGGAGCAGTGTAATACCTGACGACTTTTACACAAAGGTCTCAAACAACACCGATGGAATGCGTTATCAAATCCACTCGGAGGATTTCTCGAATGTACTAATGATAGATCGAGAAAATATCGTATTTATCAAGGATACGTTTTCTTCAGGCGAGGAGATTGATGTTTCGAAGTCACTTAGGGAATTTACAGAGATTTGGAAAGCACTCGATCTTGTAACTCGGGTACGCGGGATTAGACGAATCGGAATTGCTGCTGAACATTTGCTCGAATATGAAAACCCAAGCGCCGAACTTATTAGGAATCTAACGAAGATTGAACCGCCGCCTCATACGGGCAAGTTTTACTTAAAGTACGAAGATCGTCGTCCAACCAGAGAGTCAATCTCCCCTGATATTGAGAAAGACGATTACATAAATGTCATTATTTCAGCTTACGACTCGATCCTTGACGTTGACCATAAAGAGCCGGGCACCGCAAACGTAAACATTGATGTACAGCGATATTTTCAGCCACTGCTAAATAAGTTGTCGTATAATGACTTTGAGAAGATCCTTAAGCACTTCTCCCGTGAAAGGGAGGGTATGTTTCAGAAATTGGCGGCGCTGGGAATAACGACCGATGAGTAGGCGATCTAAAGGGCCACGTATCCCAAGCGCGCGACAGCGAAACTACAAGGAGCTCGATTATGCGGATACGAAACCCACAGAAGAACTATCAGATGCGCTGCCAAAATCTGGCGTGACGAGAGGCCCCTCCGAGGATGTTGGGCCTGCATTCCCTAGAGCAAAAGATACATTGCCGGTAACTTTTGGTGATCTTCGTGTGTTTTCACGAATTGGCGGGCTGATCTTCGCAGCAGTCGCAAGCATCGGAGGGGGTATTTGGTGGGCAGCAACGATTCAGGGAGACGTTAATAAACTGTCCGGTGATGTAGATAAAATCGAAGTAACCACACGAACTCTCGACAAGAGTTTCGTTCGGCAAGACGAGAAGCTCCACCAAATACGATCGGATATTTTGAAACTACAAAAGATGACGGAAAATAAAAATCAGATCAACCGTCAGTAAATACGTTACCCGGTAACGTAAGAGGAAGCTTCACAGTTAAATATGAAACGAAATAAGGTGCAACATTATGCCCAAAGACAAATTTACCATACCTTTAAAATGCCCTTCATGTGGAAAGGAAGGTGATGCCAAGTGCTGGCAGGAGGATGGGTGGGCATTTTTGAAGGGTGATAGGTCAACACAAGTGACAGAGTTATCCCCAGGATTCACTAGAGTTAAAAAACCTAGTTTCTGGGGGGAGGATATTAATTTTGTCTGTAATGACTGTAAAGAACTATCTGCAACTAGATAACCACATGTTTATATATTAAGTCAGATTAAGAGATCAGGTGATGACCGAAGATGAACTAGAAAGACTCATGGATGGCTACGAAACAGCAGATTTACTGGATTTGTCCAATTATTACCCTCTTCGCCTGAATGACATGCTGTTCGATCTACATGGCTACGCCATGCAAGTCTGTAATGAGGGCATAACAACCAACGCTGAAAAGATGTTTGATCTTGCTGATGACCTCGAATTAGAGCTATCCGAAGAAATCGAGAATCTTCAGCGATTGTTAAAGCAGGTCGAGAAACTAACTGAATTAAGACCAGATTATGAAACAGAATAAGGGATAAACATGTATAAAGAAATAACAGTTGCAGTTATTGCCGGTATCATTGTCTCCATAGCAAGTTACTTGTTAATAATTAAGGAAAATCAAATGAGTATCACAGCCTTGCAAAATGAAGTTAAACAATTAAGAGAAATGGAGATGAAAACTCAAACATCTCTTAACGCTACAAAGTTGTTTATTGCGTCTGCTCATCCAGACAAGGATATCTCAAAATTAGCATCAATTAAAAAATTACAAAAATTAAATAAAAATGAACTGGAAGTATTGGCTGAAGGAATTAATAGGGAACGCATGCTATCCATGCGGGCTAAGTTTATAAAGGATCCTGAAGAATTAAAAAGAATTACCATAATGATGGATGATACAATAAAATTAATGGAAGAATTAAGAAAAAATCACCAATTAAGTACAGAAGACATAAGCACTTATGCTGCTATCACAAAAATGCCATTGCAAGAAGTACCACAACTTTAAAACCCTAACATTTTATTAAGCCGACCTCGCGTTGCTACCTCTCCTCTCGTCGGCTAACTAATTGCTTAATAAATCAAAATAACGGAATGCCAAATGGACGAATATGAGAAGTGGGTAAAGGAGGTCTGTGATTTCATCTGGCCGACTTGGCATGGTTACGCCTTCGACCTTGATAGTGTGGATTCTAAAGCCCTTCCCTATTACAAAAATGGCGTCTTTTCGCGTGATGCTACCGATGCCTTACTTCATGAACATACGCAGATTGTGGAGGCCGCTGAGGCGGAATCGGACAGTACAACCACTTTTCATTGAATCATATTAAGGGAAAGCCGATATGTCGGCCCATAGCACAATAGCGCCACTGCGATTGAGCTGATCCGTTATCCAAACAAACAAATGTGGAGACTTAACCTTGATCGATTTACTTACCATGCTTGGAGTTCTAGCTACTGCAGTTTTTACTGGGGGTATATACTATAAAGCGTGGAGTGACGCACAACCGGAGATTGATTGTGACGGCGAGGCAAGCACAGAAAAGGAATGCAAGATCTCATTTAAAATTAGCAATCCAACACGTAAGGTTCAATCAATAAATTCTATCTCCGTGGTCTCGCCATCGCACTCTGTCGTTTGTTCTGTGTATGATCGTCGTGGTAAAAATATTCCTGAACGGCATCATTATCAGAGCACGATTGATCCTCGGGTTAAGGTTGAGCCAGAAAATGAAAGGACTTTTGGAATTTTCGTAAGCAAAGGTATTGAGACAGCAGAAACATTAACAATGGAGTTGGGGACGTCCTGGTCTAAGTATCCGTTCATAAAACAACTCAAGCATCGGATTAAAGTCGAGTGCTAGAAATGCATACAAGGTCAATTCACACAGATTCACTCATTAACCGTTGATGGGCGACGTTAAAAACGAGAAATATTTATGGAAAGTGCTATTTGGTCAGCTGTAATAATATTGCTTATTTTCTATATATACAAAAAGCGACGTTATGGATTTGTCGCAAAAACAACCGTAAATGACAAGCTATTTAAAAAATATGCAAAATTAAACAAAGAAGCTACTGCACTTAAAAAGCAAGGGAATATTGAGGCGGCCATAGACAAGTTAAATGAAGCCTATGCTGAAGCATCTGAGAAAGAACTCACTGTTACGATAAATGACTATTTACGCTTGCCAGCTTATCTTCAAATAGCAAAAAGGAATGATGAAGCATGGTCTTGGTTTAATAAGTTAATCCAACAGTTTTCGTACGATTTTATGTCATTATCTCAAATCTATGACAAAATGCGTCTATTTAGGCAGCGAGAGAAAAAAAACAAAGATGCTATTAAATACGCAGTGCTAAGCAATATCTATCGGTGCATGGGCCTACATCAACAAGTAACTAAGTTGGGGTGGGATGATCGAAAAGAAGAGCTGGAAAATTGTAAAATTGGTATATCCGTAGGTTATGAAAAGCTCCTCAAAAAAGCAAATTGCTCTGAGTTAGAAGGCGACTTAACAAAACTAATTGAGGCACACATAAAGTCTTTCCCTAAAATTAAAGTAGCCCAGCTAATTAAGGATATTGAGGCACTAGTAGCATGAGAATCATAGCAATTAGATCCAGTGGACAATAAGCAGAGCAAGGAGCAAGCGACGCCTTTTGTTGTCCTGAGCATGGCTTAACGAATCAGATTAAGGGAGTCAGTATGGAACTATATTACAGCCCTGCCAATGACGAGTTTAGTATCGATCTAAATGGTGTGATTGCCTTTGAAGAGGCTCAGACGATTACTGCTAAGGCAGTTGATGACTCAACACCCATGAATCAAGCGATGATAAAGGTTCTAAGTTTCGATTGGGATACGGATGACGTAACAGAATACTATTCTGAGTAAATCAGATGGGGACTTACCAATTAATAATTGTGTGTCTATTCAAACCAGTAGATGAGTTATGAAAATTGCGGTCATCTTTGGTGGTTCCAGCAAGGAGCGAGACGTTTCGATAGCCAGCGGTCTGGAAGTCATCTCAGGGCTCCGGGCAGGCGGCCATGATGTAATAGCAGTGGATACAGCCAAAGGGGTTCTCACTACAGAAGCCGAGGACTCGCTTGCAGGCTTCAAGGTGTTAAATAAGCCTCGGGAGGCGAGCACCCATGTTGGGACACTTGTCAGATCCCCTTTGGCTGTAGTGAGTGTTCCTGAAATTGAAAATGTTGATGTGGTTTTTGTCGCACTTCATGGAGGGGCTGGAGAGGATGGTACATTCCAGGCATTACTGGAAGCATCAAATATTCCATTTACCGGATCTGGGCGGCTTGCAAGCGCCATTGCGATGGACAAGGACGTGTCGAAACGTCTCATGGTCTCAGTTGGCGTGCCTACTCTGGCATGGCAGATGTTTATGTCTGGAGACAATGGTATGAAGAACATCCTGGGCTACCCTGTAGTAGTTAAACCGAACTCACAGGGATCAACAATTGGGCTGTCTCTCGTCCATGATCCGGAGGTGTTACCTTCAGCCATTGCCAAAGCAGCCCAATTCGACGATGAGATCATGTTGTAGACTTATGTAGATGGTCGTGAACTCACTGTTGGAATTCTGGATGGTGAAGCACTAGTGGTTGGTGAGATTGTGGCACCTTCAGGTATTTTCGACTATGAAAGTAAATATCAGCGTGGGAGAGCACAGGAGATCTTCCCTGCCGATATAACAACGGCAAAATCGTCTGAAATTAAAGAATTGGGTGTCAGAGTCCACAATACACTCAAACTTGGTGATTATTCACGAGTGGACTTCCGCATGGATGGTGATGGCAATCTCTGGTGTCTGGAGGCCAATAGTGTACCTGGTCTCACTCCAACCAGCTTGTTGCCACAATCAGCAAAGGCGGCTGGAATTGAATTTCCAGAGTTGTGTGAGCGAATCTGTAAACTGGGCATCACACGCAGTCGAGATGGGAAAATCAACCACTAGTACAATGAGTTAATTACTGATTTATACTAATTCACTGACAAGGACAAGAGTAAACTAATTCGTGAAATTATACTTGAGTAGGTTGCAGACTGTTTAAAAACAGGTGAAATTGAAACAGATTAAGGGATTGGCATTCATTAGTGGTTAGATTGTTTTATTTCCCAAGTAACTGCAAACGATAGAAACCCTCTCCAAATCTTGGCAGTGTCAACTCTTTTTGGTGATAATTGACAACCAGGTCAGAGATCGTTTTGAACGGACCGATCGGGCCAGGGGCATGGGTTAATTGATAGTTACCGGGTTTCAGATTCCGTGTTCGCACTTTGCTCTCCCGGTCTGTATGGATAATCTCTACACGATCGAAGGGTGCGGCCAATGGATCGCCGATGAAGATGCCTTCTCCGGGTTGTTGAACGCTTTTCCAATAGGCCTCGATAAGCGTGCTGCCGCTGCCGT
This sequence comes from gamma proteobacterium symbiont of Ctena orbiculata, assembly GCA_003058525.1. GTDB lineage: Bacteria > Pseudomonadota > Gammaproteobacteria > Chromatiales > Chromatiaceae > Thiodiazotropha. The sequence goes on along the minus strand of QBVD01000042.1, from coordinate 87,156 downwards.
AGTGTTCCATCACCAGGGCCGGATTGGGGAATTTGCCTCGATGATTGCAGGGTTCGACGACGGTGCCGTAGCTGCCGCTGGCGCCCGCCTTCAGCCACGCCAAGGCGCTCATCTGCCGACTTCCGAACAACTGTCCTCCGCTTGAGGTGAGATGATCTGCGATTGCGCCAGGCCTGAAGTATAATGTGTCCAGACCGTCGACCTGCGATATGCCGGTGAAGTAGAACAGCACATCATTGCGGTGGCGCAGGCTGTTTTGCTGCACGATCTCGGTATCGATCCAGCCTTGCATCTGCTTTTTGATACGCGTGAAATCCATTGCGCGCACATTTCTCTGTTTATCGCCGGTGCTTACCAGGTAGGCAGTCCCTCGGGGCAGGCTGTTGTCGGCAAGTATGCCCCTGTCGATCAACTTTTTGGCTGCAGCGAAGTGCTCGGCAACAATGCTGATGGAAGGGCGCAGGGATAGATCCTCAAAGGGGTTTGCACCCGGGTAGTTGAAATAGGGGCTATGTCGGGTGGGAGCACAACGGTGTTCCGAGCACCAGGCCTTGTCAAAGCCAAAGGTTATTGCCGAGGTCATGGACATGCAGCCGACTCGATAGGGTGTGTGCCAGGTCAGGGCATAGGCCTGGATATGCTCAGGGGTTTTTTTCAGTAACGCCTCGCGGAGTGAATTGAATGCAGGCACCGGCAGTGATTCAGGAGTGGGATCAAAGGCGAGATGCAGCAGATTCTCCTGCGGCAGTCCGCGCGCCTGAATGTAGTATTCGCCGATCCTGACACTTAGGGGGTCCCGCTCGTTGATCACAACCGCCAGCTCATCCGGTTGCAACCGATACTTCGGCAGAGACAGATTCAGATCACCCGCTATAATGATTGAGGGCAACAGCAGACTGAAGAGTGCTGACACGAGCCAGATGCGGGCTCGACAGCGGATATTGACGGAACTGCAACGACCCATGATCAATCAGGCATTGATATCAGCGGTCCCGGTTCACGCATTTCGAAAACCGTCCCATCCTTGGTGAAATTGAAGTGCAGCGGCGACCGGGTGACGGGCCACTCCCCCTTCAACGCTATCTGTGCCTTATCTCCCTTGAAAATAAGATAGCTGTATTTCCCATAGTGGGGAAGCTTTCTCGTCAGTCGTGTTATTGCAGTGTCTGAATTGCCGACGACCCAAGCCATGGTCTGGCCGTTCTTTAGATTGCGCTCGCTGAGTACAAAACTGTGATCGTCGGTCTTATATCTTGCATCAGCGAGTTTGATGCTCCCGGTCTCCAGGGAAATGGGCATGACGGAGAGCCGCTCCACCAGCTCATTGTGAAATTGGTTTTCCCGGCCAAGCAACCAAACGGGACGATCCCGAGGCAGCCGCTCCAGTTCGCTGTCGAGATGTATATCCGCCTCATCATAGCCGTCGCTCCACTGTTGGGCCAATGCTCGATAGGCCTGCAGCATCCGCTTGTCCGCACTGGCCGGGAGTACAATCAATACCCGTTCGCTGCCGAACAGACGACTCAGGGTCGCCGGGGTTTCCGCGGGATCGAGTTGTCTGAAAAGGTCGAACCAGGGATCGATCTTTAGCTGTTGCGGTTCACCAGTCAGTTCGATTACGAAGGGAGTCTCCCGTTCATGGGTGGAGAGCTTGGTCTGTAAAACACTTCCATCCGTTAGGCCTGTGAGCATGGGAATCTCCAGGGGAAACGGGGCGGAGGCTTGGGTCTGCTGCAAAGTACCGTGGATGCGGAAACCATCCGCCACCCGCTCCACAGCGAGATCACTGACCGCAAGCCGGGGGGCGCCACTTCTCCCGGTCCATTGTTGGAAAAAAGTATCCAGAGATTGCCCGCCGGCCTCTTCGAAGGCCTGTTTCAGATCGGTATAGCCGGCAGTTTTGAAGCGGTTCTCCCGGAAGAAGATCTGCAGACCCTCGATGAAGGCCTGATCGCCGAGATGGCGCCTCAGCATATGAAACAACATCAGGCTCTTGTCATAGCCTACCGCCTGACTGGCGGTTGTATGGCGGGCCCTGAACGCTGTCAGCGGAAAGTCATTCTCGTTACGCACGAAATCGTCATAGCGTTTCAGTGCCGTGCGCCGATGGTTGGCACCCCGTCCCCGCTGTTCGGCCAGCAGATGGTCGGCCAGATAGCTGGTCAATCCCTCTGCCCAGTTACCACTTTGGTAATCGATGTAGACGCTGTTTCCCCACCAGTTGTGAAGGATCTCATGGGGATAGGAGGTGTGCAGGATAAAGGGGAGGCGCAGTACGCGCGGTCCCAACAGGGTGAAGGAGGGCATCCCGTATCCGCTCTCCCAGAAGTTCTCCACCAGGGCGAACTTGGCGTAGGGATAGGGACCGATCAGGGATTGATAGAGACGCAGATAACGCGCAGTGGCCTGCATGTAACGCTCTGCAATCTCCTGATCCCGCTGGCGCAGATAGACCTGTGCTTCGATGCCGTCCGAGGATTTGCGGTAGAGCTGGTAGGGTGCGGCGACCAGATAGATATCATCCTGGGGAGAGTTTTCATGCCAGCGGATCAAGCGTCTCTGCCCCTCTCCGTCTATCTCGGGTCCCTTGCCCTGGCTCACTGCCAGCCAGGATGGGGGGAGATCCACCTGTAGCTCGAAGGTATGAAGTGTATCGGCAAAGTAGGGGTACCAGCCGGTAGCCGCATCCAGATAGACACCCTTTTCCGATATGGTACCGCGCAGGCGTTCGCTGGCCCGTCCCGGGCTCTCTCTCTGTGTGGTCAGCCGGTGTGCGATCTTCCCGCCATACTCCAGGGTGAAATGGCGTTGATCTTCAGGCATGCTGAGCTGGTATGCGATCAAAGGAGCGCTATCAGAGATCGGTCCGATCTCTTTCAGGGCCACTTCCGCCGTCATGCTGCGTGGGCTGAGACCGCGATGAAGCAGGAATCTCAATCGGCCCTGATGGGCTAGGGTAGGCTGCGTAGCGCCACCATCCTGCGGGGAGGCGAAAGAGATTCGATCTGTCACCTGCAGCTGCTGGCTGTTCGGGGCGAGGGAAACCTGCAGCTCATGGTGAATCGTTGTGGCGGCGATAGCCGGTTTGCAAAATAGCGTCAGCCACAGCAGGATGTAACGAATCGTGGATTTATTGGTCATAAGGCGCATTGAGTCAATCGTAATGGGAGAATGTAGTGCTCTATTTTCGTTTGCTGTTTTTTATCCTGGCCTGTGCAATGACAGGTGCCCGGGCTCATGAACCCCCGCCTGACCCAGTGATCGATCTCTCCGCAGTGATCGATGTTTCGAGCCTGATAGAGAAGGTCGCGGACCGACGTGTGGTCTTTGTCGGCGAGTCCCATGATCAGTATCAACACCATCTGAATCAGTTGGCGATCATCAAGGGGCTGCATGCAAAGCACTCAGACCTGGGAATCGGACTGGAGTTCTTTTTTCAACCCTACCAGGATGTCCTCGACCGCTATATCGCCGGGGAGATCGATGAAGCCGACCTGATTCGGGAGTCGGAGTACTTCGATCGCTGGCGTTTCGATTATCGACTCTACCGGCCTATTTTCCAATATGCCAGGGAACATGGCATCCCGTTGATCGCCCTCAATCTGGAGAGTGAGATCACCCGGCAGGTGGGAAGGGAAGGCATCGAGAGTCTACCCGAGGAATTGAAACTGAGATTACCCGCCGAGATAGACAGGGATAACGAGGACTACCACAAACGATTGCAGTCGGTCTTCGATGCGCATCCCCATAAAGAGGGGAGGCGTTTTGAAAACTTCCTTGAGGTTCAGCTGCTGTGGGACGAGGGAATGGCGCAACGGGCGGCGGAGTGGATGCAACGGAATCCCGAATCCCACCTGGTTATTCTGGCGGGGGTTGGTCATCTGATGTATGGCGACGGTATTCCCAAGCGTCTGTTGCGCCGTATCGACGCCAGCCAGGCAACCATACTTAATGTCGATACAGCCACGGAGCTGGATCAGGCGTTAGCGGACTACTTGATTGTGGCCGAGAGACGCTCCCTGCCGCCTACCGGAAAGCTCGGTGTTCTGCTCGATACCACAAGTTCACCCCCCAGTATTAAGGATTTTATCGAGGGCAGTGGTGCCAGGGAAGCGGGTGTGGAGAAATTGGATCGGTTAATATCCATCGATGGACAGCCGATCAAGAGCTATACCGATATCCGTATCGCCCTGATGGATAGAGAGGTTGGGGAAAAGGTCGAGTTGGAAGTGGAGAGAGAGCGGCTGCTTCTTGGTACCATTGTGGAGACCATGCAGGTTACCCTGCGTTGAGCTCTATAGTTGAGATATGAAACGACCCGAACTCCTTTCACCCGCGGGCACACTGAAGAATGCCCGCTATGCCTTTGCCTATGGCGCCGATGCCGTATATGCCGGTTTGCCCCGTTATAGTCTGCGGGTCAGGAACAATGACTTTCTGCAGGACAATCTGGCGATCGGCATCGCCGATGCACACGGCCTGGGACGCCATTTCTACCTGGCCTGCAACGTGATGCCCCACAACGCCAAGCTGAAGACCTTCATCAAGGATCTGGAACCGGTGATAGCCATGGGACCGGATGCCATGATCATGTCCGATCCGGGATTGATCCTGATGGTCAGGGAGGCCTGGCCGGAGATGCCGGTCCACCTTTCGGTGCAGGCCAACACGGTGAACGCGGAAGCGGTACGATTCTGGCAGCGGCAGGGACTGAGCCGTGTGATCCTCTCCCGGGAGCTTTCCCTGGAGGAGGTGGAGGAGATCAGGCAGAGCGTCCCCGATATGGAGCTGGAGGTGTTTATCCACGGTGCGCTCTGTATTGCCTACTCCGGCCGTTGTCTGCTGTCGGGCTACTTCAACCATCGGGATGCCAATCAGGGTACCTGTACAAACAGCTGCCGCTGGGATTACAAGATGTCACAAGCGGTGGAGCCGCCAACCACCGGCACAGGCCCTGCGGGAGTTGCCCGGCACAGCGAGGCCGACCAGGTCTACTACATCGAGGAGAGAGGCAGGCCCGGCGAAGCGATGCCGATGTTCGAGGATGAGCACGGCACCTACATCATGAACTCAAGAGACCTGCGCGCAGTTGAGCATGTGGCGCGTTTGGTGGGTATCGGGGTGGATTGCCTGAAAATCGAGGGCCGAACCAAGTCGCACTACTATACCGCCCGCACCACCCAGGTCTACCGGCAGGCGATCGACGATGCTGTTGCCGGACGCCCGTTTCAGGTCGAACTGATGGCCGACCTGGAGAGCCTGGCCAACCGGGGTTATACCGATGGGTTCTATCAGCGTCATGAATCCCAGGAGCTGCAGAACTACCGCTACGGCAGTTCACAGACGGAAAGACAGCAGTTCGTGGGTGAAGTGACCGGTGTCGACAGCGGCTCCGGCCTGATCGACCTGGATGTGAAGAACAAGATCCGCGTGGGGGACAGACTGGAACTGATGACGCCTGTAGGAAACCACAGTTTTGTATTAGAGCGTATGGAGGATCAAAACGGCAATGCCATGCAGGAAGCGCCAGGCGGTGGTTATCGGGTTCGTATGGAACTGCCTACCCATGAGGTGGAGAATGCCTTGTTGTGTCGTTATCTTGATCCTGTATAGCGACAAATTCCATTTATGAGGGTAGGTCTTCGAGTATGCGTCAACACCCTGCAAGGCGCCCTGTTGGGAGTGCCCGCGCTGCTGAGGCTGTTCGATGAACATAAGATTCGCGCCAGTTTCTTTTTCGCCACCGGCGCGGATAAAAGCGGTCGTCGCATCGGTCACATCCTGCAACCCTGGTATCGCGATCTCGATATCGCCTCACGACTCTACGGCATAGCGCTGCCGCCACCGGTTATTCACCGAAGGGCGGCGGAGGTCATGCGCGCCACGCTGGCGGCCGGCCATGAGATAGGCATCCTCTGTCATGACCGCTCCCGTTGGCTGGATGAGATCGCCCATGCGGACGAAACCTGGACCCGGCAGGAACTGGACAGGGCAATCGACGCCTACACAGACGTGTTCGGTGAAAAACCGACATGCATGGCAGCCGCAGGGTGGCAGATCAATCCCCACCTGCTGGCGCTACAGCAGAGCAAGGGCTTTAGATTTGCGAGCGATGTCAGGGGCAGGACCATCTTCTATCCCCGCCTGCGGGGTGTGGAATCGAACTGTCCCCAGATATCAACGACACTGCCGACCCTGAGCGAGTTGCTGGGCCAGGGTGGTGAAATCACAAATCTGAATGTGCATGAGTACCTCTATGCGGAGAGCCAACATATCCTGCCCCATGGTCATGTCTACGCCTGTGACGCGGAGATGGAGGGTATGTCCCATTTGCCGTTGATGGAGAAACTGATTGTGATGTGGAAAGGCATGCAGGGGGGTATTCAACCCCTGGGGCAACTGATCGAGGAAAAGGATTTGCCCCTGCTGCCAATACACCAGGTGGGGTGGGCGCAGGAACAGAGTGGCAACATATATTATGCAACTCAGAGCGTGGAGTTGAAGGGATCTGCAGAAGGGTAGATCCATTCGGATTGATTTTGATCTACTAATCCCGTCACAACGGTAGTTCTATTCATCAAATAAACTACCTTAATGAACACAGAGAAGAGCTCGGTATTGGAAACGGACAGACTGATACTCCGCCAGTGGCGAGATGAAGATTATCTGCCGTTCGCACGGATCAATGCGGACCCCCGGGTAATGGAATTCTTTCCTCAGCCCCTATCGCGGGTTGAGAGCGATGATCTGGCAAGGAGATGTCGTGATTTGATCGCTCGGAGAGGCTGGGGTTTTTGGGCTGTCGAGTTAAAAGGGCGTAGTGACTTTATCGGCATTGTCGGTCTCAACGAACCACAACATCGTTTGCCATGTTCGCCCTGTATCGAGATCGGATGGCGGCTCTCATTTGGGCATTGGGGCAGGGGTTTTGCCACCGAAGCTGGAACCACAGCATTGCGCTTTGCCTTTGAAGAATTGAATCTGGATGAGGTAGTGGCCTTTACCACATTGATGAACAGACGATCCAGAGAAGTGATGAAGCGGCTTGGTATGGTCAATACGAACCGAGACTTCATTCATCCGGCATTGACGCCTGGCCATCCTCTATCAATGCATGTGTTGTATTCTATTTCCAGGAGCGGATGGAATGAGAGAGAAGAAATAAAGCGTGAAAGTACCCCGTAATAAAAAGGAGTTCATGGCATGGCCGCCTCACTTTTATCCTCTATCTTGGTGGTCTGCTGGTAAAGTTAATCTCCATAGAGGAAGTGATGGGACACATCTATACGGTCCTGATAAGTTGCGCAATCATGTTTACGGCACAATCACTCTTCCTCTACATCAAACGACGACTGCAAAGCATTCACCTGTCTTAAGCAGGCTTACAGGTTACGGTTAGCTACCCTCCTGGTTTATGATTCTGCTTTATCAGCTACTATAGATGATATAGTAGCTGCTACTCGATGAGGATATGTGATGTCAGAAAACTGGGTTGCCGGGAGTTGTCTGTGTGGCGAGGTCAGCTATGCTATCAAGGGTAATTTGGGGATATTTCAGTACTGCAGCTGTTCCCGTTGCCGAAAGTTCACCGGTAGTGCTTTTGCATCCAGCCTGTTGGTGGCACCGGATGACTTTGAATGGTTACAGGGTGAGGGATCGGTAGGCAGATACGAACTGGCTGAGGCCAAGCACTTCGCCACATGTTTCTGTAAAAAGTGCGGGTCTTCACTGCCCTGGCTGGCGCAAAGCGGAAAGACCGTGGTCGTGCCGGCAGGGACGCTGGATGGTGATCCGCAAATCAGGCCGATACAGAATATCTATTGCGCTTCCCGGGCGGTTTGGTACCAAGCCCCGGAGGTGCTGCCGTCCTATGATGAGCTTCCAATAAAATAATGAAAAATAGGCGGTGAGTATATGATGATCAACCCAAATAACAGCTAGTTTTTCTGATGTTGCAAATAATGGGTGATAAACTATATATCAAGATAAATAAACCGGACTGACCTTTTGATTTAGTCAAAAGGATTCTAAATCAAAAAGCAACTAAAGGATTTCGACTGTCTACTGTTTGTTAGGAAATTCGTTCCTATTAGGGCTTTTTGTATGTTTCTTACCTCGCTATGGCGACTCTATCTATTTCTTGTCTTCAGCTCCATCGTGCTTATCTACAGCACAGGACACTATGTGTGGTCTGATGTCAAAAATGAGACTTTAAAAGAAATTACCTATCTGCATAAGTTGATTTCAAGGTCGGCCCATGATCAGTTACAACAACAAGCGGCAATGTTGAAAATACTCAGTCGCCGGTTAATTGATATCGGACTTTTTGAAAACAAAAAGAGATCAAAGATTCTCATGGATGAGATCCTGCAGGATAACCGTGTATTTATCGCCTATGGTTTGGCAACCATAGATGGGGAACTGGTTATTGCTTCTTCTAATCTCAATCCTGAACGCCTTCCAAATATACTCAATAATCCAAAATCCAGGAAGAGTTTTCTACATGCCTTGGAAAGAGACAGTCTGACGCTTGGCAGGACATATTTCTATCAACCCCTGGGGCAGTGGATTATTCCACTGCGATATGCGATCCGTGACAACAAAGGCGAATCGGTAGGTGTTATAACAACTGCAATAGCTGTTGAAGGTGACCATAACCCCTGGAAGATGATGGAGCTGGACGAACATACATACGTAGTGATTACAAAAGATTCCACATCTGACGATGAATACTTTACACAGTACTCTAATCCATCGTTCCCTGTTGATAATGAGGAAATGTATGATGTTGCTTATCCGGAAGAGGCGATTAAAGAAATCAAGAGAAACATCACTGCGGCATCAGGTATGGATATGGAATCCTTTATGCAGAGTGAGGAGATTGTTCAATACGAATTTTTTGATCCTGTAATCGGTGACTCCATTATCGACACAGTAGCTTATAATAATGATTTTGAAATATTTACAAGCATTTCTCGGAAATACTCATCAATAGTTGAGAATTTCTACGCAACATTTCTCAAGTATCTTGCATTGTTTGTAATTTTTAATCTGGCACTCTACTATATCATTCGATATGTCGATAGAATTCAGACTGAGTCAAAACAGGTTCTGGAATTCCAGGCATGTCATGACCAGTTGACCTCTTTGCCAAATCGCTACTACCTGGAGATGTTTTTCAAGGTATGGCAGGAAAAAATTGGTGACAGGTATTCGGTTATATATCTGGACTTGGACAATTTTAAAATTATAAATGACCGCTATGGTCATAGCATAGGCGATAAAATCTTAATAACTCTGGCTGGCAGGCTGCAATCTTACTGTCCACAAGATGCAATAATCGTCCGGCAGGGAGGGGATGAATTTATCTTCCTAATGCCTTATTTCGCTACTAAAAAGCTGCACCAATTCGCAGAAATGATATCCCATAGGCTAAAAGAAAAAATCAGTGTTGATACGCTGGAATTCTCTCTTAGTGGGAGTATTGGCATAGCGGTTTCGGAAAAAAACGACCATGTCTTGGACGAGCTCCTGAGAAAAGCCGATTTAGCCATGTATGAAGCGAAGAGATCTCATACAAAGTATGTGTTCTATTCAGACAGACTGCAGGAGGTCAGCAATGAACGGGCGCGTATAGAGGAAGCTTTGCAAAATGCCCTTGAAAACAAAGAAATGTACATGGTTTACCAGCCTCAAATAGATGCACAAAGCGGAGAGGTTATCGGTGTCGAGGCTTTGATACGCTGGGTGCACCCAACACTTGGTATGGTATCACCCGAAAAATTCATTCCTGTCGCTGAATCATCTGGATTGATTGATTCTATCGGCGACTATGTTGTTGATACGGTTTTGCGTGAATTTAAAGAGATCCAGTCGAGATGGCGGTCTCTTAGAGTTTCAATCAATGTTTCAATCAGGCAACTTCTAAGAAGTGATTTTCGCAGTTACTTAAAAAGCAAGTCGACAGAGTATGATGTCTCTCCATCCAACCTGGTTATTGAGATTACCGAAAGCCTGTTCATAGAAGATTTAGACCAGATAGATGTCCTGCTTTCCAGGATAAAAAATGATGGTTACACTATTTCACTCGATGATTTTGGAACCGGTTATTCTTCGTTGAGCGTCTTGCGCAAACTGCCAATTGATGAGGTGAAAATAGACAAAAGTTTTGTTCATGATATCTTGACCGATAGCCAGGATATAGCATTGATAAAGAGCATAATCGGTATTGGACAGAGCCTCAATATTCCAACACTGGCAGAGGGGGTGGAAGAGCTTGAACAGGTCGTTTTATTGGAATTATATGGATGTGAACTGTTTCAGGGATATTTCTTCGCCAAACCGATGGATTTAAGAAGTCTGGAATACTATTTAGATGAATATACGCCTAATAATTATCTGAAAAGAAAAGAGATGATTCGCCAATAGAATATCGCATATGATTCAAATGATGCCATACACTTTATAATCCCAGTTCAGGCATTGCCTCGATCAAATAGGGTTTGGCATGCAGGTAGTGAGTGGTTTTGCGCTTGTTTTCGATGTCCTGGTAAACGAATTTCGCCTGCTCTTCCGTGATGCCGAGCATCTCTGCCAACTCGTTGGCGGGGGCGCCGATGTTGTGGGCCCACAATGCCTTGTCCATCTCCTGATAGGGAAGGGCGAAGTAGAACTCGTCCTGACCCTGGGGCAGGCTGTAGGTGTCGGTGGTCGGTGTCGCATTGCAGATTGAATCGGGCAGGCCGAGGTGTTCCGCCAGTGCGTAGACCTGGGTCTTGTAGAGATGGGCGATCGGTTTCAGGTCCGCGGAACCGTCACCATTTTTCACGAAGAAGCCCTGGTCGTATTCGAGCCGGTTGGGTGTGCCGATTACCGCATAGTTCAACCTGTCTGCATGGTAGTACTCGATGGTCTTTCGAATGCGCTGTTTGTAGTTGGTGGCGGCCACGATCTGCAGGTACTCCCTGAGGTCGAGGCGTTTTTCGAACTGCTGACCCTGCGGGTCCTGGACCACCAGCGAGAAGTGGTTGACCTGTCCGTCCAGACCCCCCTTAATGACGATCTTGTTTTTCCAGCCGTCGGCATACTCGGGGAATGTTTTCACAATCGCCTCGTCACGGGCCTGGTAACAACCGATGGCCTCCAGGGTCGCGGCGATGTTGTGGGTGGCATGATCCACGCCCAGGTGCGCTATCAACTGGCTGCCGCGGGATTGTGTATCCTGGGCCGAATCGATTTCCGGCAATTGAATGAAAAAGGCCTTTTTCGGGCCAAAGGCCTTGACCGCCAGGGCCGCTGAGACAGAGCTGTCTATTCCCCCCGATACCGCGACCACAACGCCGCGACGGCGCAGCCTGGTACGCATGATATCCCGCATGGATTCACAGATTCTTTCGACCTCTTTGTCCCGGTCGAAATTGAGGATTTCAGCTTCATACCGTTCTGCTAATGTTGGCATTATTTTCTCCGGATTGATTCTGCTCGGTATTATTAATTATGGTCTGCGGCGTCCGATTAGGATGTACTTGCATTCAAAATATTATCCCACTTGGCATGATCAGGCGAAGCTTTAAAAGACATCTATTTCAGCAGGAACTTCTTTATCTTGCCTGAAGCCGTTTTTGGCAGCTCTTCGATAAACGCTATGGACTTTGGGATTTTATAAATAGCCAGATTGTTCTTACAGTGGCGCTGAATGTTTCTCTGTTTCAATTCGCTGCCCTTTTTCAGTACGACATAGGCCTTGATGATCTCCCCAAGCATCTCATCGGGACTGCCGATCACGGCCACCTCGTGCACCTCCTCCAGCTCCTGGATCACCTCTTCGATCTCCTTCGGGCTGATACGGTTGGCGCCGCTCTTGATCATATCGGATGAACGTCCGTCGATATAGAGATAGCCGTCGGCGTCGGTATGCGCCAGGTCGCCGGTATACAGCCAGCCGTCCTTGAGGACTTGGTCGGTCCTCTCCTCGTCCTTCCAATATCCCTGCATGATGTTTTCACCGCTGGCGCATATTTCACCTGTCTCACCGGGCGCTGTGACCTCACCTGTTTTGTTCCTGACCTCAATAGTTGTATTTGGGATAGCGATGCCGATCGAGCCCCGCTTTTTCTCCAACATAGCAGGAGGCAGGTAGGTGAGACGTGCACTGGCCTCGGTCTGCCCATACATGATGAATAGCTCGGTATGGGGCAGGGCAGTACTCAGTCTGTCAGCCAGCGCGGGCGCCAAGGGTCCCCCGGCCTGCGTGATATAGCGCAGTTTTGATAGGTCATAATCACCGATGTTGACCCTGCTGAGCAGCAATGCGAAGGTTGAGGGTACGCCGGAAAAACCGCTCACTGCCCCCTCTGACATCTTCTCCATGACGCGATGGGGATAGAGCAGGCTGTTCTCCAGAATCATTGACCCTCCAATCGCAAGGTGGGTGTGCAGAATGGAGTTGCCATAGGAGTAGTAGAAGGGCAGCACATTGAGAATGCTGTCCTCGGCGCTTAGATCAAGATAGGCCAGGATGGATTCGATGTTGGCGCAGAGGTTGCCATGGCTGAGGGTGACGCCCTTGGGATTGCCGGTGGTGCCCGAGGTATAGATGATCGAGGCCAGGTCCGACCGGCCCGGTAACATTTTCGGATTGGCCGGTTCCAAGTAGACTATCCGTTGCCAATCCATGGTGATGTTGTCTGACTCTCCGGTGTCTTCGCTGCCCACATCAATCAGTGTGAACTCCCCGCCGGCCTCGTATACATCTTTGTATTCCGGGTGTTGCAGGTCCATGAACAGCCACTTGGCATCCGAGTGCGTTACCCAGTTGATGATATCCTTGGCTTTCGCCTGGGTGTTGAGTGCGACGGTGACTCCACCTGCTGACCAGATTCCGTAGAAGATAGCGGCATATTCCGCCGAGTTGGCGACGACCATGGCGACCCGGTCACCCTTCTGCAAGCCCGACGACATCAGGTAATGACTGACTTTTCCGACGAGATCGGATAGCACCTGGTAAGAGACCCGCTGTGTGCTGTCGGCAACGGCGAGCGAGTCAGGGTGCTTTGCAACACTCTCTCTGAAGCGATTGACCAGGGTAGCCTGCATTGAGGTCACGTCACTGCCTTTTTCTTCCGATAAATGCAACGATGTTTTTAACGGAATCGAGGTTCTCCGGCACCATTTCGGTATCTTCAACCTTGATTCCGAATTCATCTTCCAGAAAATAGATGACTTCCAAGATGCCGGTTGAATCCAGGATGCCCTTGTCCAGGAAGGAATCCGCGCTGTCTAATGCGGATTGATCCTCGGTGAACAGGTAATTTTCAAGTATGTAGTTTCTGATTGTTGCTTCTGTTGACATTAAATTTCCCAAATGTTCTGACAGTTTGATACTGAGACTAATGCTCGCCATTCAGTATGTCGACTGATCAGTGAACTTGTTTAGTCCAAGGGTCAGTATTGTAAAGTGGCCAGTTTAAATGAAACAGGTAATTTTTCGCTCGCGTTAGGGCTGTTAACACTAATCCACAGATCCTGCCAGGTCTTTTGTCGATCAATGATACATATTTATACAACAGGTTTGGTGTGAATTAGTGTTAACCGTCCTGTCAGGATTCGATTGCCGCTTGTTCAATGAACAGCTCATCCACCAGCATACTGGAGAGGATACCCACAAAGGCCATGTTGTCGGCGAATCCCAGGGCCTTGCCCCGGGCGCATTTTTTCAACAGCAGATTGACGGTTTTCGGATTGTAGTATCCCGCTTTCCGGATCCGCTCCTCACTCAACAGGTAGGCGACATATTCCAGCGGGGTCTCGCCGTCGAAGAAGGATTGACTGTCCGGTGCGCGATAGGGTTGTTTGCTGCGGTTTCTGATGCTTTCCGGAATCAGTCCCTGCATTGTCTGCTTGAGCATATATTTTTCATTCAATCCCATGATCTTGTAGCGGCTGGGGAGGGTTGCCGCAAACTCTATCACCCGGTGGTCGAGGAAGGGGTATCGGCCTTCGATGGAGTTGGCCATCGCCACCCGGTCTCCCTGAGAGCTCAGCAGATAACCGGATAACAGGGTATTGGCCTCGATGTACTGATCCCGGTTGAGGGATTTCCAGGCGTCGATCTCCGCCGGCAGAATGCGATTGATCGCGTCAAAAGCTATCGGTTTGACGGCCGCCCGTGCCTCATCGGAAAAGAACTGCATGATGCGCTGGGTCGTGGCCCAACGCGGAATATGGGCAAAATAGGGCTTGTCGAGATGCTCCATGCCCTGTTGAAAGAAACGTTTGGAAAAGGCCCCGCTGGTGGTGGGCGAATGTTTCAGGTAGGGGTAGAGGCGTTGCAGGATCAGGGGGCGCCACTCTGAATCCGGGGCATGGCTCCAAAAACGCCTTACCTTGGCCTCTTTGAAGATATCGTAGCCGCCGAATACCTCATCCGCCCCTTCGCCGGTCAGGACAACCTTGTACCCGGCCTCGCGAACCGCGCCGGAGAGGAGCATCAGCGGAGTTGGCGCGGTCCTGACGATCGCAGACTCGGTATGGGAGATGACCCTTGGAAAGGCGGTCCCGATATCCGAGCGCTTGCACAGTACATGGGTATGATCGGTGCCCAGATAGTCGACCAGGTCTTTTTGAAAACCGCTCTCGTCGAACTCTTCATCCTCGAATCCGATGGAAAAGGTCCTGAGCGGTGTATCGGTGAAGTTCTTGATCAGGGATGTCAGCACCGAGGAATCCAGGCCGCCACTGAGGTAGGCACCCACCGGTACATCGGAGCGTAGCTGCAGCCGCACCGAGTCGATCATCAACGCCTTCAGCTCCTCACTCCACTCCGCCACGGATTTGTGCTGATCGATCTGCTCGTTGGGATAGGTCCAATCCCAATACCTGGAGAGGCTCTTAACGCCATTTTCGATCACCATCAGGTGACCGGGAGGGACAACCTCCACAGACTCGAAGAGCGAGTGAGGGGGCAGGGTTGTCCAGAAGGTAAACACTTCCTGCAAAGCGGTCAGATTGATCTGGCGTGGAATAGCGGGGTGAGCGAACAGCGACTTTACCTCCGAGGCGAAATAGAGCCGGCCTCCGGTTTCGACGGTGAACAGCGGGCGAATCCCCGTTCTGTCCCTGGCGAGTATCAGTTTCTGCCTGGTGCGGTCCCACAGGGCGATGGCGAACTGCCCGTTCAGATGGTCGACGAACTTCTCTGCATACTCTTCATAGAGGTGGACGATGACTTCGGTGTCTGAGTGGGTGTAGAAGCGGTGTCCCTGCTGCTTGAGCTGAGCGGTCAGTTCAACGTAGTTGAAGATCTCCCCGTTGAAGACCACCTGCACTGACTGATCCTCATTGTGGATCGGCTGGTCGCCCCCCGCCAGGTCGATGATGCTGAGACGGGCGTGGGCCAGTCCCACTCTGTCATGACAGTAGTAGCCGTAACCGTCTGGGCCGCGGTGATGGACAGTGTGTATCATGCCCTCGAGTTCGCTTCTGGAGGGTGGGATGCCGTCTTTGAGATTTAAGATGCCTGCAATACCGCACATAGTATCTGTTACTGTTTTATGTTGTTTTAATCCAAGTCCTGGCCTTGCAAAATCGGGGCGATAAGGGGGAGCCGCTCAATAGTCGACACGCTTGTCACTCGTCTGCCACTGCCTGAACAGGGCGAGACTGCGTTCCCTGAGAAGTTGTTGGGTGGCCATGGCTCTTCCATCCCTCGGCTTGTGCAATTCAGCCTGTATGAAACTGTCGTTAAAACCGATGGCAGCGGCGTCATCCGCCTCAGCGGCATAGACCAGACGATCTATATGGGCCCAGTAGGCGGCGCTCAGGCACATCGGGCAGGGTTCACAGGTGGCATAGAGTACACTGCCGGGCAGGTGATAGCTCGCAGCATGAGAGCAGGCCTCGCGTATCGCCACTATTTCCGCATGTGCGGTGGGATCGTTGCGCTTGATTACCTGATTCCAGCCATGCCCGATAATCCGGCCATCCATGACCACCACCGCGCCGAAGGGACCGCCATCGCCCTGCTCGATGCCCCGTTGCGCAAGCTTCAGCGCCTCGGTCATGAATGTCTCGTCCTGATGATCCATCCTGTCTACTCCCAGCGAAAGGTTTTTGAACCTATGATGACAAAGCATAAGGTAAATAGCGTGAGGATGAACAGCTGGGAAGCCACATCCATAAATCCTGCACCCTCGATCATGACCACCCGGGCAGCATCCACCATGTGGGTCAATGGCAGGGCCAGTGCCAGGTTCTGCACAAATGGATGTGAGCCTTCCAGCGAGAACCAGACCCCCGACAGCAACATCATGGGCCAGCTCATCAGATTCAGCAGCCCGTTGGCCGCTTCTTCGCTGGTGATGCGGGCCGCCACCAGCAGCCCGACGCTGATCATGCTGAGCGCACCGAGAATAAGGATCAGAAAGAGCAGCCAGTAGGAACCGACCATGCGGAAATCCACCACCAGGTCAGTCCCCACATAGACCAGCACAGTGACCGCTACGATCATCAACAGGCGCGATGCAATCTGTGCCGATATAAACTCGAAGGCACTGAGCGGGGTTGCCCGCAACCGTTTCAAGACGCCATTTTTTCGATACCTGACAATGACGTAGCCTACGCCGAACAGGGCACTGAACATGATGTTCATGCCCAGGACACCGGGAATGACCCAATCCACATAGCGTATCTCCGACCCGCTGAGCGTCTCGCGCTGCAGCCCGTAGGGCGACAACAGCTGCTCAAGCAGGTAACCCTTGGGCGAGGTGCTGTTGACCCAATATCGGTTGTTTTGCAGGTCCAGCAACAGATCTATCTGGTGCCTGTCCACCTTGTCGATCATCCTGCTCAGGTCATCCACCGGGATGAAATCCACATACCGGGTCTTCAGGAAATCATCCACGCTCTGATTCTGTTCAGGATCCCCATACAGTCCAACCTTGTAGAGTTCCTCCTGTCCGGTGGTGAATGCAAAGGCGAAACCCATCACGATCAATACCGGCATGATCAGGTTCCAGCCGAGTGCGGTGTGGTCTCGCAGGAACTCCAGGTTGCGTGCTTGCAGGGCAGCCAGAAAGCGACGAAGCGACATAGTGAAAGCGATCCTAGGTGCGCAGATGATGCCCGGTCAGTTCCAGGAACAGATCTTCCAGGGTCGGCGAACGCACCTGTAACTGCTGCAAAGAGATCTTCTGGGCTGCCAAGTGGTGTATGGTGGTATCCACATCCTTAGAGAGGATCTCCATCTGCCCATCCTGGGGGTGGAGTGTGGAGAATTCATCGGCTTGAAAATCCTCGGGCAGGGCGGAGAGTGGCAGGGTGATCACCGATTTGTCGAAGTGGTTGGCCAGCAGGGTTTTCGGAATGCCTTGGGCGATGATCGTACCGTGATCCATGATGATGATCTCATCACAGAGTTCAAACGCCTCTTCCATATAGTGTGTGGTCAGCACCAGGGTTTTGTTTTCCGCCTTGATGCGGCGAACCTGATGCCAGAGATTGCGCCGCGACTGCGGATCGAGACCGGTGGTGGGTTCGTCGAGGAATACTACTTCCGGATCGTTTATCAGCGCGATGGCCAACAGCAGCCGCTGCTTCTGACCACCTGAGAGTTTGCGCGTATCCCGCGACAGGAACTCTTCCAGGGCGCAGATCTCCACCAACTCATCGATAGGGCGAGTCTTGGTATAGAACTGCTGAAACATCTTCAGCACCTCGTCCACACGGATATACTCCTGTAGGGCGGTGTGCTGAAACATGATCCCCGCCTCGTTACGGAAACGTTTGCCCAGGGGCTCGCCCTTGTATCGTATCTGGCCCGATGTTGGGGTCTTGATCCCCTCGAGCATCTCCACGGTGGTGGTCTTGCCCGCACCATTGGGGCCAAGCAGACCGAAGCAGACACCGCGGGGGATCGAGAAGCTGACCCCGTCCACCGCTTTGATACCCGCATAGTGCTTGCAGAGGTTTTCCGCCTCAATCATGTTTGGACCCTGTGGGGTGTGAGGTTACGATATGAACATGACCTCGATATTCTGGATATCGTCTGCAACGCCCTCGATTTCGATGATATTGACCTCGGGTTCCAGACCGACCTTTACGAAGGCCGGGATCTGCGACAGAGTCGTTGCGTCAATGGAGCCGTTGTCGTTCATCTGCGATTCGAGCCGCGCCACCAGCACGATATCCACATAGTCCATTTCCCCTTCGCTGGTGTAATCGAGATTGAGAAAGTTCGCCGGTACCCGGATCAGGGATTCGGAGAAGTCCCACATTTCGAGTATGCGTTGACCGATCCGGGGGCTCAGGGCATCGATAATCCGATCCAGTTCTTCGGCATCCTCAAGCAGCTCATCATGGCTCTCCGCAAAGGCGAGAATCGGCAGGGCGCCGATGTTGTGGATCAGGCCCGCCAGCATCGCCTGCTCCTTGTCCAGGTGGTCCGTATTGGCGGCAAGGACACGGCTGAGCGCGGCAATCTCCACACTCTCTTCCCAGATCTGTCTGAATTTGGCGTCCAGCAGATCGCTGGTGGCCTGGAAAATCTGCTGCATGATGAGGCTGATCACCAGGCTGCGTACCAGGCGCACCCCCAGCCTCGCAACCGCCATCTGCAGATTGTCGATGGTTACCCGGCCACGGTAAAGGGGGCTGTTGGCGACTTGCAGAAGCCGGGCCGAGAGGGCCGCGTCAGAGGCGATGATATCGGCAATCTGGTTGGCCGAACTCTGCTCTCTCTCCACTGCATCCCTGACTTTCAGCGCCACTTCCGGCAGTGTGGGAAGAGTGATGCGGTTATGGTCGATGGCGTCGTTGAGCTTTTGCAGAAACTGGTTTTCGTCGATCATTTTTTACCTGGGTTTCCAACGATTGATTATCGTCCTTGTTAACGGTCAGTCCGGGTTATTCTGAATGGTTGCGATGGGTGAAGCCTACTATTCAGAATAGCTGTAAGGGAGGTTGAGGATCTCCAGCCTGGGACCGCTCTCACCCAACCTGACCTGGTTTTCCTCGGCGCTGGCGATTTCGATGACAGCCAGAAGGTCGTAACCTTCGCCGCTGGCCTGCGCATCCACGACCTTGCCCGCACCCTGCCCCGATGTGCTTTCTTCCGCAAACAGCTCATCGCCAGGTTGCGGTGGGGTCTGTGTAACCACATGGGCCAGATACATCCGGCGTTTCAGTTTGCCCAGGTATTGCATCCGCGCCACCACCTCTTGACCGGTGTAGCATCCCTTGGTGAAACTGACCCCGTCGATCAACTGCATATTGGCCATTTGCGGCACGAAAGACTCCCGGGTTTGAGGGTAGAGGGTCGGGATGCCCGCACGAATCTCATACAGCGACCAAAGTCCTCTCGTTGCAGGCTGTGCCTGGCCTTCAGCGGTCTGCCAGATCTCCTTTACCTGTGGGCTTGGCCCGATGACTTCGAAGCGGGGTGTGGTACCCGGCAGGCGTATCAGGATCATCCCGTCCTGCTGTTCCACACCATTGACGTGTTCGGGCAGCTCGTTGAAAAAGGGTTGCAGCAGGGCCTCGGCGCAGTCACCGGTCAGACCGATCCGTACCCATTCGTCACTGACATCGCTGATCTCGACCTTGGATCGCAGCACATACATGGAGAGTCGTGGCAGTAGTGCGGGGATGGCATCGGCCGGGGTCTGCAGATAGAAACTCCCGCCTTGGCGAAAGCAGCGAAAGCTGGCTATCATGCGGCCCTTGGCGTTACACCAACCTGCCAGGTTGCTGTGAGTCTCAGTGACCTCGCGCATGTCGTTGGTCATCTGGCCCTGAAGGAACTGCTCTGCATCTTCACCCTCGACCCGGATAAGGCCGTAGTGGGAGAGATCGTTCAGGGCACAGTTGATGTCGGCACCATCGCTGCCGGGTGTGCTTCGGGTGGCAAGGAATTCAGACCATTCTCTATTCATGGCTGGAAGCGGCTCCTGGGTTTGACATACAACAGTGCGTATCATACCCGATCCCGCTGGTGACGAAACTCCCTGTGTAAATCGGGAATTAACTATTTTTTTGGAAAGCTTTGATGAGTAGATTGACGACAGGCGCACTGGTTCTATACAAGATTCGGCCGGCCCGGGTCATCGAGGTCACGGATAAGATCACGATTGAACTGGAGGGGGGTAAGAGCAAGCGGGTCAGGGATAAAGATGTAGTTCTGCTGCACCCCGGCCCCTTGAACGACCTCAAACACTTGACACCGCAAAACGGTGAGGTGGAGGAGAATTGGGAATTACTGGAGGGCGCGGAGACCGATATCAAAGAACTGAGTGAGTTGGTGTTCGGCGACTACACGCCCGCCATGGCCTGGGCCAGCTGGCAACTGGTGGCAGAGGGGATCTACTTCGAGGGGAGCCCGGCGTCGATCCACCCCCGTTCAGCCGACGCGGTCGAGACCAAGATTGCCGAGCGCAACAAAAAGGCTGCCGAGGCGGAGGCCTGGGAGGGCTTCATGCAACGCGTGCGGTCGGGTACGATCATCGAAGAGGACCGCAAGACCCTGGGCGAGGTCGAGGCGCTGGCCCTGGAGAAGCGGGAGAACAGCCGTATCCTGCAGGCCCTGGAGATCCAGGAGACGCCGGTCAACGCGCACCGCTTGCTGATCAAGACCGGTTACTGGCCAGCTAATGAAAGTCCCTACCCGCGTCGCATGGGCATAGACGAGACCATTCCCGATTATGCAGTCCCACCCTTGCCGGAGGAGGAGCGTCTCGATCTGACGCGGCTCCCCGCCTATGCCATCGATGACGAAGACAATCAGGACCCGGATGATGCCGTCAGCCTGGATGGGGAGCGGATCTGGGTCCATGTGGCAGACGTCGCCGCCCTGGTCGCACCCGACAGCGAAATGGATCTGGACGCCCGTGCCCGGGGAGCCAACCTCTATCTTCCGGACCGGGTGATCCCCATGTTGCCACCCCAGGTAACCGACCGGCTGGGCCTAGGCCTGCAGGAGAAATCGCCCGCCCTGTCGATCGGTTTTACCCTCTCGGTTACGGGCGAGGTGGAGGATCTGGAGATCCATCCGAGTTGGGTCAGGGTCGAGCGTATCAGTTACGCAGCTGCGGACCAACGCTTGCAGGAAGAACCCTTTGCCGCATTGTTGGCGTTGAGTCAGCGTTATCGGCAAAGGCGCCAGCAGGCGGGTGCTGCGACGATTCAACTGCCGGAGGTGAAGATCAAGGCGAGAGAGGATAAGGTGGAGATCCAACCACTGCCCCGGTTGCAGAGCCGGGAGATGATCACCGATCTGATGCTGATGGCAGGGGAGGGGGTCGCCGGTTTCTGCCAATCCCGAGAGATATCCGTGCCATTCGCCACCCAGGCGCCACCGGATCAGCTTGAACAACCGGAAGATCTGGCAGGCATGTATGCCTATCGCCGTTACTTCAAACCAACCCGGATCAAGACCCAGGCGGAACCCCATGCCGGCTTGGGGCTGGCAGTCTATACACGCGCCACCAGTCCCTTACGGCGCTACTCCGATCTGTTGGCCCACCAGCAGTTGCGCGCCCACCTCAAGGGCGGGACGGTACTCGATATCCATGCAATCTCCGAGCGTATCGCCCAGTCCGAGCTGGGCAGCATGGCGAACCGCAAGACCGAGCGGGTGTCAAACGATCACTGGCGTCTGATCTATCTGCGCGATAATCCCGGATGGCAGGGCGAGGCGGTGATCGTGGCCAAGGAAGGAGAGCGTGCCACCGTGCTGCTGCCGTCCATTGCCATGGAGGCCAGGGTACGCATCCGCGGCGAAGCAGGATTGAACGATCGCATCAGGCTCAAACCCCGCGAGATCGACATCCCCGATCTCAGTTGCTATTTCCGGGTGGTCTGACAGAACGCCGGCCTTTTCAATAGCCTGTTCAACTGAGGTGGATAGCTATGCGATGGATAGTACTTCTTTTGCTGCTGTCGGCATGCAGCCAATCCTACATGGTCAGTGACAACCTGGCTTACCCCTACAACTTGCCGCCGGTCGGCAGCAAACTGGTACTGATGCAAGAGGTAGCGATCGAGCCGGGTACCACACGCACCTTCCTGCAGAGGGGTAGGACGACAACGCTTGGCGATTTTAATCGTTACCGCGCCAATTGCAATTTCGAAGTTGAGAACCTGAGCGACAAGGCACAGCGGATAGAACCGGATACCTTCATCATAAAAAAGGTACAGCGCTTGATGACTGAGGTTGTGCGGCAATACAACCATCGGTCGGGATATATCAACGTCGAAATTGGCGATCCGGGTTCGCCCATGGTGACACACGGTTACCACCTCTGGCTCAGCTCAGAGAAACAACCCGATGTCATGCGCATGACCTGCCGAGGCGCCTTTGACGATTTGTCGCGTTCGGAACCGCCCTCCATCAATGAGATACGGGAGGCGTTGGGTGACATTGCCGAGTTGGTATTGGCGGTTTAGCCAGGCATTTGTCAGTCCGCAAATGAACACTAATTAACGCAAATGGGATTAGATCCTCAGTGAGGGAATGGTGGGCTCAGGCATCTTTTTGTTGTTCCATGCCATATTTATTACAGAACATAATTCAAGAACAGCGTCCACCTGACGGCTTACCAATTAGAAGTGTCTCTGAAATCTTTATAAATTCATAGGGATTTATGTCATTTGGCAGGAAGCTCCTTCCGCTTGAATTCATATCAATTATTTCAAATGGGAATAGCGCTTTGTACAAATCCAGCCAACCAGTTGTGGTGCTATACTAAGCGTGAGGGGAGTTCCGGGTGGCAGTTGTCTTCATTAACCAATGTGGTATCTGCCACCAATCAAAATAACCTGAAATTATTTCGTTTTGCCCGCGTTGTCCTTGCGCTACGGACTTGTTGCATGGATCCACTGATACGCATATAGCAGCACTGACACATATCCATGGCGGCCTGTATGTTACGAGAATAAACCGATTCCCGTTTGAGCTAGATCAATGCAATTACTCAGGGAAATGTAAACTCGTACATCCAGATGTTAGATGCATAAAGTCGACGATATTTATGCCGCTACCATTTAAGGTATACAATGGGTGACTACCTTGGCCAAAACGACCATATCGAACAGTGAAAGCGGGCAGCAAGGGACAGTCAAAGTGTTGATTGCCGAAGAGCAAACACGGCTTCTGTTTCAGCAGGCCCCGATATCCAATGTAACGGTCTATTCAGTCGCGTTACTCTTTTATTTCATATTGAAGTCCCGTATTGAATCGGCGATTGTCGAAATATGGGTTCTGGCCCTGTTTGCCACAGCCACCTTCCGCCTTGTTCTTTGGCTGATGCACAAACGCAATCCGCATAAAAGGACGACCGGGCAATGGCTGCGGGCCTATCTGGTCGGCTGCCTGCTGGTGGGTACCGCTTGGAGTCTGATCGTTCCCTATATCATTCTTGCAAACAATCTGACAATCGCAATTGGCTTGAGTATGCTGCTGTTCGGCATCGTTGCTTCCGCTGTCGTTATCTTATCGGTATACCTACCGGCCTTCGTGGTCTATGTCTACCCGCAGGTGCTGACACTCATCGTCACCCTGTTCGCCTACGGGGATGCGGGACACAATGCGCTGGCTGTTGCGACGCTGGTCTATCTGGTCATGACCACATTGTTTACCCGCAATGTAAATCGCAACCTGTTGGAAAACATCAGGCTGCAGTTGCAGAACAATCAACTGATACAAAATCTTGAAGATGAAATAGAGAGTCGCGAAAACGTCATTCAAAAGCGTACCCTGGAATTAGAAGACAAAAACCGCGAGCTGAGTAAGGAAATCGGTGTCAGGAAGCTTGCAGAATCCGCTCTACGCAAGAGTGAGGAACGTTTCGAATTGGCAATGCACGGCGCCAACGATGGGGTTTATGACTGGAACCTCCAGACCAACGAAATCTACTATTCACCTCGCTGGAAGAGCATGCTGGGCTATGAAGACCATGAATTGCCCAACAAAATATCTACCTGGGAAGATCTAGTCGAGGATAGAGACCGCGAGCGTTCCTTGGAGATGTTATCAGACTATATAAAAGGTAAACGCGAGAATTATCACATCGAGTTCAAGATGTGTCACAAGGACGGTCACTGGGTGGATATCCTATCCCGTGCCTTTCTGGTCCGTGATGCACAGGGAAACGCGAACCGTATTGTCGGAACTCATGTCGATATCTCAGAAAAGAAGCGTCAGGAAGCCCGTATTTTGAAGCAGGCGCATTTCGATGGACTGACAGGCCTGCCAAATCGTTTTCTCGCGATGGATCGCTTGTCCCAGTTGCTTAAAGAGGCGTCGAGAGACGAAAGCAAGGTTGCCATCCTTTTCCTCGACCTCGACGGATTCAAGCGGGTCAACGATACTCTGGGACACGAAACCGGTGATCGCCTGCTGGTGCAGGCTGCCGAACGCCTGAAGACTGCAGTGCGTGATGGTGACAGTGTCTGCCGCCTGGGTGGAGACGAATTCGTCGTGTTGCTGCGCAATCTGGCGGAACTGGCCGACGCCAGGAAGGTGGCGCGCAATCTGATTTTGCAGTTTCGATACCCGTTCAGCCTGGATGAACGGGAACTGGTGGTGACCACCAGTATCGGTATTGCAGTCTATCCCAGCGACGGCGTAACACCGACGGAACTGCTGCGTAATGCCGATACCGCGATGTATCACTCCAAGGAGCAGGGTCGGAATACCTTCAATTTTTTTACCACCGAAATGAACCTGAATGTTTCGCGTATGCTGGAAGTCGAAGAACAGTTGCACGGTGCCCTGGAACGGCAGGAGTTCTCGGTGGTCTATCAACCGGTTATCGAATTGCAGAGCAATCGGATAGTCGCTGCCGAAGCCCTGTTACGCTGGAATAATCCCACCTTGGAGATGACCTCCCCCGAAGAATTCATACCGATCGCAGAACAAACCGGTATGATTCTGGACATAGGTCGATATGTACTGCAGCAGGCTGTCGGAAATGCACTGCATTGGCAACAAATGCTCAATCATGAATTTAAGATCGCCATCAATCTATCACCCAGTCAGTTCCGTGATCCCATGTTGGTCGATTACATAAAGGATCTCCTGGAGCGCAGTGGATTGAAGATGGATTCACTGGTACTAGAGATAACTGAAAGTGTGCTGATGAGTGGGAAACAGGATATCGAACATGCTCTGTCACGGTTACGTAAAGTCGGAATAAACCTGGCGATGGACGATTTCGGCACAGGTTATTCCTCACTGAGTTATCTGCGGAAATATCCTTTTGACGTGTTGAAAGTGGATCGGAGTTTCATCAACGATCTAGCGGTAGACCCGGCCGATAACGAGCTAGTCAACGCTTCCATACTGATGGCTCACGGCTTGGGGCTTAAAGTCGTGGCTGAAGGCGTTGAAACCGAAGATCAACTCAGGCAATTGCGCGATATGCAATGCGAATACGTTCAGGGGTATCTGTTCAGTCGGCCTGTCAGTGCAGAAGCCTTCACTGAATTGTTGCAGAACAGCGCTAAAATGATGTCTTCAGTCATATAGGGAAACTGAAGAAATGAGGTTTGTCGTATAGCTGGCATTGTATTCTTTGCTGACAGCCTGCTGGGCAGTGACAGTCGTCAGGTCCGGTCTGCGCTCTTCAGGAAGACACATTGCGATTCTCCTTTCCAAGTTGGGGTAAAAAATACCTATTTCCAGTGGTAATTTTAACTGTTGAAATACGCTGTATAATGCTGAAATGTATAGGCATTGGGCTACAATTGACTTAACTGAGGCTAACATTGGCCAATAGATTGATACAGCACGGTTACATGCAGCAATCAGGTTATCGATGTCCAGGATTTACAATAACAATGACACTGTTAGAGGAGAATCAGCCATGTTTTGCCCGAAGTGTGGAACTGAAAACCCGGATAGTGCGAGATTTTGCGGAAACTGCAGACATGAACTCTCAGGTACAACCGGGGGTGCAGCGGGCAGCCAAAATAGTGTTGTGGTCGAAGTCGGCAGTGAACATAAATCAGTATCGGATGGGTTGAAGTACGGCATTCTTGGCGGCTCACTGATTATCCCGTTCATCGGCCTGATCATGGGTATCATCTATCTGGCGCAAGGGGAGACCGAAGAGAAAAAGGATGTCGGTAAGCTGTGGCTATACGGCAGTATTGGTATTATTGTCTTCTATATGATTATCAGTGGTGAGTTCTGAGTAAACGGATAGGGTTCCTGTTATGAACAAGCCAGCCGCTTTCATTACCCTAAAAAGAAAGAAAACCAGCTCATATCAAATTCGTCAATTCGCAATTACCATTGATGAGAATGTGGTCGGTAAGATCAAGTCGGGAGAGACAAAGCAATTTAAAGTACCCAGTGGCTCCCATGACATAGGGGTTAAAATCGATCTCTACAAAAGCGAACCGCTACGGGTTGATCTGGAGCCTGAGCAAACGCTGGACCTGGAGTGTGGTGATAGATCGCCTGAGACCTTCAAGGAAGCATTTACCCTGAAGGGTATAGAAAAATCTTTGAATTCTTTGATCAAACCTAAGCAATACCTCTATGTGCAACCGGTAAGCGGTTCTCCGCGTAAATTGACGCCAAACAGTGCGAATCGATCCGTCAAGCCTTCAAAAAAGACCCGCAGCCCGGGAAAATCCTGTACTGTCTTTATCTCTTACCGAAGGGAGGATAGCCGGGAAATTACCGGTAGGATATGTGACAGACTTACGCACGAGTTCGGTAGAGAAACGATTTTCAGGGATGTCGACTCGATACCTGGCGGTGTGGATTTTCGCAAGCACATCAATAAGACCATCGATCAATGCACTATGCTGGTGGCGATAATAGGGGACAAATGGCTGGAAGCCAAAAACAAGAAGGGTGAACGCCGACTGGACCTCTCCAACGATCACCTCAGGGTGGAGATAGAGACTGCCTTGAAGAAGGAGATCCCGGTGATCCCGGTATTGGTAAAAAAGGGCATCATGCCGGATGAGGATGATCTGCCGGAAGACCTAAAGCCACTGGCATATAGAAATGCTATCCCGATACCTGAAGAACCTTTTTTCCATAACGGTGTTGATTTGCTGATTAAGGAGATGAATAAGACGTTTTCACCCAGCGAACCAGTCAAACAGCAGAAAGGGATGAGTTTTTGTATCTATTGTGGCAATGAAATCATGCCAGGCCACAAATTCTGCATACAGTGCGGTAAGCCAGTGTAGTGCGCCTCTAATATCTTTCCATAAATGTCAAGGTAATAATTCACTCCATATAACTTGAACATTACCTAACCAGGTTATCACGGCATGTTGTATATTCCATTTACCCGAAATGGAACTGCTTAAGAGACTTGCGGAATATTGAGGGAGGTGTGAATGTACGTATTGCGACACGACATGTTTATAGTGACTGGATTGTTGTTGTTCCTGATTGCCGGGTGCAGCGATGAGCAAGCCAACCAATCGGTTGTGCATAAACAGATCAATGTTACCCAGCCGGCGAATCCTCAACAGCCTATACAGCAAGCGTTCGATCCATGCGCTCTGATCTCTCACGCTAACACTGAGGAGATCGTCGGTGCATCGGTTACTGCGCCTTCAGCATCGGTGGACAGGCTCGGCAATGTCATGTATCTCAATTGCAGCTCCGATGATATCCATATCAACATAGAATCCTGGGGCGATGCATCCAAGGCAGCTGCGAGTTACGAATTTAGTGGCAATCACCCATCGATCGAGGGTCTCGGCGACAAGGCTAGAAACACCCAGCCATTGGGCGAAGTCGATGTACTGTACGGCTCATACATTATCAGCGTCGATCTCTTTCTGGGTTTAAGTAGAAAGGACGAGTTGGATGCTGCTCAAGAAATTGCCCGGGTCGTGCTCGACAATTTACCCGACTGACTCACGCCGCACAATGCATCGGCTATCTATCATCCCTAAAAGAAGCGTGTAATGGTCAGTTCGAAGTAATCATCGCGATGAAATGCGAACAGCGGGTCGTCTATGGGAATATCCGACCAGAGCCGGACTTGGGCACTGGTTTTCCAGTGATTGCCGATGCGCCGGCTCGCCTCCAGGTTGAACATCCAACCGTCATCGTCGAGATCCTTGATCACGCCGGCCAGGAGTTCGCTGCCGTCCACATCGTTGGCGGTGAGGCGTAGTCCGACGAACAGATCGTTTTCGAAGGGGGTGGTGGCGTCATCGTGTCTGTCGTCGTAGAGATACTCCCCCAGGAGGCCCAGATCCATATCACTGTCGGCAATACCGACCAGGGTATATTCGAAGCCGCCGGTGGCCGCATTGTAACTGCCGCTATCGCTGGCACGGTGGATGGCTTCCAGTTTCCACAGCCAATCGCCTTTGGTGGCCTGCAGATCGAGACTGGTTTGCCGCATCTGTTCATAGAAGGGGATCAAGATGATCTCACCGCTGCTGTTGAGCCCCGGTGTCAGCAACGGATCTCGACTGGTGCCGTCGAAGTGTGCAATGCCGATATCCCAGTCACCGATGAAGTGGGACCAGCGCAGCGCCAGGTCGATGTGTCTCTCCTCCCTGTCGGACTGGTATTCGGCCAGGTCTGTATCGACGCGTGGACGGGTTCGCAGGCGACCCTCTTCACCGGGAAAGGTGCGCTCTCGGAATCCGGGCAGGGCATAGAGGTCGATGATGCCCCAATCCTTTTCCAGGGAGAGCTTGAACATGGGCTGTCCCAGTTTCTGTTCGCCGTCAGGGTTCTCTATCAAGTCTGTCTGGTTGATGATATCCACCAGGTGCAGCGCCTCTGTGACCCCCCAGAAGACCTTGCCGATACCGGCTTTGGTCTCCCAGCCATCACCGGCGTAGGTCCAGATCAGCTCCCGGATATCGCCATGGGTGCGCTCGTCGTCTTCGCTGTCCCAGCGCAGGAAGGGAATGAACAGCAGGCTTTGTCTGTCATTATCCCAACGCTGATAGTATTCAGGCTGGATGACAATCGACAGCAGTTGATCGGATTGATTCCTGTCCATCGCCTGTTGTGGGAAATGCCGTGCCTGCAGTTCGACAAAGCCGCTCCATTCACCTGCCGACAACAGTCCGGGCATCAATAACATTAATCGAAGCAGTGGTGCGGCAAGCCGCACCCTGCATCGGTGGAAAAGGCATATCAATAACTTGCTCCTGTTCATCTTGGTTGAGCGCTATCGTGCGCGCTTCAGACTGTTCTTATTGAAATCACCGTCACTCAGGCCGGAGCGGAAATTGTATTCCTTCCATGTCAGCAGGGTGCTTTTTCCCGTCTGGTGATTTTCCATGAACATCTCGTCGGCGCGCCAATACTTATCCAGGTATTGCTGATAACCGCGAAACACCAGGGTCTTCAATGGGGAGTTCTTGCGATCGTAGTAGTCGATCTTGAGCGGTATGTAACGTGCCTTGTCGACCCAGACCTGCTGGCGGGTGTAACCGGAGTTGGGATCCACCGGGTAGCGTTCTAGCAGGAAGGAGGGAGTACCTTGATGGTCGCTATCCTCGATGTACTTGTAGGTGTACTTTTCAACCTCCTGGGATGAGATATCCTCATAGGCGAACTCGCTACCCATGAAAGGCCCTGACTTGTTGCGCGAGGCGATGCGTTTTACCCTTTTAAGTGCCGGCAGGTAGAGCCACTGATCGTCGTCACCGACCTTGTGGGAAAAGCTCAACAGGGCGGTGCCTTTCACATCCCGTGGTTGATCGAAAACCACCAGTGTCTTGTCGCCGTCGTTCTCGACCTCCAAGGTCTGATTGCGCATGTCGCGCAGGCTCTCCTCGCCATGCTTGTTGCGCAACAACATCGTCATGGTGGCCTTGAAGTCGTGAAAGCCGGTATCACGATCTTCGATCTCCGTGGCGATCTCCAGTCCGCGCTCTTCCGCGGTCATTGCCAGGGTCAGTGCCGGTGTCAAAACCAGCAGCAGCGGTAGAAGGATGGACTTCATGATTTTTTTCCTCCGAAATAGATCAACAGCGGGGGCAGGAACAGGAAATCGGCAATCAGCGCCAGGCCGAGTGTTATGGCGGTCAGCAATCCCATCCCGGCATTCAGCTGGAAGTGGGAAAAGGCGAGGATGCCGAAGCCGACCATCAATACCAGTGTCGTAACCCACAGTGCGGTGCCCACTGTGGAGAATGCGTAACGTACTGCGTTTTCGCGGTCCATATCCTTTTCACGGCGGGCACGCAGATATTTGCTGAGAAAGTGCACCGTATCGTCGACCACGATGCCAAGGGTCATGCCGGTTACCACCGAGAGTGCCAGTCCAACCTCGCCGACAAAGATGCCCCATAATCCGAATGCCATCCCCATCGGCACAAGATTGGGGATAAGACTGAGTCCGCCCACTCGCAGCGAACGCAGGGCGAAGATCAATATTACCGAGATCATCACCAGCGCCAGTGTGGTGCCTTTCAACATGGAGATGATATTTCGATTGCCGATATGAGCGAACATGATCGTGGGACTGGCGCCATCGATACGCATGCCTGGTGCATTCTCCTGCAGCCATGCTTGGGCGCGCTCTTCGATCTCCAACAACTGGGTGGTGGAGATACTCTCCATGGTGACGGTAAAACGCGTCGCCGACTTTTTCACATTGATCTGATTATTCAGATCGAGGCCGAAGGGGAGAGAAAACTCATACAACAGCAGGTATTGGGCCGACAGGTCCCGTTGATCCGGCAGCCGGTACCAATCGTCATTGTCCGCATGCATGTTGCGATTGAGCCGCTTCATGATGTCTGTAATGCTGTTGACGTGCAGTACATGGGGCTGTTGCCGATACCAGTTGGCGAACTCCTCCACTCTCTGCAGAAACTGTGGATCGCTGATGCCTCCGGTCTCACCACTCTCCAGGGAATACTCTATGAGATAGATACCGGTTAAATTTTCAGTGGCGTAATCGGTTGCCTGCCGAAAGGTGATGGTCTCGTCGAAATATTTTACAAACTGATCATCGAGCCGGTTGTTGGGTATCTGCGAAATGAGCAGCAACACAACCATACCCATGCCCCATAGCAGCTGTTTTTTGTAACGTACGACGAAGTCAGAGAAGCGTACCATGGCAATGCTGCCCAGGGTGTCTCCGCTGAGGGCCCTGACCGGTAACAGCATCATCATGGCAGGCAGGAAGGTGACGGAGAGAAAGAATGCCAGCACTACCCCCATGGCCGCCATGTTACCCAAATCACGAAACGGCGGCGCTTCGCTGAAATTGAGACTGAGAAAGCCGATGGCAGTGGTCAGGGTGGTGAGGAAAATGGGCTGCAGGTTAATGCGCAGACTCTCCATCATCGCCTCATACTTGTTCTGTCCGTCTCGCATGAAATGGAGAAAGTTAACCAAAATGTGCACACAATCGGCGATCGCCAGGGTCATGATTACGATCGGTACCGTGGTGGTGGGTGGTGACATCTTGATACCGAGCCAGCCAGTCAGGCCCATGGTGGCGATGATCATCAGAATAATGATGATCACGGTCGAGAGGGTACCGGGAATGGAGCGCAGCATCACTACCAATACCAGGATCACCGCGGCGAACATGATCGGGTAGAGGCTCGTCATGTCATCCTGGGAAGCGGACGGAAAAGCATTGTTCATCATCACCATGCCGGTGAGATGGATGTCGATGTTGGGATAGGCCGCCTCGATGTTTTTTGCCATCTCCCTGGCCCGGTTCGCCACTTCAGGTACCTCGGTCAGTTTTTTGCCCGGCAGCTGTACCGTCACATTGACGCCGGTGGTGTGGGCCGAGGGCGATATCAAACGATTGACCAGGAGGGGATCGTCGGTGGCGATTCGCTGTTTCTCAGCCAGCTCTTCATCGCTCAGGGATTGGGGCTCCAGGACAAGATCCTCAACGATCAGATCATCCCCTTCGGCATGGGTATGCTGGAAGTTGGTGATGGAATCGACCCGCAGGGAGTAGGGGATCTGCCAGGACTCCTTGGTCAGTTCCGCGACGGCGGAGAGGGTTTCACGAGTAAATACCTTGCCATCCTTGGGTGCGATGACAAACAGTACATTGTCATTTTTCGTGTAGGTATTCTGCAGTTGTTCGAAGGCCTTCAGTTGCGGATTCTCTTCGCTGAAGAACATGCGGTAATCATTGCTGAATGCCAGGTGTTGTACACCACTGCCCATCAACAGCGAGATCGTGATGGCAAGAAAGATGACCAGCAACCTGTTGTTCAGTACGAAGCGGAAAAAGGATTCTTTCATGTCATTTCCCTGTTGCTGATTTGTCGGTTTTGATTGGTTGTTTATTCATTTCACGTTCCTTGCGATGGTTGTTTGGTTTTACTTTGCAGGTTTATGTGCGAAGGCTGTTCAGATAGCTTGAGAGTGCCTTGCCGCAACGCATCAGCTCATCGTGGCTCTGGGCGTTTTTCGCCATACTCATACAACCCTCCAGTGAGGCAAGAATGAAAAAAGCCGTATCGGCCGGATCGATCGAGGTGGAGACACTGCCTTCCTGCTGTCCTCGGGTAAGAAGCGTTTCGATACTCTCCTGCCAGCGTTTGTAGATCGAGTCGATGCGTTGACGAAAACCGTCATCGATGGCCGACATTTCCTGGGCCAGGTTGTTGAGCGGACAGCCGAGGGTGATCTCTTCGCACTGGTAGTGCTCGCCCATCTTCATGATGATTCCCATCAACACGTCGATCGGGTGTCCGGGTTGGTGCAGGGGTTCGAACCAGAGTCTCTGCAACTCCTCGGCGATATGTTCGTCCAGTACGGCGTAACCGAGTTGCAGTTTGCTGCTGAAATGGTGATAGAGGGCGCCTTTGGTGACGCCGGTTCGTTCCAGGATGGCATTCAGACTGGCAGCCTGGAAACCGAAACGATGAATCTCCTCATAGGCGGCTTCCAGCAGTGACCGTCGGGTAGCGTCAGCATCGGCAAGCATGGCAGCGGGAATCCCGTTCATGGAACATACCGACCAGTATGTATCTTGATTGGAAGTCTGTCAAATTTCATTTTTCCGCTGATCGGTTTCATCTGGTCTGTTACCTGCCGAAAACCCCAAACACCCTGTTGAAGGACTGATCTGCAATCGGTAAAGCACTCGGAATGGCTTATGGTCAGAGCTGATTTTGCCCGCCGCTGATGGTTTAATCCTCTCTGATCGGTAACGCGTTGTAACAAGATGTAACATGGAATATGCCGATATCTTTTAGGACTTCAATCAACGAGGCCGATTCGAAGCCACATGCAGCTGTTCATTGGCGAGGGTTCTGGCGTGAAGCAGTTCAACAGCACACACTGCATTACCATTTGCTAGCGGCAATGATTGTTACGGTGTTTCGGGTACTTTGTACTTGAAGTACAGGGATTATTACTGCGGAGGCTTCTTTACTTGCTGTTTGATTGAATCCAACATGCTTTCGATGTCGGTGTTCTCTTCGTATCTGCAGTCACGAACCTTCAATTGATTTGCAATTCTGAGCGTGCCATCTTCGTTCAGGATGCCCAGCACTTTGTTGTGTTTGTTTCTGAGAATCGTGGTCGCACTCTCTCCTGAGAGACGCCTCACGCAGAAGGTTGTCCAGCCATACTCTCTCAGGTGTATCAATCCCAGCTGTTGTTGCTCGTTGAGATAGCTTTTTGGGTTAGAGGGAATCGCGCTGATACCAATACGTCTATCCACAGTCGTCTACCGGTCAAATATTTGTACGTTGTTATTTTTACATAAACAAAAAAAATGCCAAACATTAAGATGTTCTTTTAAAACAGTAAGATAGGGTCTGACGCATTTTCATTGGGGTTGTTATGCTTCGTAAGCGTAAAAAAAACCGACACATTTCGGCTATCCGCCACAAGGCTTTTAATTACTAAAAAGCAATAGCATAAGTTATTGATATTATAGGGCATGAAAAGGGAAACTGTTTAAGTCAGCCATGCAATAGTCCCTTAACAGTTTGTTACCGATAGATATTTCGAATTGTTGCAGATCCGGCAACGGGCTGTTTCGGTGATGACCTGCTGATCAGAACTCCCTATACTGGGCTGACGACCGGATGCGCAATCTAATGGGGATAACGACGGCAACTCATCGATGGGTTGCCAATACGGTTTGGCATCAATATTTTACTGGTTCAAGCAGTTCAGGCGGTACACAAGAAAAAAGGGGAGTTTTGTATGTCTTCGTCAGATCAGGCAACACAGCAAGAGAATCTGTCTCTGGGGGCGTCTGCCCAGGAGTTTCTCGACTACTGCAAGGCAGAAAAAGAGCGTCGTCTCAACTCCGGGGAGGCGTTTGACGAGGAGACATTCGATCAGGCCATGCAAATGGTGATCAACAAACTGCGTGTGCTCGCGGATGAGGGTTGGTCATGATCATAAATTCCATCAAGGCGAATAATGTCCTGAAGTATACCGACCTGAATCTGGAGAATATCCCCGGGCAGGGCTTGATCGCAATATCCGGACCGAATGAATCGGGCAAGAGTACGATTGGTGAAACCGTCTGTTTCGCGCTCTTCGGCAGGACCTTCTCCCTGGATGTGGATGATTTGACCAAAGTGATACGCTGGGGTGAAACCCACTGTTCGGCGCAGCTCGAATTTACCCCGAGGGACGGCAAGCGCTATTGCCTGGATCGTTTTCTCGATGATGCGGGTAACCACAGCGCCAGACTTACCCTTACGGCATCCGATAACAATGAGGAACCGATCGCGCGAGGTGTGGAGCAGGTTGCGGACAAGGTCTATGAGCTGGTCGGTTATGAGTTTGAGGAGTTCGTTGAATCCTTCTATCTGGCGCAGCGCGAGATCACGACCCCCCATCCCCATAGCTTTGCGGTAAAGACCATGGCTGGATTGGTAACCCTGGAGTATGTCAACGAGGCCTGCCAGGAGGACAAGGGCGCCACCCTGAATGAGGTAGAACAGCGTAAAGCGGAACAGACCAGTGTGCAGACTCAGATCGATGAGATCGACATCGATCACACCCTGATGCCGGCGTTACAGGGCGAACACAATGAGGTGACCCGCCATATGGAAGATTCGATGGATCTTATCGAACAGCTGGAGAACGCATCCATTACCTACCAGGATGCCGTGCCGAGGCGGGAGTCGGATCTGAGTACAGCCGGACGCGCCGGTTTTCTGGCGTTTCTGTCTCTGCTATTGGCATTGATTGCGGGCGCGGCCTGGTATCTGCTGGCAAAACTGCCCGAGCAGGCCTCTGCACAGCAATTGAGTGAGATACTGAGCAACAATTTCTCTGCCTGGCAAGATTCGATGATCCCCTGGCTGCTGTATGGTGCGGGCGGATTTGTGCTGTTGTTTTTGATCTTCTGGGTTCGTCGCGCCTCCAAAAGACGCAGCGCCAGAGCCTATGATGAGGCAGCCGACGGGTTGGTGAATGCCTTGGGCAACCTGGATAGCCTCTCCAGTGTGGTTATCCGTAATGAACTCGTGGAGGAGGCTGAATCCAACCAGGCAGATAGGGATACGGAGAGCACGGAAGAGACAGAGAGTGAACAACCAGACGAGGCTGAGGCGGAGCCGGCGATTGTCGATCGTGCCGCACGGGAGCGCCTGAGTCAGCGGGTGAGCGACTGGAACGTCACCATCGCCGAGGTCAGAGACGGTGTGGCGCTGGAAGAGGGTCAATTGCGGCAGGGTGTGGAAACGGACCGGCGCCGGTTGGGTCAGCTCGATTCAGTCATTGACCAGGAGCAGGAGCGTTTGGATAAGTTCGAACAGCTGAAACTGATCAAGGGTGATCTGCAGCAGAAGATCGATGACAAACAGCGCCACATGGAGGTCTGCGCGGTGGCGGATCAATTGATTCAGGGCGCGACCAGGGAGGTCTCCCATAAATTCAACCACAAGCTGCGCGGTCTGGTCAGCAAGACCCTGCCCCTGTTTACCGAGAACCGTTATGAGCATCTGCAGATCGACGACGATCTGAGTGTGCGCGCCTTCTCCAGTGAAAAGCGGGACTTCATGGACCTGGAAGAAATATCCAGCGGTACCCAGCGTCAGATCATGTTGGCGGTACGTCTCGCGCTGTCCCAGGAGCTGGTCAACAGGGCCATACAGGGGAGCCAGTTTCTGTTTCTCGATGAGCCTTTTGCCTTCTTCGATGAGAAGCGTACGCGCAGTTCACTCACGGTACTGCCGACTTTGAGTGAGGACCTGACTCAGATATGGATCGTTGCCCAGGATTTTGCGGATGACCTGAACTTCGATATGCATGTACATTGTGACAGAGAGAGCAATTCCATATCGCTGCAACAGGGATAATCTGCTTTTCCCCACGCTCCATTAAGGTGTAGGGTGCGGCTTGCCGCACCATTAACCCTATGGCCTCATAGTACGGATCAAAAGACGAAACCTTCGGTGCGGTAGCGCCGCACCCGACCATGGTGCCGATGGTGTCTGAACTCCCCGTCACACAAATCATGCCCGCACTGGATGATGCGCTTGCAAGCACCGGCAGAGCCGTGTTGTGCGCGCCGCCCGGATCGGGTAAGACGACCCTGGTTCCAATCCGATTGTTGCAGGCTGCCTGGTTGAACGGGCAAACCATTCTGTTGCTTGAGCCCCGTCGATTGGCTGCCCGCACAGCAGCAGCCCGCATGGCCCATTTATTGGGCGAGGCCGTCGGTGAACGGGTAGGGTACTCCATACGCCTGGAAAGAAAGGTCTCCCGGAAAACCCGTGTCGAAGTGGTGACCGAAGGCATCCTGACACGCCGTTTGCAACAGGACCCTCAGTTGAAAGGGGTTGGCCTGCTGATCTTTGATGAGTTCCATGAACGCAACCTGCACAGCGATCTGGCTCTGGCCTTGGCCCTTGATGCCCGGCAGGGACTGCGGGAGGATCTTCGGCTGCTGATAATGTCGGCAACCCTCGATTCGGATCGTATCTCCGCGCTGATGGATGGAGCACCGATCATCTCCGCCGAAGGTCGGCAATTCCCTGTGAGCCATCACTATCTTGGAATAAAGCCCGAGAAAAGAGCCATTGCCGAACAGGTGTCGCAGGCCGTTGCCAGGGTATGGCATGAGGAACAGGGTGATATCCTCGTGTTTCTGCCCGGTGTCGCCGAAATCAGACAGGTGCAGACGCTGATCGCGAGCCGCTTCGCCGAATCTGAACATTCGCCCCTGATTGCGCCGCTGTATGGCGACCTGCCGAAGGCGGATCAGGATCTGGCGTTGCTCCCAGACAGGAGAAAGAGGCGTCGTATCGTGCTCACCACATCCATTGCGGAGACAAGCCTGACCATTGAGGGCGTGAGCGCGGTCATCGATTGCGGTTGGTCGCGACTGCCGCGTTTTCTGCCCGGGATCGGGCTGACCCGGCTGGAGACCGTGGCGGTATCGAAGGCTGCAGCCGCCCAGCGGGCCGGACGGGCGGGGCGTCTCGGCCCTGGTAATTGTTACCGTTTGTGGTCACCCCACTATCAGGATCAATTGCCTGATTACCATCCGGCGGAGATCCTGCAGGCCGATCTGGCTCCACTGGCCATGGAACTCGCTGCCTGGGGTGTGGCTGATCCCATCGATCTGCGTTGGCTTGATCCACCACCACAGGCCGCTTACAACCAGGCCTGTGATCTGTTACAGCGTCTCGGTGCCATGGATAGACGGCGTCTGCTCACAGCAACGGGAAAACGGATAGCCAGGTTGCCTGCACATCCACGATTGGCCCATATCCTGATAAGTGTGGTCGAGGGGGATCGTCAGCTCGCCTGTGACCTGGCAGCTCTGCTGAGTGAGCGGGATATCGTAAAACGCCAGCGGGAGAGCCATCCGGGTGCGGACCTGGAACAGCGTTTACACTTGCTCGCATCGTGGCGCAATCGAGATCATGGCGGCAGTGCAAACGGTATCGACACCCATGCATGTAAAAGGGTCGACAGGGTAAGCAGGGATTGGCACAGGCGCATACAGCGTCTCGATAGGGACACGAACAGTACGGAAATGTCTGCAGCACAACTTCTGGCGCTGGCCTATCCCGATCGGATTGCTCAGCGGACAGGGCATGCCCGCTTTCGCCTGGCCAATGGTCGCGGTGCATTACTGAACGATTCGGATCCCTTGGCGACACAGGATTTCTTAGTCGTAGCCGAGCTGGATGCCGGTAAAGTTGAGGGGTGGATCAGGCTGGCCGCCGCCATCACTGAAGCGGAGATCCGCCATCTTCCCGATCTCGAAATCGAAACAACCTCGGCTGTTATCTGGGATAAGCGGGAACAACGGGTTACGGCCTTTGAGGAAGCCCGGGTCGGGGCAGTGGTCCTTGATCATCGTCCACTTACCGAACCTGACCCGGAAAGGGTTGTCAGTGCCATGCTGCAAGGACTCACATCGATGGGATTGGCTGTATTGCCTTGGAGTAAACGGCTCCGTCAATGGCAGATGCGGGTCTGTTGGCTGGGTGGTCAGCTGAATGATTCCAGCTGGCCAGATCTTTCGGATGAATGGTTGTCGACACATCTCAGTGACTGGTTGGGACCCTGGTTATCGGGGATCAACAACAAACAACAACTGCAACGACTCGACCTGAGCGGGATACTCAAGGCAAGTCTTGATTGGCAGCAACTACAGCTACTGGATCAGGAGGCCCCAAGCCACATCAAGGTGCCAAGTGGATCCAGGGTTCCGCTTCACTACACTGTGGAAGGGCCGCCGGTTCTTGCAGTCAGGTTACAAGAGATGTTCGGTCTGGCGGATACACCCAGAATAGGGGGCGGTAAGGTGTCTGTCATGTTACACCTCCTCTCACCGGCGCAAAGACCCATGCAGATCACCGATGATCTGGCTGGATTCTGGCAGAGGACCTATCCGGATGTGAAGAAGGAGTTAAAGGGGCGCTATCCGAAACACCACTGGCCTGACGATCCGGTTAATGCAAAAGCAACCGCCAAGGCAAAACCCAGAAAATCATGAATCAAGGATACTGATGAATTTGTCGGTCGATTAAGCAGAATCAGTTCATTGGGACATATCGCGTATCTGATAATGTCAGGCAACAAACCAGTGATTCTGCAAACGTATAAATGGGTAATCTGTTGCTCGGGTTTGATTCATCAGGTATAGGCAACCATAAAACGTACGATCAATATCCCTGCGATTACCCAGAGCAACCCCCGTAACAGGGTCACATAGCGTTCTGCTGTGAAGCGTTTACGGAGCTGCATGCCGATAAATAGCGAGGTCAATGCAAAAGGTGCAAGCAACAATGTGCGCAACAAAAAGACGCCGATACCGGGAATGTCCTGCTGCATAAAGATCAGACTCTGGGTCAGTTTACCGGTGAAGAAGTTCAGGTTGAATAGAACCACCATGGTCGCTGTGGCGATACGCAGTTCCATGAATAGGATGATCAATACCGGCAGCATCACATTCACCATGCCGGCCATCAGTCCAGCTGTTGTGCCAAACACGATATAGGCGGTCAGGGTGTGATTTCTTACCCAGGAAAATTCGATGCTTTGCAGGCGACCCTGATTCAGATAGAGCAATACGGCCACGGCGAGCAGCAGCAGAAAGGGACGAGGATCAAGCCAAAGCAACAAAAAAGTACCGGTCACCGTGCCCAGTAGCGCGAAAGGTATTATCAGCAGGTAAGGACGGACGTTCCTCAATTGCGCTCTGCCGCCATGCCATATGGTCGTAAGGTTGACCGACATGGTGGGAACCACACAAATCAGCACGGCGGTAAACACGTCGGTGAACAGGGCTATCAATGGCGTCGCGACCATTGGGAAACCGATACCGAAAGTGCCATGAACCAGTCCGGCCAGGAAGATAACGGGTGCGGCTAGCCAAATGAGATCCCAGGATAGCGGTACCAGTTCAATCAAGGGATAGTCCAACTGTTACTGGCATGATGGGCAAGCGGGTAACTATTTATCTATGTGGCGCCGGCCCCGCGCATACTTCAGCCGAGTGGTCGCGCCGATATCTTGCCGTTCAATCCAGATGACGTGGAGGTCTCCTCTGGTATCCAGCACGATACTTGGATTACTCTGATGGCCTTCTCCGGATGCAACAGGCAGCAACCAGTCATCACTCCACGCTCCATCATCTTGCCAGCTCAACACCACGTCGATATTGCCTTCCCGCTCATCATCCCAGGCAGCGACCAAGGTGCCATCCCGATGTCCGGAGACCGCAGCATGACGCTGCTTAGCCAGTCCACCAAAATCGTCCTGGAGCTTTACGTTGCTGCCGAAACGGGATTCTGCGGATAAAAAAGGGGCTCCCCAGATATCGTAGCCGTCGCGAAAGTCACGCTTGTCTTCCCATGCAGCGTATGCGCCACGATGGCCGTAATGCCCCAAGGCGACTCTCGATACCCCATGGCCCGACCCGTATGGCAGGCCGCGAATCTCAGGTTTTTCACTGATACGACTTGCGGCACTGAATCGGCATGGGTTATCGGGATGATCGACCGCAGCCATGATAATCGTATGCTTAGGACGACGGTCCTCCCAGGCCACCAGCAGGCGACCATCGCTGATCACTGCTGCTGGGTATAGTTGCTCATCCGTTGGAGGTGTGGCATCAACGGGACAGGCCATACCGATTTCCAATACGCCTTTTTCATTCGGCCTCAAATCTGTGGCATGAATCCGCCCGAAGCGTCCGCGGCGTTGTGACCAGACAGCATAGGCCCCGTCACCATGGGTGGTCAGATTGACCTGCGACGAGGGATTGCTGTCGACTTTGACGATAGGCCCTAGAACAGGAGTACCGTCGAGCGAGGCCATTCGAGCATGAATATACCCATCCTCCTCCCAGGC
Source organism: gamma proteobacterium symbiont of Ctena orbiculata (assembly GCA_003058525.1). Classification (GTDB taxonomy): domain Bacteria; phylum Pseudomonadota; class Gammaproteobacteria; order Chromatiales; family Chromatiaceae; genus Thiodiazotropha. The sequence goes on along the minus strand of QBVD01000042.1, from coordinate 46,388 downwards.
GATGACGAAGCGGCCGCCACTGATGGCGACCAGTGAAGGTTCGTATGCCTCACCGCCACCACTGAGTCGGGTGTCATGGTTGAAAATGCTGTCGGCGGCCTTTTTGTATGCCAGGTAGATACGTGGGGTGCCATCCCGATCATCTTCCCATGCGATAGCAATGATCTGCTCTGAGACGGCGATATTGCGCCGACCAGAGGAATCGATATGGTGAAAGTAGCCGGTGTTGCTGTTGCTGGGGCCCGAGACGTCGATTGCCCGTTCGAATTTCCAGGGAGAGGCAGTAAGCGCCGTCGGTAACATGAAACAGAGAGTGAAAACAGCGAAATTAGCTATTTTCACTGCGCTTCCTTCACCAGGGCCGCTTGAATCCTTCTATCCGCCTCGATCAGGTCCTCAATACGCTGAACACCGATCATGCGGTAGATGGGCTTTCCATCCGGAGTAAGAAAAGAGAACACAGGGGTGACCAGGGCATTGTAGCGGGTTCCCAGTTCACGCTCGGTGATCCTTTCCCCGCTGTGAAGTCGAAGTCGGCGACCACTCTCTGCATCCACGTAGGCAAGGGCATAGTTGGCTATGTACCGCGCTCTGACGGTTGGATCGATAAATGCTTCCTTATTGGTTTTTTCGCAATAACCGCAACCGTAGCGCCCAAAATAGACGAACATTGGCTTGGTGTCGCTTTTCGCTTGCGCCATGGCCTGATCGAATGGCAGGAATGGGTAGCCATCAGGAGCGTCGGCACTGCAGATTGCGGGCAACAGTAAAACTGCTGCGACAAATATAAAAGCCGGTCCGATAACGCGTGCAAGCGGCAGATGCCAGCTGGCAAGATATTGTAAGCAGGTTGTGTTCATGACCTACATAATAGCAACAAGCTTTCAAATCAGCTCTGTTTATTTGATGCTTGTCCAGACAGGCAGATCGGGGATCACAGGAGAACGCCTTGCCCTTTCGTTTGGGTCAAGAAGTGTGCGACACAGTTAGATTGCTTTATATTTGATGTCATCCAAAGAGTAGCGTTTAATCATGCGATAAATGCTTCGCTCGCTGATCCCCATAACTTCCGCAACTTTTCCACGGCGACCAGAATGTTTCTTTAATTGATACGACAGATAGTGAGCTTCCAGTTCCTCCAAGGAGGGATCGTGATCAAAATTGAGAGTCACAACCCCCTCACCCTTGCCCAGTACCCGGGTGAAGGCAAAATGTTCCGGTTTGATCGCCTGTCTGTCACCCGAGAGAATAATCGCTCGTTCTATTACATTCTTTAACTCTCTGATATTGCCGGGCCAATCGTAGGAGACGAGTGAGCGAATGGCCGATGATGAAAGTGTTTTGTTGACCCGGGTGGAAAAATTATGATTTGTCAGGAAGTGCTTGGCCAGCTCGGGGATATCGTCACGCCTGTCGCGCAATGTCGGTACAAAAATATTAAAAGCATTGAGCCTGAAGAAGAGGTCGGAGCGAAAATCTCCCTCAGACGACATGGTCTCCAGGTCGCGGTTTGTGGCGGCCACTATCCTGACGTTGGCGTTCAAGTCCTTTGTGCTGCCCAGTCTCCTGAATTGCCCGGTTTCCAGAACGCGTAGAAGCTTTGCTTGGCCACTGCTGTTTATTTCGCCGATTTCATCTAAAAACAGTGTTCCTCCCTCCGCTCCCTCAATCAATCCCTTTTTCTGTTTGTCCGCACCGGTAAATGCCCCTTTCTCATGGCCAAACAATTCTGATTCAAAGAGATTTTCCTGCAGAGTACAGCAGTCTACTGCAACGAAATTATGCTTTTTGCGATGGCTGTGTGCGTGAATGGCACGCGCTACCAATTCTTTACCCGAGCCGCTCTCACCTTGAATCAGTACGGTGATGTCATTGGGAGCGACAGCTCCGATTAATTGCCTGACCTTTGTCAGTGCCTCGCTGTTTCCGACAAGCGATGAATTGCGTTGGATGCTCTGCTCTAATTGTCGTTTGCAAAACAGGTGATCTTTCCGTAGTGCAGCATTATCAAGAGCTCTCTCGACAGTCAGTGAAAGTGTATCGAGACTGACCGGTTTCAGAATGTAATCGATCGCTCCGGCTTTTATGGCGCCTACGGCATCTCGAACGGAACCGAATGCGGTGAGGATTATTACAGGATAATTTATGGATAGATTTTCGATATACTCAAGACTGTTGGCGTCGGGTAGACGGGCATCTGTGATGATTAGCGATGGCTCATACTTTTCCAGATAACCCAGTACGTTGTCCCAGCGACTGAGACCGTCCGCCTCATATCCTAATTTAATGAGGTGTTGTATGATGAGGTTTCTGAGTATGTCGTCATCCTCTACGACGACTATTTTAGATGTCATGTCTTTACCTCTAGTTCATGCGCGGCATCCGGCAGTTCGATTGTAAAGACGCTGCCAGCGGAAAATTCACTCTCAACTCTTATCGTTCCACCATATTTTTCTACGATGGCTAGACTGATTGAAAGGCCAAGACCGGTTCCTTTAACATCGTCAGCGCGACGGCTGAAAAAGGGATCGAATATATATGGCAGGTCTTTGGCGCGGATACCGGCGCCGGTATCGGAAAACTGCAGCAAAATCTTTTTACCGTCGGAAAAACTGGAAACGGTCAATATCCCGCCTTCAGGCATTGCATGAAACGCATTTTGTGCCAGGTTAAGCGCAACCATTCTGATTTCACTATCCGATGCCAGAGTACGAAGCAGATCGATTTTATATCTCTCTTCAACAGTAATATGCAACTGGTCGGCCTGCCATTGTAATAGGCTTAGTGTCTCATGCAGGGCGTTATTGACATCGACCAACTCAAGGCTTTCAGGGGGAGGTGAGCCTAGTTTGAGCAACTTTCCGGTGATCTCGATACAGGTGTTGATCTCGTCGTCGATAAGTTCGAAATGCTGCATGACACCATCCGTATAGTCATTATCGGCAATAAGCGCGTTTTTCGTGGCATCCAGGGCCAGTTTGACAGATGCGAGTGGGTTATGGATCTCATGGGCCACGCCGGTTGCCAGTCGTCCCAATTCAGAGAGTTTCTGTTCCTGGGAATATTTAACCTCTTTTGCAAGATCCCTGATCGACTCGACGATCAGGGTTGTTTCACGCCTGCCTCGCTTTATTTCCATGGGTGCTGCGAAAATTTCAACCTCAAAGGTTGATTGATCGGAACGATGGTGTTGATGCACCACTTTGATCGGCTTTTTGTGCTGCAGGATTTCATGAACCGGGCATGTGATCAGAGTAGGTGGGCAGGGCTTGGTTGTTTTATGTGTGAGTGCGTAGCAGTTGTTTCCGACTTCTGTCGTTTGCGGCAGTTTGTGTTGCTCTCGATAGGCTTTGTTGGTCAATACGATTTTGAACTCATCGTCGATAATTCTGATACCGTCAGGAACGGCGTCCACAAGCGCCTGTAAAAAACCTTTCTGTTCTTCCAGTTCAAGCAGTTTCTCCTGCAACCTTTCAGCCATTAGATCGAATGTGTCACCCAACTTCGAGAGTTCATCGGTACCCCGCATTGAGACGCGGGATTCTAGATTGCCGTGGGTCAACTCTCTACTTGCATGGGTTAGATGGTTTACTGGTCTGAGGATGTAGGCATGGATGAACCACCAGCCTCCAATCAGGTTCAGGATGACGATCAGCGCGCCAGCCCCCATCAGCATCAGGGTGGTGTCACGAACCCTGTTTCTGATCGGCACGGCATCGTAATCCACGTACAGGATGCCATTGATGGGATTTTTCTCTGCAGGTCCGTGACACTCCTTACAAGGTGCTTTGTTGTGTACCGGATTGATGCTGCGCAGGATTTCCTGTCCATCGCTGTCTTCGAGGAATTGGGTTGTGAGGGATGTGGCACGGTAGGGATTGGCCAATTGTTTGCCAAAGTCGCCCACTCTGCTACTGAACCTGATTTCACCGCCAGGGTTGGTAATGAATACGGATACGATGCCCTCCTGCTTTCCCAGTTTTTTTACCATTTTGCTCAAACCAGGCAAGTCCCGCTTAAGCATGGCGTTTTCCAATGAGACCTGCAGCAGATTGTTGACCTGGTTGGCTGTGTGCGCGCGTTCTCCCTCCAGTTCAGACTGGTAGAGGGAAATATAGAGTAGGAGAAAGACCAGGGAGCTGATGGCAAGACCGGAAGTGGTGCCAAGGATGAATTTCCGATTCAGGCTGTTGGCTATCCAGTTCATCATTTATGACGGTTCAGATTTTCAGTGTCAACTGCTTAGATTTTAATGCCAAAAGCAGCCATTTTTCCTGACATTTTGTCAGGTTGCAGATGAGGAATCGACCTTTTTTGCGGATCCATGCCCCGTAAATGAACTCTTGGCGCATGTTTTGCTGAATAATCCTGGATTCAGTGGATTACACAAATCGGAGGAGTCCCGAAAGTGAAAAAAAACAGAAACAGTCGATATCGTTGCATCAGCGTTCATCTGTTGTGGCTTGCACTGTCAATACCCACAGCAGGCTTGGCAGAACAGGGAGTTACCCTCTCTCAGTCACTGCGTGAGTCGCTGCTTCTTCAAGGGTGGCAAGAGTACATCTCCGCGGATGGCAGTGTTATCTATCGCCAACCTGTAAAACAGCCGGCAACTGACAATCAGTCACCTGAAGCTGAATTGCCGAAGATCAGACAATTTGGCAATGCGCTGCAGGAGCGCGGATGGCAGGTTGAATGGGACAGTGACGGCACATTGATTCTGCGGCCGGGCGATACGGGTGATGCGCCGGCAGAAACGGCAACTCAAACTGTTGAGAGTGGCTCCGTGACATTACCGGCAAATTTAAAAGGCTTCGAATACTGGCATATTGAAAGGGATGAAAGCGGGGCGCTGCTGTTTCATCCAGTGGAGTTGCCATCCACAAACCAGTCAATGACCGTGGATGCAACGGCTAATATGGCTGAATGCCGTATTGACTATTTTCAACTTGACCCTGGCGTACTGCCTCTTGATGAGTGGTCGGAGGTACATGAACTCACAAAACGATGGATAGACACCACCCAGGAGTCTGGCCTGCAGGTTGGTAGGATTCGTAAGATTAATCGTGTCTATCTGGTCAGTGTGGTCGGTGATTCCGAGCCATATCGATTGAAGTATCAGCTGGCGATTCGTGTATCGGATGGTGGTGTCATACGTATCTTTTAGTTGACCGTTTGGCCCGGGTCTGTGGGTGGAGGTCTCTATTGACCTCCACTCTGTGATACGACGGATGCAAGCATCAGTCATACCTTGTATGACGAAATGTCAGTCAAGCGCAATAACGTTAAATACTGCGGTAGTCAGTTGGATATTGTTTCTAACCAAATGAAAAATATGACTTAAATTCCGCGCCCATGAAAATCTTCCGGCCGCATCCCTGAGACAGGCAAAGTATCAACTTCAATCAGCCTGACAGAACGTCATGCTATCCGATATCCCATCCGGCATGTATGTATAGGTGCTGGTGAAAAAATCATTGTAAAACAAGGGAAAAGAGATCGAACCGGCACAATGGCACAGCTGTTGCCTGGGTTTGTGGTGCCAACCTGTACTGATACTACAAAGATAAATCGAGGAGGGTGTTGGAATGCGGTTGTTTCTGTCTGCCGGCTGTGGTGCGTTGATGCTACTGTCGTCACATCTCATGGCTGACTATCCCATAGCTGGGGTAGAGCCTTCCAAACGGCCTGTTGATGCGCCTGTCATTGAATGGGTGATGCGAGACAAGGTCTGGTATCAATCTTCCTTGACTGGTGTGCAACAACCCTATCCCAAAAGTCTCTACTTCCTTGACAACCAAGGAAATTGGCACACGCCTTTCAATCAACCCGGCATGAAGGGTAGATACGATATTCGACAATGGCATCAGTAGTGTTGGCATAAATAGGGGGTCAGGATTATCTGCTGGTTCAGGCGGATGACCGATTAACGGCCCCGAATTGGGAGAAAATATTTACTACAACGTGAGGCAAACAATTATGAAAAAGTTTCGAATGCCGAGTTTGAAAGGAGTGATCAAAGCTATGGGGATGGCTGTTGCGCTGGCTGTTGCCCCATTGGCGTCCGCCGGCATGTATGGCATGTCAGGAATGGACGGTATGTCAGGCATGGGCGGAATGGGTGGTATGTCCGGGATGTCAGGCATGGGCGGTATGAGTGGCATGGGTGGTATGTCCGGCATGGGTGGTATGTCCGGCATGGGTGGTATGTCCGGCATGGGTGGTATGTCCGGCATGTCCGGCATGTCTGGCATGTCTGGCATGTCCGGCTATTTCAAGATCACCCCACAGGGACAGATCTTCTTCTATCCGGCTAGTGGCATGAGCGGTATGTCCGGCATGGGCGGCATGAGTGGTATGTCCGGCATGGGCGGTATGAGCGGCATGTCCGGCATGGGCGGAATGGGTGGTATGTCCGGGATGTCCGGCATGGGCGGCATGTCCGGTATGGGCGGCATGAGCGGCATGTCCGGCATGGGCGGCATGTCAGGTATGGGCGGCATGAGCGGCATGTCCGGTATGGGCGGCATGGGTGGCATGTCCGGGATGTCCGGCATGGGCGGCCAGTGGGTTTGGGTGCCCAGCGGTATGTCTGGAATGAGCGGCATGGGCGGCATGGGCGGCATGGGCGGCATGAGCGGTATGTCCGGCATGGGCGGCATGGGCGGTATGTCCGGCATGGGCGGCATGGGCGGCATGAGCGGTATGTCCGGCATGGGCGGCATGGGCGGCATGGGCGGCATGAGCGGTATGTCCGGCATGGGCGGCATGAGCGGTATGTCCGGCATGGGCGGCATGAGTGGTATGTCCGGCTATTTCAAGATCACCCCACAGGGACAGATCTTCTTCTACCCGGCTAGCGGCATGAGCGGTATGTCCGGCATGGGCGGCATGAGCGGTATGTCCGGCATGGGCGGCATGAGTGGTATGTCCGGCATGGGTGGCATGAGCGGCATGTCCGGCATGGGCGGCATGTCCGGTATGGGCGGCATGGGCGGCATGTCCGGCATGAGTGGCTGGCGCTAATCGGCTCCGTCCGCTTTGTGAATAGGATGTAATTCAAGGACGTCATGGGGCGCAGGGAAGCGCCCTCTTCTTAAGCAGATTCCCCTATTGAAATAATATCTGATCGCTTCAGATGAGGGAGATGAAATGACTTTGGGTATCAGGCTCCTTATTCCGTTGCTACTGTCGATGGCGCTACTCACCATCGGTCAGGTTTTTGCCCGTGATATTACAGTCAAGGACTATGACCGAGCTAGTTGGCACCCCATCCACACGAAGCCCTATATTGATAATGCAGGCGATGAGCAGTGTCTCAGTTGCCATCAGGAGATTATAAGCAGGAAGCTGCTTTATCAGTCACCTGCCGGTGTTAAGGCCTCCGAGGTATTGGCCTGGTATCAAACCTTATCAACCTATGAGGGTGAACAGGATACCTTTCATCGTCGGCACTTGGTGACACCCCTGGCCAAGGAGCTGATGGACTTGAAATGCAATACATGCCATCAGGGAAATGACTTAAGGGAAGAAGCAACGATACCCCCAGATCATTCGAATCGGGAAAAGACTCTGCGTAAGTCGGTGAATCCCGAGATTTGTCTGATGTGCCATGGGAGAAACCCCTATAAATTGATGGGCTTGCCGAAGCCTTGGCCGGAGTCGAGAGCACTCTTTCAAAATGACTGTTTACTCTGTCACGCCAATATCCGCACCAATCGGCACCAGGTCGATTTTTTGAAAGCGGAGGCCATCGAGGCAGCGGCCAAAAAGGACCCGGACATATGCTATGGCTGTCATGGCGGGCGGCAGTGGTACCGCATTGCCTATCCCTATCCCCGACATGCCTGGAAAGGTATGTCGAGCACCACCCCGGAGTGGGCCAAAGATAGGCCGACCGAATCGGAACCCAGGTTCCGCATTAAGAATCAGCAGGCTGCGAAATAGTCAATTGCCGACAACGAGGTACTGATGAGTATCGATAATCTGAAAAAGAATCTACATGAGCGTTTGAATCTCTCCAGGCGTTCATTTCTGAAGTCTGCTGCGGCAGGCAGTGCGACTTTGGCTGCCGGAGGCTTGGTGGAATTGAAGACCGCAAAAGAGGCCAAGGCGTTTGCTTACGAACCCTATCCGACCGACGATCAACTCGAGACGGTGGTGACCAGTTGCGCACATAATTGCGGTTCGCGCCATATGCTTGTCGCGCATAAATGGAAGGATGTCATCGTGCGCCTTTCGACTGACGATGGACGGTATCAGCGCGGCGGTTATTTCGGAAAGGACGATAATGATGAGCCGCAACTGAGGGCCTGCCTCAGGGGGCGCTCCTATCGCCAACGGCTCTATTCGGCGGAACGGCTGCTCTACCCGATGATGCGTGTGGGCGAGCGGGGTGAAGGAAAATTCAAGCGCATTTCATGGGATGAGGCCCTTGATTTTGTGGCCAACAAGATGGTCCACCTTAAGAATACCTATGGTCCCACTGCCTTGGTGGATCAGAGTTATGCCGGCGCTTCATATGGGGTGTTACACAAGTCTGACCAGATTGAAGGCTTGTTGGGTCGCTTCCTCGGAATGTTTGGCTGCCGCACCAGTTCCTGGTCGGTGCCCTCTTATCAAGGTACCACCTTCAGTTCTCGTATGACCTTCGGCACCATCGAGGATGGGAATGAAGACGATGCTTTTGCTCACTCTAAACTAATGATCATGTGGGGTTGGAATCCCGCCTATACATTCCACGGTGGCAACACCTTCATGTATATGCGCATGGCAAAACAACGCGGTTGTAAGTTTGTTTTGGTTGATCCGCAGTATACCGACTCTGCCGCCGCCTACGATGCCTGGTGGATACCCATCCGTCCGAATACCGATGCGGCAATGATGGCGGGCATGGCCCACTACATCTTTACCAATAACCTGCATGATCAAGCCTTCATCGATCAATTCTGTCAAGGCATGGATGCGGGGACCATGCCGGAATGGGCGAAGGATAAAGAAAATTTCAAAGATTATATCCTGGGCAAATATGACGGTGAGGCAAAAACTCCGGAGTGGGCGTCCAGGATCTGCGGTGTGCCGGCGAAGGATATTGTCAAGTTGGCGGATATGTACGCCAGGACCAAGCCGGCCGCGCTGAAGGCATCCTGGTCACCAGGAAGAAACGCCTACGGTGAACAGTACAATCGTATGGCGGCAGCACTCCAGGCGATGACCGGCAATATCGGTAATCTAGGCGGTTGCGCCGAAGGTGTCGGCAAAGCCTGGCATGCCGAAGCGGTGGCTTATCCCTATGATCAATATTCCAATATCTGGTTTCAGTCCATTAAATCGGACCGTTGGGCGCATTGTGTGCTCAACTACCCCAATGTAAAACGGGAAGAGATAGGCCTTTGGCAGAGGGAGGACAATACAGATGGGCAGATACCCAATATCAAGGGTATCTTTTGGCAGGGATCCGATTGGTTCAACCAACTGACTAATATCAATAAAGAGATTGAGGCGATCAATAAGCTGGAGCTTGTGGTTTGCATGGATTCAACCATTACGCCTTCCGGCCTCTATGCCGATATCCTACTGCCCATTGCGACCCACTTCGAACGGCACGATGTGGCGTTGCCTTGGTACAAAGGCCATTACTACATTCACCGCCCGAAAGTCATCGAGCCTATGGGTGAGTCGAAGACCGATTTCCAGGTCTTCACTGAACTAGCCTATCGAATCGGTGGCGATGTTTTCGGTCAGGCGTTCAATCCGAAGGCGAATCGTGACTATTTCCATGTCAATGACCATGTGGACGAGGCCTACCTGAGAGAGTGGTGGGAACAAAAGGTCATGCATCATCAGCATGTGGATATGTCCTGGGAAGAGTTCAAGCAGAGAGGCGTCTACAAGTTTACATTCGACCAACCACACGTAGCGTTCAGGGATCAAATAGAGAACGGCACACCGTTCCAGACTCCCTCCGGCAAGATTGAAATTCTCGCCACACAGCTGGCGCAGATCACCGACTGGAAACGGACCATGTACGGTTATGAAATACCCTACATACCGAAGTGGATCGAGCCGTGGGAGTCATTGAACAGTCCCAAGACAGCTAAATATCCGTTTCATCTTATTTCTCCTCACCCACGATGGCGGACGCATTCTATTTTCAATAACTGCAGTTGGCTGCGCGAGACCTATGAGCAGGAAGTGACCATGAATGCCTCCGATGCAAAAAAACTGGGCATCAAAACCGGTGACACAGTCGAGATTTGGAACGAGCGCGGCAAGGTTGTGGTACCAGTCTATGTAACGGAACGATGCATGCCCGGTGTGGCTGTGCTGCATGAGGGGGTGTGGATTGACCTGGATGAAAACGGTGTGGACAGGGCAGGTAATCCGGACATGCTGACATTGGATGAGCCTAGTCCTGCGGGGGCATTCGCATACAACACCGTGTTGTGCGATATCAAAAAGACGGATCTTGAACATCGACCTGGCTGGGACAAACTGGCAACTTCTCGTGCCCATGTTTTCAGGCGTGACCTTTAATCTTGGAGGAGAGACTTATGTCTGTTAAAAAAGAGAAGGCCAGGATAAAGGAAGCGGTAAAACGCCGTAAGCGCCAAACTTATACGCCGGTGGTTCCCGACATGCAGTTGGGATTTATACATAATAATGTTGATTGTATTGGCTGTCGGGCCTGTGAAATAGCCTGTAAGGATAAAAATGGATTAGCAGCCGGACCAAGATTCAGGCGTGTACAATATATCGAGGGTGGAAAGTACCCGGATGTGTTTGCCTATAAGGTCAATATGTCCTGCAACCACTGTGAATCGCCTGCTTGTCTGCCTACTTGCCCCACCGGTGCACTCTTCAAACGTAAGAAGGATGGCATTGTCGATATCGACTCCACCCTATGTATCGGCTGCCGGCGTTGTGAAGCTGCCTGTCCCTTCGGTGCGCCTCAATTTGATCCAAGCGATAACATCGTAAAGAAATGCAACATGTGTGTGGATGAAATCGAGGCGGGACGAAAACCCTACTGTGTCATGGCCTGTATGATGCGTGTTTTGGATATTGGTCCAATAGAATCGATCTGGAATGGTGCATTGGAGACGGTGGCGATTGGTCCCAACGACAAGGTATCCCGACAGGTAAAGAACATGTCGAACATCGAGTTGACCAAGCCCTCAATCGGCTTTGTCGCTCACAGCAAAGGGAAGGTCAAGTGATGGGGAAACCGTTGGACCTGCGCGACAAGTCGAGCGTTAAACTATTACAGACTTTCTATCAGGCGGTTGCCGATGACCTGGAGATGCTTGCACTGCTCCATGTGAAAGAGCCGGACTGCAAGATTCTCGAGGCTTTACGTGACTGTAACTTCCCGTACTCTATGGGATTGAAACTGGTCACAGAAGAGGGCGTCGATGCGATTGACTTGATGGGGCGAGTGGTTGAGTCGTTGCCCGATACAATCGATGATGACTTCCTCGATCTGTTGGCGGCAGATTACGCTGACATTTATCTGAACCATAGCCTGCAGGCATCACCGCTGGAATCGGTCTGGCTGGATGAAGAACAGCTTACCTGTCAAGAGAGTATGTTTCAGGTAAGGGCCTGGTATGAAATCTATGGTCTTATGGTGGAAAACTGGCGTATCAGGCCCGATGATGATCTGGTTTTGCAGCTTCAGTTTGTTTCCCACCTATTCTCGATTTCTGAGTCCGAAAAGCATCTCAAGGATGCGGCAAGATTTATGGACGAACATCTGTTGCGCTGGTTGGGTGAATTCTCCAATCGGGTGGCAAGCCGGTGTGCAACCCCATATTTTGCCGCTGTTGGCTTATTGACGGCCGCCTATTGCGAGGAGTTGAGGGATCTTTTGGCAATCGTGATCGATCAGCCCAGACCGTCACGGGAAGAGATAGAAGAGAGAATGAAGCCCAATGCCCTAAAAGAAGAGGTTTCTCTCTGTTACATGCCTGGTATGGGCCCAGCAGTCTAGGTTCCGGTCTGGTCAAGTAATATGCGTTAGGAGAGTATCGAATGAAATTGGATAAAAGACATTGGGTGGCTGTATCATCCCTTGCAACACTGTTGGTTTTCAACTCACAAGGTACTCTTGCGGATGCTGCTGCAGGTAAGGGTGTCTACGAGGGTACTGGCGGTTGTGTGGCTTGCCACGGATTTTCCGGGCAGGGTGATGGACCGGCAGCAATGGCAATGAATCCGAAGCCACGTAGTTTTGTAGAGGGTGTGTTCCTGTACGATACAGATGGCGATGGACAAACTGGTACTGATGCAGATCTGGTCAATATAATAAAAAATGGATCAGCCAAGTATGGCGGTGCACCGACAATGCCTGGGCGTGCAGATATTCCTGATGGAGATATTAAAGCCATTGTCGCTTATCTAAGAAGCTTTAAAAAATAAAATGTCAAGCTGCATCTCTATATCAGGCCAATGGTTCACTTAAAAGAACTGTTCGATCGTATCCGACAAGAAGAGAGATTACCGGATGTGATTTCAGAGCGTTGTGTCCATGCAAGGGTAGAGGTGGCGAGCTGTTCATCATGTGTGGATGCCTGTCCACAGTGTGCATGGTCCTTGGATGATGATGCGTTGCAACTCGATACCACACTCTGTGACGGGTGCGGATTGTGCGCGCCTGTTTGTCCTGAAGGGGCGATCTCATTTCAATATGAGATTCTTATTGGTGAATGGAAACAGGGGAAGATCGCGTTGTGCGCCTGTGAAGAGGTGGGATTTACCCGGCAGAAAGGCACCATCCCCTGTATCCATCTCATCGGCATACACGATATTCTTAAGTTGTATCGGCTGGGATATTCCGAGTGGCTAGTGGCAACGGGCAGTTGTTCAGAGTGTCAACGCAACAGTGGGGAAACGTTCTTTGAAAGAGTCGATCGGATCAATCCGGCACTTTCCGATGATTTGAATGCACCTATCGGTTATCGCCTATTGAGTGGCAATAAGTGGCTGCGTATCAGTTCTCTCCTGGTTGCAAATGACGCGGCATCCAAGCTTAGTCGTAGAGGATTTTTAAGGGGAATGATCGATGGCAACGTTCAGGCCGCATCAGCCATATTCAAGCTGTATGAAACGGAAGCTGATGAATTTCCAGCACCAGGAGAGTTGTTGCCGGAGAGAGGCGGGTCTTCAATTTGGCCGTATGTGCCGCAAATTGACGCCTATAAATGCAATGGCTGCGATGCCTGTATCAGGATCTGTCCTCATGGTGCAATAATACTCACTGAAAACAGTGAACAGATGTTTTACCGAATGGAGCCGCAGGCATGTACCGGCTGTGGCATCTGTCAGGATATATGCAATGCACAAGCCATATCGGTCATTCAGTGGTCGCAGTTGGATCAACGGGATCTGATCTTAGCGCCGATAAAATGTTCATGCTGTGGCAACCAGGCGCATATGCCGGTAGAAAGCGGCACGCGATCGCAAACACATTGCAGAATTTGCGCTCAAGTCAACCATCATAATAACCTTTTTCAAGTCATGGAATAGGGCCCCGTTTTTTACAGGTAATTATGGGGTCTTCTCAAAATATAAAGAATTCATAACATCTTATAACCAGCTAAAGACATATCAGGCTCCCTATGCTCTACTTGTAGCCAGGAATGGCTATCAGGGCAATAAAGTAAATGATTGACAGTGGCAATCCGTTATCAATATATCGCAGGTTGCAATGGTCGCTGTTTCTATTAGTCCTCTTGAGCTTTAACGGCTGCTCTTCAGAGACCGCAGATCACGGGCAGAGTGATGAATTTCAGAGAGATCTTGTCGATACCGGCGCGGAGTTTGCGCCAGGCATGCCATGGTTGAACGTTGAGAGGCCTCTGACATTTGACGACATGCTGGGAAAGGTCGTTATTCTGGACTTTTGGACTTACGGGTGTATCAACTGTATCCATGTGCTGGCTGACTTGAAGAAGCTGGAAAAAAAGTATGGGGATCAGCTTTTGGTTATTGGTGTGCACACACCGAAATTCGATAATGAAAAGAATCTCGATACACTCAGGAGTATTGTAATCAGGTATGGTGTTGACCATCCGGTCGTCAACGATGTCGACTCTCTGTTGGCAGGCTATTATGGCATGCGTGCATGGCCCACCCGGGTATTTATCGATCCTGCCGGAGAAGTGCTGGGACGGGTGACAGGTGAAGGAAAATACCAGCCGATAGATAACAAAATCACTGAACTGCTCGAACAGCACAAGAGTATCCTTAACCTCACTCCAATCCCTTTACGACTGGAACGTGAAAACAGTAAACCAACCCCCTTGGCTGCACCAGGTAAGATTGCGGTTTCCGACACCCATCTGGCGATAAGCGATACGCTACATAATCGGATTCTTGTGACAGATCATCAGGGACAAACACAGCATGTCATCGGGATGGAAGAGCCAGGAAACGAGGACGGCGGTTTTAACCGGGCAAGATTCAATATGCCTCAAGGTCTTGTCTTTGACAGCAATGGAATCTATGTGGCCGACACGGGGAATCACACCATACGATACATTGACCTGATAGATAAAACAGTGACTACCGTTGCAGGTAATGGTGTCCTGGAAAGAAAACGTGAAGGCTATTATAAGGCCACATCGATTGGTATGGCGTCACCTTGGGCGCTGGCGCTCAGGAATGATCGACTCTTCATCGCAATGGCGGGCAGCCACCAGATCTGGGTTTACAATACCGCATCAAAACAACTCATTCATTTTGCGGGATCGGGACGTGAAGGTATTGCTGATGGAGATATCGAAAAAGCCACATTCAGCCAGCCAAGTGGCTTGAGTCTTTTCGGAGACTGGTTATATATTGCTGATTCAGAAGCCTCGGCGATTAGGCGCATTCACCTGAAAGACGAAATCGTGGAGACATTGGTGGGCAGGGGGTTGTTCGATTTCGGTGATGTGGATGGAACTTTGCACGAAGCAAAACTACAACACGTGTTGGGCATTGCAGTGGCCGGTGAACATTCGGTTATCCTGGCGGACACATATAACCATAAAATCAAAATCGTTGATCTCGGGAAGGATGTGATTAAATCGATAATTGGCGATGGCAGGCCGGGTTTTCTCAGTACCGTAAACGGCCAGTTTCAGTTGAATGAGCCAGGTGGCCTGGCACTGCATGACAAGACATTGTTTATTGCAGATACAAACAATAACCGCATTGTTGTTCATGAGCTTGGTGGCAAGAGTGTATCAGTCCTGGAAATAAAAAAGCAGTAAAAATGACAGTATGTGCCGGATTAGGTTTTTACCAGTACATACTCTGGGTGGTATGTGATTGCTATCCCATGGATACCAATGAGGCGAAATTCAACAGTCACGCTTGAGCCATCGGCAGTGCAGTAATAGCTACATTGACGATCCTGACAAGTTCTTTGCGGGATTTACCCTGTCTTGCCAGTACAGAGAGGCCATACAACACGGACAGCAGATATTCAGCGATATCCCTTGGCTTGGCTGCTTGAAGCAGAAGGCCTCTTTTCTGCTCGGCTTGCACTGCCTTAGTCAGCAACTGGGCGTTAACCTGTCTCATTTCCTGCAATGACAGGGAAACGTCATCAGGCATTGCGGAGCTACCGGCCTCGCAACAGCTTTTCACAAACAGACACCCTTTGGGTGAATCATCGCTGTTGATCAAGTCGATAATGCCAAGCATATAGGCTCGAACCCGGTCTGCGAAGGGTATGTCTGTAGGTTGTGTGAGTCGTTCCAGGAGCGGTGCACCATAGTGCGACATGTAGTGTTCCAGCGCTGTCGCGAACAGCTGCTCTTTGTTGCCAAAGGCTGAATAGAGGCTGGGTTTGTTGATCCCCAGCACCTCAGTCAGATCACTCACGGATGTGCCGGCATAGCCATGTTCCCAGAAAACACGCATCGCTTTGTCCAATGCATCCGACTTATCAAACGTTCGCTTCCTGCCTGCACTCATCGTTCGCCTCTTCACCATGTTTCATGTTGACATTATGTACCGATCGGTATAATAATTCAAATATGTACCGAACGGTACACAATATTGATCAACCAAAGGAGCTATCCCATGCAATCAGTGAAAGGTCGAATTGTTCTGGTAACAGGCGCCAATCGCGGTATAGGCAAGAGCATAGTGGAGGAGTTTTTACTTGCCGGTGCGAGCAAGATATACGCCGCGGCGCGTAATCCCGAGTCTCTCAAACCCTTGACCGATGCCTATGGTGAACGCGTCGTTGCATTGCGCATCGACCTCAACGATCCGGGTAGTATCACCACCGCCGCGAGCCAGGCCGGCGACGTGGAGATAGTAATCAACAATGCGGGCATGTTGAATATTGCAAATCCCATGGCCAGCAACGCGGTTGCTGCGCTGCAGGACGAGATGGAAGTGAATGTATATGGATTGATGCGGATGGCACAGGCCTTCGCACCCATTTTGAAGGTAAATGGCGGTGGTGCGCTGGTACAGCTCAACTCCGTCGCTTCCATGAAGAACTTTGCGGATTTCGCCACCTACTCGGCGTCAAAGGCGGCATCCTACTCCATGACCCAGGGCCTGCGCGATGTTCTCAAGGAGCAGGGTACTCAGGTGGTCAGCGTACACCCGGGTCCGATAGCGACGGATATGGCCGCGCATGCCGGGCTGGGTGAAATCGCAGAGCCGGCGGAGCTCGTTCCCCAGGCGATCATCAATGCCCTGGAATTAGATGAATTTCATGTGTTTCCGGATTCCATGGCCAAGCAGGTCGGTGCCGTCTATCATGACTTTGCCAGCAATATAGTAGAAGCGGATCTAATGGAGGGTTGAAGCGATATTTTAAGAACAACCGGGCATGCCTGCGTGGTGAGCTTGACGCTTTCAAATTCAGTTTGGGCCGATTGGGTGAGTGGTAACAGGCCCTAACAAAGGGAGGTTGCGTATCAGGCTCGATCACTGTTCAACGCCGGCTCGGCATTGGCGGACACCGCGATGCCGGCAGCCTCTTCAGGTTCCTCGTGAGTGTGCTCCTTTGCCAACAGGACATAGATCGACGGCAGCACGAAGAGGGTGAATAGCGTACCGATGGCCATGCCGCCGACCAGTACCAGGCCGATGGAGTTGCGTGCTGCGGCGCCGGCGCCGGTTACCAGGATCAGGGGAAAGTGACCGGCGACCGTTGCCACGGTCGTCATCAATACCGGGCGCAGACGGGTCATGGCCGCCTCGCGCACGGCGTCGATCTTTGATAATCCCTGTTCCTGCAGTTTGTTGGCGAACTCGACGATGAGGATGCCGTTTTTCGCGATCAGGCCGACCAGGGTCACCAGTCCCACCTGGGCATAGATGTTGAGGGTGGTGGTCCAGCCGCTGGTCCAGAAGGGCATGTTGGGATTGGGCATCTTCAGGAAGGTGAAGATCAGGGCGCCGAACATCGCCAGCGGCACTGAACCCAGGAGGATGATCAGCGGGTCGCGGAATGAGTTGAACTGCACCGCCAGCGCCATGAAGATCATCACGATGGCCAGGGAAAAGGCGGGCAGGAACTTGTTGCCCTCATGGCGCAGCTGGCGCGACTCACCGGTGTAGTCGATGGTGTAGCCGGGTGGCAGGATCTCCCGCGCCGCATCTTCCAGCACGGTGAGGGCTTCGTCGAGAGTACGATTGGTCATGCCCGAGAGCTTTACCGAGTTGAGCTGCTGGAAGCGGTTGAGGGAGCGGGGCACCGTGCTGTTTTCGATGCGTGCCACGCTGCTCAGTGGGATCAGTTCGCCTTGCGGGCCGTTGATATAGATCTCGGTAAGCTGCTCCGGATTGAGCCGCTGGGCGCGCTCGATCTGCGGAATCACCTTATAACTGCGCCCCGCGATATTGAAACGGTTGACGTAGTCGCCACCCAGGGCGGCGGCCATGTCGTTGCCGACCTGATTCAGATCGAGCCCAAGGGCGCCGATCTTATCCCGGTCCAATACCACCTGGGCCTGGGGCTGATCGTATTTGAGGTCGATCAGGGGTGGAAAGTGGAACATGCCGCTTTCCGCAGCCTTGCCCTGTATCTGTTCGGCGAAGTCGAGCAACCGCTTGGCGTCCCCGGTGGAGGCGATGATGAACTCGACGGGGAAGTTGCTGCCACCAGGCAGGGCGGGTGGCGTAGTGGCGAAGATCTGGAAGCCCGGGATCTGCGACAGCTTGGCCTGAATCTCGGGTATGATCTCAAAGACAGTGCGCTCACGTGGATTGTGCCATGGCTTGACCACCATGCCGGAGAAGCCGTCGGTATCGTAGAGGGCGCCGACGGAGGGGGCGAGCAGAATCTGAAAGGTGAGATCCACCTCCTCCGTACTCAGGAAAGCCTCCTCGACGGCCTTGCCGTAAAACTCCTTCTGATTGGCTGTGGCGTTGGCCGATGCGTTGATCACGCCGAAGATAACACTCTGATCCTCGCCGGGCGCCAGCTCCTTGGGCGACATGTTGTAGAGGGGAAAGGCCGCCGCGGCGACAGCGAGCCATATCACATAGACGAAGGGGCGAGCGTCCAGGGTGTTATCGATCAGGCGGCCGTAGGCCAGTCGCATGCGATCGAAGTGGTGATTGACCCAGCCGGTAAAGCCCTTCTCCTCGTCCGCGGCACTGCGCAGCATGTGGGAGGACATCATCGGCGAAAGGGTCAGTGCGACAAAGCCGGAGATGGTGACGGTGCCGGCCAGGGTAAGGGCGAACTCGCGAAACAGGGCGCCGGTGAGCCCCCCCTGCATGGCGATCGGTATATAGACCGCCGCCAGGGTGATGGTCATGGCGATGACCGGTCCCACCAGCTCGCGTGCGCCGAGCAGGGCCGCTTCCCGCTTGCTGCGGCCCTCCCGCAGATGGCGCTCGATGTTTTCCACCATGACAATGGCGTCGTCCACCACCAGGCCGACGGAGAGTACGATGGCCAGGAGGGTGAGCAGGTTGAGGGAGAAGCCGAATATCTGCATCAGAAAGATGCTGCCGATCAGCGAAACCGGTATCGCGAACATCGGCACCAGGGCGGAACGCATCGAGCCCATAAAGAGGAAGATGACGACGATGACGATCATCAGGGTATCGCCCAGGGTCTTGGTGACCTCGGTGATGGCATTGGCGATATATTCAGAGGCGTCGTAGCCGAGCTCCACCTCGAGGCCGGTCGGCAGATCGCGGGATATGGCATCGATCTCCGTGCGCACCCGTTTGATGACATCGATGGTGTTGGCGGTGGGCAGGGGAAAGATGCCCATGAAGACGGCTGTCTGGCCCAGGTAGCTGACCGTAGTGTCGTAATCCTCGGCACCGAGGGTAACCTCGGCGATATCCTTCAGGCGCACGATAGCGTCGTCCTGCTGCCGGATCACCAGGCGCTCGAACTCCTCCACCGTGTGAAGATCCGTATTGGCCGTCAGGGTGACCTGGACCAGAGAACCCTTGGTGCTGCCGACGGCGGCGAGAAAGTTGTTGGCGGCCAGTGCCTGGCGCACCTGTGCCGGACTGACGTGGTAGGCGGCCATCTTGTCCGGCTTCAGCCAGATGCGCATGGCGAAGGTGCGGGCGCCGAATATCTCGGCCCGCTGAACTCCCGCAACGGCGGCCAGGCGTGGCTGTATGACACGGATCAGATAGTCGGTGATCTCGGCCTGGGAAAGGATATCGGAAGCGAAGCTGATATAGGCTGCGGCGAATTCCGAATCGGCCGACTGCACCGAGATCGCCGGCACCTGGGCCTCGGCGGGCAGCTCGTTGCGCACCTGGTTCACCTTGGCGGTAATCTCCGCCAGGGCCTTGGTAGGCTCGTAGTTGAGCTTCAGGCGGGCGTTGATCATGGAGAAGCCCTGAAGGCTCTTCGATTCGATATAGTCGATACCGTCGGCCGAAGCGATGGCCTGCTCCAGCGGCGTGGTGATGAAACCGCGCACCAGCTCCGCGCTGGCGCCCACATAGACGGTGGAGATATTGACCGTGGCGTTGTCGCTACGCGGATATTGCCGGATGTTGAGACTGTTCCAGGCCTGAAAACCGGCTATGACAATCAACAGATTGAGCACGATCGCAACCACCGGCCGCTGGATGAACAGATCGGTAAAGGCTTTCATCCTTGCCATATCAAAGTCCCTTGCTCAAAGTTCTTACAGCGCATCGTCATAGCGTTGGATGGATTTACTCATTCTCGGGGGTGGGCTCCATCTCCGCTTCGGGTGCCAAGCTGTTGTCGACGATTACCGCCATCTTCGGCCGCAGTTTGAAGACACCGCTGGTGACCACCTTTTCCTCCTCCTCGAGCCCCGTCACCACGGCAACGAAATCGCCCCGGGTGGCGCCAAGACGGATCACCTGCTGACGCAACACAAGCTGTTTTTCACCGCTCTTTTCATCCTCGACCTCGTCGATAACAAATACGGTATCGCCGTAGGGCGCATAGAGCACCGCGGTGGCGGGGATGGCGAGCACTTCCTCATCATCCGACAGCATCACCTCCACATTGGCAAACATGCCGGGACGCAGCAGTTCGCTCTGATTGGACAGGGTTGCCCTGACGCGCACGCTGCGTGTCATCTGATCGATCTCGGGATTCACGGCGATGATCCTGCCGCTGAAGACCTTTTCGGGGGCCGCATCGGTTGTCACCTGCACCTCGGTGCCGGGTTCCAGGATGGAAAATTGCTGCTGAGGCAATGAGAAGTCAACATAGATCGGATCGATTGTCTGCAAGGTCACAACAGGGGTGCCCTGCTCGACAATCTGTCCCAGATTGACCTGGCGCAGTCCCAGCTGACCGGCAAAGGGGGCGCGCAGCGTCTTTTTGGCAATGGTGGCGCGCACATTGTCCACCTGGGCGGTGGCCTGCTTGAAGTTGGCCTCGGCGGTGTCGAGATCGGCCTGAGAGACAGTCTTGTTGGCGCGCAGATCCCGGTTGCGATCCAGGTTGATACGCGCCAGTTTGGCCGCGGCCTCAGCTGAGCGGAGCTGCGCCTGCTCAGCGGAGACGTCGATACGAACCAGTAGATCGTCCTGCTTGACTCGATCACCTGATTCAAAGGCAATCTCTTCGATCTTGCCGCCCAGTTCGGCGCTGACGATTACCCCCTGAACAGCGACCAGCGAACCGGTTGCGCTCACTGTGTTAGGCCAACGCTGGCTGCGGACCTGATCTGAGGTTACTGTCTCGGGGGGCATCTCCATCTGTGCCGCACCCATGGTTTCGAATTGTTTCAACTTGATAAGGGTCGGTACACCTATCAGGATAGCCAGACCTATCAACGTGAAAACCAGTTTCTTTAACATAAGGTTACATCCATGCGCGATTCACTGGGTGCCCAATACATAAATGTGAGTATAAATCTCTTAAAGTCTGCCCGGGATTTGACCGGCGACATGAGAGATGACTTTGATTTCAGAGTCAAGTTCCACCCAGTATGAAATAATTCAATAATCACACTATTCAGATGTGATTAGTGAAAGTAATGCATAAGGGTACGGCATAGGTGCGGATCAAAAAATAACAATCCAGGCTATTTACAATGACGAAAGTCACTATGCCAGACAATACCTTACAGCATCACCACGCAATAGACCAGATTTCCCTTTGATCGCGCAATGACATTTGTTGGTTTTGTCCGGGATATTCTACGATTATGGCTTGATGTCGAGCACCGGGGTATCCGGAAAGGCGTCGATACCATCGATTTCGATCCGGTTGCCTTGGATTGATAGGATGCGGCATCGGCTCAAAGCAATCAGGTTAGGCCTGACCGGTGCCCGGGTGGCGAACACGCCACGCAATGGGTTGTCCGGGTCGCCTCTGGGATGTACCTGCAGAATCTTGCGCTGCCTGGGCGTGTCGTTGCGATCGAACCAGTAGAGCACCCAGATGGCGTCGAACTGGTCAAGACCCAGCAGTGCCGGTATGTAAGCCTCATCCACTTCGATCACCGTTGTGCCTCCAACCTTGCGGACCCAACCGATGGGCCATACTTCATAGGTAGGGGGGAGGGCATGGTCCAAAGTATCAGCGAAGGCGTTTTTTCCTGCCGGACAGATCGAGAAAATGGACAGTATAAAGATCAGAAGTCGTAAGTGTGTCATTGATCAGAACAGTAAATGGATGGCACTTAATAAGTGTGGTACAGAATCAATAAAAGCATCGCGTATTTTTAACAGTTAAACGAGGCCCGGGCAACACACTGAATCCTATCCGAGGAGTGAAGAAAGATGATTAAATTTGTTATGTGTTTAACACGGCATCCCGATATGTCGCGAGAAGATTTCAAGGATTATTGGATGAATAAGCATGGGCCATTCTTTATGAGTAATACTGATGCAATGGGCGCAAAAAAATATGTGCAATCGCACACATTGGATTCACCATTGAATGAAGTTCTCAGAACATCAAGAGGGATGATGCCTGAATATGACGGTGTTGCTGAAGTGTGGTTTGAATCAGAAAAGGCGCTCATCGAAGGAATGAGTTCACCCGAGGGGCAAAAATTAGGTGCTGCATTGCTGGATGATGAGAGAAACTTCATCGATCATTCAAACTCTACAGCATTCATTGTTGAGGAGTATGAGTTTTGATTTTTTAGGAATAAAATAATCTACATAACGATTTAACGGTCAAAACAGGTTCTGATTCATCTGTTTCCTTTTTTTAACATGACACATGATCAATGTGTTCATCGGATCTGCATGCATTGCTCTCAGGCTGGCCTGTGTTACAAGGCATTATGAGTATAAATAAATAGTAATGGGGATGATAATATGGCGTGGATATATCTGGTCGTGGCTGGATTGTTTGAATGCGGATGGGCAATAGGTCTCAAGTATACAGAAGGATTTACAAAACCTGTCCCCTCACTGTTTACAATCTCAGCAATGGCGATAAGTTTTTGGCTGCTGTCGGTAGCCATGAAAACAATTCCAGTGGGTACGGCCTATGCAGTCTGGACGGGAATTGGTGCGGTTGGCGTGGCGGTATTGGGTATGGTTATGTTTGGCGAATCGAGAGACATGCTGAGAATAGTCTCATTGCTTCTCATCGTATCGGGCATAGTGGGGCTTAAATTGATCTCGCCATACTAGGGCCTGTTAACACTAATCCAATACGCCCTGCTGGGGCTGTTTTCGTGCCCAGCAAGGCAGAATGAGCGTGGTGTAGTTATTCTACATGAGCGAATGATAACGCCGCTGGGGGCGAAAACAGCCCCAGCCCTTCAGGCACAACAGGGTGCATTGGATTAGTGTTAACAGGCCCTAAGGTATAACCATATAAGCAAGGAACATTAATGCATGCCCACTATTTACAACATGTGCCATTTGAAGATCTAGGCAGTATCGAAAACTGGTTAAAACACTCCGGCTATGAGATTACCAGTACCAGGTTATATGAATCAGAAGAATTACCCGGGATTGAAAGTATTGACTTGCTCGTGATTATGGGTGGGCCGATGAGTGTCAATGATGATCAGGACTTTCCCTGGTTGGTCGAAGAAAAGGAGTTCATAAAAAAAGTTATTGAGTCCGGTAAGCCTGTATTGGGTATTTGCCTTGGGGCGCAACTGATAGCGTGTTCATTGGGTGCGGAAGTCTTTTCAAATTCAGTGAAGGAAATAGGCTGGATTCCAATCCGTGCGGCAGATTCAAACAACCAGTCAGTATTTCTCTTTCCGGAAGAAACAGATGTTTTTCACTGGCATGGAGAAACATTCAATTTGCCCATGGGGGCGACCCGAATCGCAGAAAGCGCGGCCTGTAAAAATCAGGCGTACCAGATAGGAAAGCATGTTATCGGACTCCAGTTTCACCTGGAAACAACCCCAGCTTCAGCTCAGGCAATTGTTGAGAATTGCCGTGATGAATTGGTTGAAGGTGAGTATATTCAAACGGCATCGGAGATACTGTCCGTGCCTCAAGCGCAATACGGATCGATAAATAGCTTAATGGAGGATGTGCTTGAGTATATTACCAGGAATGATCGCCCAGGGAGACAAGTCGAATTCGACTAACTATTCATGACCGGTTCATTCACTACGTCCGCACTGTTGCGCACGCTCCCCGGTGATACACCAAATACCCGTTTGAATGCCCGACAGAAGGCCGCTTCCGATTGATAGCCGAGCCTTTTGGCGAGTAGCGAAAGCGGTTCTGTATTTTCCAGCAGTTGCGCTCTCGCCATTTGCATGCGCCACTGGGTAAGATAGCGCATCGCCGAGTCGCCCACCAGGTCGGTGAATCTTGCGGAAAATCCCGAACGTGACATGCCGACCTCTTTGGCCAGCGAGGCGACGGTCCAGTGTCGGTCGGGTTCTCGATGGATCGCGGCGAGTGCCTTTCCCACCTGTTTATCGCGCAAGGCGGCAAGCCAACCACGGTTGGCTTCGGGCGAAGCGTCCAGCCAGGATCGGATTGCCTGAATGATCAGGATATCGGCCAGGTGAGTGATGACGGTCTCTCCTCCCGGTCGCAACGCTCGGGCTTCCTGGGCGATGAAGCGCAGGGTGCTGTGAAGCCAGCTCTCCTCTTCGTCGGCCCAGCTATCGATCATCAAAACCTTCGGTAGGTGTTCGATGAGCTGTTGACCGGCGACATGGTCGAAACGTACCACACCACAAGTGAGGTGGGTCAGTTCGCCATCGCCACCGTGACGCATAATCTCGTAGCGATCGCTGACCCGTTCAACGGGTATATCGAACAGGGGCATCGTCTTGTCGCTAGGCTGACTGCGGATGACATGGCCATTACCGTGGGGGACCAGCGCAAGACTGCCTTGCCGAAGCTGATGGGGTGCTTCGCCTTCAACCTCCAGCCGGCATTCGCCTGCGGTAACCACATGAAACATCATACGGCCTTCAAATGGGGGCAGCTCTATGCCCCAGGGTGCCGTCAGCTCGGAGCGGCAGTAGAAGGTGCCGTTCAGTCTAAGCAGATGCAGGGCCTCGCCGAGGGGATCGGTGAGGTCCGGTATCTTTGTATTGGTTCGTTGATTCATGATTGCCAGTCTGCCATGGGCGCTGATTGGTCGTCCACTGAAATGGACGATCTGCATATAAATATAGATAAATTGTGATTGCGAGTCTGTATTTTCTTGCCTAGCCTAAATCCATGAAAGTTGTTTGCGTGCACTGACCCAATCTTTTTTCGACACAGGAGACTGATATCATGATCCCTTCACCTATTCTCATCATCGGTCAAAATGGTAAGGTCGGCCGCCGGGTCGATGAGCGGCTGCTGACCCGGGGGTATGCCACCCGGGGTGTATCCAGGTCCACAAACCCGCCATTCGACTGGAAGAGACCTGAAACGTGGCGGTCCGCCCTGGCTGGGACTCGTGTGGCCTATCAACCCGACCTTGCGGTGCAACGATCAGAGGCGGACATCAGCGCCTTTGTGGAGGTCGCGCGCGAAATCGGTCTGGAACATATCGTGCTGCTCTCAGGGCGGGGAGAAGCCGGCGCGCAACGGGCTGAAGAGATCCTCATGTCAAGCGGCCTCCCATGGAACATTGTCAGATCCAGCTGGTTTTTCCAGAATTTCAGTGAGAGCTTTATGCTGGACGGAATATTGGCAGGTAATCTGTTATTGCCTGCGGGCGATACGCTTGAGCCCTTTGTTGATGCGGATGACATTGCAGACGTTACGGTTGCGGCATTGACCGAGCCCAAGCTTCGTAACCGGGTCTTTGAAGTCTCCGGGCCCCGCGCGATGACCTTTGCCCAATGCATGGCTGAACTCTCTGATACCTTGGGACATCAGGTGAGATACACCCGTATACCGGTGGATGACTATATCGGGGGTTTGGAACAACAGGGTGTTCCGGAGGAGATGCAGTGGCTGTTGCGGGAACTATTCACGGTTGTCCTGGATGGCAGAAACAGCAATACAGTCTCCGGGGTAGAAGAGGCATTGGGACGTCCGGCAACGGACTTTAAGCGTTTTATTGAGAAGACAATCGATGCGGAGGTCTGGTCTGTCGATAGGGTGAAGGAGATGGTGTAAAGATCACCTACAGATACCGCGACAGAGCCTGCCTGTTATCCTGGGAGTACCTGACATAGAATTTTGCGTCATCGGTAAAACCGGTCACATCGGAGGAGGTTTGCCCATAAAAAATCTCGACCTTCAGCCGTCTCGCTTCGATAAGCTGTAAGAGTACCACGGCATCGATGAACGTATAGTTGTCCATAGTAAGGCCGGGTGTGAAACTCAGTCGGTCCCAGGGTAGATCGCCGTCGTAGTATTCATAGCTGACCAGGTCGTACTTGACCAGACCATTTGAGACGGTGACCTCAGCGGGGTCCGGGCTGTTGCCAAGCACGCCGAACTGCCACTGTTCCCCTGCATAATCTCCGAATGAGGCAATGATGTGGTTGGGGACTATGTAGTCGTAGGCAAATGATAGATGTCCCAGCCAATAATTGCCGGAATCCAGACCGGCATAACCGTTGGTGTTTTCAAGGAACCAGTTGCCGACCAGGTGGCCGTCGATGTCGTGATCGATTTTTCCGCCAATCGGTTCAGTGGTGCGCAGGGATTTTGCAACCAGTCAGGCTTACTGTTCGATTGCCGGTATAAATATTCACCAACTTTGCCTATAGTTGCCAGAATTATAATCCTGTTCCAAGATGGTGTGGCTGATTTCTGCTCTCCTGTCATACAATGAACCCTGCAGCGGGGACACTTTACATGTGATATCCAATATGGGAAGAGATACATGTCTCTGGATAGAGCCGATACGCCGGGTTATTCAGTTGAATATCGTCTGGATATGGTTCAAGTATTTATTTGTATAGCCGCTACTTACGCTTTAATAAGCTGAGGGGTTTTGGTGCATCTTTTGAAATGGAATATTCATAATGATCTCGCTGCCTTGGGGTAAATTGCCACAAATGATGTCAGCCCTTAATCTGAAACAAATTCAGACCACCGAGGTCGAGACTGTCTCTGCCGATTCCCCCATTGGCGAAGTCCTGTTGCGAATGGAAGAAAAACAGATCAGTTGTATTGTGGCGATTGATAAGGATCGACGTCCCGTCGGTATCTTCACGGAACAGGATGCAATCAGACTCATGGCAGAGAATCTGTCCATCAATGATATCTCGATGGGCGATGTGATGAGTCTTACCCCCCTTACGGCCGAAGAGAACACTGACTTCCATGATGCATACCGCATCATGACCGAAAAGCATTTTCGGCACCTGCTGGTTGTCGATTCTCAAGGCTATCTGGTCGGGCTGGTCAGTGAAGCCGATTTTCTCCACCACATGGGGATGGAGTATCTGGTCGAACTGAAAACTGTCGAATCCGCCATGACACGTCATGTTGTGACACTGAATCCGGCTGAGACACTGGTAAAGGCTGTACGCCTCATGGCTGAACGCCATATCAGCTGCGTGGTAGTCTGTGAAGAGGGAAAACCGGAAGGCATATTGACTGAGCGTGACATCGTCCATTTGGCCCAGACACTGGATCAAAATGATGAGGTAACTGTAGGCCAGGTGATGCAAGCTCCGGTGGTTTCCTGCCATGCCAGCATACCCATGCAGGAAGCCGCACGAACGATGGAAGGCAAGCATATCCGTCGTCTCACAGTTGTCCGTACAGATGGTCAGTTATGCGGCCTTATAACGCGTCACGATATCGTCAAGGCCCTGCAGGGACGATATGTGGAGTATCTGCACGAAACCCTTGTCCGCACCAGTCGGGATCTGCAGACAACACTGAGTAACTTGCGTGAAGCCCAGCAAAAGGTCTTTCTGTTGAATCTTATGGAACAGATCGACGATGCCATCTATATCATCGAGTCCGAATCGGGGCGTATCATCGAGGTCAATGATAAAGCCTGCAACATGCTGAGGTACAGTCGGGATGAACTCTGTAAAAAGATGGCATGGGAGGTCAGTAATACTATTGAGAATGAGAGCAGCTGGAGGCGATTACAGGCAAATCTGAAGATACAGGGCAGCCTGACCACAACCACCTTCTATCGCAAAATGGATGGTGGACTCGTGCCGGTGGAAGTGAACTCGAAATACCTAAGGCATGAGGAGTCGGATTATTCCCTCGATGTTGCGAGGGATCTGACAAATGTGAAGCGGCAGGAAGAAAAACTGTTACTGCTGAGGGAGGCGTTGGAAGCGACGCCCAACGCTATAGCGATCATAGACATCAATGCATCGATATTATGGGCAAATCCGGCATTTTATAAGCTGACGGGTTATCAGCATGATGAAATCAGCGGTCTCACGATTGATGATATTGTGGATCCTGATTTACAGGACAGAATGGTTCTGAGTGAATTTTGGCAAGCGTTGAATTTAAACAGGACCTGGCGTGGTGAGATCTCCAACACCCGAAAAGATGGTACCGATTATCAGGCTGCTTATACTTTAACTCCGGTCATCGATAACCAGCAGGAGGTTACTCACTATATTGCGGTAATCGAAGATATTACCGAGCGCCACAAACAGCTGACCCGCCTGCGTCTCTACGCAACACTGTTTGAGAATACTCATGAAGGGGTGATGGTAACCGATGGGGATGGATTCATCCGTATGGTGAATCAGGCATTTACAAAATTAACCGGCTACAAAGAATCGGAAACACTCGGAATGCGCCCAAATATTCTGAAATCGGGTAAACACGAACTGAAATTTTATAAAGAACTGTGGGGCGAACTGCAATCCAACGGCCATTGGCAGGGTGAGATCTGGAACCGGCGAAAGAATGGAGAAATCTATCCCGAGTTACTGAGTATCAGCAGTGTCTATGACGATCAGGATAAGTTGAAATATTACGTGGGGGTTTTTTCCGATATCAGTCAATTAAAACAGACTGAGGCAGAACTGGAGTATCTGGCTCATCACGATCCGTTGACCCGCCTGGCCAACCGACGCCTTCTCATGTCCCAATTGGATTATGGCCTGAAGGCAGCCCACCGCAAACAGGAGCGGGTGGCGCTCCTGGTCATGGACCTTGACCGTTTCAAGGATATTAACGACAGTTACGGACATCTGATTGGTGACGAATTGCTGCAACTGGTCGCGGGTCGACTCAACCATCGCTTGCGAGAAAGTGATCTGGTGACGCGCCTCGGCGGAGACGAGTTTGCGGTATTGATGCAGGGGATCGATCATCTTGAGGATGCTGCCATACTCGCCACCGATATCATCCAGACTTTGAGTGAACCCTGCCAACTTCAGGAGGGGCTAGAGCTGCAGGTTGGCACCAGTATCGGTATCAGCCTGTTTCCCGAGCATGGTGTCACTGCGGAAACGCTTCTGCAACATGCGGATTCCGCACTCTATCAGGCTAAAAAGGAGGGTCGTGGTCGTTTCTGTTATTTCTCCGAAGAGTTGACCCGGGCTGCTCGCCAGCGCATAGAAATCCACAATAACCTGAGGCACGCCCTTGCAGAGAATAGCCTGAGGATATCCTATCAGCCGCAGATCGAATTTGAGAGTGGCAACATCGTAGGCGCCGAAGCACTATTGCGTTGGCGCGACCCAGAGCTGGGTGATATCTCGCCCGAGCTGTTTATACCTGTTGCTGAAGAAACGGGGTTGATCAATCGTATCGGTGAATGGGTGCTGCGTGAAGTCTGTACACAGGGTAAAAAGTGGCTGGAGCAAGGACATCCCCCTTTATCTCTGGCTGTCAATCTCTCCGTGCACCAACTGCGTCAGGGAGATTTTGTGGAGAAGGTCGGTCAAATAGTAGAGGATACCGGGTATCTAACCGGGCAGCTTTCGTTCGAAGTGACGGAAAGCGCCATTATGGAACGGGAGACGGAATCACTTGAAGTGTTGAATCAGTTGCGCGGGATGGGGTTTCACCTCTCAATAGATGACTTCGGTACCGGCTATTCCTCTCTTGCTCATCTGCAACGTATGCCATTGGACGAACTGAAAATCGACAAAACCTTTATCGATGAAATACCACACAAACGAGAGGATATGGAGATCACCTCCACCATCATCGCAATGGCAAAAAACCTCGGCCTGATTGTACTTGCAGAAGGTGTTGAAACCGATGCGCAGTATCAGTTTCTAAGGCGGCAGGGCTGTGACTTTTTTCAGGGGTATCTCATCAGTCCACCAATTGATACCGTGAAATTCGGGCAACTCCTTGATATGGAGCCTGACCGTTTGAGCAGCGGTACGCGCCGCTGGCTTCCAGTCGTCCGCTAAACTTGAATCTGCAAACATCCGAACATATTCCATAATACTCTCAAGCACTCCGGTATATTTACAATCGGCTGAAATTTACGAGACAGATCGAGCAGGATTGTACAAATTACTCAGAGTAATGAAAAAAGAGTGGGGAAGGGGGATTGCTGTTCCTGATACCTGTTTCTTGGCGGCTTTGGTTGATAATGATTACTTATATCACACGATTGTTTCCTATCTGGGCATTGCTGTTTTCCCTGATTGCCTACGCTGAGCCCGATCTCTTCGTCGATATGAAACCTGCGATCGTGCCACTGCTTGGCGTGGTGATGTTCGGCATGGGTATGACCCTAACCTGGAAGAACTTCACTGATATATTGAAAAAGCCCGTTGTTATCGGATTTGGTGTTTTGATGCAGTATATGGTGATGCCCTTTGCAGCCTGGTTGATAGCTGTGCTGTCGGGATTGCCGCCCTACCTGATGGCAGGGCTGGTTTTGGTGGGAGCCTGTCCCGGCGGCACGGCATCCAATGTTGTCTGTTTTCTGGCCCGTGGAGATGTTGCGTTATCCATCACCCTGACAACGGCCTCTACACTACTCGCGATAATTGCCACGC
This sequence comes from gamma proteobacterium symbiont of Ctena orbiculata, assembly GCA_003058525.1. Classification (GTDB taxonomy): domain Bacteria; phylum Pseudomonadota; class Gammaproteobacteria; order Chromatiales; family Chromatiaceae; genus Thiodiazotropha. The sequence continues at coordinate 15,612 of QBVD01000042.1, read as the reverse complement.
CGATTCTCACCTGGCTCTATGTGGGACAGAAAGTACCTGTACCGGTAGCCAGCATGCTCTGGTCCATCTTCAAGATTGTGCTGTTACCGGTAACTTTAGGTGTACTGGTAAACATGCTATTCGGTCGTAAGCTTGGTGCTTTCAAGCACATCTTTCCTCTGCTCTCGGTGTTGGCGATCGTAGTGATTATCGCGATTATTGTGGCGCTCAATCGGAGCAACCTGGCCAACATGGGTATGGCTATTGCGTTGGCGGTTATTATGCACAACCTGCTCGGTCTGGTGGGTGGGTATTGGTTACCGAAATTATTGGGCTGGGATGAGCGGGTGTGTCGTACTCTGGCGATCGAGGTAGGCATGCAGAATTCAGGTCTTGGTGTGGCGCTTGCAGTAAAATATTTCTCTGTGGCTGCAGCCTTGCCCGGTGCGTTGTTTTCCATCTGGCACAATCTGACCGGTTCGATGCTGGCGGGCTATTGGTCGCGTCGCAATCCCTGATGGATGCGGTATGTTCAGAAATAGTATTTCCTTGATACTTGAGTGCCAGTTTGTTGTCCTCCGGCACTTCACACCTGACCGCTACGGTATCTTGTTTTTATTCATTGAACCGGTTGCCGATGAGTTGTCGTTGAATCTTTTCCATACTGTCAATCGGCAGGGAGAAGTGTCCTTCGCCATCCACGATGTGCATCTCACACTCAGGCAATCTTTCGGCAAGTGTGAGGCCATGTAGAATAGGCACTGTTTTATCGGCTGTACCGTGCCAGAGTTGTATCGGAATGGTGATCTCTGCCGGGTCGAATCCCCAGGGTTGGGTATACAGGGACATCTCTTGCAGCACTCCATATGCCCCTTGACGTACCGCTTCTCGGATAGAGGCGGTTATCGCCTTGCGTACTGTAGGGCGGTTGAGGACGGCAACATCAGGTGGTGGTGCCATGCCAAGCATTATCTGATATATCCACTGAGGCCAGAGTTGTGTCAGCGGTACGACCGAAAACCGGAAACTGATATTCGAAAGCCAGGGGGTGTCACGAATTGACCTGAAATTGATTTTGGCGGGCCAGCGCATGGCTTCGAGCAAAGCGGGTTGATCCAGGGGGCCGAGTGGACAGACCAAGGTCAGCCCTTCCAAGCGTTCAGCACACTTGTGCGCACAGGCCAGGGCATAGGGTCCGCCACCTGAGACGCCTATCAGAAAGAACCGCTCTAGCTTCAGGTTATCGGCCAAAGCCTCCACGTCCACCGCCCATTCAATGAGTCGTCTTCCGGGTTTTGGATCTGACAGCCCCAGACCATTACGGTCCGGTGCTATGACCCGCAGTCCGTGTTGACGCGCCGGCAGATCGAACAGACGAGCCTCAAGGCGGGAGCCGGGAAAGCCGTGTAAGTAGATGGACGGCACCCCCTCGGGGTCTCCATATTCAGCATACGCCAGATGCCTGCTGTCCGGAAGCTTCACCAGTTTTGTCTCATGAGCCATCGTTTTGTGTTTGACCCGATTTTTACTGAATGGATTGCGTGATGATCATTATCAGGCATGACAGCTGCGTGAAATCAAGATGAGAGTCGATTACATACTTATCATTTAATGTACTTCAATTCTTTGACTGATTAATCATAAGATACCGGTACGGTTATGTGATCAATCTGCTTATTGTTGATATGATACACAGATCTCTACTGTACCGTACAAAAACTCCCTCACCTTCAATGACCAGCCTGTCACTCTCAGATTCATAGTGTCAGAAGGTGATCCGGTGTATCCATTCTAGCCGGTATGTCCCGGTTTTTTTGTCTTTATTTACTGCTTGCGTAGGCCTAAGAGAATCTGGTTGATTGTAAAAAATCCCTCAGGAAATAGTCACCCTAATGAAACAGAATTGAGTCAATATCGCGACTGTATCGATCCGGTAGGTAAATGCAATCAAAGTGGAGGCTGTGATGGATGAGATAATCGCTATCCGTTACTACAAGATCAGAGTACTCGCCAATAAGATCATCGATCGAATGTATGAAGAGACTGCCAGGCTGGGGTTTGATCAGAAGGATATTGACTTGAAAAAACCGATCGAAGCCAACTACCGGCTTGAGCGCGATCCATCAAGCAGTGAGTATGAACTGGTCGGTGACTGGCATGACAAAAAGGGTGTGAAATTCGGGCAGCTCCGTTTTTACAGCGATGGCAGTTTCGTTGTAGAACAGGATATCATCCGCCCGCATCCGACGCGTCAGGGTTGGTTTGTGGAAGCGGTAAGGGCGTGGGGCAATGGTAAGCGGATCGAGGCGGAAGCAAGATTGCATCCCATGACCGAACGGCCCCCGGAGACTGCAGCATAGCCTTTTAAAGCCGCCACGATTTCACTTTTCACTACTTCTTTGGCAGTTTTGGTTGGCCGCCTTGTGACTTCGCAATCTCGACGATGGTTTCCAGGCGAACCACCCGTTTGTCTACATCGAGCATGATCGATTCAACCCGTTCGATGTCCTTATTCATGCGCTTTACTTCGTCTGTCAGACGCAGTACATCCAACAGCATCTCTTTAAAACCTGACACTAGTTCGTTTCCTGTGATTCCAGTTTTTTGAGCGCTTTATTGAGACGCCTCCTGGTGCTGACTGTCTCCTTGATCGCTTCTTTCAAGCGTTCGGAAACTAGTTCCAGCAATTCATTTTCCTCTATGTCCGCTGAATCGGGATCATAGGATTCTATCGACAGTCTTACGATCTCCGCAGCAGAAGTGCCGCGTTGCTTGGACAGTTTGTCGAGTTTTTCAATGTTGTCGGTAGACAGCATGATCTGTTTGCGGACCAGATTTTCGGCAGTGGCCATGATATTGAAGACTCCGCTGATACAATGATTTAATTATACACATACACACATTTATACACAAGTCATATTGAGTGGCGGATTGTTGAATAGGCATGGATCAATAGGTGAACCGCATATCATTCCGTAAGAAAAACCGTAGCGGCATTCTCCCCCTCTCCGGCCATACACCCAACAGAAAGGTTTCTATAAGATTCGCAAGCCATCGGCAAAAATGTGATAATGATCGGATATCCATTAAAAATCAGTGACCTGATACCCGTTGCATTAATCAACAGGGTAACTACAGTCAACTCGATCCGAACATCATATATTTTAGCCTTGCATATACAGTCTCAGTCTATGCCTGAGTTATAGGATGTACCGCACTATGAGATTGCGCGTTTTATTGTCTTTACTCATCTCAGTGATTTCTGTCTCCGGGCTCTTTGCAGCGGAAAATTTAGTGCAGGTGAAGGCCGCAGTGCAAAGAGAGATACAGTCTGGTTTTACCCGGGCCCACTCAAAGCTAACCCTCTCCGCGGAACAAGCGGGGCGTATCATATCCGTAAATGCTGATATTGGCGACCGTATCGAGGAGGGAGTGCCGTTTGCTTGTCTTGATGATACCTATCTGGATCTTGAATTGCGTGCAAATGAAGCAGAACGCAAGGCATTGAAGGTTGATAAAGCCTATTTTCGAAAGGAGGTGGCCCGTTACAGCAAATTGTTGAAAAAGAACAGCTCGACCCAAAGCCAAATGGATACGGCACAGCGCAATCTGGACAAGACCCAAACCCAGATCGAAGCGTTAATTATTGCGGCCGAGATATTGAAAGAGCGCAAGGAGCGGCTTTGCATCGAGGCACCGGCCGGTTGGCGGATAATCGCGCGCCATGTCGAACCGGGCAAGTGGGTCAGCGCCGGAGAACCGGTGGTCGAGATTGGCGATTACAGTCGCCTGGTGGCGCCATTTGCGCTCAGTGTGGCGGAGTATCAGGCCTTGCAGACACAAGCGGAGGCGGGACTCATAGTCTATCTGCCGGAACTCAAAGAGGAATTGCCGGCCAGGATAATCAGGATATCACCTGCATTCGACGAGCAGTCACGCAAGATACATCTTGAACTCGAACTCTCCACCGGCCTGCCTGCATACAGGGGGGGATTGAGGGTCGAGCTGGCACTTGATATTCCGATGCGTTCCGGCGCCGTGCTGATACCCGAGCGTGCGCTTCAGCAACGTTACGAGCAATACTGGTTGAAGCGTCCGGATGGAAACGAGATTGCAGTGGTCTACCTGGGGCGCTCCAATGGTCCGCAGAAGGGATGGGTAAGAGTGGTGTCACCCGAGATCAAGCCGGGTGACCGGTTCCAGGTTTTCGACGAGTAATATTTCCGTACGGGCGCTTTCATCTACCGCTTAATCAGCGGAAAGTCTCTAAGGACTATCCTCAGGACGATATCGGCGCAGGTCAATGCCGGGCTTACATGGCCCTACTTTTTATACTTAACCAGCTTTCTTCCCGACCTGGGTCTCAGCGCGACATGAAGAGGTCAGGGCGCTTGATCCGCTTCAGTAGGTCGGCGCCTATGAAAGTTGTCTTCATGGTCCGATTAACAGCCGCCCGGTTCAGGCTCATCTGTAGATCCACAGAGTGGATCGCCATGGCACGAAATAGATCATAAAAAAGGAATACTTGCTCCTGAGTGATCGGGGTAGTCTCCGGATCCTGGCGGGGAAGGTCGGTTTCGGCAATCATGATCTCACCGTCAGAACGGGTCTCAACAACACGGCAGACCCTCTTTACCAGGTTTTGCATCTCCTGGTTATGGGCCAGACACTCGAAACGAAATCTCAGAATGCCCCGCTCGATAGCCGCAGTGGTCAGGCGTTCCAGTAACATGCGGCCGATTCCCTTGCCCTGCATTCGGTCGATGACGGTAATGGCGACTTCCGCGCACTCGTAGTCTTCCTGCAACCGGATGTAACGGGCCACACCCAGCCCATCCCCTTCACGGCCGTCTTCACCGATGACTACCGCCCCCAGGGCAAAATGGTCCCAGCCGTCAGTCTCGGTGAAATAACGCAGATCCTCCTTGGTGAGGGACTGTTTTGCACCGAAGAATCGTTTATGGCGGGAAGGTCCGGAAAGCTCAGTAAAGGCGCGCTGCATTGTCGCCTTATCGGTAGGCCGGACCATCCGCAGACAGACGCAATCACCGGAATCCAGGATGATTCGTTCGCAGTACTCTGCATCGATTTTCAGTTGTTTGCTCATCGCCATACCTCCGCGGAGCAATTACATATAGTGCATAGTATAGGTGAAAATTGTGCGGTGCAACATAGCGGCGGGGTTAAAAATATGAGATACAAGATCGAAAGCTGAATGTAAGTCGCAAAAGTGACTTCTATAAAAGCAGTTTGGAACTTTTACAAAGATCTGCACGCCATATGAAAGCCTATGCGTATGAATCTGATTCAATATTTAGCGAAGAGCTGCGTAGTACCAGGAACAATGTTGTCGTGTATTGCCGATCCAGTATGTCCCGGTATATCAGATGTAATCAGATATAATTGAATGATCTGACTGCTTAGGGCCTGTTAACACTAATCCAATTGGCCCTGTTGCGCCTGAAAAAGAGCCACTCAAGGCGCACCCCAAGGGCACTTCCTTCGGGGCGCGAGGAGAGAGGTTTGGTGATTCCAAATGAACGACGAGCAACGCCGAGTGGCGCTTTTTCAGGCGCAACCCGAAGGGCTGGGGCTATTTTTCCGCCCAGCGGCGTTATCACTCGCTCATGTAGCATAACTACACCTCGCTCATTCTGCCTTGCTGGACAAAAAAATAGTCCCAGCAGGGCTGATTGGATTAGTGTTAACAGGCCCTAGCATGCAGCCATACTCCAATGAATTATGATGGACAGTGATTATTTGCGATGGATGATATCTTTATCTCATATTCCAGGGTGGATACGGATTTCGTAGTTAAACTACGAGAAAGCCTTACACAGAGAGATTATCAAGTCTGGGTCGATCAAGACAGCATTCCTTATGCGGTTGAATGGCGTCCGGAAATCCAACAGGCAATTGATTCAGCCCAGGCTGTGATCTTTGTGATCAGTCCTGAATCGGCAGCATCCGCTGAATGTGAGAAAGAGATTAACTATGCATTGTCAAACTATAAGCGCTTGATTCCGATAGTTTATCGTCCTGTCGACCCCTCACAAGTACCACAACAGTTGAGAAAACTGAATTGGCTGCCATTCGATCAAGGTGAAGCCTTTACCGATGGTCTGGAAAAACTGATTGAAACCATTGAGACAGACCATGATTGGGTGCGCCGCCATACACGCTTACACATACGCGCACGTGAGTGGGATATAAAGGAGCGGAATTCGAGTTATGTGCTTCGCGGCGATGATCTCATCTCGGCGGAGGAGTGGTTGAAACAATCCATTTTAGGCAAAGAGCCGGCCTCAACCGAACTGCAAAAAGAATATATTGAAGAGAGCCGGACGTTGGCGACGAGAATACGTCGAAGAACCATTGTAGTCGGCTCGATCGGGCTCTTCATTGTACTGTCTCTGGCAGTGCTCTTCATCATGCAACGTACAAAAACGGCAGATAATTTCGAACAAGCCCAAGTCAATCATCGCCGAACTGTTGCCCTTAACCTGGCATCGGTAGCGGAAAATCTGGTGAGTGCCAATCCTCAGTTAGCGATCCTTCTCGCGGCGGAGGGTATGCGTATTACCCAGCGGGCAGGCGAACAAACGGTACAGGAAGTGCGCAAGACTTTGGCAAAACTGCTGACGACTTACATGGCAAGGCCGATGGCCAAAGGACTGGCTGGTTCCTATTACTCATCATTTTCAGTCGACAGTGATTCAATCGTATTTGCAAGCAGCAACGGACTGCATTTTATCGAACTTGATGCATATGGACTATCCAAATCGTATCACTTGATTCCCTGGTCAAAAGGCAAGGTACAGCGTACCTATGGACCCGTAGGCAACTGGTTTATGGTGCAGGCCGAATCCGACGATGAAAACAAGCCAACTCAATATCTCGTGAACCTGGAGAGCAAAGAGGTAGTGGAGGTCGATGCTCAACCAGTAGCGCTCACGCTGGATGGGCGTTGGTTGATCGTAGTTGAAGGCAAATATACGGTCCACCTCATGGATACACAAAACATCCGTACTGAATTGCCTCTATCAAAGATTGGTGAACACTGGGGCGATTTGGACGATATGGTGTTTACCGACGATGGAAACTGGTTGGCTATACTCGATCGCGATCTCACGCCGAATCTGATCGATCTGCGCAACCTTGATGAAGATGGAGCCGGTATGTCACAAAAGCTGGCAGGAAGTGCCGGTATACGCCTTTTGCGTTTCAGCGCGAACAGTCGATGGCTTGCCGCTGCCGATACTGATAACAGCCTGGCGGTAAGCGGCAGCAAGATTGACTTATGGCGCCTTGACAATAACGCATGGCGGATTGCCATCGATAAGAAAGACTTTCTACAGTCCAGGGCCATCTCTATGCTGGATGTCAGTACCCATGGGAATTGGCTTGCAGTTGTCGGATGGAAGGTTGGCGATAGCGGTGACAACGACAGGGGTGTGACACTGTGGCACTTGGGAGATGAGTCATATCGGGCCTATTTGACACTGCCGGAAGAGGTGAATCATATTACATTCAGCAGTGACGATCGCTGGATTGCCGCGGCAAGCCGATACGATTCCAAGGTGCGCATCTGGGATTTGAACGACTATGCCGAATCGAAACGCGACAACAGGGAACTGCGCATGATGCGTGAATTTGATGTCAAGGGACGCGGGGTATCTTCACTGGGGTTTTTCAAAAACAGTAATGCTCTCTTGGTGTTGGCGGCGGAACCGATGGTATGGGATTTCGACTTGAGTAATCCGGCACAACAGCCCTTCACATTCTTTGGCAGGCAGATCGAGACTGAAGAGATCACTTTCGCACCAGACAAAGACTGGCTGGTTACACTGGATGAAGATGGTCCGCCTTGGTTATGGATGTTCGAGAAACCTGCTGCAGGCTCGGGAATAAACAATCATTACGCACAACTCAGCGATGTTGAGCTCCTGAGTCTGGCGAGGCAGGTTGCCGGGAGAAATCTTACCCGGGCCGAATGGAGTGAATATATCGCTAATAAAGGTGTTGAGGAGGTTCATCAAAAAACGTTTTCGGATTTTGAAATACCCTAGGACCTGTTAACACTAATCCGATTACCTCACTTGTATTCTCTGCAGCCGACAAAATCAGTGACCAACGTTTATCGTCACCCAATAATGCAAATGAAATAATTAATCCAGCACGATTTGATGACGCCATGACCTCGTATTATTTGTCGGTACCTACAAATTCGTTCCCAACGCAATGCTGAGGATCGGCTAAAATTGATATAGAGTCCTTCATCGATTCAAAACGCTGTCATTTTTTTGTGGTATACCGTAAATAACCCTATGCGAAGTGGCCTTTCATCTGACAAGCCATTTGGAGGTAAGCCATGAGTGTTTCCAATACCGTCCGATCCTATTTGGAGGGACAAGCCATACCCTATGAGCTGATCGCCCATAAACATACCCAATCCAGTATGGAGAGTGCCGGCGCCGCCCATGTGGAGAGTGACCATCTAGCCAAGGCAGTCATCGTCAAGGAGGGGGATGAGTACATGATGGTGGTCGTGCCCTGCGATTACCATGTCCACCTGGGAAAACTGCATCGCTTGCTCGATAGAGAGGTAGGCCTTGCCACCGAGAATGAGTTGATACAGCTCTTTCCCGACTGCGAACGGGGCGCCATACCACCCCTCGGTACTGCGTACAAGCTGATCACCCTGGTTGACAGAACATTGCTGAATCAACCCGAGGTCTATTTCGAGTCGGGTGATCACGAACACTTGGTCAAGGTTTCAGGTGAACAGTTCGCCCATCTGCTGGGTGATGCTGAACCGGTGGATATAAGTCGCCATCACTGAAACACAATCAGCGGCTCCGATGGGAGCCGCTCAATTGAATTTACCTGATCACCGATCGATAATTTGGTATATCGAAATATCTTAGGTGTTTATTTAACAAAGCAGATCAGTTTTCATCTGTATTAACCATCATTACAGGTGATGGTTTACAATTGAGCATCATTCCAGTAGTTTCACAGAAAGCGATGTGATAATGCACTCCTCAGACAATATCAGTAGCTTTTCGAATTCGAAGAGATAAAGGTGGAACTTATCCCGGATGCTTTGACTATCGTTGCAAGAAGATCCGTCTAACGGGGTGCGGGTGCAGGGGGACCGAAAGCAGGCATGGAAGGCCCGCAGCATTGGGTTATATTCGAGCAAGCCATAAACTTTAATTCTGTAAACGTTAAATTATAATCCCATACACTATTCCTCGCTTAAGTAACTATACTATTTGCAGTGTTAACAGACCCTAATACCAGATAGCCAGGGAATCTGTCGCCTATGCGATAGATTGATATGGTAATGTTAACTGATTATCGCATGGTTACTACGGAACTCAGCTCGAAAACGTAATCAACCATGATGCAAATATGGTTAATGCCTGTGATTCTCTCTCGGGGTGTGATGAATAACTGTCACGGGGCTTGAAGAACAATTAAGCAGGACGCAGTAATAGTCATGCAACTCAAAACAATCATTGATCGACTGAAGTCCGCCCCAGACCGGGAGTGGGAGCAGTCGATTGTGCGCGTCGTGATGGCAATACTGATGCTAATCTATTGCTTCGCATTGCAACTCTTCACGCCACCGGATGACCTCTATCATCAGCTTCTTTATATTGCTTCGCTATATTTCTTCGTCGCAATTTGTATTCTCATTGCGATTACCATCGATCCAAAGCGCTATCTTTTACGCCGTCAACTGACCATGCTGTTCGATGTGGGGATGATCACCTGGTCAATGTGGATAGGCGGTGAATATGCAGCAATGCTCTATGTCTTCTATCTCTGGATCAGTTTGGGCAATGGTTTTCGTTTTGGTACCACTGCACTCGTTCTGACCAGCGGGCTTAGTATGATCGGATTCAGCATTGTGATAATGAACAATGAATTCTGGTTTCAGCACAAGCTTATGAGTACCGGCCTGTTAATCGGGCTTTTGATAACCACCTTGTATGTGACACTACTGTTGAGACGCCTGGAAAAAGAAAAGTTACGGGCTGAAGCCGCCAGCACGGCAAAGAGCCGTTTTCTGGCGAATATGAGTCATGAAATCCGTACTCCTCTGAACGGTGTTGTCGGGATGACCGATTTGTTGGCGAGCACGCCAATGGGAATCGAGCAACGGGAGATTATGCGCACCATTCAGGCATCAGCTGAGACATTGTTGAATCTGATAGAGGATATTCTTGATTTTTCGAAAATCGAAGCAGGTAAGGTGGAGGTGTTACTCAAAGATCACGACATCTTACGACTTATTCAGGATGTCCTGGCGATGATGCAGCCTAGCGCGGATGCAAAATCGATTAAGCTGAACAGTTGGATCGATATGGCCGTAACGCCTGTGGTTCGGACAGATCCGCAACTGGTGCGACAGATACTGATCAATCTTCTAAATAATGCTATCAAGTTTACCCAACAAGGGAGTGTAACACTGCGGCTCTCTCCAACCGCGGGAGAGCACCTTAAAGGAGGAGATTCCTGGCTGCTGTTTGAGGTGATCGATACCGGTATTGGCATTTCGGAATCCCAGCAACAGCGGATATTTGACCGTTTCTCTCAATGTGATGAGACAACAATTCATCAAAATTCCGGCAGTGGACTTGGGACAACGATTACAAAACAGTTGGTTGAGCTGCTGGGAGGGGAAATCGGAGTTGAAAGCCGGCCTGGCGAAGGCAGTCGTTTCTGGTTCGTATTACCCGCGCTGCCAGGGAAGCTGTTAGATGATGAGATATGTCTCGATGAAGTCAAAGTGCTTCTGTTTACCGATTTGCTGTCAAATGAGAACCATGTACTCGATTATCTGCAGGAACGGCAGATGATAACAAAAGTGTGCACCAGTGTTGCCGATGGCTTTCTTGAGTTATTGAATGCGGAGAAAATGGACTCTCCGTTTGATATGGCAATTATTGATGAAAACTACACAGGTCTCGCTGTTGATGAGTTGATAAGTGCGATCAGGGCGGAAAAAAGTCTGGACAGACTTTCTATAGTCTGTGTAAGGGATGATATCAAGGCAGGTGATAGTGATGGATGTTCCGCCATCGTGTCACCTCCCGTCACTCATAAAAAGCTCCACCATGCATTCATGTATGTACTTCACAAGACACGACAAGGAGTAGATGCCGGGTCTATGGTGTTTAAGGGGTTACCACCGAGAGAATCCACACACTCTTGTATATTGTTGGCGGAAGATAATCTGATCAACCAGAAGGTTGTAAAGAAAATATTGGAAATGCAGGGTCATACCGTTGATGTGGCTTCCAATGGAGAGGAGGCGATAGCGCTATTGGATACAAAACCCTATGATCTGGCGATAGTGGACCTGCAAATGCCTGATGTCGGTGGTATTGATGTCATAAAACACTACCGCGCCATGCATGTGGATGAAGCGCAGATGCCATTCATGATTCTTACAGCGAATGCAACGACGGAAGCTGTTAAACAGTGTGATGAGATTGGTGTCAGCGCCTATTTGACTAAACCGGTCCGTTCATCTCACCTGCTTGAAATGGTGAATCGTGTATTGGGTATAGAAATGATGGACATTCCACCGGGTACATTGATGGATCAGCCTCTACGAGAGGCCAATTCGGTGAGGCATCTTCAGGTGCTCGATCACAAGACACTGATGGATTTGGAAAAACTGAGTAAAGACCCAAATTTTTTGCAGAGTATGGCTGATAGCTTTTTACGCGACAGTGATGCCCAGCTGATAAATATGCAAAAGTCATTGGAGGAGGGGGATCTTAATCAATATCGGGATAGTGCCCATGCCATCGCAGACAATGCCTCTGGTATGGGAGCCTTCTCTCTCAAGACGGTGTGCTCTGCCGTGTCAGGTATCGAACAGTCGGATTTACATAGCCGCGGAGTAAAGATGTTGGCAAAAATATCCTCGACCTATTCCGTGACCTGCCAGGCACTGAACCACTATCTTCAAAAGAGGCAACCTTAGCTATATACCGCAGCGACGTTGCAAAATCTAAATTCGGTCCTTTTTCAGCGCTGCGGCACGCTGAGAGAGATAATGGGAGTAGGCTTGTAAGGTGAGGTTGAAGGTCTTTTCTATTTCTTCCAATACTTCATAACCTCTATATTCGAATTCATATGCTCGTAACCTGGTCGCATTACGGTTCAGCTCATACAGGGCAAATGCGCCAAGTTGGCCGGCACTGTCCAGTAGTATTTGTGCTTGATCGAGAAATAGCCCAAATTGTTTCCTATCCACGGCTTGCCGCATGGTGCGTAGTACTACTGACCCTTCCGCCTCAAAAATTTTGATCAAGTCATTAATGAATGTGATACCGCTATCCAGCCGTTCCAGACGTAAAAGTGTCATATGATCCAGCAGGCTGGCGTTTTGAAAATGCGTTAGATTGTTCTCTTCAGGTATTATGTGGTAGTGGTTGAGGTCGGTATCTATTGATTGATGCTGGGTGAGCAATGTAGGAATCATCTCCAGCAAATCGGTCGCAACCACAGGTTTGAAGAAGCAGGCCTGTACTCCGATTGAACGGCAGAGCCGTAACGTATCCGCATTGTTTTCATTACTCAAAAATACAAATGGCACCCATTGTTTATAGGGTGTGGTAAAGCGATGGAGTTTGAGTACTTGGGTGCCGCTCATAATTGAGAGGTTGATATTGACAATCGCAAGGTCAACGGATTCTTCTTCAAGCGCATCAAGTGCCTGATCGCCATCATCCACCATATGCACTTTATAGCCTGCCTGAATAAGTGCTTTACTGAGAGTGGTTCTTTCAGAAGACGCGGAATCTGCAAGCAGGATAATTCCCTGTTTTGGTTTGCTCTTTTTGTGTGCTCTGCGTTCTGAGAGGCAGATAATGTTGGTGGAATCCAGGTATTGCTGTTGCTCCCCGTGAAGCGCACTGAACAGTCGGGCTTTATTCAGGGGGCTTTCGAGGAGTGCGGCATAGCCCGCTTGGTATAACTGATGTGATTGCTGATGAAGAACAGAGGGAGCCTTGTAGCAGATCAGTCTTGTACCTGCCAGCCTGGGTTCATTTTGTATCAGTTGCGCCAGTGATATCGGGTCGAGATCCAGCCCCTGCTGATCAACTATCACAGTTGTGTAGGAAACGAATTTATTGAGCTGATAACGAGACAGCATGTGCCTGAACGCCTGAACACAATTCCTGCTGATTGTGTAGTCATAGCCCCAGTCGTTGAAGTGGTCGGATATTGATGTCAGCCGATTATCATTATTTGATATTATCAGAATACGCAACCCTGATTTTTCCATGATAGGAGAGGAAAAACGTGTATTCTGTTGTGGTGCTTGCTCAGATTTCTGAGATTCGTTCTCCTGTGAATTGCGTTTTTCTGATGGGCTGGATTTGCGTATTGCCGCGATGAATAGTGGCAGCAGTATATTGAGGCTGGCAGTGAAAACCGTCGCCAGTGATATGATGATGGCAGTCGGCGCATTCAGCTGAAAACCAGAAAAGCCGATCAGTGAATAGAGCACAATGGCAAAGGTTACGGGTATGGCGATTAATACATAACTCACACCCAGTGATCTCGTCATAAAGAGCAATAATCCACTCAGTGGCAATGTCAAGTAGACGGGTAGTCCGGACAGCGTCATAACACCCAGGTATATTTGATCGAAAACGACCAGCGGACCATGTAAATGCAGCGGGAGATGATACGGTTTACGAATTGTGATGAGCTGGATCATCCGTATCATGGCGTAATAAGCAGCCAGGGTGACGGTTGCCAGTTGGTCTGCAGACGGTTCCAGCCAGAGAAACTGACTCACCATATAGCAGACCACAATGCTACTAATGATAAAAGCCGTACCGTGGTATCGGCGTCCCGTGATGGATGGATCAGCCGGGGATGGCAGGCGGTTCTCCGCAGGTATGCTCACGCATCGGTCCTTCTGGGGGCGGCTTTTAATGCATGGTGAATCAATTCTACCTCCTGTAGTTCACTGAGAAAGGCTTCGGCACAGTCCGGATCGAAGTGTTTGCCTCGCTCCTCATTAATATACTCAATCGCCTTCTCCATAGGCCAGCTCTTTTTGTATGGCCTGTCGGTTACCAGGGCGTCAAACACATCGGCGATGGCCACGATACGAGCTTCCAGAGGAATGCTATCGCCCTTCAGGCCGTGTGGGTAGCCCTCACCATTGAATTTTTCGTGGTGATTGAGCGCAATAACTGCTCCAATCTGAATATATTTTGAGAGGCTGTCTTTAAGAATCTCATAGCCTACAAGCGTGTGGCGTTGCATGATTTTGTACTCTTCCGGGGTTAATCGCCCTGGTTTCAGAAGAATGGCGTCAGGTATGCCGATTTTGCCTATATCATGCATGGGTGCGGACTGGGCGATCAAATCACATCGTTCGTGAGATAGGCCAAGGCGATGGGCAATCAGCTTTGAGTAGCGGGATATGCGCAGGATATGGTTCCCGGTGTCTTCATCCCGGTACTCCCCGGCCTTTGCCAGCCTCATCAAGGTCTCCTGCTCCCGGTCATGCAGCTCCTGAGTGGTTTTACGGATCTCCCGCTCCAACAACAACGCCCGGTCCTTTATCAGTTTTCGCTGCAGACTCATGGTCAGCATATTATGGCAACGGGCACGGCACTCTGTATGATCAATGGGTTTGGTGATAAAGTCGTTGGCACCGGATTCCAGTGCAAGATAGCGAATCGATTGATCCTCCACACAGGTGACGATCATCACCGGAACATCATTGCAGCGAGGTATTCGCCTGATCCACTTGATAAACTCAATGCCATCCATCTGCGGCATTTTGTAATCCGTGATAACCAGATCGATTTCATGGGATTTTGCCCATTCGAGCGCCTGGGTAGGGTCGGCAAAGCAGGTTGAAGTGATATCCTTATCTATGGAACCAACCAATTCCTGTAAAATCATTCTGGTTATTGATTGATCATCAATGATAAGTACGTTAGACATAATGACAAGGTTTCGCCCGATTTTCGCTTTGATCCCAGGATCATCTACACCACATCTGTGACCATCGGTAGAGGTTGCTGGCGAGTTCGGCGCGATTCCCGGCCGCCACACCTAATGTTGGGTATTTCTGATGGTCACTTTCCTAGGGCCTGTTAACACTAATCCAATCGGCTCTGTTGTGTCTGAAAATGCGCCAATCAAGGTGCGAGGAGTGAAGTTTGGTGATTCCAAATGAGCGACGAGCAACGCCGAGTGGCGCATTTTCAGGCACAACCCGAAGGGCTGGGCTGTTTTTCCACCCAGCGGCGTTATCATTCGCTCATTTAGCACGGCTAAACCTCGCTCATTCTGCCTTGCTGGGTAAAAAAACAGCTCCAGCAGAGTCGATTGGATTAGTGTTAACAGGCCCTAGCTCATTAACGGCATCGATGTTCAATGCTTGACTCTTCCTTGATTTGTCGACATGCCAACCCCTATTGCCAATTGGACAGTATCAGGTATCCACTTCGGTTTCGGCACGCTTTCCATGCCGCTGTATATGCTCTATGGCAGCCGATGTAAGGTTGTGGGATGGCTGCATACGATATTCATTATGGTATATCTATGTGTGGGGTGAATTAACTTCCTGAAATG